>JAYYVF010000099.1:0-52761 GCA_036343635.1 Candidatus Latescibacterota bacterium | reverse complement strand
TAAGGTAGATTTAGAATTTTGTGGATTCTATAGGAGAGCCTCCATTCCGGATGGCGCCCTAAAATATCTAGGGTTTTTTTCGTGTATTTAGGGTCACTGGACTCGGGTTGCAAATAGATGAATTCGGCACGGTTTTCATCGACATGATCTTCATGAAAATGTTTTCCTACGATATATTTCAGCTCTGTTACCTTCTTCAATCCTTGTGCTATTTTATTTCGCTTTGGCGATACGGTCCAATGGTCTATAAGTGTTAGCAGTTCAGGGCCCGGGTCTAATGTGCCGTTGGTTTCAATATGGAGATTATAATTTAACTTTCGCAATGATCGGGCCAGGGGAACAATGTTTTGACCGAGGGGCTCCCCGCCAGTAAGGCAAATCCAGGCTGCGGTGTATTGTTTAATTTTGTTGACAATTTCGTTGATAGACATTTCGGTAAACGAGTCAAACTCTGTGTCACAGAAATCGCAACGGAGATTACACTTGGAAAGCCTGACAAAGGTTGTCGGCTGACCTACTCTGAGTCCCTCACCCTCAATTGAGTAGAAGATTTCGTTGATTTCTAAGATTTCACCGTCATCACGCCAATTGGGTCGATGCTTTTTCGGAGCATTAGGATTTTCCTGCACTGCCGTTCCTTTTTCGGGTTTAAAAACCCCTACTGGTTATATTTTCTATCGTAAGTATGTTATATGCTAATATAAAAAAGTAATACAATCGCTCATTTTACATAGTCCGATTGTTGTACGTCAGAAATGAATCGATTGGTCATGTTGATTTCTGTTAACCAAGAGGGTTTGCGAATGCAACGAGATCAAGAGGCGTTAGTGCTGTTTTCTGGTGGTCAAGATTCTGCTACTTGCCTTGCTTGGGCTCTTGAAAAATTCAATAGGGTGGAAACTATAGGTTTCGATTATGGTCAAAGGCACAGCGTGGAATTGACTTGCCGATTGCCGATTCTTGAAGAGTTTAAAAAACAAAATTCGGAATGGAAAGCGAAATTAGGTGATGATCATCTCATCGATTTAAACGTTTTAGGCCAAATAAGCCAAACTTCTTTAACGAAACCTGTTGAAATTGAGATATCAGAGCAGGGATTGCCGAATACCTTTGTCCCCGGTCGAAATTTAATGTTTCTGACGTTATCTGCTTCCATAGCGTATCGGCGGGGCATAAAAAATCTTGTTACTGGGGTATGTGAAACGGATTACTCTGGCTATCCTGATTGTAGAGATGACGCTATCAAGGCTATGCAGGTTGTGTTGAACTTGGGGATGGAAACAAGGTTTGTTTTACATACGCCCTTGATGTGGATTGATAAGGCGTCTACGTGGGACATGGCCGAAAAAATCGGTGGTTCAGGCTTGATAGAGGTGATGAAGGAATTTACGCATACCTGTTACAATGGCAATCGTTCGAATCGCCTTGAATGGGGCTATGGATGTAATGAATGTCCTGCTTGCGAACTGCGAGCCGCTGGATATCAAAAGTTTATTTCTTGAGAGAAAAGAAAATATCAACCTTTTGATCGTTTATGTTTTGGCAACAATTGACAAAGAGCAAGTAGACACACAAATCGTCTCTGAACATTATTTATTTTTTGAAATTTGTCAGATCCACGGCGATGCTATAACCCTGCCGGGCTTAGTCGGTGTTACTACACCTATATGAATAATATTTTTTTAATTCCTGTATACCAAAAAAGTAAGAAGCGCCGTCCCAATCACCAGACCCTCCTGATTCCTCGGACTTAGATTTTTTTGGTATATTTTTTTGTTTTAGGGGGCCTTGAACGCGTGCTCCCGACGGAGTCTTTCTTACAGACTTCCACATAAAATCGCTCTTTGCTTACGAAAGACCAAGAATGGTTATAGTATTGCTGGATCTTTCGTGTTAAAGTCGTCCCTGTGACGGGCTGTTATTTTCGGGCATGTATATAGGCGTTACTTTGTATTTTTTATTACGGACCGACTATTCAGCGACACAAATGCCTTTTCGCTCCTTTTTAGTTGAGATTTTAATTTTAAACTGGGCGTCTTTCATAAATCCGATTTCAAGAATATTTGTTGTGCTCCTGCGTGCTCCCCAGTTGTTGGCATAGTAGAAACGTTGTTGTGCTCCCGAAATGCTCCCTGAATCGTGAATGTAAATCTTTTATGTAATGATATTTTTACTGGACATATAGTATACATTTGTATACTATATGAAGTCTTTTTGTTATCAAAGGAGTAAAATTTTGAAAAATATTATAAACGAGAGAGTTCTCATTCTTGCTTTTAATATCAAAACCGGGGAGAATAATATAGATCAAGTGAGTGATTGCTTGAGAGAGGGACTTTATTTAACAGACCTCTTATTCGTGGCACCGGCGGGATATTTATTGACATTCAAGAGTCGAACCGAAACAAACCCAAACGTTACGTCGTTGAGAGCTGATTCTGAGTTGGAAGAGCCTGACCAATTGGTTGCATCAGAACATTCAACGTTGAGCCGTGCCTTACAGCAGCATTCCTTTATGACGGTCTCTTATGAGAATAATTCTGGTAAATAAGTTCATGTGTGTTAGGAGATAATTCGTGTGAGACGGTAACATTTTAAGATGTCGTGCGTAGCAAGACTTTAGGCGTATTTAAACATTTTTATATTTACATATAGGAGAAAGTTTATATGGGTTGTGGTATGTTTCACATGCCAAATTTTTGTGCAATGGCGCATTCTGGCGGGAATTCTGGAAAAGAATTGGTGGTTATTCATAAGTCACGTGCCTACGCATTATCGTCAGAAATGTCAGGTTCTCCAATAAATAGGGGTTTTGGGATTTCAAGAATTACTTCTATAAATCCAAAATGTATTTTAGTATCTCGACAGCAGACCCTTGAGCAGAACTACTATCGGACAGTGATGAATGACCTTTATCAAACTACTCCGCAAATTTCGGCTCACTATGTTTTAGCTCCGGAGTTATGGGTAGAGATCAATAGCTTTGATAAATGGGAATTAAAGCGATGCCTAAAGAAATATTCGGCGAAGGCCGGATATGCAAGGACACGGACCTTATCTAAGTTAGCAGCATTTACTGCAAAATGTACTCAGCTCTTGGTCGTTTCTCCGGAAAAAGAACAGATGTTTTTAGAGACTTTTAAAACGACGGATTTGTATCACTTTGGCTTTGGTTTAGAGTGTTTGGAGATATTAGATCTTCTGGGTTTTCGTGATCTTTTGGCTTTATCCAAGTTAACGCTTCGTCAGCTTACTTCACAATTTGGGCAAGAGGGTCGTCGCCTTTTTGAATTTTTAACAGATGAATCAACGACTGGGATTATACCGAATTGGAATCCAAATAGTATCTCCATAGAGAATACCCTGGAAGAGAATTACTCTGAATCTGACTATGAAAGGCAAATAGTAGCAGCTACTGAGATGGCTCTGAACCAAGAGAGAATGGGTATCGTTTCTTTCGAAGTACGTTTAGGACAAGGGTCAAATGAAAAGGGAATGAAAACGTTGGATAACCCCACACGCGATGTTAAAAAAATCTGCGCCCTTGGTATTTATCTGTTGAAGAGATTGTTGCAATTTGAGGAGCGAGTAACCAAATACAGAATGGTATTTAATTTAAAAGAGTTGGATAATGTCCAATCAGATTTATGGGGAACCTCGGATTGGGAGAATCTAAAACCTACGCTGAATCGGAGATTTCCTCAAAAATTTTTTATTCCAACTCCGATTATGTACACTTTTGTACCCGAGGATGCTAACGTCCTAAGGCCCTTAGATGGCCGATAATTTCGTACATCTCAATTCCCATACCTGGTATAGTTTTCTTTGGGGTGGATCTTCGCCCGAAAATTTGGTTAAACGTGCAGCTGAAATATCTCACACAGGATTAGCTATAACAGATGTTAATGGGATGTATGGCTGTGTCGGTTTTCAGCGTGCATGCGCTAAATATGGCATCAAACCGATAATAGGTGTAGACCTTCGTCCAGAATTATTTAGGGGGGCTGGTTCCCTATGTAGTACCCAGGATTCCATTATTCTCTTGGCTAAAGACACAAGAGGTTACAAAAACCTTTGCTCCTTATTGACCGTCTATCACGTGACTAAACCAAAAAATTTTGTTCAATCTGAACATGTTAATTTTAGTGATGGTGTTATATGTATTACCGGTAGTTCAGAAAGTAGGTTATGGAGATATGTTAAAAATAGGGAAAACAAAAAGGCCGTAGCATGGCTTAAACGCTTGAAAGCAATTTATGGAGATTACCTTTTTGTTGAGTTGGTGTATCACGAAAACGTGGAAGAAAAAATAATTCTGAAACGGCTTATTTCTATTGCGGAGAAATGTTCAGTTAAAACAGTGGCTACCAATTCATCCCGATATGCTAGGATTGATGATTTTAAGCGTTTCGATTTGCAAACATGTATAAGATTGGGAATCACTCTAGATTCGTTTCATCCTGGCCGAAGTAAAAACACACAGGCCTATTTGAAATACAAGTTGAATAGTTCGGTTCTACCTAAAAATTCAATTTTTGCGACAAAAGAAATCGCAGATGTTTGCGATTGTAATATTCTTAAGGAGACCGTCGTAGCGCCAGCAGCAAAACTTCCAAAGGGTGTCACGGGTAATCAATTTCTTGCACGATTGTGCTATTCTGAATTGTTAAATAAGTATGAGGTCTCTTTGGTGACGGCACTTCGACAGTTGAATAAAGAGCTTTGTGTTATTTACGATTTAAATATTGCTGATTTTTTTTTGGTTGTCAGAGAGGTGGTAAAACAGGCCCGTTGTTGGGGAATTCGATGTAGTGGTCGTGGATCAGCGGCGAACAGTATAGTGGCGTATTTATTAGGTATAACACAAGTAGACCCGATTGAACACGGATTGCTATTTGAACGTTTTCTTCATAGAGGTAGAAAGGGCACTCCAGATATAGACATAGATTTTGATAGTGAACGTCGTGAAGAAATAATCGGATGGATAGAATCCCGGTTCGGGATCGAACACACAGCAATGACCGGTACGATGGTGACGTTCCGCCTTCGCTTAGCCCTACGCGAGGTATTAAAGGTTTACGGCTTTACGAACAAGAAGATTTCAAAAATAACGAAGCTTGTGCCTCACACAGAACCAAATTCTATTCGGGAATTTACCGATGTATTAGGGAAAAAAATATGTAGGGGCCGTCTCGAATTAATTTTGAATGCTGTAGAATCACTCCAGGATTGCCCGCGACATTTAGGTCTACACTCAGGGGGTATGGTTTTATCTAATTTGCCACTTTCGCATTTTACCCCAATACAGGTGTCAAAAAATGGTGTCAAGGTCATACAGTTCGACAAGGACGATTTAGATCATTTAGGTTTGATCAAGTTAGATGTTTTAGGTTTACGTATGCTTGCCTCGATAAGTGAGGCAGAAGAAATGGTTAATAAACACTACGGTAAAAATATTTCCTTAGATTGTATATCTCACGATGATGAAAAGGTTTATCAATACCTCCGGTCAGGAAAGAGTCTTGGCACTTTCCAAATTGAATCTCAAGGTCAGATGCACCTTTTGGCAGTACATGAACCAAATTGTTTTAACGATTTAATTTCCCAGATTGCATTATTTCGCCCGGGGCCCCTCCAGGGTGGGATGGTACACCCGTATATTCGCAGAAGGAAGGGATTAGAGTCGGTATCTTATGACCATCCCGATTTGGAGCCTATTCTTAAGGATACTTATGGGATTATTCTATTTCAGGAACAGATTCTTGAAATAGCCAACCAGTTCTCGGGTATGTCGCTCGCGGCAGCAGACGATTTTCGTTCAGAGATGTCGAAAAGACGTAGCCAGGAAAAATTGCTGGATATGCGAAATAATTTCATAAGTGGGGCGGTTTATAAAGGCGTAGATCGATCCACGGCAACGATTGTATTTGACAAAGTTGCCAATTTTGTGGGGTATGGGTTTTGTCGGAGTCACGCAGCAGCTTTTGCAAAGATCGTATATCAGTCTGTTTGGCTGAAACTGTATTTTCCGGCTGCATATATGGCTGCGGTGATGCAACACCATCCAGGGATGTATCCGTTACAAACACTAGAGGAAGAAGCAAAGCGCCTCAATGTGAGAATGCTTTCGCCGGATATAAATAGATCGCATGTACGTTACACACTGGAAGTTTTTGATCATAAAGGTCCTTGTATTCGTAAACCTCTAACATCGGTGATCGGCATTTCCATTAATATTGCAAAAAGAATCGTTTGGGCTCGCATGGTGTCTAATTTTTCTTCTATCGAAGATATTTTTAGACGAACGGTTATTTCCCGCGATGCTCTCGTTGCTCTGGGTAAAGGGGCTGCATTAGATAGTATAGCGGAGAGCAGACGCCGAGCCATTTGGGAAATAGGGTTAATGTTCAACCGAAAGAATTTATTTGAACAGCCTAACCTTTTTTCTACTCCGGTTTATTTGATTGAAGAGGTCCCGGATTTTCCTGAGTTATCTCTGCAGGAGAGGATTGCTTGGGACCTTGAGACACAACGAACTTCTATGATTCATCCCTTATCGTTTTTCCGTCGATATTTAAATGAATTTTCTGTAAAAACGATAGAATTATGTCGTAGTATTACCAGTACGTCAGAGCAGAAAATTTTTGTGCGCATTGCTGGATTGGCGATACTGAAGCAAAAGCCCCCAACGGCGAACGGGGTTATGTTTATAACACTCGAAGATGAAACAGGATATATTCAAACGGTCATTTTTAGTAAAATACAGAAACGTTACGAAGAAATTATCAGATCTTCGGCTCTATTAGTGGAAGGAATATTGCAAAACAAAAATGGTTGGTTGGGTTTAACGGCTCTCAGGCTTTACAAACTTGATGGAATATCAGGTGGTTATGTTGGTCACGCGAACTCTCAAGGTGGTCGAGAAGAAATGGCTATTCAGACGGAGCGCTTCTCATCAGTTAAAAAGCGTGTGAATTAAGCATCTAATTGGTCCAACAAACTACTAACCCTTTGTTTCAGTACCGGGTCAAGTTTGAGTCGATTGCTGATTGATTGGATTGCATATAGAACGGTACTATGGTCTCGTCCACCGAATTGAGAACCTATCGCTGAGTAAGTGTCTTTGGTTACTGTATGTGCCAGATATATAGCAAGATATCTGGCGTGAACGACCTCTTGTTTTCGAGATCTGCCAACCATAAGTGCAATGGGAATCCCTGTCGATTCAGAAACAGCAAGCTGGACATTTGATATATCACGCATTCCATATGTGACACGACCTCTTTGACGGAGGACCGCATTAACAGTGTCGGTGCCAATATTACTTTGATGTATTGCAACATGTGCGGTGAGTGAGGTAAGTACGCCCTCGATTTCACGAACATTAGAAGCGGCATGGTTGGCGATTAAAGCAACTGTATCTTTTCCAAGGTCAAGGTTTAAAGATTTGGCTTTGGATTCGATGATCGCAATACGCGTGATGAGGTCTGGTTGTTCAATACCGGTTACTAAACCCCATTTGAATCGAGACCGTAACCGTTCCTCGATGTCCTCGATTTTATCAGGGGACCGATCGCATGTTAAGACAACCTTGCAGTTTTTTTCATGAAGGGCATTGAATGTGTGAAAAAATTCGTTTTGGGTCTGCTCTCCCTTCAAGAGAAACTGTACGTCGTCGACCAATAGTATATCTATTTTACGAAACAATTCTTTGAAATCCTTAGTGGATCGATCTTGAATTGCTTCGATAAAACGACGCATATATTCTTCGGCGGTGACGTACATGACACGTTGGGCCGTGTGTTCTAGATGGACTCGGTTTTCGATTGCTCTTAAAAGATGGGTTTTTCCGAGACCGGGCCCTCCAAAAATAAAAAGAGGGTTGTACTGAGTTTGTGAATGATTGCCGGCTATTGTATAGGCGGATGAGAAGGCCATCCTATTTGTATCGCCAACTACAAAATTATCAAAAGTATAATTAGAAAGATTACCTAGTCTTGGTTCTATGGGTGGGACCTGTCTTGTTTCGGAGTCACGTTGATCTTCTGGAGTGACGGATTCGAATAGATCCTGGTTTAGGTTGTTTCGAAGCGCTTTTTCGACATGTGGTATGAACTCGATATTTGCTCTGATTTGGGTAGTGTTGTAAACGACATCTTCTACCATGTTTTGATAATGTTTACGTAGCCAATCTGCGGAGATTGCATCTGCGACTATTATTCGGAGAGTTGTTGGGGCTACAAGAGTTGCCTCGGTTCTGGAAAACCATTGCTCATAACTTCTGGGGTTTATTTGGTCCCGAATTTCCCGTAAACAATGTGTCCACTCCTCCCAACATTCCTCAACTAACAAATTAAAAATCTCCAATTCACTGTAAAGTAAAAAACAAAACCAAGTATGAGCACCTTGCTTGACGGAACCAGATTGCGGTCGACTACTAAGAACCGCCGGGGCTAAAATTGTATCTAAAAAGATAACGAAAGGAACAGAGAACGTCTCTTATATTAGCGTAGGCGTCAACCCCCAATATTGTTCTTACCGAAGCGATAAGTCTTCCGATTGTTTTAAAGGTCCATGAATGCTTTCTCCTTTGTGCTTTCTATGAATGAAATGTGTACCATAATCAAAGGAGTAGATTTGTGTTACAAAACTATTGATGCTTGGGGTTTGTGTCTGCATGTTAGAAGGGCGTTTAATTGATTTGAGATCAAACCCCTCCATTTGGGTTTTAAGGAGTTTATGAAAGAGCAAACATTTGGTTCGTTAATAGCTCTGAGGAGGAAAGAGCTTAACCTCAGCCAACGGGCATTAGCTCAGAAAATCACAACCGAAAGCAAGCCTGGCGGGGTTTGGTCCACATATATTGGACAGGTAGAAAAGGGCGATCGAGTCCCGTCTTCAGAAGTTTGCCAGGCACTGGCAGAGATTTTACAGTTAAATCCTTTATTGCTTCTGGCTTTAGTTTATAAATTTAAAGCGTCTACCTCCGCGGAGTTTGAACTTGCGGAAATCTTGATAGCTGCCGTAAGTTCAAAAGCTGAATCGGCAGAAAGCGATACTTTTGAGTTTTTGGTCGACCGATTTAATGGTCGAAGCGAGCATGGCGAGGACAGTACAGTTTCAGAAGAATTTTTCTCCATTATTAGTGAGTTATCCCGCGAAAATATTAAACTTCTCACAAATATCGCTAGGGCTTTACATGAGAAGCAGCAATTACAAGAATAATTACTCTAATCGAACGAGAAGTTACAAAGGCAAGTGTTTTCGATTAAGAAGATAAACACTGAATTTACAATTACTTAACTTCTGTTGATAACGATGTTGATAACTTTTTAATAACTAGGCTCTTAATCGTATTGACAACAGTGCCTGTAGGCTTAGTTTAACCGTTCAGAACCCCTTTTACCTAAGGATCAACGCTTTTATGAGTCTTCGGAATCTCGAAATCAAACTTTCTCCAAGAAATGCTCAAAAATTAGACTCATATGCAACGATACGCACAGGGAAACGCTGCAGGAAGGTAGCAATAAGCATAACACCAGCTCAGTTAGATGACTTAGAAAAATATGCGAGTGCTTTTGATGTTACCAAAGCAGAGGTAGTGTACCGAGGGTTTTTGGGGACGATTGATTATCTGCAACAAAATTTTCCATTAGATGAGGGGTCTCAGCCAACGCTATTAACAACAGAACAAATGTCTTTATTTGGTGACTAGTAGCGCAAAAAGTTTGAAAGATTGAATTACTTGAAGAAGCAGAGAGTACAATTGAAGTTAGTCCAATGGAAATGATTCTACCCTGTATTCACGCGTGAAGTAGAATCATCAGAGGTGTGCTCTTTTTTGAGTGTATTTAAGTTCTCGTCTCGGTTTTTTTCTTCACTGATTGCGCTGTGTCCGTTATTAACAAATCCCTCAATGTTTCCCGTCGCAAATTTCGCCAACATTTCATCTAAACCGTAGCCTTGTAATAGAGCCTGCTTTTCAAGTATTGCGTAGGTCCGACGTTGAATAGTTACAGAGATAGGATCTTTTTGATCTGTTTTTGCCGCATATTTGTTTGACCAAACAGAATCGCTCTCGTTTATAGTTGTTTCACATTGGAGCAACGCATCTATAACGTTTTCACCCCATCCTATTGAGTTATTAACGTCGCGGACAGCCAAAAACAAAGTACCTACGCGGCAGATAAAAACGTGTAAATTAGAGGTCTTACACCAAAGGCAACCACTCCAGTGATCTAGATTCCCAATAGGAATAAGTCCTAAACCATAACAGTGTTCACATTCGGTGGGCCCCGAATCTTTGGTTATATACTCTAACCCGGGAACTCTTACTGGAGAAGCAATAGACCTTCTTACAGTAGGTGCAAGCGGGACAGTTTTTTGAACGGCGTCTTCTGATTTATTCAATTTAGCCCCACATGATCCTCGCATCGCCAGCGGTTGGAAGGATACACCCCTAATATTATACAAGCTCATGTCTTGCGCAATGGTTGTAATACCCAGTTCATGACAGGATTCGTAAAGTGTGCCCACATCTCGGAAAAGCAATGGTCGTCCACTTACGGGCTTAAAGATAGTTGCGATATTACCAAAGATATTTTTTCATTGGCTATATTAAAAATCATAATTGATGAATATGGTTCGGGGGAAACCTGAACGAGGGTCATACATACCCTGGTGCTATCTGCATTATATGAAAATAAATTATTAATCTGCGCAAAAAATTCACTTTTGGTATGATAATTTGACATCGCTGGATAGGTAACATTTTTTCATTATCAACAAAATAAAACCCAATATTTTTTAACTAGAATTCTGAATAGGCATCTTTGGTTTGGTAGAAAAAGGCAGTCTTATGGAAAGTAAAATGCGTAATTAACAGCTTTTGTAGCTTGCTATTTAGAATGATTTTCGACGAAGGGTCCCAGTTTTTGGGGAAAGCCTAAGGTCTATGAATTACTACAGTCATATGTATTTAAAAGAACGACTAAGGCAATTATGTTTAACGCATATTGCATGGATTAGTTTGGATCTTTGAAAGTGACCGATATTTTCTATAAAATATAGCTAGTTTTAAAAGCTGAAACATTTGTGGATTAGATTAATCATTGAGATTTATTGTTAACAGTTTTGGTAATGCGTAAAAAGTTACGAGGAAATAATGGAGCAAATTTGTGTCAACTTACCATGTCAAAAAATACCCTCTTGGGCTATATGGCAACGCAAATTGTTTGAGTCTATTGACTCTGTTTCTGGACCATATCTAAGACATTTCACACGAGAAAACGGCGAATTTATTTGGGAGGATTCATGGGGAGGTGGGTCGCCAGATGATTTTTTTGAACCATTTTTTAACTGGCCTCTGGTGTACTCTGTTGGCGGGGGAGATCATCTTTTGTCACTGGCCGAACGTCAGTATGGGGCTATTCTAGGCCAATTAGGTAGGTTAGGATCATACCACAAAGATTATGGTTTTTGTGAAGATCAGATGCATCAATCTGAAGCCGATGTTCTCTTCTATAACCTATGTTTAACGCTACCAGGAAATAACGATCTCCAAGATTTGGCTCGTAGATTTGCGGGCTTTTACTTAAATGAAGACGCCGATGCAATCAATTACGATCCTGAGCACAAAATTGTGTTGTCTGGGCTAAATGGTAGTAGAGGTGCGATTGCATCCAATACAGATCAATCTCCACGTCCATATAATCCTGTTGGTACGACTATGGAACCTTATGGATTACCTTTTTATGATTTGCCCGACATTAATTCTGTTAAGGATTTAGTTGATCCAGCAAAAGCCCGATTAATGGGAGAGGAAATGAATAGGCGTTGGCGAGCGGGCGATGCACCGGCAAACTTGGCAATTACCTCAATGATGACCAATGCATTCATTCTTACTGGAAAGGAAAAGTATCGGAACTGGGTCATAGAGTATACCGATGCGTGGATGGTTCGTGCAAAGGAAAATGGTGGTCTTTTGCCAGATCAAATTGGGCCTTCTGGAAAAGTAGGCGAATATGTTGGCGGCAAATGGTATGGGGGTCGCTATGGGTGGACGTTTCCTCATGGGTTTTTGACGATGCATTTTGCAACGGTTGATGCAGGTGCAAATGCTTACCTGTTGACGAGAGATGAGAGCTATTTAGAATTACCCCGACAACAAATGGATCGCATACTGGAATTGGGTGAATCAAAAAATCCACATAATGAAGAGATGAGTGTACGGTCAAATTGGTCCCATCAACTAAATGCGGTTTCTGTTGGTCACAAAACGTTTCTCGTACCCTATCGTCATGGAGATGCTGGGTGGTTTGACTGGATGCCTATGGGAGGCCTCTATCCCATCTACTTATGGTATCTTTCTATGCGGGATGACGATTTGGAGCGCGTAGAGAGGCTTCGAAAAGCGGAAGCACATGATTGGAGTGAGGTTCACTCCTTTCGGGATAAACATGATTCCGGCCATGAACAGCCATGGTTCGAGTTTCTAAAGGGTCGGAACCCACATTACCCAGAATTAATTCAGCAGGGGAGTTATACACAGATAGCTCGTAGGATGGCACAAGTTGAGGCCGATAAAGAGGTTGGGACTCAGCATCATGTGCATCACTGGCAATGGGGGAATCCTGTTACTTCTGAGGCACTGATACAATTGGCATTAGGCGCTCCGCAACCTATATACAATGGAGGATTACTCCATGCAAGGTTACGTTATTTTGACTTGGATCGCCGTCGATCAGGCTTACCTATCGATGTAGCAGCTCTTGTTGAGAAGCTTTCTGCTGATAGGACGACGGTTCGGCTAGTTAACACTAGTGTTACTGAATCTCGTAGCCTACTGATTCAGGCGGGAACTTTTGGAGAGCATCGTTTTACGGAGGCAAATTTTGAGATGTGCACCAGCGATTGGCCTGGTGGGCTTGGCGGATATGCAGGCACCTATAGTGCGGAGCCATTGGTCACAAAAACGAATTCCTGTACCGTAAAAGCTTCGAAAATTGAAATAAAGATGCGCCCAGGGACGGAAATACGACTTAATCTTAAGACGCAAAGGTACGTTAATGACCCGTCATACACACTTCCTTTTTAAAAATTATCATCTTTGTTGATGTGTATAGAAAAAGACACGCTCGAAATCCGAAGGGGTTCCTACTCTAAGCGTCTAAGAATCCGTCTTCCTCATGGAAATTTTATTGGAATTATTAGGTCACACGGCTGGTCGCAGTTAGAACCTTATTTTTGGGATGAAGAAGCTCAAATTTTAAAACGGATTGAACATTTTGGGCAACAAACAGTTCAATTAATTATGAAACAAGGCACTGAAAAAGAAATCATGTGCTTTGCTTCCAGTAAAAAGCCTATACGTGCCAATCTGATGAAGAACCTTTCATTACGCTTGGAATATATGTTTAACTGTGATGCGGATTATACTCAATTCTTAAAAAAGGCGCGTTCATTAGACCCGGAAATCTGCCAAATGGCAAAAAAGGAATTAAATCCTTTTTTGCGAGGATCATCACTATTTGAAGATGTGATAAAGACATTGTTTACGACGAATGCATCTTGGGCTTATACAAAAAAAATGTGCCAATCTCTTTTGGGTGTGTGCACTAAACATTTTGGGTGGGTTGACGCCGATAAGACATTCCCGTCTGTTTCTCAAGTCTTGTCTATTCCTATGTCGGTATTAGAAGGTGAGGGGAGGATGGGTTACCGAAGCAAATATTTGAGGAATATAGCTAAGAAATTTAATATTTGTGATGAATTTGTTGGTTGGTCTAAAGACGCAATACTTCAAGAGTTAAGTACTGTAAAAGGATTGGGTAGTTACAGTATAAACCACGTAGCTATGTTATTGGGAAAAAATGATAGGATACCGATAGATTCTGAAGTTCGAAGAATTATGCGCCTTCTTGGAAGGTCGGATAAAAAAACCTGTATTGAGGAGTATTATGCTCTTTGGGATCCATACCAAAATTTGGCATTTAGGCTGGAGTGTAAACTTCATCAAGGTAAAGATTTTGATAGTAAATGATTAAAATTATGTGAATAAAAAGAGTAGACGCTCCTTGAAAAAACGCCATGCAAAAGTCATCTCTTGGCGTGTTATTGCGTGGCTTATCCAGAGCAATGCAATATAAACGCTTGTTCCGAGAATAATGCAAGTAATTAAAGTCTCAAGATTATGTATGCCCCAAAAAGACATCAATAAAGTACATAATAGAGACGCAATAATGATTTTCACCAAATTTTTTATCCCTAAATCAAATGTAAAGTAACGCCGAGAGAAAAGATAGAAAACGGTTGTCTGGATAAGAAAAGTAATTGCCGTTGAAAGACCTGCTCCCTCTATTCCATATACGGGGATAAACACTAAGTTAAGTCCTATATTTACACCAGCAGTAAGAATATTTATCCACAATAACGTGGCGTTTTTTTTCGTTAGGTGTAGAATTGTGGCGAAAAAAGTACCGATCATTAATGCTAAGTAACCAATTAAAACAACCAATATTAGAATCTTACTAGTCACATAATTTGTTCCGGCTACCAATTTGATAGTTGTTAGTCCCCATACCGGTGAAGTAAATGCAATGGGGATGGCTATTATCGAGGGGTATTTAAGGCTACGGAGAAAAAATTGTCTTAGGTCATCAAGTTGGTTATTCTCCCATAATTTTGTTGCTGCAGGCATAAGGAATGCAAAAATTGGACCGTAAACGAAAGAAATAAGTCCGCCTAATGTATACGTTGCAGCGTATCGCCCTACTTCTTTTTTACTAAGGAACAAATCTATTAGATACCTATCGCTCATTTGTATAGTCCAATAGAGTATACCCATCGGAACCAACGGTAAACTGTAGGAAAGGTAGATTTTTAAAGTCTTCCAATCGATTTTACAAAATCCTATCTCTCGGAATATTTTCGGTAAACCCCACAAGCAGATGATAATTTTTACGGAGACCAAGCCGATAATAGGGCTCATGATATCACCGCCCATCAACGAGACTCCTAAAGTGATAAATAAAAAACCTATCGATTCTACTAAAATCATTCCGCTGAACAGAACAGATTTTTCAAAAGTGCGAAAATAATTTATACAAGAATTAGATGCAGAACTAAGCATGATTAAAAGTGTTACGACCCATAACATATCAGCGATTTGGCGTAATTCGGCTCCGAAGGAATGGCGTACAGGCACTGACATTAAAAGTAGAGTCAAACTTAAAAGGGTGGATGATAAGAATGCACCTAAAAAGGACGTCCAAAATCCAGATCGAATGGCTTCGACCTCTTGCTCTGCGGCTAAAAAGCGAGTAAATGCAGAAGGCAAACGGAGTAAAAAAAGAGGAGTGAGTAACTCGATTAACGCATAAAGTTGCGACCATAAACCATATAGGTTAATGCCTAAGGATCGGGTAAGAATGGGTAACAGAAACATATTTCTGGCGTATACAAAGACATTGGCTATACCTACCAGAACGACGCTATTAATATGCCGCCGATAGTTCATTTATGTCCTAACGAACGGGGTCTATATCTACTACAGTCTTATCTGTTGAATTTACACGGCCGTCTCTATCTAATGGTCGTTTCTTTAATTTTCCTGGCGTTATGTCCGAAGGGATTGAATTCATCTTAACGCGATGCTTGCAACGATCATGACAATAGCTAGGATAATTACCCGAGATCATTAAGTCTCGCAATTTACGAAAGTGTTTTCCGTTCCAGACTTCTTTAAAGGATTGTTGCTTTAGATCACCCATATGTACAACGTTTGTGAGTCTACAGCACGGAGAGACGAATCCCTCGTAGTTAAGTGTGATGTAACCAAAAAATGGATACTCGCAGAGTGAGAAGGGCTCAAAAAACAGTGGATCAAAGTCTGGAGCATCTACGTTTGTTTCTAAGCCATAACGTTTGCATTTGTCGGAGATCGTTCCACAAAATTCCTGGAGTTGGTCTCGTGACATAAAATAATCATCTCGATTCCAACCCAAGAATTCGACTTCAACCGGCTGAAAATAGAGCTGTCTTACATTTTCGACTTCTCTCAACATATCTGGGACATTTAACAGAGATCGCCAGTTATTTTGACTCATTACAGAAACAGTTGAGATTGGAGTATCGCTGATAGACGAGAAATTCTTAAGGTTAGCCAAAATTTTAGATAAAGAAGCTCCCCGGATATTGTGGAAAGTTTCTTCGTCTGATCCATCTATACTTACTCGAAGATTATCAAGGCCACTCTGGGCTAGCTTTTGAGCGCGTTTTCCGTGAAGTAATACTCCATTACTATGCAAAAGGACGGTTGGGACGTATTCTTTTACCAACGCGACAGATTCTGCAGCATGTTTACAGGTTAAGGTTTCTCCTCCACCGCAAAAAATAACTCGATTTAATCCTTCTAATTTTGGTGCAATTTTTTTAAAATTATCCCATGAAATCTCTCTGACGGGGATAGATTTATCTGCATAGAACTGTGTGTCGCACCAGGAGCACTTTAGATTGCAGACATTAGTAAGCTCTATATCCATACTGATCGGCTTATTATATGCGTATGAGGAGGATTCGGACTTCAAGAGTCGCAGTTCGAGCTTTTTACAGGCGCATAAAAAAGAAGTTTTTGGCGATTGGAGAACGGTACGGCTAATCCGTTTTATAGTGTCTTTTGTAGCTAAAGGCATCGTTATATCCTAAGATGATACAGGCTTAGTTTTTGTAAGCCTATACATAATAGTGAGACTTATTCGTTTCAATATAGGAATTCGGGCTAAAATATTTTCAATTATCGAGAGCACCGGAAACATTCTCGGATACCTTTGGTGAATCGAGTTGTAAAAATTCACGAATAACTTTACTGTCGGCAAAAATCCGGTTAGAATTAAATTATTTTTTAATTCAGTCATTTCCAGAGGATATATGGTTAACCCTGGATTCTCATATACCCTTTCAGGCTTTTTGAAGCGTGCGATATTTTGTAATGCGAATCGGGTCGAGTTGTGTACGCTCATAATAAAAACACCATTTTCTTTGATAATTCGGTAAATTTCTTCTAACGCTAATTGTTGATCTTCTCTTTGAATATGGCTGAGCGTCTCAATGCACAATACAAGATCGAAAGATCCGTCTTTAAATGGAAGTCCTACGCTAGTGCCACAACAGAATTTGAGGTCATTTTTACCTACATAATCTCTTGCAAGCTTCGTTGTTCCTTTACTAATATCGAACGCAACAGGATTTATGCCAAGCTCCGTCAGGTATCGAGTATATAATCCACTTCCGCAACCTAAATCCAGAACATTTTTATTTTTAAATGCGTGTAGCCATTTTCGTTCGGACAACAACCGAAAATCCTGACTTTTCTTTCCTCGATCAATGCGCTCGAACACTATAGATTCCATCGCTTATGACCACCGCAATATAGTAAGAGGCTGAATAAGGTGTTTACCCCAATAGCCCGCGTAATACATTTTCCAATGAGTGTCAAATTTTACGACGTTGGGGAATCCTACTCCGTGGAGCTCATATTTCCCACTATAATCCATTCTTGTTCCACCTTCCAAGGTAAACTGAAGCCCGTCGTCAGAAATAGCGCTAAAGATACGACTATTGAATGCGTTCTTGTTTGACCCGCGAAAGTACATTCTGAATCGGCCGTCCTCCAATTGAACCACAGAAGGGTTATTAACTAATTTTTTCAACCCACGTGCGCCGGGCCGTAGCCTGTATTCTTCTTCTAGTTTCCATCGTTTACCTTTTTCCGAGATGGCGCTCCCAATATTATTTTCTTTACTAAAATACATCCGCAAAAAGTTTTCAAATTCGAAAATACAAAAATCCGAAATTGCATAGTTAAAATTCAAATCCAGAGATATTGGGTCAAAAAATGAGCGTCCGTCATTGGTGTATGCTACAAAAGGGGAATATGGCCCACCTTTGGTACGCCCGCAGAAGTACAGCATTTTTTGGGATCTGTAATTTAGGAAGTGAGGGGATTGAACGTGTTCATATTTTACGAGTGGGTTGTTAATACACAAGGCGGATTCGCGAGTCCAATGGATTCCGTTGGTCGACAAAGCACTATAAATTTCTCCATTCCAGGAACCCTTAGTTTTTCTTGAGCTGTGGAAGTACATGCGGTATTGACCGTTGGCTAATCGATTGACGGACGGAAAATATAACATTTCAGGTCTCAAGGTAGAATGGCTTTCAATGCATATACTATCATCTCGGGTAAAGTTCAGCCCATCCTCCGAACTGGCAGACAAAATACGATCAGTTGGTCCGACAAAACCACGATAGGCCTTTATTTTTTTGTTAAAATCACTTAAGATGGAATTGAAACGGAGCAAGAATATTTTGCTTTTTGCAAGGAACTCTTGAGTGAATGGCTTGTACGTTTTTTCAAACGTATAATAGTTTAATAGCTCTCCCCCCCATCGTTTTTTTAATCGGTAAATACCTGATTCTTTGGTTGTTTGTTGGCCTATGTTGGGTTGTACGCCTACCGAATCTACCATGGAGAATCCGTGCGCCTTAGCCCAACCTAACATATGCCATTGCATTAGATCATTGCCGTAAATTTTTTCTTGAACGGCATAATTTGATGTAGTTACGGCTCCGAGTAGAATTATATTTCCTGCACACATAGCCATTTGCCCAGACACAGGAATACCTTTATGCATCGATAGAAAAATCTTAGTATGTGGATCCCTTAATGAATGTAAAAAAGCATTCCACGACTTGGTTGAAACTTGATTTCGTTTGGAAAGTTCAATGGACATTTGGTAGTAGTGTCCAAGCATTTTTTCATCTTCAACTTCTGTTATTGTAATTCCAGCTTGCCTCGCTTTGCGAACTTTTGACCTACTTTCCTTACCAATAGAGCTCCAAAGGTTCTCCTCACTTTGATCTACATTAGTAACGAAGGTGCCCCACCTATTAGCAGAGAATCCGTATGTTTCAAAGATGGATCTTATTTTTTCTTGATCAACATCTCTGTCATGAAGTGGCGGGGTAATGTTTCGAACATGGATACCTTTGGACAAAATGTTCTGGTCCAGATATTTAACAAAAAATTCAAGTATCTCGTAGTAGCGTGAACGATCAAAGATTAAAGGACCGTAGGCAAATCGGTACGATTTAAAAAACTTATTGAGGAATGGCCGGATCAGTAAAAAGCCGTGAAAATCTGCAAAAAGACGGGTTATTTCAGATCCTTCGGTAAGGAGGAGTTGCGCTATGATTTTCTCGCGATCTTTCATTACAAGATAGATCGGGTGAAAATGGTCAAGTGTTACTAGTGGTCGATTAAGAAAGGAAGATAATTGAAAGATATTGGCTCCTGCGGCCTGCAGACCTCTCTGATCCCAAGCGTTATGATCAACGGAAGACAGTCTAATAATTTCCATAGGACCTTACGTTCGAGCTTTCTTTTTGGGGCTTGCCAGTAAAGTGAAATGGGTCCCAATAGATGGCCAAATTTTCTTTAATTGGGAATTTGCTAAGTTAAAAAAACCTGTATGATAGGTAGTATAAGTCTCTGTTTTTACTTCAAAGTTATATCTTTCAAAAATGGACTTAAGTGATTTAAGTTCAACGTCTACACTTGATTGTTTTTGTTCAAAGTTTGTCGGTGGAGGTGGCGAGTCAATCAAACGGTGAAGCGTATAATCACTGGGGATAATAAGCTTGGAAAATAATTTCTCAATTGCTCCCATCTTATTTTTATTGCTGGTGATGTAAAAAACGCTATCAGAATATAAAGTTGCCATTTTGCTGAGAATTTCCTGATGATTAGGCACATACTGCAAGACGGATCCCATGGTGAAAACGTTAAATTTCGTTATTTTTTTCTCTAGATAATCATCGAAAAAAGAATGCATATCATTTTCGTGGCATGTGACGTTTACGTAAGGATGTTCATTTAGAATCTTTGTTTTTGCTATTTGAAGGAATGTACTGTTTAAGTCTAGGCAGTGGATCGCGTTGGCACCTTGAAGAGCCGCCGCCAGAGAGTAAAAACCTGTACCGCTTCCAATATCAAGTAAAGTCGATTGTGCTAAAGGTATCTTTTGATTTATAAAATTGAAGTCCTTTTGTACTCGCTTACTCTCTTGGTAAAAAAATGCCTCCCTCCCTTTATCGTAATGAGGTGCGTAGGAAGAATAGAATGCTTTATTTTTCTCTATTACATTTATATCATTCATGGTTTAACCGCAGGCGCTTTTTGTGCCTATACTCCTGATCTAAAAGTGTTATCGAGTCTTCCCGCTGGTTAAAATGTTTAGTTCGTCGAAAATACTATTTGCCACGTGTTTGCTGCTAAATCGAGTGTTGATGGCATCTTTGGCTTGATGCGCTAATTTTTTTGCCTCTTTTTGATTATCTAGCAAGAAACGTACCGCAGAAGCTAATTGCTCTGGATGGCCGGGCTTAAAAAAAAAGGCTTCATTTTCCTTTATGAATTGCTGGACAATATTAATGCGTGTTGTAATTACTGGAGTGCCATACGACAATGCCTCTAACGCTGAAATTGGTGCCCAAGAGGGTTCTTCCATATTGATTGGATATAAATAGGCATCAACGGAGGATAGTACCTCGGAAAGGTTTGTGATCTCCTGCGCCAAAGTGAAGCAATGTCTCACGCCATGTCCATCTAAAGTTGCTAAAAACTTGCTCACTGAAACTGGGTTAGAAAAAATCGGCATCGATATAAGGAAAGTAAAATCAGATCTATCAGACAATAATTTTGCAGCTTGAATTACGTCTTGAAGACCTCTTTCATTCATCGTATAATTCCAAATGTAATCGGTGTCGATTTTTGCGCAGTAGGTAAACAAAAAAACATGGGTTTCTTTATTTATCCCGTAATGAGAAAGAGGTTGGTCTTGATTGCTGAATATTACCTCTTTGGGCGTTATTATAGGCGCTATGCTGCGGATATTTTTATGTTTGACTGTCGGTGATGTGATAAAGATGGAAGAAAATAGCCAAGGAACTTTGAGAAATTGCGCTGGACCACTCCATAGCGATAAAACAAAAGGAACACGTCTAATAAAAGCAATTAAACGTAGGCTTATAATGCTGGCATTATTGACCCAATTAAATCCTGAAAATGGTCTATATATTACGACATCGAATTGATTTTTTCGGCAATTGATTGCGAAATGTTTTAATAAATTTTTCCAATTTTTTATGTTTCCTCCTGGTAATAGAAGGTATTTGACTCCCTGCTCTTCAAGAGCTTTTGACCTTGCTTCTTGCATTTGGGTCGTGAGAACATGTACATCAATGCAACGTTTTGTTAGGGCCTCTGCCAAAGTTTTTAGCGATGTAATACGTCCATCTACCCATGGTGCGTGCATTCCTGGAGTAATGATTAAGATTTTCATTTCTTGTTTCTATATTGCGCAAAGAATGTTTCACCCCAAAACTTAGTCAATGGGTTCGCAGTCAATCTTAAATAAAAGGCGAGACAAAACTTTTCGGAAATCCGACCTAAAAGTGGAAATATTAATGGAAACCCTAATCCTGCTATTTTGCAGTCCACGTATTTTTCACCAAACAAGGATATAGTTTCTGATGGTGTGATAAAAGTATCTGTGAGGCCCCAGGTGTTGGGTTTTTTTCGACCCAAACATCTGATTTTTTGATAAGATTTATTCCAAAGCTCTGCTACTAAAGTTCCATTAGGCCTTAGAACTCTTGAAGTTTCAGCACCGAAGATACGATACTCTTGTAGCGGCATCATTTGAAGCATTCTGCAACAGACCACAGCATCAAATGAGTTGTTTTGAAAAGGTAATTGAAACGCATTGCCTTGGACCAATTGTAAAATTGTTCCAGGAACTTTTTTACTTTTTGCGATTTTCATCATCTCTATTGTTATGTCAATACCAATGACCTCAACGCCTTCGGTCGCCATTCTAACCGAAGATCTTCCGGTGCCCATAGCGACATCCAGTACGCGAATCTTTTTGGGTGGCGAATTTTGTGTGGAAAAATTGGAATGCAACATCTTCGACAAGGTAACATAGTGTGCTTCGCAGTATAGTCTACCTGAAGTAGATCCAAAGCGTCTATCATCATAATGATCTGCATCTTCTGCAAAAAGGTCTTGGAGTGTTTTCGTGTGTCGGTCCAATTTAGAGGGAATCGCTTTCTGAATGTTGTTTAATTTGAGTATAGAGTTGAATTAACTTTTTTGCTACCACCTTCCCATTATGGTTTGATAATATCCAGTCTCGACACTTTAAGCCTATCGAATGAAGTTTCTCCTTATCACAAATATCATGGAGGGTTTTATATATTTCTTGTTCTCCATTTGCAATGCCAACCGGCGGAAGAGTTGCGTAGCATTGTTTTGCTAAATCTTTATCCAAATAAAGAAGAACGGGACGGCCGCAGGCCATGCCCTCTAAAGCGTTGACTCCGAATTTGGGCATGCCAAATTGGTCGACAATTAGATCGCAAGACCGGTAATGTTCCAAAAGCTCTTGTTTGTTTAACGGAGGGAGAAACTCGACGATTTTTGATAGGCCGAGTTCGTAAACTAGTTTTTTGGTGGATTCGGTGTCGGGTCCGGCAGCGATAACGCGCAAAATCAAGTCATCTCGCTGATCAGCAAATCTGCTAAATGCCCGAAAAAACAGATCGTTCCTTTTCGATGTCGGTTGTCTTTTTGTCCAATCCAAAAATGCTGAGTGAAAAAGAACGATTTTATTGTCAGATATATAACTACCCTTGCTGGCGGGGCTATATTTTTCGACATCAACAGCTGCTGGGAAGTATTGAGACTGTTCTAATTCAAGGCGGTGTATATGAGGAACATGGTCAATGTCGGAAAAGAGCAGGTTTTTTGTTTGCCGAAAAGCTTTTTTCAGTAAAAGACCAATGAGGGTTGGTTCATATACGACTTCTTTCAGATCTGCGCCCAATGCATGGGATATAAGCGGTCTTCCTAAAAATTGACAGTAGGTATTTGGTAGTCCAAAAGCATGTATTATATCAAAATTACGTAATTGAAACATAGTTTGAACCAGAGAGAGGGGGTTCCTTTGGTTGTAATAATGTATCCAGTTAATGTTCTTGCTATCTATTTCGGGGTCTTCCCATTCCGGATATGCTGCTGCTTGTGTACGTTCTTTCTCTGTGATGAAGACCTCAACATTTATTCCTTCTTTTCGAAGAACTTTCCCAAAGGTGTAGGCGGTATTGCAAAGATTACCTAAAAGAGCGACCCGCATTATAGAGCAACTATTGATAAACAGGTTGTCAGTTGGTGACATAAGCTATGGTTTGTTATTGACATATTGCGAAAAAAGATGGTTGAATTTTAGGATTTTAGTTTTTCGCTAGTTTTTAATGACTACACTTTTTGACTGCTTTGATGACATCTGAGACATCGCGATCAGTCATTTTTGGTCCCAGAGGGAGAGACAAGGTTCGCTCTGAAATATACTCTGCAGATGGAAAGTCACCTCTGCGGTGATTAAATCGATCCTTGTAGTAGGGTTGCAAATGTAGAGCTGTATAATGTATTCCGGTGCCAATATTATTTCTTTGCATTCGTTCCTGAAAGGTATCTCTGTGGCACCCAACAGAGTTCTCGTCAACGAGTATGGTGTATAAATGCCGAGCATGTACTACACCGGGAGGTGGTTTTGTGGGAGTTATTACATTTAGATCACGAAATTCGTAACTGTATTGTTCCCAAATTTCGTTTCTTCGCGCTAGTGTTTTGTTTATCCGGCGCAATTGGTGGATTCCGAGGCTAGCCTGTAAATCGGTCATATTGTATTTGAAACCTGGCACTAAAACTTGATAGTGTCTGAAACCATCGTCGGAATATCTTTTCCATGCATCTCGGCTCATTCCGTGCAGAGCGTATATTTTTAGTTTGTCTGCCCAATCTTTTCTGTTAGTCGTGATCATACCACCTTCGGCAGTAACAACATTTTTTGTTACGTAGAAGCTGAAACATGATAAATCTCCGATCGACCCTACCTTTCCTGTTTCACAACTGGCCTCTATAGCATGAGCACCATCCTCGATTAAATGAAGGCCATAATCTTTTGAGATTCTCAAAAGGCTTTTCATGTCGCATGGCCGTCCAGCAAAGTGAACAGGGAGGATTGCTTTTGTTCGATTATTGATCGCTTTTTTTACTAATTCTGGATCGATATTCATTGTTTCTGGATCAATGTCTACGAAAACGGGTACTGCGCCCGTATGTAGTATAGCATTTGCTGTAGCACAAAAGGTCATAGGGGTTGTTATTACTTCATCGCCTTGTCCGATGCCTGATACGATCATCGAAAGGTGTAAGGCCGCAGTGCACGAGCTTACAGCTACGGCGTATTCTGCCCCTACGTAATTTTTAAATTCTTGTTCGAATAGACCGACCTTTGGTCCTGTCCCAATCCAACCAGACCGTAGACTGTCTACGACTTCAGCAATTTCTTCTTCTTCGATTGCGGGGCTGCCGTACACCAAAAACTCATTTCTCATGATAAACTTCTTTTTTCAAATATCAATGATGTTAATCATCTGTTATTCGGAATTTTTCATAATTCCAACGATCGCCTAAAAAATTAAGAATTCTAGCGAAACTATCATTGGGGTTTTCTTGATTCGTATTTAATACAAGATCGGCCTTAATAGGTTTTTCAAATTCAATATCAACGCCAACGATATTAACATTTTCCGTTATTCCTTTTGATACTGGCTCATATACTCTTTTGCCTAAGGTTTTATCTCTTCTAATACAGACTGAAAGAGGACAGTCCAGATGTACCTCAATTATTCCGGGTATCTTTTTTCGTGCAAATGCACGGCTTTTTTCGAATGGAGAGATGTTACACACTATCGAAGAAATACCGTGGTTGTGAAGGACAAATGCCAGTTGAGTTTGTATTGATGCGGAAAGATCTCGGTCTGATGCACTATATCCTATTTTTCCTTTGAGAAATTCTCTAACGATGTCGCCATCAACAAGTTGAAGAGGAGAGATTCCACATTCTAACATGTGTTCGTAGAGTTGACGGCCTAATGTCGTCTTTCCGCTGGAGGAGAGTCCAATAATTGATATTACGAAAGGTTTGTTCATCGTTAGTTGTTTAGGATAATTTAGTTAAAAATGAAAATATGGAGAAATAGCTTTGCTACCCCATCGCCCAGGGGTTTGCCTTGTTGGAAAAAATCGATCCCGAAAGGAATTTAAAATGCCGTCGCGAATGGTATTTTTTGCTAGGCCGTGCATATTACTGAGAAATCCTGAGTCGGACCATACCTCCTCTCGAGCATTTTTCAATTTAATATAAGCAGACTCGGCCTCTTCCCATTTTTGGTAATCTATCGCCTGCCTCATAGAGAGGGTCCGCTTCTTGGCCCTACTATAAACATTTTCTAACAAGAGGTTTCTCTGTTCAAGTGGGTCAAATGTTAGATCATGTAAAGATTCGGCATTGTATTTCTTGTAATAGCAGTATTTATACCTATCTGTGCGGATAGACAGTACACGATTGGGTTGATGTGGAAGCTGGTTAATGGAGTAGACTAAGGGATCCAGAACGACCTTTTTGTCAATGATTAATTCTGTTAGCCGAACGGTACTAAATGGCTGTTCGACTATATTAGGTACTTTGTCCAGGCGCGGTGTGATTAACGGTACATGCAAAACATTTTGGTGCATAGTCTTTCCGTAAAGTATTTCTCCTTGGGAAAAGTCCATGTGTCCATGATCTGACAACAAAAAGACATTAGATCGATCATAAAGCTCCAAAATTGCGGAAATAATCTCGTCAAAATATCCAATATCTGAACCGATGGAATCAAACCCTGCTAGAAGGTGTGGGCAATGTAACCAGGTAAAAGTTTCAGAAGAGTAACTCTGAATAGCGTTTAAACTTGATATGATTTGGCTGAGAGGAGGCATTGTGCCTATTTCAAAAACTCGTTGCTTGTAATCTGCACCAAGTCGGTGGATACCAATCTCATTATAAATATCAAGATTATGAAAACTCGTTTTCTTCCCATAAATAGGCAAAGCGTGATGGCGGCCTTTGGACGTCCAGTACTTGTCCCAGACTACATGAGTAGAACAACCAAGTTCCTCAAATCGAGAAAAAATGGAATAAGGACTGTAGACGTCGGTTTGGCTTTCTAATGCGTTAGATTGTAGGCTGTAAGGTTGGCGACCAACCCAAATACAACTATAAGTCATTGCCGATGATGGACATGGAGAGACACAATTAGCAAAGACTGTTCCCGTTTCGGCAAGCTGATCTATTGTAGGTGTCTTCACCGATCTATTCCCGTAAACAGGAAGATCAAAGGCCGGTAACATATCTTTTGATATTACTATAGTGTGCATTGATTGAGATAATCCAAAATAATTATGACCCTTGTTTTTTCAACGGATACAAAATCAATTGAAACGCCTAATTTTGTTTCACTAATAATCTATTTTTCGCGTTGAGAATAAATTGTAATGGAGGATTTCTCGCCTACACTTGGGGAAGTGTTAAAATAATTGAAAAGGTGTTTTAAAGGTGATTCAAACGTCTTATGGTATATCTTTTCCATTTTTAACGGCGGCGGTGTCTTGTTATCTCTCTTTTTTGTGTATCCATAGCTTAGTTTTGCCCAGTGAGTGATGGGTCGTATGCCTATAGCTGTGTAGGGTGTGGTTACTCCCGCATAGTGTGCAAGACGGATCTCATATTCACTTGGACCATCAACATAGGTGTTTTCTCCAAGCATCTTGAGTTGACCAATATAATTTTCTATTGCGTAGGAGATGGGTGAAAAAGTTGCGTAAAATATTCCAGCGCAGGCTAAATTAATACAAATAAAACCCCCAAAAAGTGTGCACTTATATTTTTTACTTAACGATTCCCAAACAGATCTAAATCCTAAACC
This sequence comes from Candidatus Latescibacterota bacterium, assembly GCA_036343635.1. Classification (GTDB taxonomy): domain Bacteria; phylum Latescibacterota; class UBA2968; order UBA8231; family UBA8231. The sequence goes on along the minus strand of JAYYVF010000099.1, from coordinate 25,830 downwards.
CACAACCAATGCACCGAACGGGATTGCTACTTGCATGTACCGAGGCTCTTGTTCTTGCGGCGAGATAAGCATGTGTTGGCAAATCCAAACCAGCCCCCAAATTAACAGACCATAGTGATTTTTCAAACGTTTGCGTAGTTTCCAGAGGCCCCCTAGATATAAATGGGGTATAAGACTAAACATGACCGCGGTCGGAATATGACCACCCCACAAGAATGCTCCAACTTTAAACCAAATTTGCTCTAACCACCAAAAAGTCGTCTTATCCACAGTAGCATGATTTCCCTTACTACCACTAATAAAACCAAGAGTTTCCCATATACGTATGTGCCATTCACCCAATAGGGCGCGGAGTATAATCGATTCTCCGATAATAATAATGCCGACTCCCAAGCAAAAGATAGTTGTTAAATGCCACCGTCGTTCGTGTGGTCAACCAAAGAAAAGGTGAAATACCGCGGGTATACCGAAGAACAAAGCATTAACTTTGCATGTATAAGCAATTCCAATCAATAAGCCTGCTAAAAGCGTTATAATCGGTTTCGTGTCCTTCTCTAAAACTACTCTGCTTGTAAAATAAAAAGAGGATAGTGCGTAAAAACTGAGAGGCCCATCGGGAAGGAATACAGGTCCTAAACATATGTCCATGGGTGCAAAGATTACGATCGCGGTCGCAATCTTTGCTGTGATGGAACCACCCATAGCATTTCCTAGCCGGTATGTTATCCAAACAGTTCCAAGCGATGTAAGCAACCCATAAATTACAGTGGCATAATGAAAGTCGGCCAAATTTAAAAGAGCGCTGGGTAAAATCATTCCCAAACGGACAATATGCATAGTGTCGCCGAGATCTCTCAAAGAAAAAGCATCAAGAGCATTCAAATAATTTATTAGGTCGCTAGTTAGGTAAAATGGGAGATGGAATATCAAGCGCAATGTTAATGCGATTAATAAAAAAGCAGTTAATTGTTTGTTTTCAATAATTCTTTCCGCCATACTTTTTAAAAAGGTCATCGTCACACCAATCGCGTTGGTTTGTGGCACTGTGCACAAATTATTATTCCAGACAGTCTAGATAGGACGAAATTTTCTTCAAAAAACTGCAAAGAACTTCTTGAATACGATATACTTGTCCATTCGAGGAGACCCAAGCTCTTGAAAGCAGATAATTTTTTTGCTTCCCACCCGCTATGCCATCTATTCTCCAAAGAGGAAGCCATTTCTCTCTTGTTAAAAAAAATCCGATAAATTATTCGCCGACTGGCGCTGTGCCCATAAGGAGGTTTTTCAGGCCATGGGGTGCTCCATCCATAAAAAGTAGAGTCAATTTTTTTCAAATTATGATCTTCGGTAAAACCTAAAATAAATTTTTAATGCCTCAGTTGTTGTGAGTTTTTCATGGCTTTTCTTCAATTCCTGCACCCTTCCAGTTCGACCCGAGTTCGTATTCGAATGAATCAGCACCTTGATTTATTTGGTCAGCTACGGAAAGAGCCATTTCCATACATTCATTCATATTACAATATTTATACAGTCCCTGACGGCCTGTTGAAACAAAATTTCCCAATTGACGCACGGGCTCGAGCAAGGAATAAACCATCTCTTGATAACCGTTAACCTGAATTGGGTAGATAAAATTTCGACGAATTACATGGCTTTTACATGGTTGGTCAGCCGGTAATAAGTTGGCTTTTGCTAAGCCTTCTCGTACGTACGCCACAATATTTTCGTCATTATCTTTCCAAATCGAATCGTTGTTAAAACAGGAAATTTCTAGACATATACCCGTCTTACCCCTTGGAACCATCTCGGCATCAAAGTGGACAAAGTCGGTTGCTCGCTGGAAGCAAATATCCTTATCTGGGAAATAGATCCAGGAATAGGGACTTAATTGAGGTTGGGAAACTTCCAAAAAGACGAACACCATACTTCTAAAGCGAATAGGAAGTCTGGCGGTCTCTTCTCCTATGCACGACAGGAGATCAGTAATGGGTATTGTGCTAATGGCATAATCAAATGTTGTATCTGTAATTCCATTATTAAATTGAAGGCTCTTTACTCTATTTTCGTTAATTTCAACATGCTGAAGCGCGCAGTCATTTACAAATTGAACATCCAATTTTTTGCAATGTTCTACCAAATGCTTCGACAGATTACCTATACCATTACGACAATAATAGAATCTATCCTTGAGGGGGGAATGTATTGAGTCAAAATCGTTTCGTCCCAAAATGAAATAACGGAATGCTTTTAGTAAATAATCAAAAATAGAATTGAATGCGATTCGGTTTGAGGCAGTACGGGCATCAAGTTGGTCCGGATCAATACCCCACACTTTCTCTGTATAAGGCTTAAAATACGTTTTATATAGAGTCGGGCCGAAACGACTGTTGACCCAACGCTCAAAGGAATGATCACTGTAATTGTAGGCTACAGCGCGTAGCCGTTGAATGACTACCTCAAATCCGACTCGACTTATCAATAAGGGACTCATTTGCCGCAAAATACCTAATGGCGAAATGGGATAATCTATATATTTACCGTTGAAGTATTGTGCCGCTTTTTTGTGTCTGATGAGTAAATCGTCACCCAAAATTTCTTGGAGAAGATTTATTAATAATGGATTTTCAGTGCAAAATTCGTGGGGTCCGTAGTCAAAGACAAAATCGCCAACATGAAATGATCCTGCCAAACCTCCATTCTGACTTGCTTTTTCATATATAGTGACCCTGTGCCCGGCTCGTGCTAAGGTATAAGCGCATGTTAAGCCGGTGACGCCTCCTCCGATTATCGATACTGTTTTAATCCGACTCATTGGTGTTTTTTGCGATAGTTTGTTGGATTGAAGATGAATTTAAAGATAATATCTTATTTAATTCTTATCGGAATACTGTTAGATTCGTTTAATTTACTTAAGGGGATCTATTTTTCTAATAATGAAATATAGCGCAATTGGATAATTAACGCTTTAGATAATTCATAACTTAATTGAATGGTTTGTGCCAGATTCTAAGAAAGTCGTAGATTAATTACCCTAGGTCCAAATAGCTAAAGATTAGGAGCTTTTGATGCCAGATAGAGCATTTTTCAGAAGGCAAACGCTAAAAAATTATGATTATACATGGAATCGATTAAAGGGAGACCCTGATGTAAGATCGGAGTTTTGGCAAAAGAATGTTTCACAATTTTTGGTGCAGCAGGAATTATGTATAGCTCCAGAATGGTTTGTTGGGAGAAAGGTTTTGGACGTTGGGTGTGGTGGAGGAAGGTGGACCTTTGGTTTCCAGGAATTAGGATGTGAAGTAACCGCAGTTGATGCTAGTGCCTCTGCTGTTGATTTTGTTCGGAACGAGGTCGCTAATGACAAAACGAAAGTCTACCATTCCGATCTTTTCGAACTTCCGGATGAGGTTACTCGTGACAGTTATGATCTAGTTTTTTCGTGGGGAGTACTGCACCACACTGGCGATACTTACCGAGCCCTCCAAACGATCACTGAATTGGTGAAACCTGATGGAACGCTATACATCTATCTTTATGGCAGAAAATCCTGGAGCCCCATCAAGCAGTTACTCGTGAAGCTTACTAGGACATTACTGCTACCTGTACCTCCGGTCTTAAAGTTTTCCTTGTTTAAATTTCTTTTGGGGGAGTATAAAGCTGGACTTGCAATGGACGTTTTCGGAGCGACAATCGCCCATAGATATTCTCAGGAACAGGTTGATACATGGCTTGAACAAATTGGATATCAAAACATTGTAAGGACTATTTCGACGGACGAAATTTATCGAAAGGCGAGCAATGAAGGGGCCTCCGCTCTTGGTTATGCGCTTGAGCCAAGTGAGGGGCCTTACTGGTTCGAAGAGTGGCGCAAAGAAAATTACGAGAATTTATTACGTCGCGATACTTATGATCCAGGGCAATAGTGCATAAACAAAAAATAAAAATATGGCTCCAATATGCTCCCACATATCTTAATTGGCCAATACTGGAATGTCATATGTGAACAAGCTATCTCATTTTTTTAATTTTTGCTGTTATCGGATTAAAGATAGGCGTCGATTTATCTTGAATTGTTCCGTTTGGAGTCGATAAAAATATACGCCACTGGAGACGTTTATACCGTCATCTCTCCGACCATCCCATAGAAAATGATATCGCCCGGGTGTTAGCTCTTTATCAACAAGCGTTCGTACATTTTTGCCCTCAATATTATGAATAGATAGTATGGTTTGGCCTATCTCGCTAATTTGAAAATTAATGTTGGTAGCTGAATTAAAAGGGTTCGGGTAATTATGGGACAGACCAATGACGTTATGGGCGCTTTTTTTAACATCTGAGACGGTGGTTGGTACTCCCATTGTTGTAATCCACTGGGCGACAAGTCTACTGCCTCGAATATCGATTGCTGTTGAACCGATAGACGGCATGCGAAAGCTGTCTAAGCTAAGCATTCTCAAGTAAATTGTGGAATTGCTTGGAGCGCCTGGGGCAATTATTCGAGCGTCGGTGCTCCCTAATGCTCCCAATGTGGGATATGCATTGACGGTATTTGTTTCGGATAATTCTGTATCATAACGTAGGTCCAATATGGTTCGGCTGACGCTTTGGGGACGATGGCACTGCGAACAATTCGTTGCTAAATAGGAACGGGCACGCTCTTGAAGTGATTTCTGTTCGTCAAATGGATTAGGGAGTTTTGGAAGTTCGTTAAGTTCATTCGGCAAATCTTCGCGAAAAATGTTGGTTTCTTCTAACATCCGTAGTTGGTTTTGCTCTCCATCCATTATGCGATTGAGTTGACTAGTGCGCAGGCCTAAGACCCTGCCAGCAGCCTTGGTATGGCAGGAGAGGCAATCATTCCCAGATGGATAGTAATAGTCTTGCAGAAGAAATCCTGCCACGGGATCGGTTGGATTATCAATCACGAAAGTTTGGGTTGAACTCCCAGAGAGTAGGTAGGCCTCGGTTCCTTCCGTATTCCACTGGTAGCTATATCCATTCCAAGAATCATTTCTCCCATTTTTTACCATTAGCCGAGTCTCAATAATTTTTCTAGTGTTTGGATCGCCTCGAACAATCTCTAAATAGAAATTTTTGATCAGTATGGTGTGTTGAGGAAATTCCCAGGCCTGGTCAGGTGAAAAGGCAATTTGTTCACCAATAGGCAACCACATAAATCGCGTCTTATAAGTACCATCTGACCAGAAAGGTGAATTGACCGTATATGGCACCAACTCAGGGTTAATAATTTGTTCCCCGAGGTCTTGAAAGATTCCTACTTCAGACAGTAGTTTCGGGGGAAATTCTTCGGCATCAAGGGGGTAGGAAAACGTTACAATAAAAAAAAGTAAAAATAACGCAGACATCTTTTGTTTGTGTTGTCTCTACTTTAGTAGGGTTAGCTGACGGGTTTTTGAATATTTTCCGACTTCAAGTTGATAGTGAAAATTTCCACTTGCAGCCTTATAACCGTTGTCATCTCGTCCGTCCCATACCAGAGTGTACCGCCCGGCGGCAAGATGCGCATTAACTAATGTCCGAACGTGTTGGCCAGTGTTACTATAGATCCGTACGATTATATTGCTTGCTCTTTCGAGAGTGACTTCAATATTGGTCTGACCGTTAAAGGGGTTGGGATAATTTTGGCCGAGACTAAAGCCGAGGGGTGTTGCTTGCTCAGTTTCTGCAACGGAGGTATTTTCATTCGCTTTTGGTAGGGTTATTTCCCAAAGACCTCGACCTCCACTCCATTCTAAAACGTATATTTTATTTTCTATCATGGCCGCGTCGATGGGATTACTAAACCCACCAACGATTCGGGTTGTTTGGGCCTGGTAATTATCGCCAACTTTTTGGAGTTCCAGGTGTAGGAGGTCTTCGCTGGCGTCCTTGAATGGTCCATTAACGTTGTCCCCGTTAGGGTCTCCTTCGGTCCAACTTAAAACAAACCCGTCACCTGTATATGGCTTTCTCGTTGCATTCACTGTGTCAAATACGAGCCCTAATGGAGAACGATGTGATGTGAAGGTACCAAAGGGGACGCCCTCGTTCCCGGCATCTTTAACAAGGCCGTCGGCCGGGTCGCGGTAGCTGTTTGCATCAGGTCCTATGTTGATGACAGGATCTGTAAAGGTTTGTGGCGGAGGTGGAAAATCCGGGTCGTTTCGATAGTAACCATTACGTACGGCATTAAAACTAGCGGGCAACAGAAGGTCAATAGCTGGTTTGTAATCTTTGTACTGCTGAGGGTTATTTTCTAGTCCCATACGCCAGGGAAAACCATAATGATGTCCGGAGCGAAGCCAGTTTAATTCCTCGGCCATATCTCGATCAGGTCCGTTCTCGGTTCCGAAAAGCTCTCCATTTGGAGCGAAGGCTAAATCATAGGCGTTACGTAAACCTTCAGCGAAGAGTAGGCCTTGGTCCAGGAGGGCGTTACGATCGTTCGGTATTCTTAAATTCCGGCTGTCGGTAGGGAGGCGCAACACGATGGCGGTTAGGTCGGCCTCACGTAAATTAGGAAACCGGTTATTTGTACTTTGGATTTCTCCGTGATCGGTTCGGGATCCGCTGTTGACGAATAGAGAGCGGTTGTCTGGACTCACTGCCAAACCATTGACCTTGTGGTTGAAGATACAGTCACATAACTCGATCGGGTCTGTCTCGGCAAGGGTAAACCAGGACAGTTCGCCAGTCTGGGGATCAGTTTGCCCTTTTGTTATGGTTGCTATGTTGTGATTGGAATAATCTAGCTTGGTAAATACGTAAAAGACGCCTTGCTCATCAATAAACAGGCCGCTGGCGCTACTCAGTCCATGGTCGTTCGCAGTATACACTGTTCCGGAGGGGGCGAGGGTAATATCACCATTCCTCTTCACAACGTAACGAGTGTTTGTTGTTTTATCTAAAGCTAATGTGTTGGCCGCAAGAATTTGTTCAAGCGGAGTATTTTCTGGGGCTGAATCAACATCTATGAGGCTCCAAGTGCGCTCGCCAGTATCAACATTGACGACCTCACCACGTGCGATTGGTCCAATTCCGCCGTCGGCAGGACCATTGCGATTAGCGCTGATATAAAAAGACCCATCGGGGCCTATTGCAAAGCCTGTTGTCCCACTACTCTTATGATCGGAGGCGCTGTAGATTTGTTCGATTTTAGCCCGGCGGTTGAGAGAGACCTCGTCTTTTGGAATGATTACTCGGTCTATTATACCGTTTTGTCGTAAAAGATAGAGGGCGTTATCTCGTGGATCTTTAGCTATCCGGAAGGTTCCTTGCTTAACTCCGAGTAGCCGATGAATCTGAACCTCGGCGGTTGAGGCGGTAGGCTGGGCTCTTAGATTCTCGGGAAGAGTTGCAAGGACGGTTAAGGTTACGGTTATCACAATGCGAGTCATAAAAATCCTTTAGCTTTTTGCGTGGTTCAATGTTCGTAAAAAGGTATCTATCAGTATAACGTTATATTAAAGATGCTAAAATAATATAAGGAAGAGCAACTGATTTAAAATGTTGTGAAGCGCTATGTCTGTATTAAGATTATAGATAGAGAAGTTTTGGTTGAAATTTTAAGGAGATGCTTTTGATGATTCCAGAAAAAACACGCCCAAACGTAATTGTTTTTTTTACTGATCAACAGCGTTGGGATACGTCCGGTCTACACGGGAATCCGATGGGATTGACGCCGAATTTAGACAGGCTTGGCCATGAACATACGCATGTTGCTAATTCGTTTACGTGTCAGCCGGTTTGTGGGCCGGCTAGATCATGTTTTCAAACAGGAATGTACGCCACTACAACAGGTTGTTTCCGCAACGGTATCTCTCTGCCAATAGACTGTACGACATTGGGCCATTATTTCCGAGACGCGGGATATCGAACAGGTTATATAGGAAAATGGCATCTCTATAATCAGGAAACCAAAGGGCCTGTACCGGCTAAGCATCGCTTCGGATATGATTATTGGTTGGCTTCGAATGTTCTTGAATTTACGTCAGATGCATACGATACGGAGTTATACAATAATGAAGGAAATAGTATAAAACTACCTGGTTATCGGGTAGACGCTGTCACGGATGCTTTAATCCGTTTTGTAGCTGAAAGTGAGGACGAGCCATTCTTTCTATTTACGTCCTTTATTGAACCACATCATCAAAATCATCGTGATGATTATCCTGCACCTGATGGATATCGCGAAGCTTATACCGGAGGTTGGATCCCACCCGACCTTGCTGAACTGAAAGGTTCCGCACATAGACAGCTGGGTGGTTATTACGGTATGGTAAAGCGCTTGGATGAAGCCTATGGTCGGGTTCATGATGCGCTGAAGAGTCTTCATTTAGACAACAATACCATCGTACTCTTTACCTCTGATCACGGTTGCCATTTTAGAACTAGAAACGGTGAATATAAACGCTCTTGCCACGAAAGCTCGATACGGGTCCCAACCGTTTTCACGGGACCAGGTTTCCGAGGTGCCGGTCGCTTGGAGGAGTTGGTTAGTCTCGTCGATTTGCCCCCCACGTTACTTGATGCGGCTGGCATTGAAGTACCTCCTTCAATGCAGGGCAGATCCCTCATGCCGCTCCTACGACGTGAAAAAAATAACTGGCCTGAAGAAGTTTTTATACAAATCAGCGAATCACAAACCGGTCGAGCGGTAAGAACCTCGCGATGGAAATATGGCGTGGATGCACCCGAAGCCAAAGGCCCGAGTGCCGATTGTTACGTTGAACAGTACCTTTATGATCTTGAAGCTGACCCGTATGAATTGAATAATTTGATTGGGCTCGAGTCGCATGCGCCGGTCGCTCAGTTTCTGTCGGAGCGTCTTAGCCGACGTATGTGTGATGCGGGAGAGGATAAGCCTCGAATTGAATCTGCCCACATCAAACCAGCAGGACAATATAGAGTAAGTGACTTAGAAGTCCGCAGCTGAAAAAAAAACAGGTTTTGGGAGAAGATTTCATGGTGGAAGAAATACAAGTTGATTTGGCGGTGATAGGTGCTGGTCCAGCAGGCGAAAAAGGCGCCTTACAGGCAGCGCAAGAGGGCAAGAAAGTGGCCCTGATTGACCGCATGGGGATGCTCGGTGGATCTTGTTTGCATCAAGGTACGATACCTTCGAAAGCTCTAAGGTTAGCCATACTCGATATCACCGGCTTTCAGCTTAAAGCTTTTTTTGGAGACCAAAGTCGACATGACAAAATATCAATGCCGGATCTGCAGAAACGATTGTTCAAGGTAGTAGCAGAGGAGAACAGCCAAATAGAAAACGAGTGTGAAGATGCCGGGGTAAAGGTTATATATGGATCTGCATCTTTTCGAGACCGGCATTGCTTAGAGGTGTTTAATGCCGAGTTGAAACTCGAAAAATTGATACACTTCAGTTACGCGCTTATTGCTACAGGATCTCGACCAAGGCATCCCATTGAAATACCGCAAGATAGCGACGTTTTTCTTGATTCGGATCATGTTTTTAGGATGAAGACGATACCAGAGCGTTTAATAGTGGTAGGAGCCGGTGTTATTGGATGTGAATATGCAACGATGTTTGCTGCTTTAGGTGTTGAGGTGATTTTAATAGACAGACGGACCGGCGTCATGCGGATGCTAGATGAAGAAATAGGTGACTTGTTTAGTAATGAAATGCAGGAGATAGGTATCGATGTTCGGTTAGGCTTGGGTGATGATATCGTTGAATTAAGCCATGCCAAAACTGGTCAGGCGCAGGTTGTGTTTCGCAACGGATCGGCTATAAAGGCACCATATCTATTTTATTCCATGGGACGTCTAGCGAACGTTAATGGTTTGAAGCTTGAACAAATAGGAATTGAACTAGCTGACGGGCATATACCAGTAAATCCACTTTTTCAGACGGTATGTTCCCATATTTATGCAGCAGGCGACGTAATAGGTCTGCCTGCTTTAGCCTCGACCTCGATGGAACAGGGGAGGTTGTCCATACGTAATGCTTTCGCAATGGGGAGCCACCATTTCCCTAAGGTATTTCCTATAGGGATCTACAGCGTTCCGGAAATTTCGAGTGTGGGATCAACAGAAAAGGAATTAAAAGAAAAAAGTATTAACTATGAAGTCGGCCGGGCCAAATATAGTGAAATTGCCAGAGGACCTATGGCTGGGGATACTTCTGGTTTAGTCAAGTTGTTGTTTCACTCTGAAACTCTCGAATTACTAGGGGTTCATATAATCGGGACCAACGCTACGGAAATTATTCCAATCGGGCATATGGCATTGAATTTTCGGGTGCGTATAGATTATTTTATTGATCAGGTCTTTAACTATCCGACTTTTTCTGAAGGTTTTCGAATGGCAGCACTGGACGGCCTTCGGAAGACAAAGAGAGATATAAAATAGAGTTCCGAGTTGCTGACAATTACTGTGCTGGAATTTCGCGAAAAAAGTAACGTGTTTATTGACCCGCTTATTTCTTTTTGATAAGGTATTCATATATAAAGCAAACGCAGCAAGGTGTTCTATCCAGGGAATTTGTGTATATGTCAAAACGTTTGACGAAAAAAGGACCAGTGGAAAAAAGGTTGCTTTGGATGGCCAAAAATGGTGTCGATGCGCAAGTGGGAAAGACCTTGGTTCAAAATAAATTTGTCACCGATCGTACTGTCGACATGGATCGGACTTTGGCCTTACTCGATCAAATATCCTATGATTTTGTTATTTATGATATTCGAGGTTTCAGCGATGATCCGTTACCAAACATTGGTTTACTTGTAGAGGGAGGACGTCAGGTAATTGCTGTGAACGGCAAACCTTTAATTCCTTGGGTGGTAAAGGCAATACGGGCAGGTGCGTTGGATTATTTACCGGCACCTTTGATGGTTGACCAGCTTTTGGAGATAATATCTGTTCCGGTGAAGGAGGAGTTTCTTTATAGGGGACATAACGATCCCGTGGTTGATCACATATTTGCCCATGCGCCAGCAATTAAGACTCGCGAAGAGGTTGCTCTGCGTTTTGGTATTAGTGCAAATACTGTTTCCAGTAGGGTACGTGCAGTAGCGAGTACCACATTTACGGATTTCTTACATGTTTGTCGCTTGCGAGGAGCCCGCTGTCTTCTTGAGACGACGTCTTTAAATATTTCCCAAATTTCTGCTAGGGTTGGTTTTAGTACGCCTGAGCATTTTTCACGGATTTTCAGTCGCCACGTAGGACAATCGCCAGCTCGTTATCGGCTAAAGCGTCGTAGTGTCAATTTGGTCTCATAAAGTTAAATCAGATAGAAGTTGTGAATTTGGACAGATAAAACGGCTTGTGTGGTTGACTGATTTGTTACAGTTTCATCACGCGTTCGTTCTCAGCCTCTTAGCTCGGATTCTGTCGAGCGATACCAGATATGTCTAAGGCGGTGTGGGGAGGTTGTTTTACGGCTGGTGTGAAAGGTCGCTCTATTTCTTGGAGCGGCCTTTTTTTAAAGTTTTTTCGTATTCCTTTTACGAATAATGGTCTATTAAATTTTGAATAAGAATTATACTTTTGTGGTCACCACACCGCGCGGCTGTACGGACCTACTCATTTCGGAACTTCAAAATCTTGGTGCAAAGAAGATTCGTCAGCGTTGGGGTGGTGCGGGGTTTAGTGGGTCGGTGGCGTTGGCTTACAAAGTCTGTCTTTGGTCCCGACTTGCCAACCGTGTTCTGATGCCATTACAAGAATTCGAGGTTGGATCAACAGACGACCTTTATACAAGTGCAAAACAGATAGATTGGATGGAACACCTAAGAGTTGATGGCACGCTTGCGGTAGATTGTCAAATATTTCGTTCGCCCACCATTTCCCATAGTCACTATGCGTCTCTTAAGGTTAAAGATGCGGTGGTTGACCAATTTCGGAATAAAAAGGGTACCCGTCCGTCGGTGGATGTTAAAAATCCTGATATTCGCATACACGTTCGGGTAAATGAGAAATTAGCCACTCTGTGCCTTGATCTATCGGGTGAAAGTTTGCATCGGAGAGGGTATCGTAAAAGTGGTAATTTGGCGCCACTCAAAGAGAATATTGCCGCAGCGATATTATACCGATCGGGATGGCCGGAAATGGCTGCTTCCGGAGGGTCGTTATTGGATCCGATGTGTGGATCTGGCACATTGGTTATTGAAGCAGCATTGATGGCGTTTGACATCGCACCGGGTTTATTTCGTTCTAGACCGGGTTTTATGTGTTGGACTCAACATCGGGAGTCTGATTGGAAGAATTTGCTTGACGAAGCAAACGATCGTCGTTGCACACGCCAAACATCATCCTTGGATCTGGTCGGTACCGATAAAGATCCCAGCGTAATTGTAAACGCACGGGTTAATGCGGAGCGTGCAGGAATTAGTGAACACGTTAATATTTTTCAACAGGACTTCAGGGATAGTAAACCACCTACCGAAGGCGGGGGGTTATTAGTGACGAATCCGCCATATGGGGAAAGGCTTGGCTCGGAACGAGAGCTACGACGCCTGTATGCAGACTTGGGAGGCTTAATCAAAACACGTTTCGATGGTTGGAAGGCTGCTATATTTACCGGTCGTCCCGATCTTGGTAAAGAGCTGGGTATGCGTGCAATATTGACTAACAAATTTAACAACGGGGCTATCGATTGCCGGTTATTTCGATTTGAGGTGAATGAAAGTTTTTTTGTTTCGACGGTACCAAACGAAAAAAAGGTTTCTTCCGGGGCACAGATGTTAGCTAATCGCTTGAAGAAAAATCAACGGTTGCTGGGACGTTGGGCGCGTCGTAAGAATATACAATGCTATAGATTGTATGATGCAGATCTGCCTGAATATGCATTAGCTATTGATCTCTATCATGGCAAATATCTATGGGCACATGTTCAGGAGTATAAGGCGCCAAAAAAAGTAGATGTTCATCGTGCGAAAATAAGACTTGAGGAAGCACTAAAAATATTGCCTGAAACATTGGGTATTGCACCCGAAAGAATACGATTTAAAGTTCGTCAACGTCAACGAGGCTCCGACCAATATGAACGGGCAAATGCTCACGGAAAATTTTATGAGGTACATGAGGGCAGAGGCAGATTTTGGGTGAATTTTGATGAATACATTGATACGGGACTTTTTTTAGATCATAGGCTTGTGCGAGAATTTATTGGCTTAAGATCTTTTGGGAGAAACTTTCTTAATTTGTTCTCTTATACTGGAACAGCATCGGTATTTGCAGCTTTGGGGGGTGCTCTTTCTACGACAACGGTCGATATGTCAAAAACATATTTAGAATGGGCTAAACGAAATTTTGCACTAAACGGGTTGGCGGCTGGAACGAACCATGTTTTTCAAGCCAATTGTCTAGATTGGCTGAAAAAACCCCGCGTCGAACGGTATGGTCTAATTTTTGTAGATCCACCAACCTTTTCAAATTCTAAGCGAATGGAAGGCCACTTTGATGTTCAAAGGGACTACGTTAAACTCTTGCATGACGTGGGAAGACTTTTGAGTGATGACGGTGAAATAATATTTTCAACAAATTTTCGTCGATTTAAGATGGATATATCCCGATTTTCAGAGTGGAAAGTTGAGGATTTGACTTCGCAGACCATAGACCGGGATTTTGAACGAAGGGCTAATATACATTCGTGCTGGAACTTGAAGAGGTCGTCGTGAATGGAGTGAGAATAAATGAGATTAGTTGATGTGAAGGCTGTGTACCCAAATTATAATCATGCGACTAAGACATGGCGTACGCATTTTTGGCAAATAGTGGTTAGAGTAGAAACCGATTGCGGTGTAATTGGCTGGGGTTATGGCGGGGGCGGTGTAGCAGCAGTTGAAGTGATTAATAAACATTTTCGAGAAATTATAATAGGAAAATCAGTTGATAGCGTTGAGGATATATCTGCTCTTTGGGAATTACTTTATATAGCAAGCGTACCCTACGGTCGAGGCGGGTTGGCGTTAATGGCACTGAGTGGTTTGGACTTAGCCGTGTGGGATGCGCTTGCGCGAGCAGAATCAAAATCGACTTGTGAGCTTTTAGGTGGTGTGGCTAGAAATCGGGTCAAGGGATATGCGACGTCCCAGGACCCAATGCGTAGTCGCGATGATGGTTTTACCGCATACAAGTTTACACACTTAGCTGGGAAAAAGGAAAACACGAATTTGGACCAATTGATCGCGAATGTTCGATCTGCAAGAGATGTTTTTGGGAATGATGCTTTATTAATGGTTGACGCGTATATGTCGTGGGACGTGAAATATGCTCTTGATGCGGCCAAAGGTCTTTTAGATTTTGGTGTTTATTGGTTTGAAGATGTGTTGTCACCAGACGATCTAAGCGAATTGGCCCGATTGAAATCAGAGTTGTTTCCCGTAAAGCTTGTTGGTGGAGAGCATGATTTTACGAGACATGCATTTGGACATATTGCTCGAGCTGATTCCTTGGATATCTGGCAGCCCGATATAACTTGGTGTGGAGGCTTAACAGAACTTTTGCGTATTTCTGAGTTAGCCAGTTCATATAAGATACCAGTTTGTCCTCATCGTGGTGGGGAGGTCTGGGGCTTACACTTTCTGTCCGCAGGATATGGAATGGATCTAGCCGAATGTCATGTGGCCCACTTTAGACAAGACGGCCCATGTTTGTGGCTCCATGAGCCGGTACCAGAAGGAGGCTATTTGCAAATAGGTGATGGCATTGGTTTCGGTGTAGAGCCCAATGAGGCTCTTCTTTAATTGATTTTTTGTTGCAAGAGGTCAGATGTCAATTTTCTACGTCAATAGGCGTGGGATTCAAAAATGTTTATCAATACGTGTTTGAGTGAGTGTGCCTTGTATAGGAGGAGAGATGGATAACGAAAGAAACAAATATAGAGTCGCTGTTGTGGGTGGGGCAGGTATGTGGGGACGTCACTATTTACAGACGTTTGCTGAAAGAAAAGATTGTGATGTAATACTTGTTGATTCTTCCAAGGATCGTGCGAAGCAGTTTGCAAAGGAATTTGGTGTTGTTGATATACTTGGAAGTTTAGACGAATTACTTCAACGCGAGGTTCCGGACGTTGTAGCGAATATTCTACCCGTGCGTTTAAGCTACGAGGCTGTTATTTCCTGTGCAGAAGCTGGAGTGAAAGTGGTCTCCTGTGAAAAACCAATGGCGGTTGAATTAAAAAAAGCCGATGAAATGGTTCGTATCTGCGAAGAAAGAGGCACGGCATTCGCTTGTGCAACGGCTCATTGGGAGGTGCCACATTTGCGAGCTACGGCGGAGTGGTTAAGGGATGGAAATTTTGGATCTATTTTGGCTGCCAGTATTCCTGGTGGTCTCCCGATAGAAGTTAGTGGTGCAGGTTGTGTGCAATTAACCCAACTTCGTTTAGCGACAGGTATGGAAGTAGTTTGGGTAGAAGGTTCAGTTTTGGCCGCGCAAAAGGGTTGGGGGCTCCCTGACGGCGCTGCTGAACATGAGGTTGATTGTCCTGCTTACGGTAGGCTCGGTCTATCGGGAGATGTTGTTTGTGAAATACCCGAACCTGTTCATGGTGCGAAGGTGCCATGTCGGGTGTGGTTAGAATGTGAAAAAGGTCAAGTGTGGCTAAACGGGCCACAACCGGTATTTATTGAGGGGCACGGTGGCTTTTCCACGCCAATATATCCCGAGTTTCTACAAGAGGAACCGGAGTCTCTTTTTGTTGGAGTTTGCAATCGCCTTATAGATGCTGCAGAGCGAAACGATGGGACAGTTCCCTGCAGTGGGTATGATTATCGGCAGGCATTAGAGATTGCGATAGCTCTTAAATTATCAGCACGTAACTCTCACAGCCGTGTATCGCTACCACTGGAAGAGAGGTCTCTCAAGATATATCCTCATGACTACCGGCTCCGTGGTGGAGATGTTGCTGGGTGGGAGAGTATTGGGTACGAAGGACCTCCGCCGGTACAGGGACGGGTCAAGTTGAATCGCCCTAAAAAGGACTCTTAAGCTACAAGGAAAGCGAATTACGTTTGACGTAAGTTCGGCTTCAAAAAAATTGAAGAAAGCGATAACTAAATTTAGCTAAAGATATTTTTAAGCAAACTATGTTCAACTAAAAAGAACCTAACCTGTTGTTAATTGTGCGTTGTTCGTCAATTAAGTGGTTGGGGCAAGGAGTCGTATCATGAAGATATGGATGGATGTGATGCGCGATCTAGAGCATCTCATCGAAAACTACGAAGTTATTTTCGATGGTTGGCAAGCTGGTGGAGTTGAAGGGTTGGTGATTGGACCCTTGGTATTTAATTCTGCAAAATTACTACCGGGAACGGTGTATGTTCCTATGAAAGAGGCCCCTGCTTTTACATACGATCCCAATCCGGATGTTTATAAAAACCTGGGTGTGGAGGCTCCACCTGCGCCAGATTCTCATCCTGAGAAGCGAGGTCAGCTTTTTAAGACCTTGACCAACGCTAAAGAGAGAGGGATGGAAGTATGGATTTTTCAGGCTCAACATGGAGCAGGTCCGGGTGGAGACGGTCATGTTTTTGGAGATGAGCGTTCGCTCGCTGCAACGTCTGCACGGATGATCGATACGCTTGAACAGTATCCAATGGTAGATGGCGCAATAATGGATGGGCCGGAATGGGGTTACGAAATTGATCCACATCACATGAATTTTCGTTCATACATTTTTAACGATCTGCCGGATTCGTTGCGTTCAACAGCTGAAGAAATGGATTACGACTTTGACGCTATGGTGGCTGCCAAGGACCGTCTGTACAAACAAATGCATAATCTGAATACAAGTAATATTCGATTGCATGGAGGTGGCGGACTACTTGGTGGATTTCACCTGTTTGGTTCAGATCCGGATCTTTTTTCATGGATGAGTTTTCGAGTAGAGGCGTTGACTAATTATTTTGCAAATATTAAAAAAAATTTAGATGCCCATGCATCGCACTCAGTTGGCTTAGGGGTTGGTCCGAGGTCAGCTGCCTTTGCACCGCTATGCGGTTATGATTTTTCTGCGTTAGCTGGTGTCGTCGATATTTTATTGCCGAAACATTATTTTTGGCACCGAGGTTTTGATGGTATGGTTGGAACAGTTTGCAGATATGTGCAAACCCTATGTGAATGGAATCCCAACCTAAATGACGCTGATGCTCTCCAAGTCGTAGAAGCTTTATTTGGCATAGTCTTACCTAACGTTAGTGAGTGCTCCGACTTTGAACGTGCTCTAACCCCCGAATTTTTTGAGCTTGTTGTCTATGATGAAACGGCTCGTGCGTTAGCCGTAGTAGACAATCCTGAGAGAGTTGTTCCATGGGTAGATGCAGGTCGTTGGCCACACGACGGCGATCCCATGCCGGCCATAGATTTGGAACGCTTAATAGAATCGGCTGCAGAGGCGGGTTTAGAGCGATTCCTGTACCATCATCACGGGAATTTGACGGCTGGAGAGTGGTCTGTAATGAGCGAACGCTGTGGGCGACCTTGGGTTGGTTCATCAGGCCAGTATAGTCCGCCCGACGAGGCTGTTCTTTGAACCAGAGCACAAGTTCCAAAATAGTTTAATTTTTAGAACATGGGTTTAATTCTAATTCCCATGAAAGGAGTTTTTTGACTAATTCAGATGCACATCCTCTTATAGGTATTACAGTAGGAGATCCAGCAGGTATTGGTCCGGAGATTGTGGCTAAAGCGCTTGCAAAAAATTCCACAGAAATATCTATCCGACCGGTCGTTTATTCAGACCGCTCTGTTTTGGAACAGACCCTTAGTATGTTGGATATGGATTTAGAACTAAATCTTCTGACACATCCATCTGAAGGCCGTTTTGTAGAAGGGTGTTTGAATTTTATTGATTGCAAGGTAATAGATAAGCCAGTGGATTTTGGAAAAGTTTCAGCTTCGGGTGGTCAAGCGGGCTTCACATATTTGGACCGTGCAATAGACGACGCGTTATCCGGTGCGGTTACCGGATTGGCAACCGCACCTTTAAACAAAGAATCGTTGCAAGCGGCTCGTCTATCATTTATTGACCACACGGCAGTTTTAAAATTTCGAGCAGCTCATCGTGATCCAATGACGCTTTTTGTGGTGGATGCACTCCGTATTTTTTTTCTCACTCGTCATATTTCTTTTAGGGAAATTCCCGACGCTATTACCTTTGATGGAATTATTGATGCATTGCCATTATGTGACTTATATCTGCGTCAATTAGGCATTCCTAAACCAGAAATTGCCGTTGCGGCGCTGAATCCACATGGTGGGGAGCAAGGTTTGTTTGGTACCGACGAGATGGATGTTATCGGTCCGGCGGTTCGTTCGGCAATAGACCGGGGCTGGCGGGTAAGGGGCCCCGTTCCAGCTGATTCAGTGTTTCATCAGTGCCATGAAGGTTATTTTGACGGTGTGTTGTCACTCTATCACGACCAAGGCCATATAGCTGCGAAAACACTTGGATTTCATAATACTGTCAGTTTAACCATGGGCCTTAAATTTTTGCGGGCGTCCGTTGATCATGGTACGGCTTTTGATATAGCTGGACGTGGTATCGCGGACGAACGTGGTATGATCGAAGCATTAAAGGTTGCTGGAAAATACAGCGATATTGTTCGGTCACAGATCGATTTGGATCCGATAAGCTAATTTTTTCTCATCGCGCAGATATTGGATTGCAATGGCAATGCCTAAGAAACGGGAAAATATTTTTGCATAAATGTGGTTCTAATTTATTCCTGATCTTCACGATCTTTTTAATTGAAAATGGTGTTGCTTCTGAAATCGAGGCCACTCGTGTCTTCATGGACTGTAATTATTGTGACGAAAATTTTATTCGAAATGAAATTGAGTTCGTAGACTGGGTAAGGGATCGGAAAGATGCAGATGTACACGTCCTAATTACACGACAGCGGCTGGGTAACGGGGGCCGTGCCTTTCAGTTCGCTTTTTTGGAAAATGATTCGACAAATAATGATACACTTAGAACAGAATTAGAGCCGAATATCTCTACTTACGAACAACGATCAGCGTTGATTCATATGATCAAAGTCGGATTAGTTTCCTTTGTTGCTAAAACTCCTCAAGTTTTTGATTTGAATATTGAAAATGTTCAAAGAAACAAAAAAGAAAAAGTTTCTCACCAAGAAGATGATCCGTGGGATTCGTGGGTTTTTGAAATAGATGGCCAGTTTACATTTAATCGCGAGGAACAACAAGGACGCTCATCTGCAGATGTAGGGTTGTCTGCGAAACGCGTAACGGAAGGATGGCGGATCAGGAATCATCTGTGGGGCGATTTTGAGCGCGAGGAATTTAAAAATAACGAAAAAAATCTAACTAGCGATTCCCATACAAAGGGCGCTTGGGGAATGGTCGTTAAGTCGTTGGGCCCGCATTGGTCGGCAGGAATTTCAGGGGGACAGTGGAGCAGTACAACCAAAAATATTCGAAGGCAAGTGGGTTTACAGCCGGCAGTTGAATACAGCTATTTTGATTATGCGGAATCAGACCGAAGAGAGCTACGCTTCATTTATAGCTTTGGTCCGAGATACACATCGTACAATGACACAACGATTTACGAAAAAATTGAGGACCAACATTTGCGTCAGAGATTCGAGATACGCTTAGACAGTGTTCAGCCTTGGGGTTCGGTAGAATTAGACGTTGAATCATCACAATTGTTGCCACAATCTGAATATTATCGTTTGGAGATGCGAGGTGAATTGTCGTTGCGTATCCTTCGTGGATTGTCCTTTGATATAAACGCATCTTTTGAAAGAATAAAAGATCAGATAAATCTTCCACGTGGCAACGTATCCACCGAAGATCTATTACTCCGTCGTAGAGAGCTACAGACCAATTACATGGGGAGGATTAGTGTCGGCTTGAGCTATACATTTGGATCCATGTATAACAACGTGGTGAACACGCGACTATAGATTTGTCAGATGGGTGATTCCGGAGAAGAAACGGTTACATCTCGCTCAGTGCCTTCGTCTTTTTTGTTATTCCGTTTTACCAAAGCCGAAAGTTGTGAACTGTAAGATTCAATTTGCGCTGAATGTTTTTCTAGTGTTCCTGCAAGCTTATGTAGATTAACCACACGCTTGCGGGTTTTTGGTAGGCCATGGGCCTCTTTGGCAAGGGCATCGTTCGCACGATTCAATTTGGGCTGTATGGTGCGAAGGTTGCGCTTTAGTTTCATTAACGATACGGTTATCATTATTAATGCGACAACGCAACCTATCACGAAAATAGCGGGGCCGTTGAAGATAACTTTTAACATTGCCATGGCTCGTATTTTAAATAGAGATCCGAGGATTGTAAAGAAAAAAGTAGACTCATAAAATAAATTTTGAGCTTAAGTGAATTAAGTCATCTGACCAGATCAGGAGGTCCAACATATGAAGCGGATGGGTATTCTTACAGCAGGTGGAGACACTCCCGCCCTTAATGCGACGATTCAGGGTGCTGTTAAGCGAGCATGTGATCTTAGCGTTGAGATGTATGGGTTTATTAAAGGGTTTAGTAGTTTATTAAACCCTCGTTTGCCCCACGTCAGGCTTAATCCTCTTATGCGCGAAATACCGGAAATAGATGCGACCATTGGCGGAACTATGTTAGGGGCCTCGAGAGATTATATATCTGGTGAGGACGACAATCAGATTGAAAAAATCTGTGAACGTCTGGGTAAATTGAAAATTGACGGTTTAATCTGTGTTGGAGGTGATGGAACCTTAAATGGGTTACAGCCATTGGCAGAGCGCCTTCCTGTTGTATTGGCACCAAAGACGATCGACAATGATCTGGGCCTAAATTATCCTAACGAACCGGACGATTGGTCGAAAGATGAAGATGGTAACTATCGACAAAATCGTTCGCAACAAGGGTTCAATTGTGAACATATGATAAACTATGCCACCCCTGGATATGCGACTGCGGTATTTGATTCAGCAATGGGGATCGAACGAGTTCGAACAACAGCGGAAAGCCATAGGCGCGTTGCGATTATTGAAGTGATGGGCCGTCACTCTGGATATATAGCTTTAGGCTCGGCGTATGGTCGACCAGATATAATCCTTATACCGGAAATACAAGTACACATAGATCCGTTGGTTGAACGCATTATGCAACTTTATGAATTGCAAAAAAATGTTGTCATTGTTTGTGGTGAGGGTATAAAGGATGAGGATGGCAATGAACTGGGAGCAGAAATGCAAACTACCGATCCAGCAGGTAATATTGTTCTAAGTGGTGCAGCTGAGGCTTTGAGACACAAATTAATTGAGAGAATGGGGGATTCTTACTTTGTAAGTCGTCGACGGGGTGAATCCGCAAACGCGGCAATATTTACTCGGAAGGTGGGTCATACTCAAAGGGGCGGACGGCCTGTGCTGTTTGATCGCTTTTATGCTTCTCAGTTAGGTGGGAAGGCGGTAGATATGTTGTTAGAGGGGCATAATAACGCGGTTTCTGTTTTACAATGGGGAGAAGACCGGGGTTTTCATGTGGACAGTTTTGAGGGTAACCGTTTGCGTGATCGCTGGGGTATGATTCACGCACGCCATGTCCATCCATCATTTTACGATGTAGAGTCTATGAAACCTTCAAAGGTGGGGATTGATTATTTGTTGCCAATTTTTACTACAGCGATTGGACACGACGACGTGGAACATATTCGTCGGACTTTATTTACTTCTGGTAATCTTATGCTGCCTTACCATTCTGTAAATACAGATATAAATAAGCGAATACGTTATCTGTCCGATTCAAGTGATTTTGGATAATGATTTTGTTAGCTGTTATTCGAATATTTTGAGTTGATTATAGTTTTTCTGCCATGGAAATTAAATACGTGCCTCTTTGTTTAATTTTTTTGTAATTTCCGAAAACGTTTTGGAAGTTCCTCTTTATATAATTCTTTAATCCTGCAATCGTTACAACATAAATTTTCCCGCCTTTTTGGAGTCGATTATGGGCGTCATCAAGGAAAATAGTTAATAGTTCGTTCCCGACTTTGGCAGGTAAATTTGAGGCGATTAAATCAAAACGTTGCGAATGCGGTATTTGATCAAAACCATTACTCAGGTAAACACTACAATTGGTGAGCCCATTTTGGTGAACATTCTTTGTGGCGTAATCAATAGCAACAAAATCCTTATCTATCATGTGAATTTGTCCGTTCGGGCAAAGGCCTGCTAATGCTAGCCCGATGGGTCCGTATCCGCATCCTAGGTCAAGGCAGTCTGCATCGACTGGGGCATCGATATATTCAATGAGAAGCGATGATCCTCGGTCTACTTGTTTTGGGTTAAAAAGCCCCCAAGTAGAATGGAAGGTGTATCTGGCACCACGAAGCTCTTGGCTGAATACAATGTCAGTGCGTTGAGATGGATGGGTTTTACCTTGCATAATTTAAAACGTAACTTAGCTATCAATTATAGTTTGCATGTGATCTGCATGAAATATAAATAACTTTACGATAAAGTAGGGATTATGAAATTTCCTGAGGATTTTGTTTGGGGCGCGGCGGCGGCTTCATACCAAATAGAAGGGGGTGTTAGTGCTGATGGGAAAGGGTTATCAGTTTGGGATATGATGTGTAGGCAGCCGAACCGCATTTTTGGGGCGCATACCGGTGATAATGCAATTGAACACTACCAGCGTTACGTGGAAGATGTGGCGTTGATGAATAAAATGGGTCTCCAGGCCTACCGTTTTTCAATTAGCTGGCCTAGAGTTTTACCGATGGGCGTAGGGTCGGTTAATGAGAAGGGCCTGTCATTTTATGATCGCTTAGTTGATGAGTTATTAGCCTCTGGAATTGAGCCTTACGTGACCCTTTTTCACTGGGATTTTCCCTACGATCTCTATTGTCGTGGCGGCTGGTTAAATCCGCAGTCCTCTGAGTGGTTTGCTGAATACACAGAAGTTATTGTCGACCGCTTATCGGATCGCGTTTTAAACTGGATGACATTAAACGAGCCACAAATTTACATTGGCCTAGGGATGCTAGAAGGTGTCCACGCACCAGGCGACAAACTCGGTCTTACTGAAGTACTCCGGGCAGGACACAATACGCTCCTTGCCCATGGTCGTGCTGTTCAGGTGATTCGGGCGTATTCGAAAAGTGATTCTGTCATTGGATATGCACCGACCGGAACTATTGTTATGCCGGACGACGAAACAGACGAAGAGCTTGTGGAAGTAGCCCGTAAGGAAATGTTTTCTATTAAGACTAAGACATGTTGGAATATTTCTTGGTGGTCAGACCCTGTGACTCTCGGAATGTATCCTGAGGACGGATTAGAACTTTACGCTGATGAAATGCCAAGTGTGGACGTACGTGACTTCGACATAATAAAACAGCCATTAGATTTTTACGGTGCCAATATTTATAATGGCTGGACGTTAGGCAGAGACAAGGAAGGTAATATTAAACCGGTGGAGCGTGTTCAAGGCAATGCAATATGTGCTAACAAATGGCCTGTAACACCTAAAGCGTTATACTGGGGACCGCGTTACTATTTTGAACGATATGGCCTGCCGATCATTGTTACAGAAAATGGTTTGTCAAATCAGGATTGGGTTTCTCTTGATGGCTGTGTACACGATCCACAGCGGATAGATTTCACTCAACGGTATCTTATGGAATTTTCTCGTGTGGGCAAGGATGTACCTATAAAGGGTTATTTCCATTGGTCTATTTTTGATAACTTCGAATGGGCAGAAGGATATAAAGAAAGATTTGGAATGATTTATGTTGACTATGAAACACAGAAAAGAATATTGAAAGACTCTGCCCATTGGTATACGAAGGTGATAAACAGCAATGGGGAAACGTTGTCGGATTTTGTTCAAAATACCGCTGAAAGCAATGAACATCTATTTCTTTGATCATGAAGATAAATAGATATGAGGATATTTTTTTGAAAATAACAAACCATCTACTCCAAGGGGAAGATATAGCTTTTGTTAGTTCCCCTAACCGAGGAGGTCCTTATGAAGAGGGAGCTCTCGATACAATTGTTCTGCACTATACAGCCGGAGGAAACGTAGCCTCTGCAATCCAAACACTAACAGACGTTGAACGCCAGGTGTCGGCTCATTTGGTTATTGGTAGGGACGGTTCAATTACTCAGTTACTACCTTTTAATGTTATAGGCTGGCATGCCGGAGTCAGCCGTTGGGGGGAACGGGAAGGTTTTAATAAATACTCTATAGGTATAGAAATAGACAATGCAGGTTTGCTAGAAGAAAAAGATGGTGATTTTGTTTCTTGGTTTGGTAGGAGCTATCCTCTAGAAGAAGTTGTAAAAGGGGTCCATCGCAATCAAACGAAACACAGTTTTTGGCATGCTTTTCCTCAACCTCAAATTGATGTTGTAGAATCAGTATGTAGAGTTTTGATAGAAGAATATCGGATAAGCCATATACTGGGCCACGAAGAGATAGCGCCAGACCGAAAAATTGATCCAGGGCCGGCTTTCCCGCTGGACGATTTTCGGGCACGCTTACTCCCACGCCCTTACCCTTTGACCTAATCGTTGTTCAAACGTGGAATAAAATGAATTATATTAACACCGTTTAGGAATCCTGTAATCTTAAAAAATTATTCAAAAGCACTTTATCTTAATATTTAGATTGTGGATTAACACCGAGGGGAAAGGGGTTATGCCAACACCATCAATCACAGTATCAGGCCTTTGCAAAACCTACGAGGTTCCGGTTCGTGAAGGGGGCTTAAGGTCAGCAATAAAAAGTTTAGTGCGAAAAAAGACGCGCTTGGTGGATGCCGTGAAGGATATTTCTTTCGTTGTTCACAGTGGGGAAATGGTTGGGTTTCTCGGTCCTAACGGAGCGGGGAAGACGACGACGTTAAAGATGCTTTCAGGCTTATTGTATCCGACCGGCGGTGAAGCGTGTGTTTTGGGGCACGTACCATATGCTAGGGAAAAGGAATTTTTAAGTCAGATGACTCTGGTGATGGGAAATCGCAATCAGCTTGTTTGGGATATTCCAGTAATTGATTCATTTGAACGAAACAGAGCAATATATCGCGTAAGTCATCAAGATTATAAGCAAACAGTAGAAGAATTATCAGGATTACTTGAACTTGATAGTTTGTTGGAAAAACCGGTACGTAACTTATCGCTGGGCGAACGTATGAAATGTGAAGTCGCCGTGTCTTTGCTCCATCGCCCCAAAGTTTTGTTCCTGGATGAACCGACCATTGGTTTGGACGTGACGATGCAAAGACGGTTGAGGAGTTTTGTTGCAGAATACAATCGCCGATACGAAGCTACTGTATTATTGACCAGTCACTATATGGCCGATGTCGAAGCACTATGTCGTCGTGTGGTTTTAGTTCATAACGGTCATTTATTATTTGATGGTCCGTTAACAGAACTTCGGGATCGTTTTTCGTCCTACAAAAAAATTACCGTTGAACATGAATGTGGAGATGTTGACCTGAAAAGCTATGGGGCTGTCATCGGAACCGACGAAGGTCGTATTACACTTCGTGTTCCCAAGTCAGAGACTGCCCAGGTGACGGGCCGGTTGCTTAGTGAACAACGCATCAAAGATTTAACCGTTGAAGAATCGTCTATAGATGAGGTTATCGAACAGGCTTTTGCAAATGACGAAAGCCAGTAGCGCTACTCTTACTTGGTTAGGACGCGTGCCGATTGCGGCAGGTTTAGCTACCTTGATTCCGTAGGACTATGGATTGTGGTAGGCTTTTTTGTAGACATAAGTATCGGGATTTTTATGATTAATAATTATCTATGCTAAAACTGCTTGCAAATGTATATCCGGTGCTGTTTCGCACAGATCTGGCAGTACAATTTCAGTATCGCGCTGCGA
>JAYYVF010000098.1:0-11071 GCA_036343635.1 Candidatus Latescibacterota bacterium | reverse complement strand
TACAGGCACCGAGGATTACTTCTGCGGCTCCTATGATTTTGTAAATAAAGAAACAAATCAGTATCAAGAATTTACAACACCCTACGCAGGAATGCCTCAGGTACTCCGTCCCGATAGTACTTTTAAATCTCAGATGCGTTTCGGGCTCTACCGCTGGCACATCACAGACCCTGTGCGTTTCCATCAAGATCTTAGAGTCAATATCCAAGCACTAGGCTGGCGTAAAGACCGCCGCTATTTACCCTTGCAAGATGACATCGCGTCCGTAGCTTATTGGTACCAGAACCTTCCATCCGCACCTTTTCCTCAATTACCCGGTAAAGACTATCTAGAAATAATATAGCATTATACAAACCTATTTTTGTTACCTAAAGAAATGTTCGGAGTATATGGCAAAAAAATACTCTTGGGAACTTGTCACCGATTCCGCTCCGTTTGCCCCACGTGATGGTGCTGGTGCCTTAGTTTTTCAAAATAAAATGTGGTTAATAGGAGGTTGGAACCCGACAAACCTGGAACAGTTCCCACGCATATGCAATAATGAAATATGGTCGTCTGATAACGGTAAAGACTGGGAACTAGTTAAGCCTAATTCATTCATTGATAAACATTTTGATAGCACACGTGATTGGGAAGGACGACACACCGCTGGCTATGTTGTACACAAGGACGCGATGTGGATTGTAGGCGGCGACGTTAATCAGGGCCATTATCATTCCGATGTATGGTTTTCAAATAATGGATCCGAGTGGGTTCTAGCTAATCCTAATTTACCCGTTCCTTGGGGACCACGAGCGCTGCACTATACTGTTTGTTTTAAGGATGCAATTTGGGTGATGGGAGGACAAACCATACCCCAGTTAGCTACAGCCCCACAACATTACTATTCTGACACGTGGCAATCCTCCGATGGAAAGAACTGGACAAAAGTCTTAGGTAAAGATCCAAAATGGGCCGCACGGGGAATGATCGGTGGGCAGGCTATTTGGAAGGACCGCATCTGGTTGATAGGCGGTGGCCGTTACGATACACCCACATCACCGGGCCGAGTATTCTATAGTGATGTTTGGAGCAGCTCCGATGGAGTTAATTGGAAACTGCATACACCAGCGGCGCCATGGGATCCACGTCAATACCACGAAGTTGCTGTATTTGACGATCGGCTTTGGGTTCTGGAGGGTTGGAGCGGTCAAAATCGTTCAGATGTATGGTTTTCTGATAACGGAGAGCATTGGCAAGAACTACAAACCCCTTGGGCTCCTCGGCATGCTGCAAGCATCTACGTCCACCAAGGTTCCCTCTGGGTTGTTGGTGGAAACAATATGGCCAGCGACGTATGGAGACTTAAACAAAATTAAGAAAACCCGTGCATTCCCGAAAATACTCTAAAAGGTACTTTCTTTGTTCGTCATCGAACACCATCGAGAGCCACTCAGGTAATTTATAAGTGATTCATTAGCTTCCGGCGATTGAATTCGTTGAAGTGCCGTTGCGCTATGGCCACTTACATATCGATTATCCTCATCATGTAAAGCCTCTGTTAAGGCTGGGACCGCTGAGCCTGCCTTAGTACCAATGCGAGCCAAACTATAGGCTGCCTCATATCTAACTTGGCCGCTCTCGTCTTTAAGCATAGAACACAGAGCTCCAATAATTTCATCCGCCTCAAAAGACACTAAACCCAATGCCTCAGCTACTGTGAACCGAACTAACTCCGACTCATCTGAAATAAGCTCCGTCAGAGCAAGCCCAGCCTCACTGCCTGATAGTTTACCCATATCACCGAGTGCAAACGCACAAAACCCCCGACGCGAAAAATCCTCCGATTTTAATCCCTCTAACAAAGTCGAAACTGCCGCTGAACCCATCTGTGCAAGACCATGAGCGGCGACAAGCTGAACTTCTTCGGACTCATCAGACAAACGATCGGACAAAACCGACAACGCTGGCGGGCCTATAGCTCCCAAAGCATAAGCTGCGTTCGTACGCAACTGTTCATTTGAGTCAGATAAAGAGTCGGCTAAAGTGTCGATCGCACTAATCGAGGAATCTCCCAAGAAACCAAGACCGCTAATAGCCCGGAGACGAACCCCATCATCTTCGTCACGCAAGTCAGCACAAAGAGAATTAACTGAAAGGCCTGAGGGGGCAGTAAGCGTACCTCCCCCACAGTGCCAATCCCAATGTTTCGCCCAAAGAAATTGATTTTTTGAACCACTCCACAGACGATCCGAACAGTTCCACGCTGGGGCCATTGGTTCACTCATTCGAGTAAACTGAAATTTCATCATATAGCGCATTTTCGAAATCGTATTCGGATATGCCCGATGCCATAGATCGAAATGAACCAATGCACACGTACCCGCTTCCCCGGTAATGGGCAGGTGTTGTTCGTCTTTTTCGTTTTCAGATCGCCCTTCTGAACAATGTGTACCTGGCATTACGCCTGTAGGGCCATTCTCGAACGGGGTATCCTGCGGATAATAAAAAATCATAGCCCATCTAGTACGGTGACTCCGTATTTTCTTAAATCCCCAATAACTATCCTTGTGCCATCCACCGCCTTCATTGGGACCACGATTTATATGTGGATGGCGATGTGAATGCATCACATAGTCAGGACCCAAGACACTACTCAATCCACCCACCACCGAGGGATCGGAAAAGACTTTTCCCAATTCAGGAATGCGGGGTAAAATATTATTACCGGGGTTACCATCTTTTTCAAAAATTTCTTCTGTACACTCGTAAATCCGTTGGTGAAAATGTTTGGGTAATTGCGTTTCGAGTTTTACGTAACCATTAGAAAGAAACTCACGCATCTGTTCGTCACTGAGTAAAAATGTTGAATCTACCACTAAATTAACCTCCCATTAATCGTTGTTACTGAAGCTACAAAATACCGAAGTACAAAAGCAACTATTTTTGCTAAAACTTCAATTTATGCCTACTGTGTTTTTTTAAACCTACTTGAACGGCCCAGTTAAAATAATTCATAAATCCCAATTTTCATCGCTGTGTGAAACATTTCTTATATAGCAGAAAGAGAAAATTCATAGAATCTATTAATCCCTTCACAACCAGTTATACCCACATGCAACCGCTCGGGCAAATCTGCAGCCACTTCAAACGATTGCTCGTTACACCTGATATTGAGTAACTGTTCCCCTGAACGAGTCACTTCAAGAAGGTATCTTTCTTTGGGCAATCTCGGCAGTTGGAAAAAACCTAGTTTCTCCCAAGTGGGTCCGTTGGTCTCATTCCAAGAATGAGACCAAACATTCACTCCTTCGTCAAATAGAACAACTTCAATATGGTCTCGGTAGACCAGAGAGCCGTCAGAATTTTCTGCAGGGGCTCCAGATAAAACAATCAACGGTGCCATGCGGTCATCAAAACTCATTTCTACCCCCACTACAAAGTCCGTCACAAGCTCTTTATATAGCATACTTGAATACGTTCTTCCCGCTTTGCTCCCCATTAACTCGATTTCATCAACACCATCTGGAACGCGATTACAAATATGATCTTTCCCCTGTATCCACTCACCGGTATGTTCCCAACGAGGACTTTTAACCTGCAGCCAATCTTTTTTGTCCCAACCACCATCGGTAAATAAACAAGAACAAATCAAATCCATCGCGAATTTCAACCTTTTTTCCTTCCGCTCAATTTCGGAAATAAAATATGTATTTTTTTCAATACACTCCGAGCCGACAAACCTTCCATATCAAAAAGCAGGTCTGCAGCTGTTTCGGCATTTTTCAGGTTTTCAACAAGGGGCAGAATTTGATCGAATCTGTGCAGAGGCGTCTCGATATACGGAAAAAAATGGGGGCCTCTTTCTTCAATTTTTTGTAGGGTATTCCGGAAAGCAATCACGGGTGGCAGTTTCAAGTATACCAAGGCAGAGTACTCACTGATAACATTTAGACTCGCTTGATTGGACAAGGTTCCCTCGCCGGCGACAATGAGGCTTTTTGGCAAGGAATTTAACGCTCTTTGAAGGACCTGATGTTCAAGCAATCTAATATTCGGATCTTTTAACGACTGTCGGTAATCCCAAAGAGATTGGCCGAGACGGTGTTCCAGCCAATGGTCCAAGTCTATCAACCTCACTCCTGTAAGAGCTGCGAGCTCATATCCAATCTCTCTAAGCGGGACGCTGAGCATTCCACCCAAAACCACCGAACGAGCCATAGAGATCGTTGGAACATAATCATAATATCCCGTACTATTCATTTCATATAACTACCATTTCAAAAATTCTAATATCGTGGCTATGTTACATTAAATACTAAATACGTCATTATTGCGTTGTGCCCTCAAACACGTTGGCATTTTAACATCACCATTGTCGCACCCCAGCTACCTTCTCCTAATCCCCCAGATCTATACGAGTCTACCATATCCAAGCGCTTTAGCAATGAAAGTACCGACTTCTTCAACGTACCGGTGCCTTTGCCATGAATAACACGGACTTCAAGGATTCCGCGTTTTTGACATTCAGAAAAATATTCGGGTAATAATATTTTTAGGTCCCGAGGATTAAACATGTGTAAATCGAGCGTTCCATCAATTGGAACTTCAACGGGATCATCATCCATCGGTTGCAGATCATTTTCCATAAGGGAAAATTTATCCGAAGATGGTCGGATAGACAATAGACATCAATGGGGTGGACTATATAAAATTCTGGCGTAGGTTTTCCTGTATGGCCTATTTCAGAAAAATTTTTCGTTCTTACATGAGATTAACCAAATCCTATTTGCTGGGGGTTTTTTTCTGTAATCTATTTTGTGGAACTCTCTATGCCGAATCGTATCCACCAGGAAAGATTCAGCTGACCCCAAGGGCTGACCTAGACTTACAACCGGTAGATGTTGAAAACCTACCCGGCTATACCTTAAACGTTCCCAATGGATTCAAAGCATCTTTATTCGCCGACAAAATCCAGCACGCCCGCTTTATGGCAATAGATAAAAACGATGTATTGCATGTTGCAAGTTTCAGTACCCGCCACAGCGGCTACTGGAGTCGCAGCCCCTGGAAAGACGGCATGGTATATGCCCTTCCCGATGAAGATAATAACGGGCGAGCCGATCGAGCTCTCATTGCTGCTGATGATCTCGAGTGGCCACATAGTATTGCGTTCTTTAAGAATGATCTTTACGTGGCCGATCATGATGTAATCTACCGTATGCGCGACAGGAACGGCGATGGATATTACGAAGAGAGAGAACGATTCATAACGGTCCCAGGGATAATGGGAAGAGCCTCTGAGCATATTACCCACAGTCTTGTGTTTGATGAAGAAAACGAGAGCCTCTTTGTACATGTTGGATCTGGTTGTGATGTATGTCGAGAGAGTGATCCGGAGCGGGCTACAATCCTACAATTCAATTCCGATGGAAGTGGACGCCGCATCTACGCCAGTGGCCTCCGTAATGCCGTTGGGATGGCTTTACATCCTCAAACCGGTCAGCTATGGGCTACAAATAACGGACATGACAGGGAAGGCTCAGCCCGTCCACCAGAGTTCATCAATATCATTCGAGACGGTTCGTTTCATGGTTGGCCACTGGCTTATGCCTACCAAAAATGGATAGATTTTGCTGTGCCCCATTATGCTCGCCGGATCCCACCCTTAACAAAGTCAGATAGTTTACTAGTAAAAAAAATGGCACGACCGACCGTTTTGGTTGATGCCCATCAGGCACCTATGGGCATTCATTTTTACACCCGTAAACAGTTTCCAGCGCAATACCACAACCAAGCGTTTGTCGCTTTTCATTTTGGCATGACGAGTAGCTTTGATCCAGGTTTTAAGGTCTCCGTGATATTCAGTGAACCGGATGGAAGCAACGCTAAGATTGCAGATTTTGTAACCGGTTTTCGTCCAACGGGAACAAACAGCTATTGGGCTCAACCCATGGGTGTCATAACAGACAAACGAGGCAACTTATATATCAGCAGTGATAAGAATCTTGCAGGAATATATCGGATCCATTACAATCCATAGAACAAACGAACCATAATTATCCGAAGTAGGCCATGCATATGAACACACTATTATTAATCCTCTGGATATTCGCCTTGGTTCCACCGCATTCTATCGGACAGAACGAGTACAGACCCGGACAGGCGCGTTTAGCACCCACCGTAGACCTTCATTTACAACCAGTACCTGTGGACGGACTACCTAACAGGACCGTGAATCTACCACCGGGTTTCAAAATCAAAGTCTTTTCGAAAAACGTAAAAAAAGCACGATTCATGGCATTTGATGAAGAAGGGGTGCTTCATGTTGCCAATATGCATACAAAGGGCAGTAGTCAATGGTCTCCGGATCCTGCCCGTAAGAGTAATGTGATAGCAATGCCTGACCGAGATGGTGACGGGAATGCAGACACAACTTATGTAGCTGCAGACAACTTTCTCTGGCCACATAGTGTCGCCTTTTATAGAGGTAATCTTTATGTCGCAGATCATGATATGGTTTACAAACTAGAAGATCGAGACGAGGACGGCTATTACGAAATAAAACAGCCTTTTATAAAAGTACCTGGAATCATGGGACGTTCATCTGAACATATTACCCATACTCTGGTTTTTGATGAGAGTGAGGACGTACTTTATCTACATGCTGGATCAGGTTGCGATGTATGTCGAGAAGATGACCCCGAACGTGCAACGATCTTAAAATTCAATGCCGATGGCAGTAATCGAAGAATTTTTGCGACAGGTCTGCGTAACGCTATTGGTATGGATCTACATCCTGTCACCGGCCAACTTTGGGCGAACGGCAATGGGCATGATCGGGAGGGAAAAGCTATACCTCCTGAATGGATTAACATAATTACAGAGAATTCGTTTCACGGATGGCCACTGGCCTATGGTTGGCAAAAATGGGTGGATTTCTCTATATCCCAATACCGTAAAGAAATATTTCCCCTAACTTCTGAAGACAGCACAGATGTTGCCTCCATGCGACGTCCTGTGGCACTCGTACCTGCCCATCTCGCACCCATGGGACTTCACTTTTACGCCCACGACCAATTTCCTCCTATGTATAACAATACTGCTTTCGTCGCATTTCGTGCCGGTGTACTAGGAAATGATGTCGGTTACAAAGTCTCCGCTGTCTTCAGCAATGCAGACGGAACGAACGCTCGTGTCGGTGACTTTTTAACCGGCTTCCGTCCTAACCCCAACAACAATACATTTTGGGGCACGCCCGTGGGCCTAATCACCGACAAAGCTGGATATTTGTACCTAAGTAGTGACCGATTCACACAAGCAATTTTTCGAATTGAAGCAAGTCCGCTCCAAGGTATTTGGGAAAATCCTCCGCCTGATAGCCTAAAAATAAACGAGGATTTAGAAATTAATTCGGTTGTTCGCATTATCCGAGAAAAAAAATCACAGGGACCCATCACAGTGACTGCAGACCTAAGTCAATTTAACGGCTCGAACAAAATCCTTCTAAGTCCCGTAGATGACAATAGTTTTACTTTTTACTCCAAAGTCCCCGTCGGCAAAACAAACGGAATCAAAACAATTAAAATACACTTATATCAGGGAGGCGATTCCACTTCAGTCGTTAAATCCTTCATAATACTGCCCGATAAAGATAAAGTCGTGTTTGACGATCTTCTACTTTGGGAACAAGGTGTATTATTCGCCGCAACTATTTCTGCCAGTAAGGATACTGTTTATAGTGGTGACAGCTCTATGCGTTTCAATGCAAAAGGATTCACCGTTGGGTGGAATGCAAAAGAGGAGATACCAAGTACAGGATACGATGTACTACGTTTTGCTTTTCATCCCGGAACCGCTGAAGGAGGTTTTAGACCTGCGCTTGCGGTGTCAAAATCCAATGGAGAATTTCCAACAAGCATCCTGGAACAAATAGACTTTTCCGATAAAACATGGCAGACCGTCAACGTAGCTATTACTGATATCGCAAAAAATGGAATTATTGACGGATTCCGTTTAGCTGGCAGTTTTCGGGGCACTTTTTACATCGATGACGTACGCCTTGTTGCCCAGCAGCCTTCGGAAATACCCACCGCAATCGAAGAAAATAGAGCAGAAATATCACCAAAAATACTTCATTTGGAAGCGAACTATCCAAACCCATTTAATAGCTCAACAACACTTACGTATCACGTAAACTTAGCGGGACGAATACGACTTATCATGTATAATCTTAATGGTCAAAGAATTAGGACCCTCGTTGAGGAATCTCATCGCGCCGGCACATTTCAGACGGTATGGGATGGCAAAAACGACAATGGAAAAAACGTCGCCAGCGGTGTTTACATTGCGTGTTTGAGCGGTGACAACGGTAACACACAGGTTCGCAAGCTGCTCCTAATAAAATAGCCTTTAAGATCCTATAAAGTACTTTATGCAACCGTTAAATTTTCCGGAACCATACCATTTTGAAATGCGAATTTCAGATCAAAAACAAGAAATTCTAGACCCTATCCGACAACAATTTGTTGCATTGACACCAGAAGAATGGGTACGTCAGAATCTTGTACAGTTCCTCAAAACAGATCTTGGATATCCGAAGGGATTAATTCGTATCGAACCAACGATCAAGCTCTACAATAAAACCTACAGGGCGGACTTTATTGTCCACAAAAAAAATGGCCAGCCGATATTAATCGGAGAATGCAAAGAACCGGAGACAGAAATTGACCAAAGAGCATTTGATCAAATAGCGAATTATAATCGCGCACTAAAATGCAAATACCTTTTGGTAAGCAACGGATTAAAACATTATTGCTATTCCATCGATCCGCAAGGTGATTCCCATCGTTTCTTACCTCAAATCCCTAAGTATTCCGATCTTTGAGTTTTGCTAAGATACTGGGTTTCTTTTAGCATCGTATTGTGCCAATTCTTCATCTACGTTAATCAAAATAAGATTTGCGGAAACAAGTAATTGGTTTGCTTTATCGAGCATTTCTTCGGCCTCCAAATACAGTGGGTCTGCTTTAGAGAATGAATCGCTCTCTTCAACCTTCCAACCCTCCACTATTTTTTTACACGCTTCTCTTCGCAGTTCAACGACCTGGCGGATACTGGAATGTAATTCGCGTAATTTACTCGGTGGCTCCATTCGGTCTAAAAGAATATTTACTTCAACAAGTTGATCATCCAAATCCAGACACCCTTTGGAAAAATTCTGACCGGTTGCCAGGTCCGCCGACCCAACAGCTCTCTCCCTTAAAGCAACATCAATAGCACTAATCTCAACAATTATTGGATTTAACGTTTCGCGGTACAGTCTAACCACATCTGCATTTCCAAAAGACGTACTGTCTTTTTTTCCGCACGCCAGAAACAGGATTGAAAGTAAAATAAAAATAGAAGAAATATTCATGGAGAAATATTAAGGAAGGATACGTTGTTTAAAGTTCTCGAGAGTCTTTTGCAAACCTTCTTTTCGGTTAACCTTTGGCTGCCATCCCAATATCTCTCGTGCTCTGGTAGTATCAGGCCGACGTATTTTGGGATCGTCTTCAAAACCCGTTGGTAGCGGCTGGTACGTAAGGCGACTACGATTACCTGTTAACTCACATATCTCGTTGCCTAGTTGCTTAATAGAAATTTCCACGGGGTTCCCCATATTTACAGGCATCACTTCTCCGCTCATTAACAACAGCCAAATACCATTTACCAAATCACTTACAAATTGAAAACTACGTGTTTGGCTACCATCACCGTATATTGTAATGTCTTCTCCCAACAAACCCTGCCTTAGAAAATTTGGTAACCCCCGCCCATCATCCAATCTCATTCGGGGTCCATAGGTATTAAAAATACGAACGATACGCGTTTCAAGGCCATGGGTCCGATGATAGGCCATGACCATGGCCTCTGCAAAACGCTTTGCCTCATCGTAAACACCCCGGAACCCTATAGGATTAACATTCCCCCAATATTCTTCCCGCTGAGGATGCTCTAATGGATCACCATATACTTCGGAAGTAGACGCAAGTAATAATCGGGCACCTTTGGCCAATGCCAGTCCCAAAACATTATGAGTACCCAAAGATGAAACCTTTAGTGTTTGAATAGGTAATCGCAAATAATCTGTCGGTGAAGCCGGTGAAGCAAAATGTAGGATATAATCTAACGCTCCTGGAAAATCTACGAAATTAGTTACGTCATGTTCAATCAAGCTTAGGTTAGGATGGTCAAGTAAGTGAGCAATATTTTCACGCGCACCTGTTAAAAAATTGTCCATAATTACTACATCATGTCCCTCGGACAAAAATCGTTCACTCAGGTGCGAACCCAAAAACCCAGCACCTCCTGTAATAAGTGTAACCGGCTTTCTTGGCATAGGTGCTCAGCCTTTCATTTACCTTTCCATGTATCTGATACTGCACCACCGCGGGAAAGTATGTTTTCCACCCCTATAAGATTGCGCATGATACAACGGGGATGATGATAATTTTCCTTTCGCGTCACGTGTTCCGCAAAACTTACTTTCCGATCGCCACCATATAAGTATAGTGGGTATCCATACTGTTTAAGCGAAAATTTGGCTTCAGCGTAGTCAAACGTCCGTTCAAACCAGTCGACCGGCCAATCCCAATCAGTGTGTTCAATTAAAATCAAGCACCCAATCATTACTTCCTCGTGCTGCCACAAGACCTTGTTATAGATCGGTGCTCCATGTATGTCTAGCCCAGGGAGAAAGCCGCCATAAACGTCGTCCCAAGAAACCTCTAGGTGGCGACGAAAACGTTGTGAAACTAACTCGAACAAAGCGTAATCATTCCGACGGAGGGCTTCAGATAACAACATCCAGAGCGTTTCAATAGCATGCCCCAAATAAACAAACGATTCGTTAGGATCATCCGGTCTTGAGTAATCATGGTCTAACACTTCATTAAGTAACCGATACTCTGGATTCCAAAACTTGTTCATAATGGCATCAACTATTCGGTCCGCTAATGCCTCCAAACGCGGGTTAGGCGCATGCTCCAACATCTGAGTAAGTATTAAGATCAATACCATATGGCTACCCAAAGGTCTCTGGCCTTTA
>JAYYVF010000097.1:0-9732 GCA_036343635.1 Candidatus Latescibacterota bacterium | reverse complement strand
CGTTTTGATGAAGGCGAAAATACGATTGTCTGGAACGGGAAAGACATGGGTGGTAATGTCGTAAAGAAAGGTGCCTATCAGGTATTTCTTGCTGCTTATGACGACGAAGCTACGCCACATATTGTTGGATCCGCAGCGCGTCAATTCGGTAGTGGACAGACTATCTACATCGATCCAAAGCGTGGCCATTTTGTAAACTTTACCGGTGAAACTGCCAATATGGAAAATGATTGGATTGCCGCTGGTGTTGATGCTTACGATTTGGTTAACAATCAATCTTTGGTCGATGCTTGCGGAGATCGTGAAGGATGTCCAACGGGCGTACTAAGTGCTACGCCACTTAACAATGATCTCACTGAGTGGATTGGAAATAACCGAAGCGGGGGGTTTGGTTGGTTGACCCGTTATAATTATGATTGGGAAACTCGCCAGATGACAGTACACGAGGACTGGGCCGATGGAATGCCTGGCGCAGAGAATGGCGTCATGAATTTGGGCGATGTCTTACCTGGACGTCAGTACGCCTCAACAACTGATCCTGAAAAGAAAATTGTTTTCGCTACTGCAGGTGTTAGCGGTACTGTGAGTAAAATTGCTGCTTACTCTGTAGATGATGGAAAATTGTTGGATGAATGGGATTTGACAGATATCTTTCTCTATGACAACAAGGGAAGTGATCGTTCTGGAGGTCCAGGAACTATGGCACGCCGGTACGATGGTCAACCAGATCCTGCTGGTATCACGATGTCGGGTCACCACACTTCTGTGACTCTGAGGCTAGACTACAAGGGTAACATTCTCTACATGAACCGTAACGGAGATGGTTATGGTGACTCTAGAGTATTCTCTGAGGGAAGTTTCGGAGATCTGCAATATGGACACACAGAAGCACCTGCTTTCAAATATTCGCTCTATTCAACTAAATGGGGATGGGTGACGAATATCGAAGCTGGTTCAAATACAACACAAAATGGATTTGTTTTAGGTGAAGATGGTTCTGGTCTCTTCCATTTTGAACCGAAGAATATCCCATTAAGCTGGCCTCAGTACAACGTCATCGTAGATGAAAAAGATGGTGATTGGGATGGTGTTTATATGAGTATTGGTGGTTTTGGTGCTGAAGCCTCGGCCAACGATTTCGTGCCGGTTCCTGAAGAAGGCGCCTTGGCTATCTTAGGCCGTTATCCACTGGTCCATATGCCTTATGACCAGAAGCGAATCATGTTGGGTGATCCTGCTACAGCCGTTGAAGAAGTTGAAGGGGCTGCGCTCCCAAGTGAATTTGCTATGAGTGATGCTTATCCTAATCCATTTAATCCCGAAACTTCGATAAATTTCTCTCTACCGTGGGAAGCTCCGGTTTTGGTAGAAATTTATAATGACCAAGGCCAAAAGGTTCGCACATTATTGGATGATCGTGTGAACGCTGGTGAGTTCAAGGTTTCGTGGGATGGTCGCGATGATAGTGGAGTTCAGGTTGCGAGTGGTATGTATCTATACCGTATCCAAGCACCAAACTTAAACGTGACTAAGAAGGTAACGTTGTTGAAGTAACAGTAGCGTGTGATTAGACCGCAGGCCACCATCGCAAGTCGGCGTTGGTGGCCTGCTGTTCATATGGAGGTAAAGACTGTGCCTTTAGTTCGTTTTTCGTGCTGTTTGATTATGATTTGGTTTGTAAATGCAACAGCTTTAGAAACTGTTGTTAAAACTTGGCCTACTACTACGCAATATTTGGGTTTTATCGATTTTGAAGATGCAAAAGAGGGGAAAATTCATATCGCAGTGGGCGGACGCTACTCCTTGTATCACAATGGTGATTTTGTTGGTCAAGAAGACGCGGGTGTTGGGCTCTCAGTTTACGATGTATCTTTTTCTAGAAAGACGAACAACATTGCGTTGGTGGTAGAGCATGATGGAATGCCCGGAGAATACGGGTTTTTCTTCGGTGTTGAAACAGACGACGGTGTTGAAACGTATTCTGCCCAGAGTCGTAGCGCGCAGTGGTTGTGGACGGATTTCAACTTGGATAATGAAGCTGATTCGAAATGGATGAAGCTCAAATTTAATCGTCTTGATCGTCATGAAGAGGACGGAGAATCTGTAACATGGTTACCGGTTCAAGATGGGTCCTTGTCTTCCGAATTATTTAGTGAACTTCCGGGAGAAGAAGTAGAGTCTCTCAAAAGTATGGCGGGATTTCCGGGCAACACGGATACCGGAAAGGGGTCCCTCCAGTTACGTTCATTATCGGGGGTAAATTTAGCTTTTAATTCCTACTCTGGAGATCCTAATTTAGTTGATGGCGACGTGAATACGTCATCTAACTTTAGGAGGGGTGCGGCTGCGTTGTTGCAGAGTGTAGAAACTGATTTAGGTCGTTTATTGCCAATCAATCGTGTGCGAGTTCTGACCGAGCCTCCTTCAAGAGGAACTTTTGAGGATGTTTCTTTGCGAGGTTATAGCATATTTGTGAGTAAAGATGGTGTTGATTTTGTAGAAGCAGGTTCAGCCAACGGCATAACAAATTTTCGTGAAACAAATGTTGAGTTTGATACTATAAACGCGCGATATGTCCGATTAGTCGTAACAGATTTTTCTACCCGGGATGCCTCTCCAAGAATCGGAGAGATGGAGGTGTATGGAGAGGGCCTGTCGGCTGAGGGTTTTTTTACTTCTCCTGCGATGGATTTTGGATCCGTTTTACCCAAAAATTATGAATCGTTTATAGTATTCAGTAAAATTCCTGAACTTACGAATTTAAGATTACGTTATCGGTCGGGTGATGATGGCGTTAATTGGGAAGATTGGTCACCTTGGCAACTCCCCACCGACAAAGCGTTAGATGTCCCGGAACCGCGAACTATGTTACAGTTTCAAGTTTGGATGGAATCTCGTGATGTTTTGGTTAGCCCCGAACTGGACAGTATTTCAGTCTCTTTCGATTCGAATAAAATTCCGGCCAGTAGTTCAGAGTCCTGGGTTACTCCGACAACAGTTCCAATTGGCGAGGACGTTGATCTGACGTACCGGGCGGAGATTCAGGTTGAAGCAGGTGACGTTGGTGTCGAGAGACTTATCATTTTGACTCAATGGCCCGCCTCTGTTGACTGGAATTCAGTTTCTGTATCCGGTGCATCAGCATTAAATGCTCAGTTGTCTTATGCCACGGATGACTCTTTAGTTGTGTATTTTTCCCCGTTAATTACTCAATCTACGGAAGTACAAATTCCATTTAGCAGTCGATTGTTATCTGCTAAGCACCGTTTTACTTCATTGCTTTTTGCTCCGGGATCTGAGAATGCTCTTAGAAGTGACGAGCGTCTAGGGTCTAACGAAACAGATGGGGAGCAATATTCTTTAACGGTGACGGCAAGAAATTTCGACATACCCATTTTACAGGAAGTACAGGCTAATCCTCCGATATTTACACCAAATGCAGATGATGTAAATGATTATACGACCATCGCGTTTTCATTAGGGCGTGTCGAAGATGCCACGCTCTCTTTAGAAATTTTTACTCTGGCTGGTGAATTAGTTCGCTCGTTGACATTAGAGAATGTTTCTGCGGGTAGATACGGGGGAACGACGGAGGACGGACCAGTGCGTTGGGACGGTCGTGATGAAGAGGGGAATTTGGTGGCTGCTGGGATGTATCTATACAGGTTGATTGTTGACTTAGATCCTAATGATAGCGTAGTGGTTGGATCAATCGGAGTTGCGTGGTAGGTTCAAATTGAAAACTTGCAATTGGTTGTCAAAGTCAATATTGGTTGTCGCATGGTCATTTTGGTTTGTTCCGCAAACCAATGTGGTCTATGGGCAATTTGTGTCGCGCGATTTTCGGGACCTATGGTCGAATGAGGTGTTTGAAAATTACGGTACCTCGGGTTACCGGGATTACGATTTTGATGAGGAAAATCGTCGTTTTGACTATTTTGGCGATTTGTTAATCGATGGAGTGGACATTGTTCGCTATAGTGAAATTCGTCGAAATAGTCCGGGAATTTCCGGCAGTTACGAATCTCGCAATGCTAGATATGACCGGTTCTTTGACAAACTCATAGTTTCAAATGAAGGCTTTGGACCTTGGTCAACGCGCCTGATAGTGGGTGATCACATTCGAACTTTTTTTACGCCGATGACGCTCAACCTTCCGAGATTTAACGGTGTTCGTTGGGATGGTGCTTCCAAAAAAAATCGTTTTAGTGTGCTGGCTTCGCAATTGACAGATCCAATTTATGTTCCATCAAACACAAATATTGATCAGAGCTTTGAAGATCGACGAATCTTTGGTACTTCTATCTTGGGCGGCCATTGGGAAAGCAAGATTGGTAGCATCCTAAAGGTTGGGACGAGTTACGTAAACACGCACCGGTACGATGCGGAAGCGAGTTCGCGTGCTAATAATTTGAAAGGTGTTATACCTCGAGTGATGGATAACGGCCTTCGTAAGGTATACGTTTTTTTCTCTGATGATTCCCCTCGCGAAGCAGGAGCCGGAGCGGCCTTACACGAACTCACGTTGAGGGTCGGAGGAGAAGCGGTCTCTCCTGCAAAAATAAGTCGCGTAAATGATTTAATTCTGCATGTACCTGTAACCAGGGATGTTTCTAGCACGGTCTTGCTAGACCCTAGTGAGATCGATTTTTTGAGAAAAAATCGGGCTTGGATTCGCGGCGTTGCTGAAGCAAGCAATCAGCCGTTTTTTAGTGCATTGTTGTCAGATATTGCCCAACCTGTAGTCCGTGAGCCGAGTTTACCCGATCCACTAAATGTTTCTGGTACCGATATTATTGTCTTTGAATTTGATCTTCCAGATACAACTTCTGATTTGAAATTCGAAGCCGTAGCCTCAAACGACTACAGTATTGATGTAGTTGGAGCAATGCGGGTTCCCACTTTAGCTGCTGGAGCTGACGACTTTTACTATGATTGGTATAATGCTGCGCGTGCTACTGGTAATCCTGTCGCATCGAGCAATTTAAGCAGGTTTGTATTCGACTACGGGTTTCCAACGGGTATTTCTGTTATGGGGGTGAATTTCGAAGCAGACTTTATGGGGTTTTCAGCTAATGGGGAATTTGCTCGTAGCACGAGATTTTTTCAGGCTCCTGCTATCAACGGAGCCAAACATCAACGCGTTGCGTCCACCTTTTATTTCAACTTATCTAAGGAATTGAGGAGAAACACCCTACTGGGTTTGGAGTATTTTGATGTGCCAAACGACTATAGGACGGATTTCTCGATTTTCAAACGATCCAGTCGCGGTCCGACCCTTAGTGGCCGTTTATATACTCCCTTCAATGTAGTCGAGGACAATGATGATTTAGATCAGTGGCCAGATGTGTTGGAACACGAAGACCCGCTTGTTCCATATCTGCGTACAATTGGTGGTCAGGGTAATGGGGTGTATCCGGGATTGGATCCGAATGGTGACGGGGTGCTAGATTTTGATGTTGATAGAGCAGGAGGAGTAGACGCGTATCAGCCATTTATAGCTTATTACGCTGAACCTCCTGAACTCGTATATGGAGATGATTTCAACAACAACGGCG
Organism: Candidatus Latescibacterota bacterium; assembly: GCA_036343635.1. Lineage (GTDB taxonomy): Bacteria > Latescibacterota > UBA2968 > UBA8231 > UBA8231. The sequence goes on along the minus strand of JAYYVF010000097.1, from coordinate 4,174 downwards.
TAGCGGACTTCCGAGAGAATGACAACTTACCTGATTACGCGTATCCAATTGACCATAAAGGTATGCATGGGTTCGTGCTTCAGGAATGGGATTCTGGAGTTGAATTTCGTGTTGGAAATTATCGAGTGCAGCGTAAGGCAATGGGAGATAGAAATCACACCACCTACGCTGAAGGCGCTTATATTTTCCGTTTAAAAGCGCTCGGAAAGATTCGTATGCATCATCGTGTTCGTTGGGTTTCCGACCAGATTGGAAATACGATTTTCAATACGAGTCCTGCTTCATTACGACCAGATCTTTTGAAGAATAGAGATAGTGTTAATAATCTTACCTATTTGGAAGTAAATCTACAGCCAACAGGTAGGATCAATACGCGGAATATTGTCTCTTTCAATCATATTAGACTCAAAGGCGAAGCGTTAGCAGACGCCTCGATGGCAAAACCAGGAGATTTGGTAGAAGCTACGGTAGTGAATAAGATAGATTATGCTTATGCACGGGGGGCCTTCATAGTATCTCCTCAAATCAAGCATATTTTCCAGTACGTAAAGTATCCTGAACGCTCTTCGGCCTATCGCCAACGTCATTGGTTAATGCCGATAATTCGTGCCGATTGGCAAATTGGCCCAAAAACTAAGTTGAGGTCGGGCTTACAGGGTCTTCCTTTTTTAACTGAGACATCTCGGGATCCAGCCGCGCCTGATCAAGATTTTAATCGCTCAACGCATACAATTTTTCTCCAGAACAATAGTAACTATCTCGGATATGATTTGAGTATTTTAATGGGTTTGTATCGCACTGTGAAAACTTATACAAATACAGCACGCCCCAGCTCTGGATTTTCCGAGTATTTTTTTCGTGTACTGATAGGTTAATTTATGTTACTCCAGAAAATCAAATGGCTACTTTCTTTACTAACAATATTGGCTACCGTTTATCCTGTTAGGGGAGATCTTTTGTTCAAACCGGGTGAGCCGTACGTAAATTATGCTTACGAGGGATATAGGGCCTATGAGTCGTTGATTTTTGGTCGAACGCGAACGCCTCAGTTTGATAATTTAGGTCAGTTCGTAATGAATGGTGTTAGCGTATTTGAGTTGAAGGAATATCGCACAATTGATCCCGTTTCTGGAAGCATTATAACGAAGCCACGTCTATATCAAAGCTACTTAAATAGGTTGGTCATTGCTGGTGATAGCTATTCTGGTGTAAATACCAAATTTATAATTGGTGATCGAATAAGGGCGAAATTCACTTCCTTTACTCTCGATATGGCCGCGATGAATGGTATGCGGATGGATTCGGATTTTGATGGCGGCTCTGTCGTTTTGTTGGCCTCACGTATTGACAAGCCGATCTTTGAAGCTGTACAGAATGCTGATAACGGTATTCATGGGGATGAGAAGTCGGAGTTTAGACCTCGTTGGAGCACCTATCTTCTCGGAGGGGATGTCCGCACTAAGCACAACAACATTGATTTCGGTTTCTCTTGGGTTAATCAATACCGGACGGACAGTTTTAAATCACTAGATCAAAGTTCGTATAAAGGTACTCTTCCGACTACAGGTCGTCCTCCACAGTGGATTGTAGCTCAAGTTTCGGATGAAACACCCGGCGATATAGACGGCGTACAGATACGCAAAGCTGTTATGACAGTTAATGGTGTTGCTGTTACTCATACGTTGGGGCCATATGACAACTTACAGCCTAGTGAACTAAGACTGACGGTGACCGAGCATGTTGGAAGTTTGGTTGTTCCTCCGATACGTCGTGACAATAGTAATGAGCTGGTTGTCGAGTTCCCTCATGTTGCCCCTTCGGCACAAGGTCTGTATGAAGTTCGAGGAAGTAACAGCACGTTATTCTGGTTCAGAGTTCCATCATTGATCAGTGAGAATAACGATACGCTAATGGTCGACAAAGTCTCTATTGACTTTGATATAGCTGGAGACTACCAAATAGAATTGGCTGAAGTATTTGATGGAGCTTCCGCCAATCCGGCTACATATTTTTATTCTGCTGCAAATGCAATGGGAAGTCCCTCTGGCGAACATTTCGAGCGGGTCAAAGTGAACTATGGACGCCAGACCGGAAGGACTTTGTTAGGGACTCATTTCAACCTTGACTTTAAGGGATTCTTATTGAGATCTGAATATGTGCATAATCTGTCGTTTCGTGCCTATCCGTCTCTAATAACGACAAAACTTAGACATCTTACTCAGCACAGTAACGCCTTTTTTGCTGCGCTAAAGCGCGATTGGTCTCGGTTTAGTATGGGCGCTGAAGTTTTTAATGTAGCTACTGATTATTCGACTGAACTGAGTGTGCAAGACGATGATTTCCGCAGTTATTTTCAATTTCTTACGAGCCCCTACATATACCCAACGAATTTTCATGAACCAAGATTGCCTGATCTGATTGAGAATGAGCGTCCTGCTCCGACAAACACTATTGAATTTAATTCTGTAGACGACAACGATGATAAGGACCCCTTCCCGGATAGCAACTTTTTGCGTAAAACGACGAATTTAGTTACCGGTGGTAGGTATATAGAAGATCCCGATGGAGTTTTTCCAGGTTTAGATAGCGATCTAAATGGTCGACCGGATATCAATGAAAATGACAACAGGATCCCGGACTACTATGAGCCGTTTTTATTGTATCGTGTAAATCCTGATGCATACGATTATGGCGAAGATATGAATAACAACGGGGTTATTGATGAGCGGGAGGACGATGATAAACCGGATTATCCTTATAACGTGGGTGAAAGAGGATGGAATTTTTTCGGGCAATTTAGGCCTAATGAGTCCAGCCTCTTAACACTGGGAACCAATCGAACAAGTGCGCTGTCTCAGGGTACGGAGGCAAAAATGACTTATCTACGTTTCGAATGGAAACGTAGATTGCCTTATTGGGTGAAGTTGGAGGCGGTTGGTCGCACAAAACGTGTTTTGGATAATGTTGCTGATCGAGTGTTTGGTTTGGGACGCAACCCTATTTATCTCGAACCCGAGCCGGTGCCGTTATATTCTCTTACCGATGAAGCGATCTTGAATCCTTTAGGAATTGCAGTAATGGAAGATGATCCATTATTGATGCGCGATAGTTGGGTTAATACCTTTTTTGCAAAAGCAAATTTTATTCGCTATGAAAATTTTTTTTCGGAACTGAGCATAAAGAAGGAATTTAATCAACAGACTGCTACTTTATCGCAAGCTGAGAATCTTATATCCGATTTAGCTGTTGTTTTTAAAGCAGATTATAAGTGGAATCCTTGGAGACAGTTGATAGTGTGGCCACAGGTTAAATGGCTTCATCAAAATTTGGTAGATGAAGTGGGTAAGGTCGCTTCCGTGAAGGAAGATTATTTTTTTCCGATTATTAGGTTTGAATATCCGGTGTCTGATAGAACCTCTTTAAAAATAGGTGCTCAAGGATTACCATTTCTTTCGAGTATCTATCGAAATCGAGTCAGTAATGGAGTTGATTTTGATGATGAGGTGTATTTGGCACAAGTGAGCAACACATCCGTGTATCTCGGGTACCAAGTGAATGTAAATTTAGGCTATGAGCGTCGTTTCCGGTCGTTTTTGGATGAGGGACGTGAGGCACAGGACATAGATTATTCACGAATATTCTTGCGGATTATTGCAGGTCTGCGACCTCTATTTTAAGTGACTAGCATGGGAATTTTTTTGATAAATAACTTTAAAAATCCGATCGAATATCGGCGAATTTTTATTTGCTTACATTTGATATGCTTTAGTTGTGTCGGATCGTTTGTGCCAAGGTCTTACGCCGAGACAGACGAACTTGGAGCTGAACGCGTAACTGAGGGTAAGACATTCTTAGGTCGTTTCTCTGAGGACTATGCCAATTGGGGTGAGGTAGATTATCCTCGTCAGATAGGAATTACGAATAATTTAAAAAACTATTATAGCCTTATGGGTGACCCATTGGTTTACGGATCTGAATCAATTCGTTGGGTTGAGCGTAGAGGGACTGGAGTACAGCGTTACAGTGGATCTAACGGGTCGATTTTGAACGAAAGTTTAGCCCATGGTCAAAGCGGTGCCAGTTTCGCACGCCTTTTCAATTATGTCGTTGTTGGTTCTGATGGCACGGACGCGTGGCAATCACGGTTTATTTATGCAAATGAGATTCGAACACG
>JAYYVF010000096.1:0-18677 GCA_036343635.1 Candidatus Latescibacterota bacterium | reverse complement strand
ACTCGCAGAAAGAGCAATAGGTGAAATCACGCCTAACTATGCTGTACCAGGCGAACCCACCGAATTCACCTATTTTATGTTGCCAGAAAAAACGAACGGCTTCGATCGCATTCTTCTGCAATCAACAACTCCGATTGAATTCATCAGTTTAAGTTTGGCCGGAGTGGAGGTTGATGCTAAGTCGACAAATACGGATTCAGGCATTCTAATTGATCTGCCTAAAGAGGTAAACAAAGACCAAATGGTAGAGCTACGCTTCAATTCTTCTGTCTTTGTTCAGTCAACTCGGTTTGATATGTTTCTTCAAAATAGCAAAAGTACTGAAGACGTCCGCCAACGCGTAGATCCAGGTGATGCAGACAGAAACGTTGAAAGCAACCAAATTACTGTGGACTTGCCTGTCACGCAGTCACTTTTATCAAACACCAGATTTAACACGCTTTTTGTCACGCCTAATGAAGATGGCATCAATGACCAACTGCGCATCGATTTAGGCATAGTAAACGTTATTCAAGAGCGCCCCCTCCGCTTCCGGTTACTGGACCTGGCCGGTCGAATAGTCTTTGAGACTACATCTGAAGGGATCGCTGGGCAACAAACCCTTGAATGGAACGGAGTCAACAATTTTGGACAAAGAGTTGCGCCAGGGCTGTATTTAGCCGAAATAAGCATCGCAGGAGACGCCGGGGAAGAAATTGAAAGACGGTTGATCTCGGTTCTTCATTAATCTCGAATGAAGACTAAAGTACTATTTTCTTGACTTGGTCTTTCGACTCCACTATTTTACGAAGATTAACGAGTGGGTATTGTGCTTATTCTAGAAAAGTACATCGCCCCTAAGCCGTGCTCCAATGGTTCTGATTCCATAGGAGCACAATCATTATTTTATTTATTTAGGAGGAAGTCATGCGCAAAGTCCTAGCTTTTTCTCTAGGCGTACTTGTCGCTGGTAGTGCTTTTGCACAGGAACCAGCAGAAGTACCTCTTTTCTTCGCCGTCGGAATCCCCGCCGGTGCGCTCCCCACCATAGACGGAGATCACTCTGACTGGGGTTGGGTCGATAAGAGCTTTGAAGTAACCATCGACGACATGAATCCACTTACGGGTGGAGCTGATGACGCTGATGATTTGTTCGTCGACCTTATGATCGGATGGAGCGATGCTAACAACCGCGTAAGCGCCGCGATTCACGTCCACGATAACGATCTTATTGTAGACAAGAATCCAACATGTACCTTCCGCGATGATAACTGTGAAGTGCATTTTGATCCTGACAACGGTGGTGGTGGTCCTTACTCCGCTCCGAACGATCAGGACCTTCAGCCAGCTTACCAAATGTGTCTTAGCTTTTCCGAGCAATTTCCCCGCGTACAGATGTACAATGGAGCTCTCGGTAACTTTGAGCAGGACGCACTTGATTTCTGGTGGACACACTCAGGTGACTTTGTAACGGCTGGTCATGTCAATCAAGGTCAAGAGTATTACTACGAGTTCAGCGCTGAGATGTTTGACCCCATCTCAATTAGTGGTGGGCCTGACGCCAGCACTAAGTTCACTTTGGCCGCTGAGCAATCCATTGGATTGTCAATATCTGTTGATGATGCCGACCTTGGTCTCAATGCCAACGGAAACGATCCTATGGCTGAAGATTGCTGCCCAGACGGATTCTATTGGCAGGCTCAGTTCAGTATGGCCGAGCAGTTCATGAATACCGGTGGAATGCCTGACATTTTCTTGACCCCAATAGCTGATGCTGGAACAGCTGTTGAAGCTTCCTCATGGGCTCAGGTAAAGCAGTTGAGCGACCTGTAGAGCTTGCTCAAGAAGTCTTTTAGCAAAAAGGGGAGGGGATTTTTCCCCCTCCCCTTTTTTTGTAAGTTACAAGTGGCCGACCTCTCTAATCTATCTTTCTTTAAGGAAAACGGCGTAAAAGACTGAGTGATTATGCGTTTAAGTCAAGTTATAATAAGCACGGTAAGGATTGCAATTCCTCTTGTCATTTTGCAATTTTTTTTCTCCCCTAAGAGCGTGTTGTCTATCGACAAATGGCAAGCTGGCAGTAACGGTATCGACTGGCAAAGTATCGGCCAACTAACAGGTCTAACTACGGACGGTAGCTCTATCCTTCCTGCTGTAGTCGATTCGACAACAAACGCAGTTGGACTTCTTGCTCTTAAGAATCGAGGAGGTAGCATCTCTTCACCTCAAGCATCTAACATAGACCTTACAGGGCTTCTTACCGATGGCAACCGTGAAACGTTCTGGAGAGTTGAGCGTGAAAGACGTCCCGATGGAACGTCGATGATTATAGACCTTGGTGCTATCCTGCCGATAAACCGCATACGTATTCAAGGGGACAACGAAACGTATCTTAGGGCCTACGAACTTTTTGTGCATGATGGCAATCCCGAAACTCTGCGAGAAGATCGCCCAGTAGCTTTTATAAATCAGGTATCGGCCAATCTAGAACAGGATAACTCGGTGATTGATGCCCAGATACCACTTCAATTCGCTCGCTTCATTCGCCTAATTAGTCGATCAACCCAAGAATTCGCAATTGAAGACGTCGAAGTTTTCGGCGATGGGTTTGCCCCGACCGGAAGTTTCACCTCGGAAATAATTGACTTAGGAGCCGCCGCCAATTTTGGCGACATCATTCTCCAAACACAAATTGACAGCTTAACTGGAATAGTCCTACAAACGCGAACAGGGATTGTCCCAGATCCAAAAATTTACTACCGAAAAACGGAAATCTTCCAAGGTGAAGAACGAGCCGAGGAGGCTATTCTCCCCATTGGACAAGCAGAAGCCGAAGATACCTATTTTTCACTTCGAGTGGCTGATAGGGGTTCAATAGAAGACAACATTGTAGAGTGGAGTCCATGGTCTGCTCCATATGAGAGCCTGTCTGATCAATTCCAATCACCAGGGAATCGTCAGTATGTCCAGTTCCGATTGTTATTTTCATCGGCAGATGCTCGACAAGCCGCTCTCGTAGAAAACCTAACATTCTCCTATTCAACTCCGACTTTGGCAGACAACTTAATAGCTGAAATCAGCCCCGGTGAAGTCACACTAGGAGAAACACACTCCTTCGATTACTACATATTGTCGGAATTCGGAAATGAACATGATGGTTTTGACCGAATTGAAATATCAACACCATTCACTGCGACTGTAAACGAAGTAGAGCTTGATAACATAGCTGTTGCATATGAGATTGAACAATCAACTGATGGTTTGTTGCGCATTCGCCTAACGGAAAACCGGATAAATCAAACCGGACAAGTGTTGCTTATTAAATTTAGCAGTTTAGTAACAGTCTACGGAACAACTTTCTTCGCTAAAGCTTTTGACAGCAAAAAACAAGAGCTCGGACAAAACATCTTGGCTGGTGAAGTGACTCCGTTGTCTGACAGCAATCGTCTGTCGATCCAAGGCCTACTGCGTGACGAGTTAATCCTTAATTTTGCTACAAAGCCAAATATTTTTAGCCCCAATAATGATGATATAAATGACCTCACCACTATTTCATTTATATTGCTTCGTGCGTTGCGGCCTGTTGATATAAGTCTCACCGTACACGAACTTTCCGGTCGAGTAGTAAGGAATTTTCAACAAACGAATGTGGTGAATGGACCCGCACAAATTTTGTGGGACGGCGAGGACAACCACGGACGAACCGTAATTCCCGGAACCTATATAGTGAATATCTCAGTGGAAACTGACACTGGGAAAGAAGAAAAATCGCTGTTAATTGGCGTTGCATACTAAAAAATGCATCTTAAAACGGTACCGTTCTGTCCCGATCTGGTAATATTTAGAATGGAACAAAGAAACAATAGTGCTTCTGCTTATATGGCTGAATCGTTTATTAAAATCTTATTTGCGTGTGTACTATTTCTGCATGCATCCACACAAGCAGACCAGGTTTCTTTCTCCACAACAGACGATTGGAAAGCATGGGATCACCCAAACGGCGCTATTGAAATAGATGTCACAGGTTACATAAAACCCTTGGAAGTAAGAAAGAATATAGATGCTATTAAAAATGCGCGGCAGTTTGGAGGAGGCATACGGGCAGTAGGAAGTAATCCGACAAATGCGCGTTCAGTAATGGACGGAGATTATTCGACTGGCTGGGCTCCAGATTATTCTATGCCTTCAGACGACTGGTGGATTGAAATCAACTTAGGGCGTCTGGTTACCGCTGAGCAAATACGTCTTCACTTTGCCGAAGACGCCCCACCCATGGAATTCTTTTCAGTCTTGATAGCAAGCGGTGAACAGTTTTTTACTAATGCGTTAGTACCCATTCCCGGGACTTTAGTCTACGGTACAAGCCAGACATTCGGTTTCAACGAAAACCAGGTTGTCACCTTAGATGCAGAACACGTTCAGGTAAGTGTAATCCGCATCAACGTTTCTCAAGTCACTCCGAATGCCCTCCTATCCGAAATCGAAATACGCACTGTTGGCGACAACATAGCTTTAGGGACCATAGAACGCGGAGGTAGTATTGAATTAATAACTGATTTGCAATCCGTACTCGAAGGAGGCCAAAACATGGCCGACGGAAACATTGTCACAAATTGGTCACTCAATACGCTTCACCAAACAGTAACAGGTAAAGATATTTTCAACCGAATCATATTTGACTTAGGTGCACACTACTGGATTGATCAACTACGAATTATCGGGGAACCCATGGGTGCCCCGCCTAGTCGTAGATCGCAAAATGGAAACTTTTTCTGGTATCAGGTCCTAGCCTCTGATGGTTCATTAGCTCCGGATGGCTCCCTGCGGTGGCAGGAAGTCGCATACCGGCCAACAGCTCCCGAAAACACTACAGAAAAACGCAATTTTGACCATACTTTTCCTCTGCAAAAGATTCGATACTTGCAACATTACTTCCCTTCCACAGAGGGCGGGACAATACACCAAGATGGAGGCACACACAGCCCGTATGCAACCTTTGGATATGTCAGTGAATACCAGATTTATGGGGATGGATATCCCGGTGAACTATACCTTAAATCTCCTATTGTAGATTTGGGAGGAACCAAGGGCTTGACCTCTATCGAATGGATCGCCGACATGCCTATGGGAACTCGTATTGAGGTTCGCACTCGAACTGGCAATGATGTCGAACAGAATTATACTTATTACGACAAAAATGGAAAGGTTGTAACCGATTCAAGATATAAGAAATTAATCCCGTCATTTAGAGGTGCAATTGATACTTCGATAGCCGTAAGCCAGAACTGGAGCTTGTGGAGCGAACCATATAATTCTTCTGGGGAATTGTTTAAATCGCCTTCGCCAAGACGTTACGCACAAATGGATGTTCGCCTTCTTTCAGAGAGCCCCGGCCTAGCACCTAAGTTATCAAAATTACAGATTAATATTGATGACCCGCTGGCACAAAAAACGCAAGGTGAGATTTTTCCTAATAGCGTTGCTGCAGGCCTCGAAGAAACCTTCTCTTACTTCATCGAACCCATATTCGATAGTCGCTCTAAAGGTTTTGACCAATTAACCCTTAAATCGTCCGTACCTATGCATTTCTTGAATATTAAAATTGGTGACGAAAACGTTTCCGTAGATGTAACAGAAGACGAAGACGGCTTTTCCATAATGCTTCCCCAAAAGGTTCGCCGATCAGGAACAATTAAAATAGATTTCCAGGCAACAATCTATCAGAATCTTACTCGTTTTGAAGCATTCCTCGGTAATAGTGACTTAGGACAAGGAGTCCGTCAGTTTGTGGACGAAGGCAATGCCGTAGACGACATTAAGAGTGAATCTATTTCCGTTGCACTACCAGTGAATAATTATATAATATCAAACGTATCAATCTCTACAGAGGTCTTGACGCCCAACGGAGATGGAATAAGTGATGAGTTATTAATAGAATTTGATGCGCTAAAACTTTTTGCACCCCGTCCAATTCAGGTTCAGATTTTCAATCTGGGTGGGACAAACGTTCGTAATTTATCTTATGATTTGGGGACCGCAAACAGATATTCCTTTACATGGGACGGATTCGACGAAAAAAATCGTTTAGTCCCCCCAGGAACATATCTAATGCGAGTTAAGGTAGACGGAGATGCACAAGATGGTATTGAGCAACATATAGTTGCAGTTGTTTATTAAAAAGTTTTTGCGAGGACGAAAACGCTTGAATAAGATTCTGTTTGAATTGATGACCTATTGAGAGGATCGATCTATGCGTAAGTCATTTTTACTTCTCATGGTATTGATTGCTGTTTCTCCTGATTTGATTAACGCAGGAGAGCGCCTGAAATTTGGTGGTAACGGTAATGCATGGGATGAAACCGGGCTTTACCTAAATGCACTAGAAGTAACCCAATTAGAAGGCCTCTCACCACTTGAAGCGGATCCAAATGAGAACATCCTTCCTCGCATTCGTGAATTAGGGGGAGGAGCAACTACATCCGTCACAACTGCGGCGGCTAGGTCTAATCAAATCATCAATGAATTGATCGATGGAGACTACAAAACAGGATGGCGCGTTTATACCAACACAAATGGCGCTGAATTGACAGTTGATATGGGTGCAATATTCTCACTTCAAAGAATTTTCTTTCGTCGGGGAGTGTTAAACGATGATGAACGTTCATTACGAGGTTATGAATTCTATGTAAACAACGGTGACCCACTCAATTTTGTCGGAGAAAACCCAGTTTATTCGCTCATCGCACAAAACCGTTCGCATGGGCTGCCAGAATTAGACCTGAATTTTCCCGCAACGCAAGTTCGGTATTTTAAACTTCGTAGTACTGGCGAAAAAGCTTTTCAAATGGGAGATCTGGAAGTTTTCGGAATAGGTGTCACTCCCTTCGCTCACTATATATCCCGTGTAATTGATTTAGGCGCAGATGCCAACTTTGGTCCAGTTCAGGTTTACACCCGTACTGACTCACTTGCTAAAACGCTCTTTAGTACGAAAACTGGAACTACAGCCGATGATTCTCTTTACTTTAGACAAACCGGTATCCCTGGTCAATTTGAAGAAGTCCCCCGTAATGAATTTGATAGGACACTTGATCCGGCCTATGCTGGAATTATTAGGGCCAACGATCGGGATTGGAGTAGTTGGTCGCCACCTTACGCGAAACTCACAAATAGTCCACTCAATTCACCAGATAATAGACGCTACGTCCAATTTGAATTCAAACTTCTATCAGGTAGCTTACTGGATAAGGCTCTCGTTGATTCAGTGATATTTAATTACTCTATCCCAGCTATTGCAGACTCGATTGTTGGAGAAATCACTCCAAATAGAGGTCAAATCGGCGAAATTAACGAATTCACGTATCATCTCCGTTCCGTCTCTTCTTCAGGAGACAAAGGATTTGATACTGTATTCATTAATACACCATTCGATGCAACCGCCACAAAAGTCGAGGTTGATGGTCAGGCTATAAATACGTTTGATAGCGAAATGGCTGGCGGACAACTCAAAGTTTCATTTTCTGAAAATCGAATTACTCGCACTGGTCAACGCGTTGATATTACGTTTCGAAGTCTGCTTACTTTTTCTGGAACTGAGTTCCGTTCAGAAGTAGGTATTAGTAACTCGGATTCCTATCCACAGCGCGTTATAGCAGGTGATGCTCACCCAGAGAGTGAGGGCAATACTCTTACTGTTGGAGCGATAATAGAAGATAAATTATTTGGAGGAGTCAACTTTTCTTCCGAAATTGTAACGCCTAATGCAGACGGAGTAAACGATATATTGGATCTGGATTATATCCTGCTTAAAGCTACCGATCCAGTCCGAGTTACGGTAATCGTTTATAATTTGTCTGGAGACGAAATTGCACGAGTATATGATCGATACGATGTAAGCGGTCCAAATCAAGTAATTTGGGAAGGTCGAGATGCAGAGGGAAAGATTGTATCTCCTGGCTTATACGTAGTCTGTCTCAAAGCCGATGCAGACGCGGGCGATGCTGTAAAATTTCGAACAATAGCCATTGCGTATTAGATACGAACAAAGAAACAAAGAAAAAACCCGTTTTAAATTTTTAACGTAAAACTTCCGCCACTAAGACGGAAGTTTACTCGGAGATAGATTTTAAAGCTCTTTAATTCCCAAGGGAGGGATACCATGCGTCGATTTACATCTTGGAGAGTAGGAATAATTCTCCTGATCGGCATGCTGTCCGCTGCTAATGCAGCTACACCAGGCCGTGAGCGTGGCGCCACTTCGCAGGTGCGAATCGAGGGGTTTGATCCACTGATTCCCACGCTGAGAAAGTGGTATGTTCCACAAGACCTTTACAATTTTTACAATTGGGGCGGTTACAAATATACCAATTATGCCAAAGAACCTTATGAACGCTACGTAAGCACTCAGTTAGAGGGATTAGGGCAATACGATATTTTTGGTAATTGGGTAACTCGTGGTTGGCGCATCTATGAATGGCGCCAACAACAACCATTAGCATTTGGCAGTACTGTTTTCAAAGACAGCCGCTTTTCCAGTTGGTTCCAAAACCTAGTGGTCGCTTCAGATGCCAAAGGACAATATTACACATCACTTACTATCGGCGATCGGATTCGCTCTACTTTGACGCCACTAACATTTAGTCGATCGCGTTTTAATGGAGTTCAATGGGACTTTCAATCTGACAAATACAGCGGAACCGTTCTTTTGTCACGTGCAAGTGAGCCCGTGCGCGTTGTTCAAGGCTCAAATCGAGTACAGGATACAGATTATACAAATTTTATGGGCCTACGGGGAACAGCTCAGGTCGGTGATTTCATAAATATTGGCGCTACGTTAGTAAATACCAATTTTGGATCTAGCTCGAGTAATTTTTCAGAGAATTCACGCAAAGGCCTTCTCACCAGCAGTCAAAATTCCGGCAACATCACCGAGATTGTCATCCGCATAGTCGATGATTCACCCGGAGATGAATCCGGAGCACTCTTCTTTTCAGCAGATATGATTGTTGACAACGAAATCGTCTCTGTAACACCAACTATTGAAGGTGGTCGTCAGCGGGAAGGTTTCTTGGAAGCCTTGGAAGAGGCACCTATCCTCCTTCGCTATCGAGTGCCAGACCCTCTTGTTGTTGAAAAAGTCGGATTTGCAATGGTTCTTTCCAACGATTACCGCGTGGATGTAACATCAAACTTGCAGACCAATTTGAATGGGCAACCGATCTTCCTTCCCGTTGCACGGGCGGAAGGTAATGTACGGGACAACACCAACCAACGGGTCGTGAGATTTGATTATGGATTACCTTCGGGTAATCAAATTACCAGTGTCGATCTACAGGTCGAAGATATTTGGGGTATGGAAATAAGGGGTGAATTCGCTCGCAATGCCCAATATCAACGCTATCCAAATATAAACATACAAAAGCTGAGCAATCTTAAATTAAGCCAACGAGAAGCCGATGCTTGGTTTATCAATGCAACTAAAAAAACGGGCCGTTATTTCAGCTACGGCGAAGCATTTAGTATGGATCATAACTATACTACGCGAGGCTATATCACAGATCAAAATGACTTTGTAGACTATGAAAACCAGCGCCTAAACTGGTTCGAATACATTGATGACAACGACGACCAAGACGAGAACGTTGATTGGCCACGGTTTGGTGGTGGAGCCGGTGATAATGCTGTATTTCCAGGTTTAGATGAAAATAACGACTTAATCTCTGATTTTAATGAAAACAGTAACCTTACTCCCGACTATGAAGAACCTTTCCTACGCCACTATGTTGACCCTCCTGAGTTTCTTTTTGGTGTAGATATGAACAACAATACAGTTGTGGACCGTTTCGAAAATGATGAAGAGGCTGATTACCCTTATAAACGTGGACACCGAGGGTATAATATGTACAGCGGAGCAGAAATATATCCTGGCGTAAATATCACATTCGGTCGTAACCGAGAGTGGTTAATTTCTGGTGAAGAGCGTGCCAAAATGAATTTCCTACTTATCAGTGCCGAACAGGATCTCGCACGTTATGGTCGTTTCGAGGCTTTTTACATGTTAAAATCGGTAAAAGATAATATTCCCGATAACTTGCTTCAGTGGGTTCAACGCCCTGGGTCCGTCGGAGGGTTACAGCCCCTTGACGATCCACAAATCACTCAGGATGCACTTGTCAACCAAGCGTTTTTTGGTCACAAGCTTGCAAGTGGGAATCTAACATTCGTAAATAAATTACGGCTCGATCACTACAAACAACGAGCTGGCGACGAAGATGCTAGTAACGACTTCAATGATAGTGGTTTTATTGGCGTAATCAGCAAAGCAGATTACCCACTACCCATTCGAAACAATATAACATTCATACCGCGCTGGAAAGGTATATGGCGCAAGCGTACACAGCCCCGGCCTGCGCAACTAGAGCTAAATGACATGAGCCAGATATTATCGCTCTCTGCTGTTTTCCCGGTATTAACAAAAAGTCGAGTCGAGGTTGGAGTTGAGTCTATCATATATCGAAATGCTGAGGATATTCCAGACCCTTTACCGCCCGAGTATGTAGATGATTTCGTCGGCAAAGTATTTACGACGCAATATACAAACCGTGTTCAGTATCAGGGATATAGCATTACTTCAAATATCGGTTTTCAAATTAACGATATAAATTTTGGAAACCTTAAAGATCTCGATGTTAGTAACACGATAGCATTTATAGAGCTCTTCGCTGGAATGGAGCAAGATCGGCTAGGGGGCCGACCTGCTGAGCGTCGCGGCTGGGGATTTTGAACATTGTCGCGACACCGAAAAAACATACATTGGGCTTTTCTCTTTTTTCTCTCGGCTAGCTCCTGTAACGATGGCTCGACGCTGAAATCAACAAGTTCTGCTCCCCTCGTTCACATTGGGGATAAGACTATTGGCGAAAAGGATTTTTTACGTGCTTTAGAAAAGCTAGATGACGATATTCAATCGCTTACGTTGAGCGATTGGCGCCAACGTCTTCAAGTACTAATTGACAATGAGTTGATGTTAATCGAGGCACGGCGGAGAGAACTGCACGAGGACGCCAAGGTAAAAGCAGCTGTAGATGGCTGGGAACGCGACCATATAATAAGAAAGTTGCGAGAAAAAGATAATAAGGGTAATCTCGCACCTACCCCGGAACAGATTAAATCTTTTTTCGAAACTACCGGCGCTGCAAATGAGATAAAGTTACAACGCGTCGACGTCATGGAACAAAACGTTGCTTTTGCTATTCTTAACCAGTTGAACTCAGGGGGAAAATTTGCTGACATAGCAAAAACAAACAATAAACGTATTTTGGCCACGGACTGGCTGAACCCACTTATGGTTGATGAACGTTACGCTCCGCTTTTTCTTCTTCAAAAAGGAAACGTTGAGCTTCTTGAAGAAGAAGGTCGTTTCGTCATCGCACAGATTGTTGACCAGCGCGAGGTTTCACTAGAACAAAGATACAGATTAGTCGGAGAGTCTTTACACAGAAAAATGACTCAAGAAGGAAATTTGAAACTCTTGGCAGGGCTTGCCGAAAGTTATAAAGTCCAGATCGACACTGTAACAGTAGGGCAAATATTAAAGGGATACACTGATAATACGCAACGCCTACTGACAAGCTCCCTTGGAGAGTGGACAGTAGGCCAATATGAGCTTGCAAACAAAAGCCTACCTACTTCAGATAGTCCGCGAGAGTTGTCCGTTCGAGAGCTAGGATTCAGGGTAACGCGAGTCTTTATAGTAGACCAGGTTTTGGCTGAAGAAAGGCGGAAACTAGGAATAGACCAAGGTATGGCTACCGAAAAACAACAAATCTTAAATCAAAAAATGCTAGAAGCTCTTTGGCAGACAGATATCTACTCACAGATTGTGGTTGAAAATACTGAGCTACGGGCATTCTACCATGAACACAAGGCCCGTTATTTAGCTTTTTCTGAAAATATACAAGCCCTTAACAACCGATTAAGTAACGACATTCGCGAAGCAAAAGCACAGCCGTTGTTTGTCTCATTTATAGAAAATCTACGGCATCGTTCCGAGAACATTATTAAGGTAGAAGAAGACAATTTTAGGGACTTTGTCACACGACAGAGAAACAAACAGATCCCCGTCGATTTGTAACATAAGAGCTCTGAGAGAGGAGATCTCCTATGCATCGTTATAAAAAGAAGCTAATTATTACCCATTTTCTATTCACTGTATTGTTTACAGGATGCGGACATTACTTAGTTCCTGGCAACTTCGAGCCAGTTCAAGCAACCCATCAATCTAATATTGATGGAACAGAAATGCTTGTCTTGGACGATGGCACCGTAACATTTGCTCTAAATCGCCTCGAAGTATCCGTAAGACCGATGACAGACGAAGAACTAAACCGTCAATATCCGACTCAATCAAACAATGCAAGTGGTCCCGGGGATGAAGTCCCCTCCAACCCCTTCACCAACGGAAACTGGGTGGATCCTAAAACAGGAACTTCGCCACAACGGCTGTCTGTATTCAAAGTAACAGTAAAAAATTACGAATTTCCAAAAGTGAAACTCGACCCACTCAAGATATATATCGAATCGAAAAATGGTCGTAAGTACTACCCATGGGGGGCATACGATATTGAGGAATACTTTCGTCGATTTCCCTTAGCATTCAACGGCCTGGGATATCTCCGTTTTGACGAAAGGCGCGATATTATGAATCGAGCTAAATATCCCGACAATGAGTTTTGCTTTTCGGGTCAGGACGTGGAGGGCTATGTTATTTTTTCCAAGATTCACAACGACGTTGGATCCATTACATTTCATATACCTAGTTTAGGATTGAGATACAACTATCGGAATGAACCTGTTGAGGAAAAGGATGTTTCGTTTAGTTTCCGTCGGGATATAAACAAAGTGAAAAACCTAAATAAAGTCGCGAAGAACTAAACCTTTTTACCCCAAGCTATTTCGTACAAAAAATCAGGTGGCACAGTTCCCACCTGATTTTTTGTACGAAATGGGGACAGAAATTTAGATATATTTTTTATGAGAGCGACTCTTTCAATTTTAATAATCACCATTTTCTTTGGTCCATTGTTAATTAATAGCCCCGAGTACAACTCTCGTATTATAGAAGATCTTTTCAACTGGGCCCCCATAGTTGAAATAACTGAGACTATCCCAGATTCAGATGTCCGTAGTGTCGTTGCCGGTGTTCAGCGTAATACGTTGAAAAAACATATAGCCAACCTAAGCTCTCATCCATCGCGCGTAACCGGTTATGATGGAGCAAATTCAGCAGCTAATTACATAGAAGATCAATTATCTACCATTGGATTAACCGATGTACGCCGCGAAAGCTTTCCCGTCACAGTCCCCATAGACAAAGGCGCCACTTTAAAAATAAGAAATCAAAATCTGACTCTATTTTCTCTTTGGCCCAATGGGGTCAGGACCTCGACTTTGCCTAGTGAAGGTCTAAGGGGGGAATTAATTGACGTCGGCAAAGGAAGTTTTGCCGAATTAGATGGAAAAAAAATTAAAGACTGCATTGCTCTCATGGAATTTGGATCTGGGAACAACTACGTACAGGTCAGAGCCTTAGGAGCCCAAGCAATCATTTTTCACGATGCTGGAAACGTAACACGCGGTGAGTCAGCGAATAAATTTTTGCAGGTCCCTGTTGATATACCCCGATTTTGGATTGGGAAACCTGAAGTAAATTCCCTGTTTAATATTCTAAGAGAATCCAATCCGAAAGTTCATCTATCGGCGAAAATGGATTGGGAAGAGGTCGAAGGCTACAATATAATCGCTGTGTTGCCGGGCGAAGATACATATATGCCAAGAGGGCAGAGACAGCAAATACAAAAATGGCGCGACCAGATTATCGTTGTACAAGCCCATTACGATGCCATGTCGATAGTACCTGCTCTCGCCCCTGGAGCCGAAAGTGCCTCTGGAATCGCAGCCCTTTTAGAAAGCGCGCGTTTACTAAAAAAACATGGAACACGATATACAATTATTTTTCTTGCTACTTCCGGACATTTTGAAGGCCTTTCTGGCATCAATGACTTTCTTTATAGACACGCACGAAACAGCGAATACTTTAAAGACCGCATAGAGCCAGAACAACTTATCGATTTCCGATTGTTTATAGGGCTTGATTTACATTCCCAAAATAGCAATCTAGCTGGATTTACTATGGGGACATTTTATAATTCAAATTGGGGTAATAATGATTATTTAAAAAACCTCATGGCTCCCTATAGTGATCAATTTTCTAATTATACTTCAGAGGTATTTACTAGCTCCGAGAGATACATAGATGCCGTGGCGCCGGTTAAGCGTGTCTGGAAGAATTATATGCCCATACGCTTGGCGTTAGATAGCGAGGCTGTCGTTTTCGTCGGCAAGGAGGCGATATCTCTTGTTACACCGAATCAACTAAGAACGCGAACCGACACACCTAAAGACATAATTGATTTCGTTAACTTCGACGGCCTCACCCATCAAGCTGAAACAATAGTTGCCATCCTAATAAAAGCGGCTTCCGATGCTGACTTCTTCAACAATACCAAATTATCTCTACGTGACTGGGGCCATAGTCTCGAGGGAGATATATACTGGTTCGATAGAGACGTAAATTTTGCTGTGCCTAAGGCACCCGTGCCAAACGCATTAGTTACGTATCTACAACCTGGCCCAAATTCTATCGCTGGTGTTCGCACTCTTATAACAACTCAAACCAAAGCTTTGGGGGATTCAGTTGGTCATTTTAAATTTGATATAATGCGAAACCGGTTCGCTAACCGAATACAGGCCTTCGAATTAGATGACCGAGGTCGAATTATATCAGCACCAGATTTGGGAGAGGAAGGCGACAAGACATACCCTGGAATGCAGTCATATGGCTGGTGGGAAAACAACATGCTCCAAGTGTTATTTAAATGTCAGGCACTGTCATTTCTGGAGGTCGTCGACCCACGATATCTTTCCGCTATGGATCAAATAAATATTTTAGGTAGTAACGACGCTCCTCCACGATCATTCGGGTTCAGTTATATAGAAAATCAATCAACTCAGGCTGACCAGGTTGTACAAGCGGGCGTCGTTTATTCAGAACCAGGAGTACCTGTAAAAGTTTTAGCCGGCGAAGGAGCCTTTGGCAGCGAGAATGCTCTTGCCGGAGTAAGGTTTATGCTGACAAATACTGACTCTCAGTTTTTGGAAAATCCTCCGCTCGCAGAAGAAGTAGATATGGCCTTGGTCGAACGAGCTCAGGGACGCGGTTTTGATCCGGCCCAAAACATTATCTATAACACATCATTACAAGCGGCACGCGATATTTGGACTATAGACGAGGCCAGGATAAAACAACTGGAACGCCACGGTATCATTGTCGAAGAATTGCAATTGATGCATGAACAGGCTAAAAAAGCTCTTATTGAGGCAAAAATTTATCTTGAAGAATTAAATTATACCGCATATCAGCAAGCCGTTCGTCGTGCTTTAGGAGTAGAGGCTCGAATCTATCCGGAAATCAAATCGACCGCTAATGATACAGTTCGTGCTGTGATTTTTTACTTTGCCCTTATACTACCCTTTTCATTTTTTTGTGAACGCTTCTTTTTTGGTTATGCAGAAATTCAAAAACAGCTTGCTGCCTTTTCTGGCATTTTCTTTGGGATTTTTCTAATACTTCGATGGCTACATCCTGCCTTCAAATTAAGTAGTTCTCCCTATATCATCTTTCTTGCGTTTGTCATTCTTGCCCTAGGCATTTCCGTAACTTTTATAATAATCGGTCGCTTTAAAGAAATGATCCAAAAACGCAAAGGAATGAATGCTGGCATTCACGAAACAGATGTTGGTCGCGTGAGTGCAGGATTCGCTGCAATTATGCTGGGAATATCTAATCTCAGTAAACGTCGTCTACGAACTGCCCTAACTGCTATTACGCTGACATTACTAACGTTTACTGTTTCCTCGTTTACGTCTGTAAAATCTAGCCTGGACTTTTATCGCTTACCTCGAGATACTAAACCACAGTATGAAGGTGCTTTAGTCCGGGAGCGAGCTTGGCGCGGCATGCAAGAATCCACATGGGATTATGTCCGGAGTGCCTTTGCCGATCGTGCCATAATTGTTCCGAGGGCTTGGTATCTGTCGCCTATAGAATCAGAAAAAGCTTTCATTGATCTATATATGCCTCAGAATGGTAAACGAAGCTTCGTACATGGAATTGTTGGATTCCATCATAATGAGTCACTTGTTACTCCTATTAATTCTTGTCTGAAAGCTGGCCGCTTTTTTTCATTGCATGAACGCAATGTAGTATTACTCCCTGATAAACTAGCAAATTTGTTAGGAATCGATATTGATGAAGTAGGAACTGCACAAGTACAAATCTTCGAGGATTTGTATCGTGTTATCGGGATTCTAGACTCGGGAAAGCTTGGAAAACTAACCGATTTAGATGGGGAACTACTAACACCGGTTGATACGGTTAAAGACGCGGGGCTGATCGCACGAGAAGCAACAGAAGACCCACGAACGAAAGCAACCGCACCGTTAGAAAATTTCAATCATCTGTTACCCGAAAACACCCTATTCCTTCCATATCAACAGGTAGTAGATATGGATGGTCAAATACGTTCGATTGCCTTAGCAACTCCTACTCAAACAGGAACCGAATTTATCAAGGCTGTCGAATCCTTCATGACGAGGGTAGCATTAACGCTTTTTGTCAGTCAAGACGACAGAGTAGTCGTTTATAGTTCCATCGGATCGACAGAAATTAGTGGCGCGGGACAACTAATGATTCCTGTGTTGATCGCTGCTCTCATTGTTTTAAATACAATGACAGGTGCTGTCTACGAGCGCTCCCGAGAAATTGGAGTGTATAGCGTAGTTGGCCTAGCACCGAGTCATATAGGTATGTTATTCATAGCCGAATCTACTGTTTTTGCGACTTTTGGGGCCGTTGCAGGTTACTTGTTGGGACAAATTTCTTACTTATTCATTATGCATTTTGAACTCTTCAGTGGTTTGACATTAAATTACTCCTCACTTTCTGCAGTTTGGGCAACGCTCATTGTTATTACTACAGTCTATATTTCCACACTTTATCCTGCACGCTTGGCAGCCAATATGGCCGTCCCGGATGTTACTCGGCAATGGAGTTTCCCCAAATCTAGCGGAGATAACTGGCGTTTTGATTTTCCATTCACAGTAGCTGGTAAAGAAGTTCAGTTGATGTACGTTTACTTAAAAACGGTTTTCGAGGCTTACGGTGAAGGCTCGGCTGAAGACTTTATTGCTCGTGACATTCAATTAGACACTCAACATAACAAACACGGTCAATCCTTTATACTTTCGATGCGGACCTGGCTTGCACCATACGACTTGGGAATAAGCCAGAATGTTTCGCTAACCGCCCTACCCACTGGCGAACATAATATCTATAAAATAGAGGTGAAAATTGATCGTTTGAGTGGTGATACGGCTTCATGGCAAAGAATGAATCGTAACTTTCTTAACGTTCTGAGAAAGCGTTTCCTTGTTTGGAGGACCCTTCCGGATAATACTCGTTTGATCTACCAAGCTAAATTAGAATCCTCATTTCAAGATAAAGCAGACGTCGTATGAAATTTCCACTACGCGGCTTTCTGATTGGTCTCTTTTTTGTAATTTTAATAAATGTTGGTGCGCCCTACAGTATGTTTGTACTAAAATCATCGCAGTGGGCGATTAGTTATCTACCACTTAGTGTTGTATTTCTACTAACAACATTAGTTTTTACGAACTCGTTAATAAAATCTTGTTTTAAAATACCTGTTTTAAGTAGTCCAGAATTAGGTATTATCTTCATAATGTCAATGGTAGGAGCTTCTATTCCTACATGGGGCACCTCAACTTATTTAATAGCTGTTATTGCAGCGCCGAAATTTTTTGCATCACCTGAAAATCAGTGGGATTTAAAAGTATTACAGCATGCCAAAGATTGGCTGATGCCGAGAGATGATGTAGCACTTAAATGGTTCTACAACGGCATACCCGCTGGAGAGCAAATCCCATGGGGAGCATGGATTGTTCCTCTATTTTGGTGGATCAGCCTCGTCATTGCGATCTTTTTTCTATGCCATTGCATTGTTTCTGCACTGCGCAAACAGTGGGTTGAACACGAACGTCTTTCCTATGCACTCATGGAAGTTCCCAGACAATTAATCGAGTTGCCACAAGGAACAAACTGGCCAGGATTTATTCGCCGTACAGCATTTTGGATAGGCTTTGCAATTCCATTTTTCATGGTTATCTGGAACGTTGTTACATACTTTACTCCAGCGTTGCCTCCCATTCCTAGAGATCTTTCCGACCCAATAAGTCTTGGCCGAGACTTTCCAGCAATTAATACGAATATTAACTGGGCAATCGTTGGTTTTACTTATTTTGTCAATTTGGATGTTTCATTTAGCCTTTGGTTTTTCAATATATTGACGATGCTCCAAATGGGAACATTCAACCAGTTTGGTTATTCGCTGCCTGGGATAGACGTTTACACATTAGGTGGCCATCCCGCTATTGGTTGGCAATCTTTTGGCGCAATGATAATACTTGTTATCAATTTAATATGGATGGCTCGAGGACATCTTGGAGATATTTGGAAAAAAGCTCTTCGAAAAGATGATAAAATCGATGATAGTAACGAA
>JAYYVF010000095.1:0-10684 GCA_036343635.1 Candidatus Latescibacterota bacterium | reverse complement strand
AAAATATTTTCAGCTTGGACCATTACTCCCAAATCAATAATTTCGTAGTTGTTGCATGACAGTACAACCCCCACAATGTTTTTACCAATGTCATGAACGTCACCTCGAACTGTAGCTAGAAGTATTTTCCCACGAGTCGTGATTTGTTTAACGTCGCCATCTGGGGAATTCATATGTGGTTCTAAAAGGGCCACGGCTTGTTTCATCACTCGAGCGCTTTTTACTACCTGTGGTAAAAACATTTTTCCGGATCCAAACAACTCGCCAACATGATTCATCCCATCCATCAATGGACCTTCAATAATTTCTAACGGGCGATTGTAGGTCTCCAAAGCTTCAGCAATGTCTGTTCCAATATATTCTGATCTACCTTGAAGCAATGAATAAGAAAGTCGTTCCGGTAGAGTTCCTTTTCTCCAATCGACTTCGTCGTCTTCCTCATCTGTCTTTTCACGAACAGATTGAGCAAATTCGAGAAGGTTTTCCGTTGCGTTTTGTCCTCGCATAAAAAAAACATTTTCTACGTGTTTGCGAAGTGTCTCCGGTATTTCCTCGTATACCGTTAGTTGTCCTGCGTTTACGATGCCCATATCCATTCCGCGTTGGATGGCATGGTATAGAAAAACCGCATGTATAGCCCGACGTACGTATTCATTACCTCTGAACGAGAATGAGATATTACTAACGCCTCCACTGATTAATGATCCTGGACATTCAGTCTTGATCGCTTGAATTGATTCGATGAAATTGAGGGCATATGGTGCATGTTCCTCCATACCAGTGGCTACAGTTAGAATGTTTGGATCGAAAATAATGTCATGTGGAGCCATGCCTACCTGAGTTGTAAGTATTTTGTAGGCTCGCGCGCATATTCGGACTTTATCGTCGATGGATGTTGCTTGGCCAGATTCGTCAAATGCCATAATTACTACGGCGGCACCATACTTTCTACAACAAACAGCTTGTTCTATCAGAACCTGTTCACCTTCTTTTAGACTCAAAGAATTGACAATGCCTTTGCCTTGTAGGCAACGAAGTCCGGCCTCTATCACTGAGAATTTTGAGCTGTCGACCATAATGGGCAGACGAGCAATGTCAGGTTCAGCAGCAATTCTATTTAAAAAAACTTGCATTATTTCTTCGGATTGTAGGAGCCCTTCATCCATATTCACATCTAGAATGTTAGCTCCACCCAATGCCTGTTGTCGAGCTATTTCGGTTGCACTTTCGTAATCGCCATTTGTTATTAGGCGGGCAAATTTTCTTGAACCAGTAACGTTGGTGCGCTCTCCGACGAGTGTGAAATTTGAGTTAGGTTGAATAACCAAAGAGTCCATTCCACTAAAATGCGGTCGAGAAATTGGTTCAGGAGGAACGCGTGGGGGTATTTGAGCCACAGTTTCAGCAATGGCTGCAATGTGTTCTGCGGTAGTACCGCAACATCCTCCCACAATATTTAGAAAACCCTCTTCGGCGTAGCCGCGGAGGGTTTTGGCGACCTCGTCTGGTCCTTGATCGTATTCACCCATCTCATTTGGTAGCCCCGCGTTTAGATAGCAAGAAAAAGGGATAGGTGCCGTTTTTGACATTTGTTGTATTGCGGGACGCATATCCTGAGGTGCTAGACCGCAATTAATTCCTACTGCCGCCAAATTCGCATGTTCAATTGCGTAATAAAATGCCTCTGGAGTTTGTCCCGAGAGTGTTCGGTAGCTGAGGTCTGAAAATGTCCCAGAAGCTATTACTGGTAATTGTATTTTATAGTCTTGGAAAAAACTCTCAATGGCAAAAAGACAGGCCTTTAGCGTCAAGCTGTCAAATGCTGTTTCAGCTAAAAATAGATCAACGCCGCCTTCAAATAGCGCTACTATTTGTTCGTAATATCCGTCTACTACTTCCTCGAATGTTTGGGTTCGGTAAGCTGGCCGATTGACATCAGGCGAGAGTGAAAGTGTTATGTTTGTCGGACCGATAGAGCCAGCCACCCAACGTCTTCGACTACTTGTGGTAAATTCATCCGCTACACTGCGGGCAAGGGTAGCTCCAGCGCGATTGATTTCTGCAACGGTAGTTTGCAAGCCATAATCAGCCATGGAAAAGCGTGTGGAATTAAACGTGTTAGTCTCTATTATATCAGCGCCGGCGGATAGGTAATTTCTATGTATATCCCGGATAATATTTGGCTGGGTCAAGCAAAGTAAATCGTTGCATCCGCGAAGTTCGATACTATGGTCAGGAAAGAGGTCTCCTCGAAAATCTTCCTCGGTCAAATTTTTTGTTTGAATCATTGTCCCCATCGCCCCATCCATGATGACGATTCGTTCGCTAAGAAGTTGTTTAAATTGGTTGGTTAGAAGTGCAATGTTAGGTTTGTCTGAATTTTTCATAGATGCTGGGAAATCTTTATTGGTTGACAGGAAATAGCTCAAAAATACGTCTAATATCTTCAAAATGTCAATATCAAGATTTCTTGATATATTGTGTCATAGTTATTGAGGTGCGATGTTTAATTCTCTGTTTTGTAATCAGAGACGAGTTAAAGAAGAAATTTTTTTGTTGAAGATATGTTTGTAGGCTAAAAAAGGATCAAGTGATGGTTAGACCAAACTGGGTTGAGTATTACATGAATATAGCCATTGCAGTTCGTGCCAGAGCAAATTGCATAGGAAACAGGGTCGGCGCCCTTTTAGTTCAAAATGGGCACATAATTTCTACTGGCTACAACGGCACTCCACACGGAACTACAAATTGTACCGATGGTGGATGTCATCGGTGCGTTCATCGTGAGGAATACGAATCTGGAAAGGACTATGACCTCTGTATATGTGTTCATGCCGAGCAGAATACCTTATTATCAGCTGCAAGATTTGGTATCTCCACGGATGGGGCAGTTCTTTATTCCACTATGCAACCATGTTTTGGCTGTACCAAGGAACTCTTACAAGCCCAAGTTCAGTCTGTTTATTATTTACACCCTTGGATTTATCCAGACCCTTTACGTCAAAAAGCTTATGAGGACCTTATTACCAAATTTCCTGACGGTTTGTTTAAGGTCCAAATGCAAGATCCCAATGGAGAATGGGCCGTTTCTAGTCTGCGCCCTAAGACATGATTAAATCATTCATCAACAGTTTTCTTCCTGTACGATATTTTAGGTTAAAAATTCGCTTCTTGATGAATGGATTAATCAGGTGTCTTTGTTTATTACAATTTATCTGCCCCGTAACTGTTTTAGCATTTGATATAAATCCAGTTGAGGTCGGTCCGAATATTGATGGCTCACTTGAAGAGTGGGGCGCTATTGGGATGATAGAGTTGGACCCTTCTGATAGAGGCGTTGGATTACGTGGCGCTTTTAATGGCCTATCTGATCATTGGGCAGGCGTGTTACTCTCCTGGGATGCTGATTCTCTCTATTCTGGAGTAACAGTAATTGATGATGTTTGTGATATAAACCGTATTAATGTTGGTGAGAATGTATGGAAGGGGCCTAATGGTGAAAAAGAAAATAAGATGTTTTACTATGATCATTTGAAGTTGTTTTTTCGAGATTCTGAGAAGCCATTAGGTTTTAATTTATGGGTAAAACCTAATTGTAAGGATTCTGGAATTTATGTGTGGGGAGGACAACAAAGAGGGAGTCCGACTGACGAGTTGCCAATACGTGTTGCGTCAAAAGCAAAGGGTGAGACCTATAGTTACGAATTAGCAATTCCCTGGAGTTGGTTGCGAATTGAACCATTTTCAAATATGACACTGAAGGCCCTGTTTCTCTTGTCTGATGCAGACATTCCAGGTGCTGAATTACGGAAAAAGGTTCGGCGAGGAAGTAAATGGATCTGGTGGGAGGGAAAACTTATCATGCGCGGTAAGCCATTAGGTTTGCCTGAAGAAACTGATCAGGAATTGGCTTCCTTGGAGGTTTCAAAAGTAGAAGTAGAGACTGAAATTAAATCACAACTTAAAAGCGTCGAAGTTGCAGTGCAAAAAGAGGCTATAACGGTTTTGGTTGATGAGAGTGTAGATGAAAATGACGTTAAAAATGAGGAGGAGTTGATATTTGAACCTGTTGTCGAAAAGGTTGGAAGTGATAGTTTGAAAATTAGTATTGAGGAACTCAACGAAGGTCGTGTTTCTGCTTCACAATTGCGCATGCGCTTACAACGCAAGTTGCTTTTAGGATCCCACCTTGGCCTTACGCCGGATTGGGTCTATGAAAAGACACAAGAAACTAAACTGCGCCGTTCACAAACAGATACACTTTACTATCGACTTCGGGAAAATCTACGCCGGATAATGAAGGAAAATATAAATAGTCGTTCAGATGGTATTATTATTGATCTTGCTGATTATTCTGGAATATGGCGTTCTGATGCGCGCGGTTTTGTTTTGAGCTTACTGCAAAATATTTTGCAGGATGTTCGAGCGCAGGATAGTCTTTTCCAACCGATCCTACGCGAGTGGGCTATTTCCTATGAAATAGAAATTTCAAAGTTAGAAAAGTTTATTGAAGAAATTTGTGTGGGTGCTATTAAGGCATATGAAAAAGGTCGAATTGTAGTCTCTAATGATCTTTTTAAGAAGGCGAGAAGAAAATCTGGTTTGTCTGAGCGGGACGGGAAGAAAATTCTTTCTTTAATAGCTGATCGAATATAAGAAAACTGAGTTGTGTTGCTTTTATAATATTGGAGGCTGAAAATGCCGCGATTTAGTAGCTTGGTACTTACAGAATATGCAAAAGAAATTTTTATGGCTTTAGGAACGCCAAATGAAAAAGCTGATTTGGTCGGACGACTTTTGGTTGAATCAAATCAGCTTGGTCATGACTCACATGGCTTAATAAGGATTCCTCAATATGGCTCTACCATTGAAAATGGCGAGATCAACCCATCTGCTGAAATAACGAAAGAGTTAGAAACGGATGCTTCAGTTGTAGTTGATGCGCACTGGGGTTTTGGGCAGTGCGCAATGCAAGAAACGGTAGAAATTGGATTAGCTAAGGCTGAATCCTGCGGGGTTTCTGCGGTTACAATGCGTAATGCAAATCACGTAGGTCGTTTAGGTAGTTATGTCCAGTACCTTGCTGAAAAAAATATGATTGGCTTGTTATTTGCAAATATGCATGGGGCTGGGGTATGTGTAGTTCCTTGGGGAGGTACTTCTGCTCGCTTAGGTACTAATCCTTTGGCTGCTGGGCTGCCTCGGGGTGCAGGAGGATCAATTGTGCTCGATATGACGACTAGTGTGGTAGCGGAGGGTAAAATTCGTGTTCGGCGCAATCGTGGAGAATCGGTTCCTGAAGGTTGGATAATGGACTCAGAGGGTAATCCAGGAACGGATCCTGAAACTTTTTATGGATCTCCCCGCGGAGGGATCTTGCCTTTTGGTGGCATTGCGGGGCACAAAGGTTATGGATTGAGCATTGTCGTTGAATTGCTGGCGGGAGCATTGAGTGGGGCGGGTTGTGCAGGTAGTGGTAGCAGAAATGGTAATGGCGTCTTTTTGTTGGTTATAGATATTTCGCGGTTTGTACCATTTGAACAGTATTGCCTAGAGGTGGATGAATTTGTCAGATTTTTAAAAACTTCTTCTTTAGCACCCGGGTTTGATGAAATATTGGTACCTGGTGAACTCGAAGAGAAACAACGACAACAAAGTGTTCTTGGTATTGATATCGATGAAAAAACGTGGGAACAAATTGTGGACTTTGGATATAAATACGGCATAGTGCCACCTCAAGAATGAATGATGCGTCTAAAGCTTTGGAAGACCGCTTACTCTCTGGAATTAATACCGGTCTCCAGTGTGGTGCGCAGCTTTATGTTTCGATAAATGGATGCAAGTATATTGACGTTGCTGTTGGTACGGTGTCTCCAGATTCACTTATGCAGTGGTTTTCGGCTACAAAGCCGTTTGCTGCTGTAGCTATTGGCCAACTTTGGGAACGTGGTTTACTTGAATTAGACCAACAAGTCAGAGAAATAATTCCTGACTTTGCTGCAAATGGTAAGCATGAAATAACTATTAGGCATCTATTAACTCATACCAGTGGTTTTCGTTCCAGGATAGATTTGGAATCGAATATAGAAGCCTGGGATCAAATGGTAAGCCGTGTTTGTGCCTCCCGCATAGAAAAAAATTGGATTCCTGGTGAAAAAGCCGGATATCAAATTGGGTCTAGTTGGTACATACTTGGTGAAATAATACGACGTCTTGATGGAAGGGCATTTGATAAATATGTGCGCGATGAGATCTTTGTGCCTTTGGCGATGGATGATTGTTGGATTAGCATGGGTAGAGAATTGTCTGCAAAATATGGAGATAGGCTCGCAGGTGTATATAATACCTCAGGACCTGATCCAGAGCGACATAGTTTTCGAGATGATTTGGCTTTCATTGAATGTTGTGTTCCCGGTGCAAGTGGTCGTGGACCTGCCCGACAGTTAGCCCATTTTTATGAGGCTCTGTTAGGTGGAGGACAACGTTGTGGTAGTAGGATAATTTTACCACAGACGGTGGAAACGTTAACTTCGCGTCATCGAACAGCTATGTATGATCATACATTTCAACATGTTGTAGATTGGGGATTGGGCTTTGTGGTAAACTCGGCTGTTTATGGTGTCGAAACTGTTCCCTACGGATTTGGTAGATATGCAGGCGCTAGGACATTTGGACACTGCGGACAGCAAACCTCGGCAGCGTTTGCTGATCCTGACGCTGGCTTAGCTATGGCGCTGATAGTTGATGGGATGCCTGGAGATGCTAAGCATCATACGCGTTTCTTTGAACTTATTTCTTGTGTATATGAAGGAATACAATAGAAAGATAAGCGAATATTGATATGTGTTGTTTTAACCGCAAATTACGCTTCGGTTAATCTTCTTAACTATTTTGATTTAGGTTTTAATGAATCAGGTTATAACAGATTTTGTAAGTATAGCTGGTAACACTGTTATTGATATCCCGTTAAAAGGTATTGATCCCCCCGAATTGGCCAGCTTTGAATTTGCCGACAATGTAGATATTATGAAACAGCCCGTAACTCCTTTGTTGGGTGGTTGTGGTGCTTCGGTAGCCTATATTTTGGGTGCTCTGGGACAATCTGTTATTCTAAATTCTAATATAGGTAAAGATAGTTGGGGTCAATTAGCAACTGATTGGCTTGATTCCGTCGGAGTGAAAATGTGCTCTACATTATACCAAGATACTGCTGTTCATGTAATCATGTTGGATGGCGAGGGGCGTAGGCGATCACATTATTATTTGGGTGAAAAAGTACATTGGGAACGGTCTCTACATTTAGATCCGTCGTTTGTTTTTTATACTTCCGGTTACGGAGCCGTAGATTCGGATGATCTGCAACAACTGTGCAATGTTTTTTCCAAACTCCGAGAAAACGGTACAAATATTGTTTTTGATATTAGTCCTTGGTTTGCGGGTCGTGTTTGCAGGAGTTTAATGGTTGAAGTTTTTAAGTATGTAGATTATCTCATTGGAACGGAAGACGAACTCAGGGTGTGGCAGGAAGGAAAGGCCTTACCGGTTTTGGCTGAGAAATTTCTAAGGTTTGGTGTGAAATATGTAGTAATAAAGAGGGGTTGCCGGGGGGCCTATGGAGCTTCGCAGTTTGGAGAAGAAGTAAATGCGAAGGTTATTCCGTCTGCCCAAAGATATACCGTAGGTGCTGGAGATAGTTTTAATGGTCGGTTGCTCTTCGGGATTTGTCGAGAGGAAACCTTTTCAGAAAGCGTGCAGCAAGCCGCAAATTTTGCTACGAGAATTGTTAACATCGCCCGAGGTGCACTTGGTGCGATGAATATGTCAACGATGGGAGATTGACTTGTGACTGAATTGCCCAATATAGTTGTTGTAATGAGTGATCAACAGAAGGCTACGGCTAGCCACTTGTACGGAAACACCTTTTGTGAAACGCCATCTATGGAACGCCTAGCCAGTGAAGGCGTGTTGTTTGACAATGCTATAACCCCGCACCCTTTGTGTATGCCAGCCAGAGTTGCTTTTTGGACATCGCAATTTCCCCATTCTAATGGCAGTCGTCGAAATGAAACTCCAATGCCTGTGGACGCTGAACATGCTTGGAAAATTTGGAAAAAGCATGGCTACACCACTGGTTTAATTGGGAAAAATCATTGTTTTAATCGACTTGAGGACCAAGCCCTTTTTGATGTGTGGAATCCTTATCCTGGAGCTAACAATAGGACTTGTGGTATGGAGTGGTTTAGATCGGACAAAGATTTGAAACGGATTTCTGATGCTATAAAGCAAATGCCGCAACAGACACCAAGCTTTGGCTATGGCTCTACAGATCTGCCACTTGAGGACCATTCTACAGGGTTGATCGCCGGGCAAGCTACCCGATTTATCGAGTCAAATTGTAAAAAACCGTTTGCTCTTTGGGTTTCATTTCCTGACCCTCATGAGCCGTGGATTGCGCCAAAATCTTATACCGACATGTTCCCAGCAAATAGAATTGAATTACCCCCGCAACGCCATAGCGAATTTGCAGATGGTACAGCACCTGAAAGGAATGTAGTTTTACATGACATCTTAAATTGGAGAAACGACAATATAGAAGATGTTTATGGAGTTATGGGTGCTTATTATGCAATGGTTCGATTTGTCGATGACGGATTGGGACAGATTTTAGATTGTTTAGAAAAAAATGATATACGCGAAAATACTATTGTAGTTTTTTGCTCTGACCATGGTGATTTTATGGGTGAACACGGCATGACATGTAAGGGTGGGGTGTTTTATGACTGCCTTACTCGCGTCCCTCTGATTTTTTCATGGCCGAGCAGGATTCCCTGCGATACTCGGCAAGACAGTATGGTGAATTTGATTGATGTTGTACCGACTCTATTAGAATTACAGGGTTTTGATAAACCTCGTCGGATGCAAGGCGACTTGCTTCCTGTGGTGACCAATAGCAACGAAAAAGAATACACGTTTTCTGAATATGGTTGTGGGGGCCAGGCATTTTCTCGATCTGATTTGAAAAAGTTGAGCAAGCCATGGGGGCGACAGGCACTGATAAAATCTTTGCAGTGGCGGGAAGCAGAAGGAAGACGGAAGATGGTAAGAACGAAAGACTGGAAATTTGTTCATGACTCTATGGGTGACAAAGATGAGCTTTATAATCTAAAAGATGATCCGTGGGAGCTACACAACGTTTGTGATTGTTCCGAACACACTTCTATAAGATCCGAACTTTCCGTTCGTTTAGGGGACTGGAGTATCGAGACGGAAGGTGATGTGCCCGCACCACTGCCCGAACCTGAGAAATATCTGCTGTCTTAAGCGTTTAACAAACGGTAGAGCTTGACAACTTCGGGCCATTGATGACACCTTTGCATATTGGTTCTGAGCGCCTTTCAAGGCAGCCCATACAATCGTTGCTGATAAAAAATATTACTTTTTATATAGGAAGAACACAGTAGGTCTAAATTTACTTTGGAGTGAGGCGATGTTAATAAGATTACCCAATGGAGAGGATATAGAGTACACGGGGGGAGGGAAGCTCAAGGATATAATTGTTAAGTTGGATAAAACGATGTTCAAAAATTTCATTGCTGCAAAATCTGGTAATGAACTCATAGATTTTCATGTTGATTTGGACGATAATGCTGATGTGGATCTGTTGTCTTGGAAAGATCCGGAAGCGGAATCGGTTTATAGACACAGCATGTCACATGTGCTAGCTCAAGCCGTAAAACGTTTATACCCGGAGGCTCAGTTAGCTATTGGTCCGGCTATTGACAATGGTTTTTACTACGATTTTGATGTCGAAAAACCGTTTGTTCAAGATGATTTGGTACTTATCGAAAAAGAAATGAAACGAATTATAAAACAAAATCACAAATTCGAGCGTTTAGACGTATCGCGAGCTGAAGCTGAAGATTTAGTCGGTGACGCAACATATAAAATGGAAATATTAAATGATTTAGGTGACGACGAACGCCTTTCTTTTTACCAGGATGGAGAGTTTGTTGATCTTTGTCGTGGTCCTCATATGTTGGGTACTGGCCAAGTGAGACATGTGAAATTGCTCAGTGTCGCAGGAGCTTATTGGCGTGGTGATCAGGATAGGCCCATGCTTCAGCGAATATACGGTACGGCTTTTACCACGCGCGAGGAGCTTGATGGATATTTAAAGAGACTTGAAGAAGCTAAACGCAGAGACCACCGAGTCTTAGGACGTCAACTCAAATTGTTTCATATTGACGAAGAAGTGGGACAAGGTCTTGTTTTGTGGACTCCCGAGGGATCGATAATTAGAGATGAATTGCAGGCGTTTATTTCAGGTGAGTTGAAGAAACAAGGGTACAGTCAGGTACATACCCCGCATATCGGAAAACTCGACCTTTACCGAACTAGCGGCCATTTCCCTTACTATCAGGAAAGTCAATATCCGCCGTTGATAGATCATGAACACCTTCAAAAATTATCTGATGACGGTTGTACCTGCGGCGAACTTTCTAACCAGATGCAGGCAGGTGATATAGATGGATATCTCCTCAAACCAATGAATTGTCCTCATCATATAAAAATCTTTGCCTCTCAGCAGCATAGTTATCGTGATTTGCCTATTCGTTTGGCAGAATTCGGAACGGTATACAGATGGGAGCAGTCGGGAGAATTGGGAGGAATGACTCGAGTGCGC
>JAYYVF010000094.1:0-6124 GCA_036343635.1 Candidatus Latescibacterota bacterium | reverse complement strand
GGTTGGAGGAATAGCGGGCGCTCACATGCCAGGATGGATAGCATCCGAGGACGCCGAGATTGTTGCGGGCTGCGATGTTAATGTAGAAATACTAAAAAAATGGGGTGCAGATCATCATATTAGCAAACTGTATGAAGACGTCAGTCAAGTTTGGTTGGATGACGAAATTGACGTTGTGGATATATGTACGCCAAACATGTACCATGCTCCGCTAAGTATTGCGGCTTTGGAAGCGGGTAAGCACGTACTCTGTGAAAAACCCCTTGCTCCAACGCCAGATGAAGTATTGAAAATGATCGAGGCACGGGATCGATCTGGTAAAATGCTGATGACGGCACAGAGTGTTCGTTTTACGGGTAACGCAATTTCTTTCAAAGAGGAAGTAGATTCTGGGTCTTTGGGCAATGTGTATCATGCACGTTGTTGGGCACTAAGGCGTGCAGGCGTACCAAATCGACCAGGTTTTATTCAGAAAAAACATAGCGGTGGAGGACCATGCATCGATATAGGGGTTCATATGTTGGATCTGGCTTTATGGTTTATGGGTAATCCTCAGCCCGTTTCTGTGAGTGGAATGGCAGTTTCACCGTTGGCAAAACGTGAAGGTGCCTTTTCGGAGTGGGGTCGTTCAGTGATTCCATCAGAATATGACGTGGAAGATGTTGCTGCAGGTTTTGTCAGATTTAACAATGGTGCCACGCTGGTTCTAGAAATGAGTTGGATGTTGCACCACGGTGATGCGCAGAACGGGGTTTGGATGTATGGAGATGAGGGTGGGGGACATTGGCCGTCGTGTACTTTTTATAGCGCAAATAACAAGACAAAGCAACTGTATGATAAAAAATTACAACTTCATAGTGATGGTATAGGCTCACATGCTGAAGAATGTATCGCCTTTGCAAGGGCAATTGTTAACAATGAACATTCACCTGTCCCTGCGGAGGAGTCTCTTCAGGTTACGCAGATCTTGGACGGTATCTATCGAAGTCAAGATCAGGGGATGGAGGTTTCGCTAGGTTAGTTTATTGACTTGTCTATAGTCAATTTCCAATGGTAGTATCTTTTTGTTTACCTAAAAGCTTGACATGTATACAAAAAGATAGTATTATACAAAAAGACACTGGTATTTTGTATATGTAATATTTGTGTTAAACAAATAAAAATTTACCGCAATTTGGATAGGGGCGCAGAGACATGAAAGGTGATTTCTTTGGAGAGCAGGTTAAAAGGAACTCGTTAACCTTGAGAGTTGATTGGCACAGTACTTTAGACTACCTAATGATTGCTGTTAGCATTTGTGCATTAATGATTTACGCATAGATTCGGTATTTAGTCTACTAAAATTATTAGGTGAGGTAGAATATATTCGACTTGACCATCTATAAAGGCCGTTGTTAGATTGGTCGCGCCCCGTTGTGGGGTGCGACTTTTATTTAATGTATTGGAGGAAAAAAATGGCTTTTGAACTTAATGCTAAGGGCAAATTTAAGGATTTGACCCCTTCTTACCGTGGTGCGCGTTTTTCTGATGGGCGTCCAAAGGTAAATAAGACCCTTCTCAAGCGCATGAAGAAGGTCACCGTAGAAGAGGCGTGGGGCGTTTTAGCAGGCAAGGGGCATCATTTCCAATTTGAGGGTAATTGGCTGAACCTAAAACCTGAGCACGTCGTAGTTGGGCGTGCTGTGACCTGTCGTTATGTCCCACATCGCCCCGATTTAAATGATATTGTTGAGGCAGATGGAAAACGAAAAAAATATGTTGGTGGTCAAAATAGTTGGGTCATCGATTCGTTGGTTGAAGATGATGTCCTTGTTGTAGAGCTCTTTGGAAAAATAATCAAAGGAACATTTATCGGAGATAATTTAGGCACGGCCATTAGTGTAAATACGGGTGGAACGGGTGTAGTTATTGACGGCAGCATTAGAGATGATGAACGCGTTCGTCAACTGCCTTTTAATGTTCTGTGTCGAGGCACACATCCCACAGCTATTGGCGAGGTAACTATGGCCGACATGAACGGTCCAATCCGTATCGGTAATGTTACCTGTTTGCCTGGAGATATTGTGTTAGCTAAAGAAGCTGGGGTTGTAATTATCCCGCCTCAATATGCAAAGGAAGTGGTGGAAAGTTCTGAAA
Source organism: Candidatus Latescibacterota bacterium (assembly GCA_036343635.1). Classification (GTDB taxonomy): domain Bacteria; phylum Latescibacterota; class UBA2968; order UBA8231; family UBA8231. The sequence continues at coordinate 3,988 of JAYYVF010000094.1, read as the reverse complement.
ACGTACGTTTAAGAGATTATTGGGGAAAAAAGACGATTGCTGATGGTAGATATACTCCGGGTGAAGTGGATCGTGCTTGGTCAGCTAAAATGGAAAAAGAGTTTTCCAAATGGAAAAAAGAGATCGATACCGATGCGGTATTTGAACAATTATAGCCGTGATATATTACAAATTGTCTTTCAGGTAATAACGGAATTTAGTCCGATGGGATTTCGATTTTTTGAGTCAGTTACAGGATGCCTAATTCCTCGGTGGCATCCCGTAACTGACAGCTTGCTATCTTGTTTTTATTTGTTGGGTTGGGGCGTAATACGGAGATAGGGTTTTACGGCAGTGAAGCCCTTCGGGAATTTCTCTTTGGCTTCGTCGTCCGAGAGTGCTGGTACTACGATACAGTCTTCACCATCTTTCCAGTTAGCTGGTGTAGCGACAGAATGTTGAGCCGTTAATTGAAGTGAGTCAATTACTCGTAGAAGTTCGTCAAAATTCCTACCGGTTGATGCAGGATACGTCAACATGAGTTTTACTTTTTTGTCGGGACCAATTACGAACACTGAACGTACTGTCAGGTTGTCCAGTGCATTGGGGTGGATCATGTCATAGGAATTTGCTACCTCACGATCGGGGTCAGCTATCAATGGGAAATTCATTACCGTATTTTGGGTCTCATTGATGTCGTTAATCCATCCTCTATGATCCTCTACAGAATCAACGCTCAATCCAGCCACTTTTACATTGCGAGCGTCGAATTCACTCTTTAATTTGGCGACCGTTCCTAACTCAGTTGTGCAAACTGGGGTATAGTCGGCCGGATGCGAAAATAAAACCCCCCAACTATCTCCTAACCACTCATGAAAAGTTATGGTTCCTTCAGTGCTGTCAGACGTAAAATCTGGTGCGGTGTCTCCAAGGCGAATACTCATTTTAACGGTCTCCCTGCGCAATTTTACAAAAGTAAAATATATGAATTAGTGATGTAAAGTATACAAAGTAGGTGTATATATAAATGTTATAGAAAATTTGTCAAGATTTTGATTTTTTTCGGGCGTTGTTGGCAAGTAAATATGTACGTCAATTTAATTATACAGATGTCCTGGGTTCTTGTTCACTTCAAACGACAGTGCATTTTAATGGGAAAAAGGAAATTGATGGGTTCTGTCTTAAACAAAGGCGTACACCGTTAGGTTGATTCCTCAGTTGAGCGTGAAGCCTTCTTACTTGTAGAGCTTAATAGTGGGGGATGGATGGGACAATACCAAAGACTCTGAAGTTTGAGAGTTGGTTTTTCAATATGCTAGTTCAGCGGTGCAGCTTACGGCCTCACTTTATTTGACAGCCCGAACAAATTCTGAGAATTTAACAATTCCAAATTAGTTAAATAGATAAAGAGAATGCATCGCGATCTTCAAGCCCTTGATTAAATATCTTTTCCTCAATAGCGATGCCGGCACCAGGAGTGTCTGGTACGTGCAACTTACCGTCCTGCATAGACCACCCGTCTTCTATTATGCCGGGCATTTTCCCTGGCGAGGCTTCGAGAATAGCATAATTGGGAATTGATGCTGCGAAGTGTGCGTGATGGTAGCGTTCGATAAAACTTCCCCAGGTATGAGGAGCACAGAGTGCATCCCAGGTTTCTAATTTAGCTGCAATAGAGCGCCACCATGTCAGCCCGTAATCGCAAAAATCATGTTGGACAACGTCTATTAACCCTTCTTCGACGAGCTCAAAAAAGTAGCTAGGTGGATGGAATTCCCCATCTGCAATTAGTAAGTTTGAATCCGACTCTATTATATAGGATTTCAGGGCGTGATTTAGAAGTTTATCTTCTGCGAAGGGCTCCTCGAACCAATATAGATCGTACTCGGCGCAGAGTTTGATCAACTCCAAGGTTGAGTTTAGTGTTCCACCCATATTGGCATCTATCATTATTTTGGAACCTGCAGGGCTTGCTTCACGAACTGTATGAACAACAAGAGCATCGCGCTGCAGACCAACGGAGGGTTCCATCCATCTACTCCCTCGGCCTACTTTGATTTTGAAATTTTGATACCCATGTTCTAAACCAGAATGCACCTCCTCCTGAAATAGACATACAGCTTGTTCGTTATTTAGGTTGATATCATCGATATAGATAGAGGCATCATAAAGCTCTACATGCCTTTTGCCGCGGCCTCCCAATAGGCGATATAACGGCAAACTTAGTATGCGAGCGATTAAATCCCAAAGTGGTAGGTCTATTTTTATCCCTTCATCTATTGCTCCATCGGGAAGTTGGAATATTTCGTCGACCTTGGAACCCAATAGTGCTTTTGCCTTGTCTTGGGAAATGTTTGCAGGTCCGATACCCCATGCACCACTGTCGGTGAATAAACGAACGACTGCATCCGTTATGTTTGGACCATGGGTTCCTTTCCGTGCATTATAGCCAATAGATCTAGGCCGAACACCGCGCAAAATAGTTTTTTCTATTTTAACTATGCGTTCGTTGGGAGTAGACTGAGGATTCATTGTAGCTCCATTTGGGATTTTAAGAATATCTTAATTTTAAGCCAGATTGGGTGCAAGCCAACGTTCAGCTTCCTCGGTTGTTATTTTCTTACGCTTTGCGTAAGAAGTGAGTTGGTCACGATCTATTTTTCCAACCGAAAAGTAGCGAGATTCCGGTGAGGAAAAGTACAGGCCTGCTACCGAGGATGCGGGCCATATCGCACAATTTTCGGTCAAGTGCATATTAGAGTATTTCTCGATTTCTAGCACAGAAAAAATTGTGCGTTTTTCGCTATGATCCGGACATGCAGGATAGCCTGGTGCAGGGCGAATTCCTTGGTATTGTTCACGAATTAAATCCAGCTTATTCGAAGCGATCCCTTTTTGATATCCCCATTCTTGTCGAACAAGCTCGTGAGTGTATTCAGCCAAAGCTTCAGCAAGACGATCAGCTATCGATTTTAGTAAGATTGAATTGTAGTCGTCATGGCTTTGTTCGAAGCGGTTAGTATATTTATCAATTCCTTCTCCCGTCGATACGGCAAAAAGGCCAACGTAGTCGATCCTTGAACTGCCCAATGGCGCTACGAAGTCAGACAACGCATAAAAAGGCTTAATTGGATCACGTTTGGTCGATTGTTGGCGCAACGTATGTAAGCGCCCTAATTCTCCTGACCTTACTTCATCTGAGTACAAAATAATATCATCATTTGTACTCTGGGCGGGGTAAAATCCGTAGTGTAATTCTCCTGATATCCACTCTTCTTTTATTATTTGCTCTAAAAGTTTTTCTCCATCTTCAAAAAGGACTTTTGCTTGTTGGCCTATCGATTTATCCGAGAGAATACGTGGATAGGTACCTCTTAATTGCCAGGCATGAAAGAAAGGAGACCAGTCGATGTAAGGGACTAGGGTACTTAGGTTGATACTTGATTGATGCCGCGTTCCAATAAATTGAGGTTTTGGGGGAGTATATGTATCCCAATTAATGCGTAATGATCTGTTTTGAGCTTCAGAAAAAGGTACAAGTTTTCGATTAGTCGGGTTGTAGTTTTTTCGGATGTTTTCTTGTTCTTTCTTAGTCTCGCGTATGAGATTTTCTCGATGTCCATCATTCATCAATTTGGTTACAACAGAAGGAGCTCTTGAGGCATCTGACACGTGCAATATCGGTTCGTCATAGGCGGGAGCAATCTTTATCGCAGTATGACGGATACTCGTTGTTGCCCCACCGATTAAGACGGGGATGTTAAAGTTTTGTCTTTTTAGCTCCTGAGCTACATGCACCATCTCGTCTAAGGACGGTGTGATGAGGCCGCTAAGCCCAATTATGTCTACGGATTCACGTTTAGCGGTACGCAAAATATTTTCAGCTTGGACCATTACTCCCAAATCAATAATTTCGTAGTTGTTGCATGACAGTACAACCCCCACAATGTTTTTACCAATGTCATGAACGTCACCTCGAACTGTAGCTAGAAGTATTTTCCCACGAGTC
>JAYYVF010000093.1:0-20197 GCA_036343635.1 Candidatus Latescibacterota bacterium | reverse complement strand
TAGACTATCTACTCCGGCAATGACTAAACCGGAAGTTAGTAGAGTACGCTCTACGGGATAAGTTGGTTTACCCGTGAGAAACATTTTCTCGATATTGTTAACGAGTGGGCTGAAGAAATTTGCAAGTGTTGAACGGGCAGGAGGCATTGGCAGATACATCTGCGTGGAAAAGAGAGCATCTGTGTTTTTTAATTTCGTTGCGAAATTAAAATCTTCAACAAGACCACTCATCAGTAGCATAGAAGATTGTAGCCCGTCCTTATGTTCATAGACGAAAGCGATGGGGTCTTCACATAAGTTTTTCATTTCATCTACTGTAGGAAAAACATTATTGAATCCTGGACGGGCCTGCTTAAGCGTGTGGCTACGGCTGAGACACGCATACATTAATTCACGGGACCAAACCCCATCACTCAAGGCCTGCCAAAACGATTCTCCACGATAAGCTTTCAGCCATTTCACGCCACATTCTCCACCCTTACGTCGTTCAACCATACACTGGATTGTCTCAAGGCCATGATAGTCATAGCTGTCGACACCACCATAACAGACGCCAACGGCCTCCTCGATTTCAGAATCTATGGGCATTTCGAGAGAAGGGGTTCGCCAGGTGACGGGTAAAGACGAACCTGCCATAAATGCAAAATCTAATTCCTGTGATAAATCGTACATTTCCTGACACCAATCCCAGTTCCAGGATAAATGCTTATCGTTAAAAACGGGTGCCGTCTTACCGGTGGTGCGATATACCGAAACGATTTGTTTGAATAGTTCGTAGCGTGGGTATTGGTGTTGACCTTTTTCGTTGCGTTGATAGCTTCCGTGCTCTGCCACTAATAGTACACCATCGATTTTTAAATCCTTAGTTCCCAAAGTCAGTGCGTCGGCAACGGTAGGATAAATTTTCATTTGTGGAAATCGTTCGGAGCGTTCTTGACTCAGATCATATCTTATTGAGGAGTCGTCGGCACCCTCTGAAGGCCTCGGTTCTACTTGATCGACATATAGAGACACGATATCCATTTCCGGTCGATGATGTTTGCCGTTCCAGCCGTATCCTTCCAAGAACCGATCAACAATATGTTGAGTATGGGAATATTTGTGATATACTGTAGTGATGGCGGCGATTTTAAGTCGATCGGCCATAGACCCTTGTCCTGTTTAAGGTGTGGGCAGCTAAGATAAGAAAAACTCTACGTTGATGAAAAATTTACTTTGGAAGAAATCAAAGTTGATCTGGGATCTTATTTCTTTCAGCGAGCAGTTTATTTGCCAAGGCACGAATCTTATACCATTCTACACGCCAGGGGCCGTTAGGCGTTTCGTTTATTATGCCATTTAGAATAGATCGAGAGCTATCTCGTTGAGAGGGTTCTTGGTTCATCATAGCTTTTGCTTTAAGTAGTCGATTACCTGGGTGATTTGGGTACAGAGCGAGTGCTTCATTGATAAGAGGCAGGACTTTATTTTTATCAACAAAACCAGTAATAAATGGGATTCTTGGAATTGTTCCGTGTAATACCGATAGAAGTCGCTGACTTCCTCCTCTATCTACGGTAGGATCGATAGCCAGCGCTTTCTCAGCGTAATGGAATATGCGCTTGGCCGACTTTACTTTGGTTGTTAGCGCGTCTTGTGATCTAGACCAAATGCCTAAGTTAATAGCACTCCAAAAATATGTCCTTGCTATGTCCGACGGCGAACAATCCAAGGTATTACTTGTTTTCTCGTTAGAGGACTGGAGCCTCTTATTACAAATAGTTTCAATTTTCGATAGCGCACCATCTGAAGCATTCTTCGCGCGGCCAATTAGCTCAGTCCGACTACTGTCCGCTATATCTACAAATTCTATTAGAAAATGAAAAGCACGTAGTCTCTTCCAATGAAGAGCAATTGTATCGGGGTACACAGTTATTGCTTGATTATATGCCGAGAGAGCGTTATTTGCTGGATCGATTAAAGTACGTCCAGAAGTAGATCCCTCCGCACGCATATCAAACAAACTATCGGCAGTTGTTATGATATTTTTGTTTCCAGAAGCCGAAGAGAACGAGAGCAGCAATACAGCGAATATTAAAGGTTTAGTAGTTACTTTACTCAATTTATTGAATCACTAATCACATTGAGTGACATGGAGGTTTTCAAATCGAACCCAGTGCTCTTCGGTTTCTGGACCGTTATAACATTGTAGGCTGATATGATCACGGCCCTGTGAAGGCAACTCGCCTTGATCGGCTATGATAAACTCTTCTTCTTCTTCTATTTTGTAGGCGGCTTCCCACGAATTAGCGTCTACAATGAGGCGTAGATGGATTGTTGTATCAGGGATAGGGCATTTACCGGGAATAATATACAATTCGCCGTCAATGAGCTCTTTGACGAGTTTAAAAACAGGTTTCCCGTCTATATACCACGTTATTCCAATCTGTTCATATTGCTGAATTGGTGGGGTTATATTGGAGACAGATACTTCGATTGAATATCTTTCATTTGTGCGGTCAGGCGCCGAAATCATGAGAGCATTCACAACGGAATCTGCCAGCCCCGGCTCGACACGAATTTCCAAGCCGTCATTCTTTAGATGCCAATGGTTTGGTTTCTCACGAAGCCATGACCATGTTTCCGGTAATTTTCCATTTTTGAAATTTTCTTCCAGTAAGATTTTCGCGTTAGTCATATGAATTCCTTAATTCAGTTATTGGAAAGGAAAGGGATCTCTAATGTCTCGTTTCTCGACTTTTCCAGCATCTCCTTTGCAAACATGTATCCTATGTTTTCAAGTTCATTTGATCGCTTAAAGTCTAAGATGTTTATATGGTCCACGGGCATTCGTATGTAGAAATCGGCTGTTTCCGAAATTGCTTTTTTCTGATTTGAATTGCTTACGGCTTCACCTGCTCGTTGTAATACCGTTCCGATATCAGGATATGAGTGTGTTTTATCCCTTTTTATGAACTTGTTCCACAATATCTTCCAACCTGAAATACTCTCCCCATATTCCGCATTTTGAGCGAGATCAACAGGGGGAGTCACGTCGATCGCGATTACATTACCATTGCAAGTTTTTTTCATTACATCAGCGGGTAAATTACTGAAAAGTGCTCCATCTACATGGAGTTCACCGTTAAAAATTACAGGAGGAAATAATCCCTGAATTCCAGAACTCGCTCTGATATTTCGCCATAATGGAGAATCTCGGTGCACTTTCATGCAAGCTCTTGAAATATTGCTGGACACGCAGAAAAATGGGAGCCATAGATCTTCAGTGTCAACGTCGCCGTAAATCTTGCGCATGGCATCAGCATAGCCACCTCCATCGACAAAGGAGAGTAAAGGCAATGTAAGTTGCCGTAACCACGTATTTTTTGTATTTGCCGCTTCAAACCGTTTTACCATTTGATCGGGTTCGATACCTAGTGCGTACATCCCGCCAATAATAGCACCCATGCTGGTTCCACCGATGATATCTATAGGAATATTTTTTTCATTAAGTGCTCGAAGTGCACCAGCGTGGGAGAAACCTCGGGCACCACCTCCACCCAAAGCCAGACAAATTGCTTGGTCTGTAATAAAACGACTCAATCGTTGAAAGTCTTTTTGATTAGATATCTTTAGATGATGATGCATCTCTACATCGCGGGGTTTCAACCAATGTTTTGTACCGTTGGGCTGAATACATTCCTCAGGATGTATTATGACTAACCGCTTGGGTATATCTTTTAGTCGATCACTATCGTATACATATTTCCGTTCGACGCCTTGAGGACAAGGCTCTTCACCTGCTAACCCAATAGTGATGATCTGATCGCTCTGCTGCATACATCTCTGGGTCCAGGGCGAATCTGCATGCTCGGCCTGTAAAAGAATGTATTCATACTTGTCTTCTTGGGCGCTAAGCCAAGCAGCTACTCGGGCACTTTGTGGACTGTCTAAATCGACGCGAGCTATGCCCGGCGTTGCGAGATCTCGTTCAATACTGTCGCAATTAACCGACAAGACACTAGATAATGATTCCAAAGCCTTGTTTAACTTTGTAGAAAATTCTGCGAGTGGGGCATTCGATGAAGCGGGAACTAAAGTAATAAAGGATGTATGAGTCTTATTGAAATTTTGTGACATTGATTGTCGCAGGCGTGCGACAATCAATCTTGTAATTTGTAATAACAGTTTTGGATACTGTTCAAGAAATCTAAAAAACTCATCTTTGTGGTATCGTACTAACTCTGCGTCTCTAACCGCATGAATTGTACCTGAGCGAGGTTCCTCGCTCAGCAAAGCCATTTCTCCGACAACCTCACCATATTTGATGCGGTTTATTAAAATTGAATCTCCATTAGGATCCTTCACTGATATCCCGAGTAATCCACTTACTAGTACGTAAAAACTATCTCCCTCATCACCTTCTTGAAAGAGTACATCGCCCTGAGGAAGTTGAACCCAATCAGCAAGAGATTCTAATCGCTCAACCTGTGAAGGTTCCAAAGACCCAAAGATCTTTGGTAGAATTGACGTAAGTTGATTTCTCTTTATCCGCTCTAATATTATCTCATTCAATTTCTGCGCAAAATCTAACTCTGCTTCGGCGATTTTTTCGAATGCGTCTTTGCGTACTCGAATCAATCTGGAATTTTGCCGACTCCGAACAGTAGCGAGTCGTTCGCCTCCAGTTAATAATTGAATTTCACCAACAACATCCTTTGGTCCGATAGTATTAACTGGAATTTCACCATCTGTCTCTTCTGATATGAACACATCGAGCTCGCCTTCAGCAACGACATACATAGAATCGCTTGGATCCCCTAAACGGAAAACCGTTTCACCAGCCTCATAAGTCTTCCACTCTCCAGTCTGTGACAGGTGGTCTAAACATGAGTCTGGTAATGACCCAAACAGACTAGTAGATCGAATTATATCTTTAATTTCCATGTTACAATTACCTTTCTTTCAAAGGCTGTAGAATCTCATATGATCTCCTGAATTATATCCACGGTCTTTGTTACACCGTCTTCTTTTTTTAGGTCACGATGGACGGCATTTATATTGGCTAATAAATCAGGGTTTTGACTTTCATTTAATCCAGATAGAATAGAACTTGTCGAGAGTAATCGGAAATTTAGTGGGGCAGGCCCAAGCTTTCTTTTATTGAGTAAGTTTGCCCAATAGCTTTGATCGAAAAAGAACGGAATAATTAGCGAAGGTTTCCCAGCATACAGTGCCGCAGCAACAGTACCTGCCCCACCATGGTGAACGATGACGCTCACACGCGGGAACAACCACGAATGAGGAATTTGTTCGGTCAGAAACACGTTGTTCTTGTCAAATATTGAACCGATATCAGGATCAAAACTCCAACCAGTTAAAACAATAGCACGGAGCGATTGTTCCCGAACAACATTTGCAAACAAGCGCATTATCTTGGAGACTCTCTTACTCTTCATGCTACCAAATCCGATACAAATGGGAGGAGGACCTTGCTTAATAAATTCTTCGAGTTCGTTGGAGACTTCCCAACCTTGTGAATGTTTGTTGTTAGCCTCGTTAAATCGCCAAAAACCTGTCATATGCATGGAAGGTGTATAGTCCGGAGGGCGCGGAACTACTAAGGGGCTTATAGCAAAAAAAGAATGGTTACCAGGTCGATAAATATTATTAAAATGACCCAAGGCCGGATGTTTGTGGTCCAAATAGCGGCGAAATACTTGCCAAAACCCCTGTTCCATGACATGATAACTGAAGCGATTTAAAAAACCTGGAAGACGGATTTTTAAATCAAATACTGGAGCGGGAAAACTTACCGTCCTCCCTAAGGGTTGCAGACAAGTTGGAAAAGAAATGGCTCCCATATCCTTTGCAAAATAATGTGAAGATAAAGCCAGGGGAGAATACATAACCACGTCTGTATTATTGCAGGCAACTCTGGTATCGTTAATGATCTGGCCCACTACTGCGCCGGCTGTTTGTTTAAGTCGTGTTATGAGTTTTATAGCATTTATTTCTGAAGACAACAAACCGTCTGCTGCTTCCGAATCGTAAAGCTTTTTTAAGCTTACATTAATTGGTATGAATTCGACTCCATATGTAGTAATTTGCTCTTCAAAATCTAGCGGTGCTGCCATTCGGATATTGAATCCGCTTTGTTTTAGACCTACAGCTAAGGCAAGGTGTGGTTCAACATCCCCTCGGGTTCCGACGACTACGAGAGTGATAACCATTTACGATAGTTCTTTTAACGACTGCTCAAGGAGCTGGGCGAATTGTTTCACATGTGGATCTCTGATAAAACTATCATGATCACCTGGAACACGATGGACGATAATTTTTCCGGTCGAAGACGCCTGCCAACGATCGACAATTTTAAAGGGGCGAAAGAACGATAGACGTGCCTGAAAAATAGTTATTGTCCCATCAAATTTGGCCGGTTTGAAGTCGTATAATACTTCGAGGTGCCTATTAAGACCCTTATCTTGATAAGCAGCCTGCAAGACTTTTAAACTTCTTAGTGAGAATCGCTCGAAAAAAGGCGTACACTTATTTACTACCTTGCCAACAGTACTGTACACCTTATGTTCCAATTGCCCGAACCTTACAATGTTCGGATCGAAAAGCCCCAAGAATGCCACCGTCTCTCCCTCAGCATTTAATTGGTTGGCGATGTCCAAAGCTAAAATAGCTCCAGCGCTATATCCAGCTAAGTGATAGGGGCCAACAGGTTGATTCTTTTTGATCTCGTTGATATAAAGTTTCGATAGTTCGGATGCGTTTGTATACTCATTTCTTTCTGTGGGTGGTTGCAAGGCATAGACTTGTCGTTCAAGATGTTTCGATAGTTCGGACGCAGCCCAAATATCCCCATAGCCAGCTAATACAATAGCGATAGGAGGATGTGAAGAGGGTTCGCCGAAAACAACCAAAGACTGAAAATTATTTTTTGCGGGATCTTTATTTTTCGGTGTGTTTGGCTTGGCATCAGTCGGATTTGGATTAGGCTCGCGCTTCTCGTTTGTCCCCGGATTTGCATTTGATGATTTATTTAGAACCGTTGTTAATGAAAGTTCATTCATAATAGCATCAACTTCGACTACGATTGAAGTTACACTGATACCACTTTGCATCAAAAGCATTTGCGGGATATCAACACCCGTAACGTTTTTTATTCTAACACTCAATTCTACAGCCATAAGAGAATCCAAACCCATTCCATCAAGGGGTTTAGACGAATCGAAGGAAGACTTTGCTATTCCAAATACATCTGCCGTTTCGTCGGCCACTATGTTCTTTAGATAGGTTATTCTTTCTTCCTGCTCTTCGGGTAAATCGGTCCAATCTGCAGAGGATTCACTGTCACTCGTTGTAGAAATAGTTCTAACTGCTTCAAATTTGGGTGAATTTAAAACAGATGAAGAAATTAGTGATAACTTTTTCCAATCTTGTCGTATAACCCCTGGATTACTGATCCCCTGTTCGACTGAAAATACGAAGGCTTTCCATGCTTGCGTCAGTGTTATGCTCTCTGTTCCCATTCGCGTTATGGCCTTCTGCATGTTATCACTTCTTGCTAATACACCAACTTGGTCAATTGGTCCCCAGCAAAAAGAGGTGGCAGGCAGGTTTTTGTTTACACGAAATTCTGCTAATGAATCGAGAAAACTGTTTGCTGCTGCATAGTTAGCTTGACCTACATTACCAATGTGTGAACTTATAGACGAATACAGCACAAAAAAATCGAGCTCTATTTTTTCGGTTAGTTGATGTAAATTCCACGCACCTTGGACCTTAGGTTTCAACACTTCAACCATCTGCTGAGCTGTCATTCTTTGGAAGGCTTCATCCCTTAGTACCATTGCACAATGTACTACGCCTTTGAGCGGTGGCATTTTCACTGAGATAGATTTAAATAATTCCTCTAAATCGTTGCGATTTGTAACATCAACCGATGCGACGATGACATTTGCGCCAGCATTCTCAATTGCTTTCACTCCGACGCGAGCTTCGTCCGAGCTTAAACCACTTCTTCCTGTTAAAACTAAATTTCTTGCTCCATTCTTTACAAGCCAATTTGCTGTCGCAAGACCAAAACCGCCTAAGCCTCCTGTCAGGAGATAGGTCCCGTCATCGGATAAAGATAATTTTTCAGATTGCGGTATCGGTCGAGGCCTCGTCGAGCTTAATGATAGAACGATTTTACCGATATATTCCCGTGAGGACATGAAGGCGAAAGCTTTTTTTACATCCTGAAAATCATACTCCCTAAACGGTAGAGGATATAGGTGGTTGTCCTCAAACATTTCTTTAATATTTTTTAGCGTGCCTGCCAAAAATCCTGTCGATGTTTTTAGTATTCTTTCGATGTCAAATGCGTGATAAGAGACGCCTCTGTTAAGAAATTCTAAACGAAGTGTGGACTCGTTATACAAATTGGCAATATCGATAAATGTTCCCGTATTGGGTTTTAGTATGCTGAGATTCGCACGCATGAAATCGGCAGAAATTGTATTTAATATCACATCTATTCCCTGTCCGTTTGTTGCTTCAAGGACTTCTTGGGCAAAGCGCTCACTCCTGGAGTCGGATACGAGATGACAACCCATAGCCTTTAGAAATGATTGCTTTTGTGGGTTGCCGGCAGTGACAAACAATGTTGCACCAATGTTTTTAGCCATCTGAATCGCTGCTAATCCCACCGCCCCAGACGCAGAATGGATTAGTACACTTTCACCTTTCTTTAAATTTGATAAGTTGATCAGCGAATGATATGCAGTAACAAAGGCGCTTGTTATGGTAGCTGCCTCTTGATGCGAAATCCGTTGAGGTTTTTTAACTACATACTCCGTTTTTGTTACGATGTGATTAGAGAAACTGTCTTCTGAAAAACCTAATACTTCGTCTCCGTAGGAAAATTCCGAGACGCCATCACCAACTTTGATTACGACTCCAGAGAATTCGCTACCTAATCCTTCATTCAATTCGGTCGTGGCGAACAGGTTTTCAGGCAGGAGTCCTTTGTGTTTTAAAATATCTTTGAAATTGAATGCTGTTGCTTCAACTTGGACTAATATCTGGCCGAAACCTGGATTTTTATGGTCAATTTGATGTATCGCAACGCCATCGAAATTCTTTGTATAGTTGTTAAGGACTGAGTAGGTCAGATTTTCAGATTTACCTACCGCAGGGAAAGGAATCTGTTTAAATCGGTGAAGGAACCTACGATTTCCCCTTAGAGCTATCTCATCCTCTTTATTTAAGAAGGATACCTCTTTAGCTAATAGTAAAATCTCTTCCCTAGATTGCGAAAAGCTCGTATCGATGAGGCGAATTTGAAAGTTTAAGCCTTCACTTATTGCGGTCCGGCCAAGCCCCCACAGTGCTGAATGTAATATCGATTGGGGTTCATCATTGATTATCGCATGCACGGCCTTCGTTACAATAGAAAAGGTAACCCGTTGACCAGTCTCGGTGATAAGTGATTCTACTTCTTGTAACTTATGCATTAAGTCAACACAACAAACATCGATGTTGCTACAATCCTTGGTCATACTCTGCATCATAGGAGCGAAGAGAACCTGAATATTACTGTTGTCTGGTAATTTTTTTAAGGTACCTGTGAAGTTGTCGGTTTTGTTTGCGACAAAAACATTTCCGTTCAGGAGGCTAGTTAATTCGGTTGATTCGTAATCAGAAATGACCAAATAATTTTCAAAATCCGGCTTTCTCTTCTCTTTTACTTGTCGTTCTACTATTGGTTTTGTAGAAGAAACTACTGAAATCGGCACATCAGGAGTTCCTATTTGTTTTAAATCGACGAAGCCAAATTTTGCAAAGGTATCTTGCACTTGGGTCATTGGAGTGAAGTTATGTTTTTCAACAGCTAGCTTAGTTAATTCTACCCAAAGTCTCGGAGCTTTCTGCACGGCTGTAACGATACAAACCCCGCCTGGTTTTAAGGCCTCAGCAATGTTTGCAGTTAAGGATTCTATCGGTCCCGTAATAACAACGATATCATATTTTTTGTGACTAGTTATCTCTTTTACTACTTCTATAGCCGAATGGCCCTCAGGCTCGTTATTTTGAATGTTAATTTCTACTTCTTCTTCACTAACGACAGTAAATTGGAAGTTATCATATTCACGTTGTAATAGCTTTGAGATACAGCCAGCAGCGGGACCTGCCTCAAGTATATTTACAATTTGGAATTCATTTGTTGTTAGGCTTGCTATTGTTTGGGCTATGATACGCGCATGGAGGGCGGTTAACGCTAAGTCGTCGACCATTAAAGCCGGCATTTTTGTTGTGGCGGATCTTTTTTGAGATCCTTGATTAGGAAGTGTGCTTGATAAGAAATGTGCTCCTTGGAGTATTAAATTTGCTTCCACACACTTACTAGGTTTCGCAGTTAGAAGTTCGTTTAGCGAGAGTGTTTGATGATCCCTAACTGATTCAAAGGCGCTTCCAACAGGATCTGGTAGAAGATCCGTATGACTAATACTATGTTTAGCGATTGTGTCCTGTATGAGTCCCAAAGCAAATTGATCGAAAGCAGGCGCCACATCCTCCCAAAATTTGTTCTGATCATCGATATGAGGGGTCACTGTCGGCACAGACGTTTTTGTGGCGAGAAAATTATCATTTGCAGTAATCCATTTGTACTGATGAATCATCTTGTCTATAGACGAGGCTCTATCTTTTTCGGAACCGAAAACACGTTGGCAATGGAATCCGGTGATTTCGGCGCAACACGACCCCGTTTCATCGAATATTGAAAAATCACAAACAACTCTACGCTTAGAATTGTGCTGCAATTTGCAATGAACAAGGACTAAATCAGGCACGGGTTTAAAAAAACGTAAGTGATCTATTCTTGCTGGTAGTAGCATAGACGTATCTTTAACAAACGAACCAATTACCTGAAATGCACCATCTAAAATCACAGGGTGTAATAGATATTCGTCCGATTTGTTGACGATCTCTTTGGGCAATGAAACTACTCCAAAGGCGCATTGATCCCCTTTCTTTAACCTGATCAAACTTGTGAAGGATGAACCGTAATCCAATCCTGAAGTCTTAAGCGTCGCATAATAGGAATCAATATCGATTTTATAGGGACAAAGAGACTCTAATTCTCCAAGGTCTTTAACTTGTGGCTCTGGGGAGGAAGCAACAGCACGAGATGAAAAGGTTACATGTTGAACCCATCGCGAGTCTACGGAACTGTATATCCCCGTTTTTCCATTTTGCGCATGTGAGAGTTGCAACAGGGTGGGAAAATCCTGATTTAATAAAAGGGGGGCGAGTATGTCAAATTCGCTTATTTCTACCGGCGAACCACCTACAGAAGGAAATTCCTCTGCCAAACAAATTTCTACAAAAGCCGCTGCCGGAAAAACTACCGCGCCCTGAACTTTATGCCCTTTCAAGTACGGAAGTCTTGCTATATCAATTTTTAATTCTTTGACGGAAGCCGAGCTACCAGTGTTGCGTCCCACAAAGGGATGACGGCTCTTTTTTACTTCAATCCTATGGGCTTTTGATATTTCTGATTCATTCCAACATTGTTCAAACTGCCAAGGGTAAGTCGGTAGAGGAACAAAATTTCCCTTTTCCGGATAAATTTTTCTCCAGTCTATTTCATAGCCTGCGGAATAAAGGGATCCAATAGCAGAAAAGAATGTCTGGCTGTCATCCTCACGGCGCCTTTGACAAAATGAAATATGAGCTTTCTTCTGAACATCTGAAACAGTTTCTTCCATAGCTCTTTTTAAAACAGGATGGCTACTGATTTCGAGAAACATATTAGTGCTATTTTCACACATAGATTTTACTGCACCCGAAAAATCTACCGGCTCACGGACATTTTTACACCAATAAGTGGGGCCTATTTCGCTTCCATCTACGAACGATCCTGTAACGGTAGACACCACGGGGATTTGAGCTTTCTGGGGACGGATTTCAGATAGCGATGCTGACAATTCTTTAAGTATTGAATCCATTACAGGGCTGTGATAGGGGACATCAACATCAAGAAATTTGGCGAATATATTTTTGCGATCTAATTTATCTTGTATTTGCTGAAGACGAGACGAGTCTCCTGAAAGCGTTATGTTAGTTGAGCTATTTACAGCGGCAATGGAAATAGCACCTTTACTTTCTTTTGCTAAATATTCTGCGTCTGGATATGGGAGACCTACAGCTAGCATTCGACCTCTGCCAGCTGTAGAATGTTGCAATCGACTCCTATGAAAACATAGCAGCGCCGCGTCAGTTAAGCTGAGAACGCCTGCGGCCCAAAAGCCGGCAACTTCACCCACACTATGTCCGACAATCGAATCCGCATAAACACCCTTTGTATTTAATAATTTTGTAAGTGCGACTTGAGTCGAAAAAATTGCTGGCTGAGCCAAAAAAGTTTCTTGTACATTAGATTCTGTCTCGTCTGCCATTAATTCATCAATCAGGACCCAATCGCTAGTAAACTTTTGAAAAATTTCACTTAACTCGAGTATAGTTTCTCTATAGACAGGTTCCTCAGAAAAAAGCCCACGTCCCATTCCCCACCACTGTGGTCCCATCCCCGAATAGACGAAGCCAAGTTTAGGACTATGTTCATCAGTAGTTGTTAAGGCAATGGAATTTAATTGATCCTTTTGGGGATTGTTGTCAATAAATGCGGAAACATCTTGCGTATTTTTACAGCAGATAAACGATCTTACGAGGTGATGTTCACGCTTAAAAGCTAAGGTATATCCAACGTCGTACAAATCCGCGGATTTATTAGCAACATAGGTTCGGATATTTTTTACAGATTCATCCACTGCTTCGATAGTTCGTGCCGATATCGGGATCAATAATTGTTTTGTTGTTAGTACTTCGGATAAAACAATAGGAGTTGGTCTTGGAGCTTCTTCTAAGACGGCATGTGCATTACTTCCCCCAAAACCAAATGAATTGACCGCACATCTGAGCGGTTCATTATTCGATGAACGCCAATCTATAAGCTCGGTTGGCACTTTAATTTTTAGCTTTTTAAACGGAATATTGGGATTAGGATTTTGAAAATGCAAATTAGGAGGTATTTTTTTATTTCTTAACATCAGCGATGCTTTTATAAGACCGGCTACTCCCGAAGCTGCTTCTAAGTGACCAAAGTTGCTTTTGACCGAACCGATTATACATGGATCATTTTCAGATCGATTACCACAAAAACTTGCGCTGAGGGCGTTCGCTTCTATCGGATCCCCAACCGGCGTACCTGTCCCATGCGCCTCAACATATCCGATGTTTTCTCTTGCAATACCAGTATTAGACAAAGCCTCAGTGATAACCGCACGCTGTGACGAATTATTAGGAACTGTAATTCCATCGGTCCGCCCGTCCTGGTTCGTTGCAGTTCCTCGAATGATTGAATATATGCTGTCTCCATCGGAAAGAGCTTGGTTTAGTTCCTTTAAAACGACAACACCGGCCCCTTCGCCTCTTGCATAACCGTCTGCCCTTGCATCGAAACTTTTACTATAACCGTCTGGGGAAAGCATAGATCCACTACATAAACCCATCGACACTTCAGGTCGAATCATTACGTTGACACCGCCGGCAATAACTACTTCTGATTCACCGTGTAAGATGCTTTTGCATCCTAAGTGCACCGCCACTAGCGAAGAGGAACAGGCGGTATCAATAGCCATACTTGGACCACGAAGATCGAATAGATATGATATCCGATTAGCACAAATAGATGCTGCAAATCCTGTCATTGAATGAGGTCCCATATTACGATGTTCTGTAGTTGACTGATGTAAAATCTCATAGTCATGGTTGAACACGCCTACGAACACGCCGGTTCGACTTCCAGCGATTTGGGATGGGACAATACCCGCATCCTCAAGAGCCTCCCATGAAACTTCCATCAAAAGACGCTGTTGAGGATCGATAAAGGCAGCTTCTCGCGGGGAAATTCCAAAAAACTGAGGATCCATGGTATCTATACCACGGTCTGCAAGAAATCCTCCGCGTTTAACATAAATATTACCAGCTTTTCGATTATCTGGACTGTAATGACGATCTATATCCCAACGGTCTTTGGGTACTTCACAAATACCATTACCACCATTTTCTAAGAATTCCCAGAACTCATTCGGATTACCCACCCTACCAGGGAAACGGCAACCTATACCAACAACGGCGACAGCATTTTTATACATTTGAGTGGTTCTTGCTTATCATTTAATTATCCTGTTGGAAAAGACTTTTCTATTTAAAAACGGGGGGATTTTTGTAGATCTATATATCGACTCCCATATCAATAATTTGTTGCTACTTTTTAGATGAATATTGTCAAATTCTAAACTAAAATAAAAATTAATGTTAGCTTAGGTAGTGATGTTTATCACAGACTATAATTTATAAGTTGCTAAGGTAAGAATACCTAATTATCTATTTCAGTTTCGATCCCATTATACTTTGACATTCTTGACGTAGAATTAATCCTGACGGTTACCTTCGTTAATACTTTCAGACATTGATCGCTTAGTATTAAACAAGAGTCTTTTTGCTTTTGCTACGATGGTGGCTAATGTTTAGAAAATAATTCTTCAATGGTGATGTAATAATATATTATTTAATAAGCCTGAAAAGGTAATAGATAAACGTAAGAGAGACCATTATGGGTGAAAAAAAAAATGGATTCAGTACTTCCTATGTCACTGATTTGTATGATGCACAGAGCAAACTAGTCCAAGAGGAGATTACAGGCAGTAATGTAATGCTGGTATCTGAAAATGGTGGCCCAGTTTACTATCAAATCATGAATTCGAAAAGAAAAAGCGATAAAAATATTACAGAAGATACGATCTTTCCAATTGCCTCAATGACTAAACCGATAACTATTGTTGCAATTATGATCTTAGTCGAAAAAGGACTGATTGATGTAAATGCCCCAGTCAAATATTACCTTCCAATGTTTGATAAACTAAAAGTCAAAAGAAAAATTTCGACAGAAATTGCTAAAAACGAGTTACTTGTACACCATTTGATGTCGCATAGGTCGGGGTTTAGCTATAATTATCGTGTAAACTCTGGGTCGCCTCTTCCAAGCCAGAATCAATTCCGTGATTTAAAAGAATTTGTAAACGTGGCAGCAAGGACACCGGTTGAATTTGAACCGGGATCTAGCTTTGTATACGGTATTAATCAAGCTATTCTTGGTCGACTAATTGAAGTAGTTAGCAACGAGCCGTTCGAGGTCTTTTTGCAAAACAATATTTTTCGGCCGTTGCTAATGAATACTACTGGATTTTCTCTTTTAGATGAGCAAAGAAAACATCTACAATCTAACTTTTTAAGTCCCCTCAGCTACGATATCATTCACGACGGTCCTTTGCAGGTTATTCGTCGCTATGTATATCGAAAAAAAATGTTGGCTATGAGCCAGCTATGTAATTTTAATCCTCAAAATCGCGCCCATTTTGGTGGCGAAGGCTTGTTATCTACAATGAACGACTACGCTAATTTTTGCGAGATGTTGACATGCAATGGTGAATTTAAAGGTCAAAGGATTCTAAAAGCCTCAAGCATAGAAACCATAACGAAATCGCATACGCAAGATTTTGATGAGAAGTCCGCTTTATTCAATTGGCCCACAGGATATGATGTAGGCCTCAGTGTGTTCGTCAAAAACAAATCAAAAACTGAGAAAACCAAGGCACCCGTAGGAATTTTTGGATGGTCCGGCATTCAAAATACACATTTTTGGATTGATCAAGAAAATAAACTCTTCGGATTATTTATGTCGCGCTCATTAGATTTTGACTGGAATATCCCCATTCTCTTACGCGAAGCTTTATATGGTAGCAACGATGACTTATTTTGAGAAAATCGATCACGCCGATCTGCGGCAAGACTACCGGAATTTGTAATCTTTCGTCCTCTTGAAGATTTCTTTTAGATTACGCCACCAAGGCATTGATGGAAAAGTTATCGAAGCATCTCCAGATTGATCGAAATAATAACTATTTGCCGAACCGCATGAATCACTTGCGAGCAGTGTTGCGTCAGCACGCGACCAAATGTTGCGCATATATTGATCATGAGCTTCTTCACGCACTTCGACGAAAGTAAAATTCTCATCATGTGCACGTTTAATGCATCGTATAATATGCCTTGATTGCATCTCGAGCATTGTGAACCAGTTAAATCCGAGCGAATGAGGACCACCAATCAAGAAAAAATTGGGAAAACTTGGGACAGAGACGCCAAGATATGCCTGCCTTTTGTGCTTATTCCAGAAATCTTCTAATTCTATCTCGTTTCTTCCAATTACTTTAAATCTCGGGCTGTTGCCCTTCTGAGTAGTCATAAAACCGGTAGCCAAGATAATAGTGTCCAACGAGAAGAAATTATCGTCGCAGTCCAAAATACCATCCGAACGGATTTTGCTAATTGCCACAGTCGTAAGATCTATATGTTCAAGATTAAAGCTGGACAAATAACTGTTAGATATAGCTGGCCGTTTACATCCTAATCCATATTTTGGTAAAAGTTTGTCTGCCAATTCTGACGATGTTAATTGGCATTTCATGTATAGCCTTAAAAGATGTTGCATCGTACGTAATAAAAAAGGTATTCGCTGATAATAGGCAATCTGAAATGTAGCAATTTCAAGAAATAATTCCGAGAGAAAACGAAATATAAATTGTGTTGCTCTGTATTTTCTAAATGAAGACCCCCACTGACGATGAAAAAAACAGTTGAAGTCGAAGCGAGGACCAATCCAAATCGGTGTTCTCTGAAATACAGTAAGACGCTTTACTTTAGTCGCTAATTCTGGAACTATTTGAACTGCCGACGCGCCGGTTCCAATGATTCCTACTCGTTGATTCGATAGGTCCAATGAATGATCCCACTCCGAAGAGTGAATGATGGAGCCTGTAAAATCTTCAATGCCGGGCAGGTTCGGATGGTTGGGAGGACCAAACAGACCCGTTGCTGCGACAAGAAAGCGCGATCTTATAATTTCACCACCAACCAGTTTGACCGACCACGCATTTCCTGATGAATCGAAGCTAGCTTCGTAAACCTTAGTATTAAATCGTATATGATTCGTTATATTGAATTTTTCTGCGCAGTGATGTATATAAGACAAAACTTCATCGCCGGGAGCATAAAGTTGCGACCACGGGTAGTCCGTTTCAAAAGAAAAGCAATAGGAAAAAGAAGGTATATCTACAGCGACTCCGGGATAAGTATTGTCGCGCCAAGTTCCTCCCAAATTACCTGCAGATTCTAAAATTATGAAGGATTCTTGACCTTGTTTTTTTAGAGAGATGCCGGCGCCGATTCCACTTATTCCAGCTCCGACTATCAGCACCTGGAGATCAATATTATCAATAGCTGATTTCATATAGATACTTTAGGCCTGTTCATGTTGTTTTGTTGAGAATTCCTTCTCAATATGTACGTTTACATCATTAATAAGAGATGCGTCAAATAAAAGTATTAGGATTTTATCTTTGGCTTTTTTTTCATCTCTTTCACAGTATTAAACATAGCACAAACATTTAGTAGGAAGAATAATTGAATATTTTTCAGTTGTGCGGTCAGGCGCCAAAATCATCGGAGCATTAACAATGGAATCTGCAAGGCCTGGCTCGACACGAATTTCCAGGCTCGCTTTGTTTAGACGCCAATGTTTTGGGTTCTCACGAAGCCAGGACCAAGTTTCTGGCAGCGTGCCTTTGTTAAAGTTCTCTTCCTACTAAAGGTGGTAACTATCAATATAGCTACAAGTTGTCTACGGTTATCCGGACGGGTTCGGATTGCATGGCGAGCGGTGCTGCAGGGGGTGTTATTGTTGATATGGATGGAACCAATCCCGACGGTACTTATGATTTGGATTGGATTTACGAAGAGGGGACGGGAAATCTCGATGCATGTAATGGTGCGACCATAAATAGGGAATATGTCTATTTTCTTACTAACGAATATCCTTATATTCCTCGCTGTTTAAATGGTGAATTTGCCCAAGTTGGCGAAACCGGTCCTCCCCCTGACGGCGGAATCTCTGCTGTAGAGCAAAAAGGTTGGGGAACTATAAAAAAAATCGCACTAAAGACTTCTTCTGGAACCACCGCGAGATATTTCTTAAATTGGTCGACCTAGTTAACGGCGGATCTCTCGCAGATGGAGTTTGTATATGAACGATGGTTCCCCACAACGACCGGCTCCCACTGGTGTTTTAGGTAAGTTACGTAATATTGGCCCTGGAGTAGTTGTTTCTGGCTCCGTTGTCGGATCGGGTGAGTTGCTGGTGACAACTCGGATGGGTGCTGAAGTAGGTTTTATTTTTCTTTGGGGTGTGATTTTCGCTAGCGTAATTAAATATTTTATTCAGCTTGAATTGGGTCGCCAGTGTCTCTTAAACAATGAAACTACGGTTGCTTCTCTTAATCGTATTCCCGGTTTACGTATTCGTGGCGTTTCTTGGTTAGCCTGGTTGTGCGTAGTCGGTTATGCATCTGTGTTTATTTCGCTCATAGGAATTTTAGGATCAGTCGGGGGGTTGTTATCTTCTGTTTTTTCTAGTGTTCCATATCAGATTTGGTGTGTGCTTGTATTTGTGCTTGTTGCGGCTTTACTGTGGAGAGGGATTTATGAAGAGTTAGAAAAAATGGTGACAGTTCTTGTGGCATTTTTCAGTTTGGTGGTCATAGGCTCTTTAATTTTTTTACAGGATACAAATTATGCTTTTTCTTCAGTAAATCTAATGTCTGGTTTTACATTTGAGATTCCCAAACAGGGGGCTTTTGTAGCACTTGCGTTGATGGGTTCGGTAGGGGCTACAGCTGTTGAGTTATTCATGTACCCTTATTGGCTTCGAGAAAAAGGTTATCCAGGTTTTATCGGTCCGAATGACGGATCGCCGGAGTGGAAAGAACGCTATCGTGGATGGATGCAGGTACTGGCGACGGATGCCGGTGTTTGTACCGCGATTGCCTTGATTATCACCTGTGCCTATTACATACTGGGAGCTTCCGTTCTTTCTAGACTAGAAGTAATACCTTCAGGAGTTGGTGTGGTCGATCAGGTTTCTCTGATTTTTACGGAGACTCTAGGTCCTGCTGCTAAGGGCATTTTTATGGTGGGTGCGTTTTGTACACTTTTCTCGACATTGCTTGTGTTTGCTGCTAGTTCAGGTAGAATAGGCGCAGATTTCTTGCATTTGATAGGTGTTGATTTTGCGAAAAAAGAAGAAGATTGCAAGAAATTATCGCGAACTCTGCAAACAGCATTTCCAGCATTTTGGTTGTTGGTTATTCTGATCTGGTCACAGACGCCATTTTTCTTTGTGTTGCTGGGCCAAAATTCAAATAGCATATTGCTTCTGCCCATCGCTTATGGGGTTTTGTACTTGGCTCTGAGAGAAACGGAAGATCGGCGAATGTCGCCGATAGTAGGATTGGCGCTCATTGTTACTGTTTTGGCTATTACTGTTTTTACTGTCATTAATTTGTATCATTCTTGGACGAGTTAGTCTGCCAGATAATCCTGAATGATCGTGGCAACTTTTTTATCATCCCAAGGATCTAAAACGGGACTTAATTTTTCTTCTACCTCGGGTAAAACGCAAGTATTAGAAGCCGTTACATACGCAGCAACGATCGACCACCGAGGTGATGAGCTTTGATTTGGATCGGACGCATGCAAAATATTTCCATGAAAGTAGAGAACTGATCCCGGAGATAGTTCGCAGTGAACCTCTTCCATTTCACGTGCCGCCCACTCAACTCGCTTTGGATCGGCCATTAGTTGAGATCCACATTCTTGGTGCTCTAAGCGTCCAATGTGGTGCGATCCCCGCAGCACTCTTAAGCAGCCATTTTCTTTTGTGCAGGGGTCTAGAGCTAACATCAAACTAACAAATTTTGGATAGAAAAATTCTTTATAGTGATATCCGTAATCTTGATGCCATTGCCAGCCCCCGGTATTCGGATCCTTAAGCATTTGTAAATGGTAATAATGTCTCATTTTTTCGCCGAAAAGGTTTTCCATGGGTTCGATCAAGCGCTGACTTCTCACATAAGCAGAATAAGTGTCATCCCCAAGTTGCTCTCTGTAGACGAGCTTTGTGCCGATGCCTTCTCCCTCGAAGTTTTTGTTGATTTGTATCTCTGTATTAATTTCAGCATCTTTCTCTGCTGTTTGACGGATA
>JAYYVF010000092.1:0-5313 GCA_036343635.1 Candidatus Latescibacterota bacterium | reverse complement strand
CGCAATTGGATCCCGTACATTTAGGACGGATACTTTCTACGGTTAACGATGTTTGCGGTATTGCTTCTGATGCAGAAATTACAATTGAAGCAAATCCAGGGAGTGTTGACAAACAGAAATTTAAAGCCCTTCTCGAGGTAGGTTTTAATCGTTTGAGTATTGGTGTCCAATCTTTTAATGCTCAAACGCTAAATCGGTTAGGTCGTGTTCATAGCGTGGAGGATGCGGTCGACGCGTTCGAACATGCTCGCGAGTGTGGATTTGAAAATGTAAATATTGATTTGATGTTTAGTATCCCAAATGTGTCAGAACGGGATTGGCAAGATAGCCTTCGTACGGGAATTGAATTGGGGCCAGAGCATATATCTACATATGGCCTCATTTTCGAAGAGGGTACGCCGTTCACATCTTTGCGTGATTCAGGTCGAATGATTGAAGTTGACGAAGATCTTGATGCTTTTCAGTATGAATGGATTCGAAGAGAAATGCTAAAGGCCGGCTACCTACATTACGAGGTCTCCAATTTTTCAAAGCCTGGTTATTTGTGTCGGCACAATTCAGTTTACTGGTGCGACAAACCATACATAGGTGTTGGTCTTTCGTCTCATAGTTACTACTACCCTCAAAGGTGGTGGAATACTTGCAATTTAGAATCATATATGGACCGGATCGAGCATGGATCGAATGTGGTCGAAGGTGAGGAAGTGTTGTCTAACCAGACGGCCCTGAGAGATCGGTTCTGGTTGGGATTGCGTACTCACCAAGGAGTAAGGTTAACAGCCCGTGAACAATTATTACTTTCTAATCATCTTCGTTATAAAGATATTGAAGGTTCGGGACGTTGGGGGATTGAGAATGGCTTCTTGAGAATTTCTCCTGATTCTTTTGTCTTAGCTGATTCGCTTGCTGTTGAAGCCACCGAAATTCTTGAGTATGATTAATTTATAACGTTGAAAATAATTATGTATAGATATTGGAGGAGCGAATTTGTCTGTAGTTAGAAATTGTGTACGAGTCTTTCTTCTTTTATCCTGGTTTTGCGTGGCCGTTTATCCTCAGAATTATAATAGTGCAAATTCTTCAGTAGAAGTAGAGCAACCTGAAGAATTGCAAGAGACTGGTGCGCTTATAGGTTGGGAGGCGTATCGGGATTTAATGGCCTCGGGGAAATATGAAGTTGGCCCGGGTGACGAATTCCTTGTCTTTATTACTGGTATGGATGTGCCTTTGGTATCCGTTGTTCTGGCTGAAGGTGGCATTTTTATTCCCAACGTAGGTACCATTAATGTTGCAGGTATGTCGCTATCCCGTGCTCGTCAACTTATTCAAGAACGTTTTTCAGAAATAATCAAAGTTGGTGAATTAACAATCCAACTTATGAAAATGCGAAAATTTCCTGTGTCAATCCTTGGTCTGGTCAATAAACCCGGAGTTTATGAGGCGACAGGAACACAGCGGGTTAGTCAGGTTTTGGAACGTGCAGGAGGACTTCGAGAAGATGCTACTAGCCGGAATATATATGTTGTAAAAACTCGCTATTTAAGTAATCAAGAGCGCATGTTACTAAGAAACTCTCGCACAACCGAACAACTAGTTAATCAATTAACGGGGGCTTCTTTGCGTCGCGTAGATTTAATCATGTATGATGCCACGGGAGATTCCTATTACGACCCTTACTTGAGCGATGGTGATGTCCTATTTGTTTCGAAATATATGGGTAAGGTGGGTAGTTTGGGGGCTTTCAAACGTCCGGGGTTTTATGAGTTTGCTCATGGAGATAGCGTTGGCCACTTAATTCGTTTGTCTTTGGGGGTGCTTCCGAGAAGTGATTTGGATAGGGTCGTGCTTTATAGATACGATAGATCTGGTAAAGAAAGAACTGTGATTCCGGTCGATATTAGGGGTATTTTAGCTGGTGTGCCAGGTGCCGATATGGAATTGCAGTTGGATGATTGGGTAGTTTTGCGAGAACTTACGGAATATCACACCGCACGTGAGGTCTTCATTTCGGGACAGGTATCTCAGCCGGGTTACTACGTGGTTGACGGATCAGGTCTTCGATTACGAGAATTGATTGAACTTGCAGGTGGTTTTACTCCGTTGGCTTCATTGGCTGAAGCTCGAATTGTTCGAAAGAAAGCAATCGATGCTCTCGGCGATGCAGGTTTAACCGATTTAGAATTTGAACGGATTAGGACTATTCCTGTTTCAGAGCGAACTGAGGATGAAAATCAGTATTTTATAATGAAGTCTCGTGAACGGTTTGGGACAATGTCGGTTGATTTGGTGGAGCTTTTTGAGGACGGTAATAACGAGCATGATATAGAACTTTTACCTGGTGATGCGGTTCATATCCCGCGGATGCTACAGATGGTCCACGTTAGTGGTGCCATCTCACAGCCTGGCGTGGTTCCTTTTGTAGACGAATACGCTGTTTCAGATTATGTGGCCCGCGCGGGAGGAGTAAGCTGGAAGGCTTCGAAGGAAATTCGTCTTGTTAAAGGGCGAACGGGTGAGGTAAAAAGAGTCAAAGATGGAGTGACGATTCAGCCAGGTGACAGGATATGGGTGAAAGAACGACCTGATCGAAACTATTGGAACCTTTTTACTGAAATTATGGATGTAGTAGGGCAGGTGTCAACAATCATTCTGCTATATGCATCGCTTACTTCGGGCTGATAATGGAAAAACGAGATAGGAATCTTTTAGAATACGTTTTCGTAATTGTAAAATGGCGCCGTCTGATTTTTTGGCCGGTTATAGTTATTGGTGCTTTATCGACCGCTATTGTTTTTATTTTACCAAAAAAATGGGAAGCAGAAACGACCCTCATTCCTGTAGAGAGTGATAGCAGCTCTTTGGAACTTAATATGTTGATGGGGGCAACTATCCCGGGTGGACTCACTGGTCTATTGGGACAGGCAACCCCAGGGGAGCGATTGATTACACTTTTAGAAAGCCGGAGAGTACTGGGAACAATTGTAGATCGATTCAATTTGTCAGCAGATTATGGCGTTGAAAGTCGTGAATTAGCTATAGATCAATTTCGCGAAAATGTTAAAAGTGAATTAACGCGTGATGGGGCACTTGTAATTTCTGTGGAGGCTTCGACCGCAGAAGGTGCATCGGATATGGCAAATGCTTTGGGACGAGAATTGGATTATGTTAATCGAGAAAACCAACAGGTTCAAGCAAGCGAGCTGGCCGGATTTTTAGAAGAAAGAATGCAATCGGTACAGGAGGAAATTGAAGAGAATGTTATAATTTTACAACGTTTTCAACAAGAAAAAGGTATTGTAGATGTCTCCGCACAGACAAGCGCCTTGTTTGAATTGACTCAACGCCTAGTTCAGGAACTGGCTTTACTTGAAGTGAAATTGGGGGTTGCTTCTCGTCGCTTACATCCAGATCACGAAGAAAGACAGCTTCTTCAAATGGAAATTGATGAACTTAGGTCGCAACTTTTTGAGATTGTTGGATCGGATGTTCAAAACAAAAATAAAAGCGCGACATATGCCGCCTTGGGTCCATCAATTCGTGAGTGGCCAATCTTGGCTTTGGAATATGCTCAATTAGTTATGGAATTAAAAGTTGACGAGCAGGTCTTGGCTTTTCTCGCAGCTCAATTGGAAGATGCGAAGCTTAGCAAAGCCCAGGATATTCCGACTCTGAACGTCTTAGATCCGGCTATTGTCCCTGAAATACGTAGTGCACCGAATAGAGCATTGATATTGATTATATCTGTTGTTTTAACTCTGACTCTATCCGTTATCTTAATATTTATTATTGAGGCGTTTTCCAAACTTTCTGAAGAAAATAGAATAAATTTGACGGCTATACGCGATCAATTAAAGCGATAGAAATGTAAATAAAAAGAATAATTTCTGGACGCTGGCATTTGATTGCCGATAAATAACATAGGGCCATTTTTGACTATGAAATTTAAACGCAATCAGAAAATACCGGAACACCTAGACACAGGTGCAGACCTGCCTCGCAGCCAGCAAGAGAGGCTTGAGTGGATTAGAAAACGGGTGAAAGATGGCTATTATGAATCGAAGAAAATTCGGGTGGCTGTTGCTGATGCATTTATAGAGCCGCCTGGTGTCCGTAGGGCAGGAGGATCTTAATAGAGACCCCAATTTTTGTAATGATAATATCAGAAATTTCGACAAGATGTTTTATATATTTTCCTCTAACACTATTCCTCTTCCTTCAGGAAGTATCCCCAAGGGTCCGGATTCGAAAGTTTTTTTTCATAACGTCATAATTTCAAGGTCACCGTCCATTTTTGAATTCCTTTCCGCTCTATTCTATTGTTTTTGTCTTTTGGCTTATACTGGAAAACGAGGGAGGGGGTAAAAGGTGTAGTTGAATCCCGTAAATCGCTGTAAATGTCCGTGATTCTTTGTAATGCTATGGGAACCAATATAAGGAGGGGGACCAATGGATGCTATTGATACGTTGTATTTGTAGGATCTTAGACTAAAAAAGTAGGAACACACTTGTATTTAAGAGCCTTCCTAAGAAGGGTAGGGGGAGCAGAATTCGAACCTACGAAGTCTAAGACAACAGATTTACAGTCAGAATCCCTTTTATTTTCATAACTTTATAAATCAAATTCGTATGAGGGATTGAACTTCTCATATTCGATTCCCTTATCATCAAAGAATGCTTCAATAGCTGCCATTGAACTTTTTTGTAAATCCGATGTGTTTTTTAAAACATTACGGTGAAATTGGTTAAAACCAATCTGGCCCGATACTTGAGACATAATTCGAATGTTTGACGTCATTTCCTCCAAGACTACAGCAAATGGTTTTTTTGAAATACCGTGTGGGAAAGACACTCCGTTGTCTAAGTATCCACTCTCTTCAGATATTATACGCTCAAAATTAAACGAATAATCTTTTCGAGACTCTGTTATCAGGGACAGGTTATTGAGTCTTTGTTCATAGTAAGATGCCAGGATGTGCGACAAACTATCATTTTGTATAATTTGTTTACCCGCGTACTTAATTTTTGAATCATAATTTATAGTATTCGCTACAGTTCTATCGAAATATCTAAACTCAAGAATACCGTAAAAGTTTGCATTTATTGTGGAGTCATTGAGGACAGAGTCACGAGATGCATGACGTAGAAGAAGAATTATTTCTTTTATTTCTGATTTTGAAGCCACATCGGTAGAGCACGTTAGCGCATAATCCTTCTGTAAATCAACATAGATGTCTTTTAGGCTGGATTCTTGTTGGTCTAAAATTTCCTGATGAGCAAAATACCTATCCCCAGCAAGAGCAACTACAACACTGG
>JAYYVF010000091.1:0-9484 GCA_036343635.1 Candidatus Latescibacterota bacterium | reverse complement strand
CCCTTGATTTTTAGTATTGGTGCAGCAACGGATGTTTACAATGACAGTGGTATGCAGGTTACGGTTTTGGCTGATGCTACGAAGCCGCAGGATGGAGAACAACTACTCTATACTGCTGTAGAGGCTCAACTTTTTGAGATGTTGCAACTTCGGACAGGTTATCAGTTTAATTACCAAGGTGTTGAAGATGAGAAAATAGATGAGGTTGATGGTGTCGTATTTGATGCCCCACGTACTGAGCAAGGTTTAACGGCTGGGTTAGGTCTTGGGTTGAGCATGGGTGGGTATGATGCGACCGTCGATTATGCTTATACGTCTTTTGGTATTCTTGACCAAGTCCATCAATTCTCGTTGCAGTTTCATTTCTAATCAGGGTAAAGCTTATTGTTGTTGAGCTGTCCTGAATTTTTCAGAGACCCCTGGGAAAAGTATTTCCCAGGGGTCTCTGTTTTTTTATGGTAGTTACTTTTGGATAGTTTTTATGGGCCATCTGAAATTACCTTTTTTTTAAGATTTTTT
Source organism: Candidatus Latescibacterota bacterium (assembly GCA_036343635.1). Lineage (GTDB taxonomy): Bacteria > Latescibacterota > UBA2968 > UBA8231 > UBA8231. Next base: position 8,965 of record JAYYVF010000091.1, on the reverse strand, counting down.
TCAATAAAGAAGTTCCGGTGTCAAAAATATGAGATTTAGATTTTATCCGTTTTTATTGTTGTTGGGTTTAGGTTTTTGTTCGACTGCAATATGGGCTGAGGGACAAAGTATTTCAGATCGATTATCCAATTCGATAAAAATGTTATCGTCTGTTGGGTCTCGCGTCACAGGATATCCGGGAGCTAATGAGTCAGCCGATTGGATTCAATCCCAGTTATATTCGTTTGGTATCGATCAAGTTTATTCACATGAATACTCTCAAATTGTGCCAATTGATGAGGGTTTCAGGCTTGATGTCGCAGATGAAGAATTTAAGATATATGGAATTTGGCCAAATTTAATACGTACTTCTACTTTACCTTCCGAAGGAATTTCTGGACGACTAATTTATGGAGGTCGTGGAGAGCTTTTAGATGGACAGTCTATAGAAGGTAATATTGTCTTATTAGAATATGATTGTCAGGATAAATGGCTTGATGTGTTTCAAATGGGCGCTCGCGCGGTAGTTTTTTTACAGGTTTCTAACGCGCACCGAAGTGAATCGGAACAAAAATTCCTTGATGTTCCAGCCAACTTACCTCGTTTTTTTGCCCCAAAGAGTTTCACGTCACAATTACGTGAGTTTGCCTTACGGAACGCACAAGCTAAAATTATGGGAAGTATGCCCATAGAATCAGTAAAGGCACGGAATCTAATTGCACTTATCGAAGGTCATGAACCGGACTTAAATAAGGAAGCGATTGTTGTTTCTGCCTACTATGACGCGATCTCTCCAGTGCCTGCTTTAGCGCCTGGTGCTGAACAGGCAAGTAGTGCCGCGGCTCTTTTAGAGATGGCTCGAGAATGGAGTCTTCGGCCACCGGCTCGGACTCTGTGCTTGGTATGGACTGCCGGACATTTCGAGCATATGTCCGGTATGAGACACTTAACTCCTGTTTTCTCAGTTGCAGCTGGTCGTAGAGATAATGATGCGCTGACTTCTAAGGAGCGAGTATTAGCCGATCATCTTAGTAAATTCAGGTTTCGATTTTTCGCCGGAATAGACCTGTCAAGCGGTAGTCCGTTTATGTCTGTAATGCGGCCGAGAGTGCCATATCGAACGCCTTTATTGGCTCCTCCAATTACCAATCGTTTATTTGCCTTAGCGCAAGTTTATGAAGATTCAGTCTTAGGCGGTGTGCCCGCCTTAGCTAATGGATTGAAACAAGATTATACCCGCCAAGGACTTGGCTCTATAGCCGAGATTATTCCATTAGATGCTTCCGTGATTGCTCTATCTGGTGCTCCAACTATTGGATTTACAACGGTTAATGATAGTCGGTCTCGGTTTGATACGGTGGACGACCGAATTAATGGTATGAACATAGACTGGTTGGGCGATCAGGTAGATTTATTGAAATATGTGATAACCGGGTTATCTAATGACCCTAAATTAGAAGAGTGGTCTTGGGGTAATGATGCGTTTGGACAACTTTCGGGTCAGGTTGTTCATTATGGCCCTCGCAGTTATCTGCCGGACAAGCCCACGTCAAGAGCAATAGTAAGAGTTCGTTTAAGAAACCCCACCCTTGCAGGCGTTAGGCCAGATATTTGGGCTGCTGCGGATGATTCAGGTTTTTTTAACATTCCAGGAATTGAGTCCAAAATTATTTATACAAAGCCAGTTAGGGTAGAAGGCTATGCATTGGCCTTTGATGGATCAATTACTGATGCTCCTGATTGGGGAATTAACGGAGAGAGGAAACTTCCAGGCCGAGCACTAAAAGTATTAATGGACGATTTGGATGAGGAGGTACAAATTGTCACTGCCCCACTCATTGGGACTACGCTGCTAGGTGTTTTTGATCCTCGTAATTTAATCACTCCTGAAAACATTAATGTGATTGATGCAGATCTTGATGCGGAGCCCACGGTTTTTGGTACGGTTTTGCCGTTAACTTCGCCCGAAATTGAATTGTTTAGCTATCAGAATTACGTTGGATCTAACACGGAAACAGCAGCTGTTATTTTTATGCCTACAGAGAAGCGCTTCAAGGTTGTTATGTCAACAGGCCGTTATGGATTAGGGCGTCGATTGTTGTTGCTAAATACAAGTGATGGGTCTCCGCATGGACGGGGTTTTGAAGTAGAGCGCGAAGGCCTTTTATCCAAAACAACCTATCGCGTCGCTCACGATATGATAAGGCTCAATGATTCGCGTATCAGCAATTTGGAACGTCACGGCGTACGCAATGGAAGACTTTCTGAATTCCATAATCGTGCGAAAGCAGAATTGTTTATTGCTGAAGAGTCGCTGGATAGCAAATTGTATCGTGACTTTTTAGGGGCGGCACGTCGTGCCTGGTCTTATTCTGTGGCCGCTTATAGGGACGTGGAAAGTACTCAGTCTGGAGTTGTAAATGGGGCACTCTTTTTACTCGCATTGTTTATTCCGTTTGCCCATTTTTTGGAACGTTTGATATTTTGTTTTTCTGATCTACGAAATCAGGTACTTGGGTATTTTTTTCTTTTCTTCCTTGGTTTTGCTGCATTGAGTAGGATTCACCCCGCTTTTGAATTATCAATTTCTCCTTTTGTCATTTTGTTGGGTTTTGTGATTTTGGCTCTCGGTTTGCTGGTCACTGGTATTGGTATCTCGCGTTTGAATCGAGAGCTGCAAGAGATAGCTCGTGGTAGACGTGGCCCCACTTCTATGCAGCGTGGGGGCGCCGTTGGAGCATCGATATCTGTCGGACTTGCCCATCTAAGGAGACGTCCATTAAGAACGGGCATGACTTGTGCAACGTTGATCTTGTTGACGTTTTCAGTCCTGTCTTTTACATCTATCAGGTCTACTCTACGAACAAATTGGATTGATGTTGGTGCACAGGCATCATACGAAGGGGCGCTTGTTCGGATGTTAGGTTGGAAGGCGATGGGACTAGAATCATATCGTATGTTTACTGATTGGTACGGAGAGGAGAACGTCGCTCCACGCGCATGGAAGTCAGTTTCTTCTGCAGCATCGACATTTCGAATCGAACGTTCAGATAACCCTTTGATTGCCGTTGGGTATATGGGACTGGTGGGCCTGACGGAGGCGGAGAGTCGGCTCGTAAAGCCCCAAGATTATTTAATAGCCGGTCGTTGGTTGATGAAAGATGAGGCTAACGTGTGTCTTCTACCAACAGCGTTAGCCGATTCCTTAGGGGTTTCTGTTGAGGATTTCAGTAGAAATCATGTTCGAATATTTGGTGAAGTCTTTAGGGTAATAGGAATTCTGTCATCTGAGGCTTTAGCGAATCTTGATTTAAATGGAGAGCCTCTGACCCCGCTCGATCCAGAAGCTCAACAACCTGCTGAGGTTAAGACCAGTGGAGTTGGAGCACCTCAACATTATGCTCATCTACCAGGCAATGCTACGGTCGTTCTGCCATTCTCAAACTTGATGCGTTGGCAAGGTGCCAAAATGGTTTCTTTAGGAATAAACCTGGCTGGCGAATCAGTGCGTAAGGATTTAGAAGAGCTATCTGAATTATTGGACCTAAATCTTTTTGCCGGCATTTCTGGTAGACGTTACTTGATCAATACGGTGGGTGTTTCTTCGGTAAGCGGTTTAGGCGAATTAATCATTCCGTTAGCCATTGCAGCCTTGATAGTACTTAACACGATGTTAGGGGCAGTTTACGAACGAACCAAAGAAATTGGCACTCTCAATGCAATTGGTTTGGCACCGATCCACGTGAGCGCTCTTTTTATTGCTGAAGCTGTTGCTTTGGCGGTGGTTGGCGCGATATTGGGTTATCTCTTAGGGCAAACGACTGCTCAGTTCATAAGCAGTCTAGGCTGGTTGCAGGGTCTACAACTTAATTATTCGTCTTTAGCTGCCATTGTTACGGTCGGGTTAGTGATTCTTCTCGTTGTTGCTTCGGCTTTATATCCGGCGCATATGGCTGGAAAAATCTGTACCCCAGGTATTGAAAGACGTTGGCGTCCTCCTTCTGCAGATGGGCACAGTTTAAGAATGCGTCTGCCTTTTACTTTGGCGCGTAGGGAAGCTGAAGGCATGGCAGCATTTCAGGCGGAGTTTTGGTCTGCTCATCGGGAGCAATCTATAGGAGCTGGTTTTTATGTGGAGCAATTGCGTGTCATTAGAGAAGCTCGGGAAATATCTCTGGGTGCCAAAGTCTGGTTGGCCCCGTTTGATCAAGGAGTTGTTCAAGAGACAAAGCTCTCTATTTGTCCGGGAACGGATCCACGTTATTGCGATATAGACGTGAATTTAAATTTAATTGCTGGCGACTGGGATACTTGGCAGCGCGTTGCTCGTACGTTTCTTGATGACCTACGCAAACAATTTCTTGTTTGGCGGACCTTGTCGGAGGATGACCGATCCCATTACGCCGATATTTTAGTGCAATGGGAAATGGATATAGAGCCGGAGGTTAAGGGATGAACACACTCAGAGCTTTATTTGTTATCGCCTTCGTCACGGCAACAAGCGGATGGTTAGCCCAGCGGGTGGAATTGTTATATGGTGGTCCCTATATAGCAGGAGCTGGGAGTTCTCCTGGAGGGCAAGTATTCTTGGCCATTCCCTTGGGAATTTTGGGGGCCTTGGCATTGTTTCGGCGATGGATTGGTAAAGGGGAGCGCGCTGTAATCTATTCGGGATTGGTTGTCGGAGTCTCGGTTACGGCATCTGGATTGATGCATAGATTTTTGCCAGGCCTTGTCACGGGTTTTTATGGTGGATTTGCAAGTCCAAGCGGACCTTACATCGAATTTCTAAAGTTGATACCGCAGTGGGCAATTCCTGGAGGAGCTAATGAATTGGCCGCCGTAGGTGCTTTTGAGGGTGGTATTCCAGTGCCATGGGATCTCTGGTTAGTACCCCTGCTATCCTGGGCTGCATTCTTTGCTGCTTTATTTCTCACCTCTTTTTGCTTGGTTGCTATTTTTCGCGATCGATGGATTGATACGGAACGACTCGGTTTTCCCTTGTTGGAAATGCCGCTATCTCTGCTAAATGGTCAATTATTTGGCACACGAGTATTTTATTGGGGGTTTTTATCTACGGTTGGCCTTTGGGGCATCAATGGGTTACATCATTATTATCCAGCCGTTCCAGAAATAGTGTTGAGCCTAAATTTTTCTGATTTTTTGCTTGATGAACCCTGGAAGGCAATGGCTCCGTTTGAGACACCTTTTGTATTTGAATTTTCGCCATTACTGGTTGGCGTAGCCTTTCTTGTTCCAGTCGAAGTTTCGTTTAGCACTTGGATTTTCTTTCTCATTACTCGTGTACAACTTCTTTTGACGGAGCTTGTTGGACGATCTGAATTTCGCGGAGATTTTATTCCGGGTCACGGTTCACCGTGGTTAGATTGGCCGGGTCATTTCCCATTTTTTATGCCACAAGCTCGAGGGGGAATATTATTTCTAATCTTTTTTGGTTTGTGGACCGCGAGAAAGGCGTTGTTGTCCATGTTTCATCCTCGACGACGGCAGGTTTGGGGGTTTATTTTGGGTTTTTCATTCTTATGGTTTTGGATTGTTTTGCTCGGTGTGCCTGCTTGGATAGCAGGCCTTTCTCTATCCTTTTTTTTCTTTTTGGCTTTGGGGTTTGCACGCTTGCGAATAGATGGTGGGTTACCGATAAATGGTGTTCCTCAAATTGTCGGATACATTTTTTTCGTTGCTTTGGGTACTGGTCCGGGAATTTTTGCTAATGAAACCTACGTTGCACTTGCTTTGTTGGCAGTATTGGGTTTTACCTGTGTTGGGATTTGGCCAGCTGTACAGTTTGAGGGCTTAAAGCTTGCCGAGTTGACGGGCGTGTCGTATCGGAATATGGTCGTCGGTATGTGTGTAGGGTTGGTGGTAGGAATATTCTCCGGTTATGTATTTTCGTTACAAATAATTTACGATCATGGTATTTTTACTTTGCAGGAACAAGGCGGTGCTCGCTCAGAAGCTCGTATTGGCCGCTATTACAATTATCTGTTTAAGGATGCAGGGTTAACGTCGGGGCTAACGGACTGGTATAGGCTGTTAGTCCATGGTGTTGGAGCTGCTGTCACGGCCTTTCTTGCTTTTATGCGTCAGCATTTTTTACGCTGGCCACTACATCCTATGGGATACATTTTCGGCACCGGTTTTGGGTGGCTCGTTTGGGGGTCTGTGATGGCGGGTTGGTTCTTCAAATGGTTAGCAGTTCGATATGGTGGAGCTCAGACTTATAGGAGCTTATTACCTTTGTTTTTGGGCTTGATTTTTGGTGAGATTTTCATGCGGTTAGTGTGGTCTGCTGTAGCTATATTGCACGGAGAAGTTGGTTCAGGTTATCGATTTTAATTTTTCGATTTTACAAATGGAGGACTAGTGGTCAAGCATGACACGACCTCAGATTTAGAGAGTTATCGAGATCTGATGGGACGCCCGGATAATTTTGAAGAAGGCTTTACCTATCGTACGGTAATAGGAGCTTTTTTTGTCGGTTTTATTATGATGCCGGGTGCGATATATATGGGGCTGATAGCTGGAGTCTCACTGGGGTCTGCCGCAGAGTGGGTGACGATTATTCTTTTTTCCGAGTTAGCTCGTAGATCTTTCTCTTCTCTCACTCGTCAAGAGATTTATCTAATCTATTATATAGCCGGAGGCTTGGCAGGAGTTATTGGCGGAACGATGTTGGCGGGAGGTCCATTTGGTCAGCTTATGTGGAACCAATATCTAGTTCAATCACAGGCTGCATTAGGTTTTGGGATTGCTGATCAAATACCTGAATGGGTCTCTCCTGCTAGCGGGTCAGAGGCCCTGTTGGAGCGTAGCTTTTTAAACCGGGCATGGATTCCACCTATTGTTGTACTTGTGGCGGCACAGGTTTTGTCACGGGTTGAGTGGTTTACTCTCGGCTATATACTGTTTCGTACAACATCCGATGTTGAGAAGTTACCCTTTCCCTTAGCTCCTGTGGCGGCTCAGGGTGCCATGGCGTTAGCTGAAAATGATGAAGAGCATCAAGGGTGGCGTTGGCGGGTCTTTTCCATCGGTTTAGGGATCGGATTGGCTTTTGGATCCGTTTATATTGGTTTGCCGGCATTAACCGGACTTATAGCAAGTGAACCAATATCATTACTTCCTATACCCTGGATTGATTTAACAACGACAACAGAATCGTTTTTACCAGCAGCCCCGCTGGGCATTGGTACAGATTTAGGCCTGGTTTTACTTGGTATGGTCTTACCTTTTTGGGTTGTTCTCGGCTCATTTGTTGCTGCGATGGTACATGCATTGGGAAGCCCTATTCTCTACCATGCAGGTGTTCTAACGCATTGGCGACCGGGGATGGATACTATCTTGACGAACTTCGCTAATGATATCGATGTGTGGATGAGTGTTTATATTGGAGCAGGTCTTGCTGTTGGGTTGATTGGTATAGGCTATGCTTTGAATGCATTTCGAACAGCTAATAAAGAGCGGAAACATGCAAGTTTCAGTGATATTCCCAAGGGACGTGGTGATTTCCCACTCTGGCTGGCCTTCGTAGGATACGGTTTGTCAACGTTGGCGATGATCGGGTTGTGTACTTTGCTGTTAGAAGATGATGAATTTCCCTTGGTGTTTTTACTTTTGTTTGGTTTTGTGGTTACTCCTGCACTTTCTTATATCAATGCACGTATGGCAGGATTAACCGGACAAATGGTTTCTTTTCCAATGATTAGAGAGGGAGCTTTCATACTTAGCGGTTACAGAGGTGTGGATATCTGGTTTGCTCCCATTCCTTATGCGGATCACGGGCGTCGGGCCCAGTTGTTTCGCGAAGTAGAGCTCACGGGAACACGATTCACCTCTATTCTCAAAGCTGAATTATTGATTTTACCTTTGAGCTTAGTCTGCGGTTTTATTTTTTGGCAACTTATTTGGAGCATGGGCCCCATTCCTTCGCCCGCTTTTCAGTATGCCCAAACGTACTGGCATCTTATTGCTTTGCGACAATGTTTATGGTATTCAGCTACAATGGGCGGTGAAACTCTATTTGATACAGCCATAAAAGGATGGTGGATAGTAGGAGGATTTTCTTTTGCAGGAGGTAGCTTTGCAGTTTTGTCCCTGCTCCGGCTGCCGGTCTCTTTGATTTACGGATTTGTTCGGGGCTTATCCGGTTTGCCCCATCTACTTATCCCAGAAATGATCGGTGCCTTAATTGGACGCTATTCTCTAGAGAGACGCTTCGGAGTCGAGGTGTGGCGTCGGTACGCGCCCGTACTTTTGGCTGGATATGCTTGTGGAATGGGGCTGGTAGGTATGTCGGCGGTCGCCATTGCGCTTATATCAAAATCTGTAACTCAGCTACCATTTTGATTAATAATTTTGATGCGCGGCAGGTTGATTGATAAGAGCAGCTTTCAAACCATAATTTGTTTCATAGTGGTTGCTATTGGTATCGGTGGCAAGCGTCGAAGCAAAGTTTATTGTCAGGAATGTTAACGCTATAATGGCGAACATGGCCCCTAATGTAAGCATGTCGCGTATCTGCTCGTCATGATCGAAGAAAAATTTCTTAAGAAAAAGTGGCATACATTTATGTCCTTTATGTAGTTATCTGCTTTCAATATAAATCATACAAAGTGTCGCAAAAAATGCAAGTAACTTCATTGCCTAATCTCTATGATGGCTGATTGGAGTGCTTTTATTACTCTTTTTATTTCATCATAAGAATTGTAAATATGTATGGATACTCGCAACGCATTCAATTCACCTTCATAAATACCACGCAGTCGTATTTTATGTTCTTCCCAAAGTTTTTGTTGGAGATTTAGGTAGTGGATATTGTTAAATTTGAAGGTGATTATTGATGTTGAATCGGTCGGGGTTAATATTTCAGCCCCGACATCAAAGAGCCCTTGTCGGAAAAAATCAGTTAAACTTCTATTCTGTTTCCAAGCATTTATATGACCGATTTTAGACCAAAAGCTAATTG
>JAYYVF010000090.1:0-25371 GCA_036343635.1 Candidatus Latescibacterota bacterium | reverse complement strand
CTCATCGGTCGTTTGTTGTAAGTTGCCATGAATTGGGTTTGCGGAAAAAATTATGTCATGGTCTCCACCATTAAACCAGGCGGGGCGTGAAAAGACACCCACTACGGAATTTATTTCAATAGTTAAGCCGGTTTCTTCGTAGATTTCTCTGACGGCAGCATCCGCAAGCGACTCCTCTTTTTCGACACCTCCGCCTGGTAAGGACCAAATGCGGAAATCGCGTCTTTCAGTCAGCAAGATTTGCTTGGATTCTATTACAGCTACTTCTACACCTAGGCTTGCCATAGGGACCTTTTTCGGATTCCTTCATTAATTTGGATGATCTCTATTCTAATTATATTGTTTGTTTTATATTGTTTGTTCGTGCCAGTTCGGATTTGTTTGAGGAATTTTCGCTTCAACTTTTTTCCGCCAAGCGATTAACAAATCGTAAAGCTGTTTACGAATCTTTGGTTCCTGCTCCTCCAGGTTATTATTTTCTCCAATGTCTTCTCGTAAATTGTAAAGCTCAACCCGATTATCTTCAAAGAACTCTATCAGTTTATAATCTCCGCAACGAACGGATGAACCTGGTGTACCACCTTGGTTTCCATAATGAGGATAGTGCCAATAGATTGCATCCCGATCAAGGGTGTCCTCTCCGTTTAACAGGGGGAGAATACTTATACCGTCAAGCTGTTGATCGGGTTTTGAATCAAGGCCTGCAATTTCTAGTAATGTAGGATAGAAATCAGGGCTAGACACCGGCGTTGAACATGTCGTGTTCTGTGCGACATGGTTTGGCCACCGTATTAGTAAGGGTTCACGAGTGCCACCTTCGTACATCCAGCCTTTGCCTTCTGCCAATGGAGTATTACAGGTAGGTGAACCTTCTGCGGTGGCCAGGCCACCGTTGTCAGAGGTGAAAACTATTATTGTTTCGTTTGTAATTTTTTCGCTATCGATGATATCTAAGATGCGCCCAACACTTTCGTCTAGGCTTTCTATCATACCAGCATAGACAGGGTCTGACTGTAGAAGCCTACGTTTTACCTTCTGGTCTTTTTTGTGGTCGCAGGGGAAGTACTCATCTTCAGAAAAGGTTTGTAATTGATCAAGCCCTAGACTACGGGCTTTGTCCGTGTACTTGTCGATTTTTTCAGGTTTGGCCTGCAGAGGCGTATGTACTTGATAGTACCAGAAATTCAGAAAAAATGGACGTTCGTTCCTATGTTCAATGAGTTTTACGGCTTCGTCGGTCAAGTAATCCGTGAGATATGTTCCATCAGGAACATCAGCGTCGATCAAAGGGGTAATGGACCACGGGCTAAAGTAACCACCGCGCCCTGGCGAACCTTGGTGTGCACCACCGATATTGACATCAAAACCGTGATCTTGGGGAAGATGTCCTTCATCACCAAGATGCCATTTCCCTACGTGCCAAGTTTGATATCCACCAAGTTTCAAGGAGTTAGCGAGTGAGCATTCCGATTGTGGGAGCCGCTTGAGGTATGGCACGTCCACTAGGCGTCCGCGGGCTGGGTGTAGTTGATTACCTGCGTCAATCCAATCCGTAATTCCAATACTAGCTGGATATTTTCCCGTTAGTATACTTGCTCGTGTAGGAGAGCAAACAGGGCAAGCTGCGTATGCATCAGTAAAAAGCATGCCTTCTGATGCTAATCGGTCTATATTTGGAGTCTCGTAGAAAGTGCTGCCATAGCAGGCTAAATCTTTCCATCCCATGTCATCTATAAGCATCAGGATAATATTCGGCGCAGTCATTTTAGTTGAGGCTTTCCTCAATTGCTTGGATTAAGATTGGATCATCGGGTGCCGTTTTCGGGGAAAAACGCTGGACTGAGAGGCCGTCTTTACTCACAAGAAATTTCTCAAAATTCCAGCTTATATCTTCTCCATCACCAACTAACTGTTTGTACAATGGGTGTCGATGGTTTCCGTTTACTTCAATTTTGGAATACATGGGGAATTTTATATGGTAGTTCGTTGTGCAAAACGTCTTGATTTCGTCTTCTGATCCAGGTTCCTGTGATCCAAACTGATTACACGGAAACCCTAACACTGTCACACCACGAGTAGAATATTGATCATATAGATTTTGCAATCCGGAATATTGAGGAGTTAAACCGCATGCGCTAGCTACATTTGCCACAAGCAACGTTTTACCCCTGAAACATTCAAGGGTGGTCTCTTCTCCCTCTATGGTGATTACGGTATGTTCATATAAGTTGACCATCATATCACTCCTTGAAGACGATGTGTTTGTATGTATCAAGATTACAAAAAAGAAGGTCTTGTTCAAGCTAATCCTATTGACAGAGTATGAACGTTAGTCTATCATCGCCTGAACTACTCACCTTAAGTATCGGAAATCTTTCAATTTGGTTTGGATATGAGACTTAAAAAACGTGTAGCACTTGTAGTTGGAGGTGCAGGATCCATAGGTGGTTCCGTGGCTCGAACTTTTGCCAAAAATGGAGCTGCTGTCTGTGTGGCCGATGTCGACAAAAATCGAGCGCAGGAGGTGTCCGAGCAGATTTGTGAACAAGGTGGTCAATCAATGTCCATAGGATTAGATGTGTGTGAGTCAGTTGATTGGAACCATGCTGTAGAAAAGGTTGAATCAACATGGGGCCAATTAGACATTATGGCAAACCTTTCAGGCGCTAACATCCGTGTTGATTTTGACGAACAAACTCTAGAGATGTGGCAAAAAATCATAGATATTAATTTAACAGCTTGTTTTGTCGGGGTGAAAGCAGTAGTTCCTGCTATGCGGCGTTCAGGAAGAGGGGTCGTGTTGTTCATAGGTTCGCTGGCCTCATTACGTCAGGGGGCTGGCAGTCCAGCATATGGAGTGAGTAAAATTGGTTTGGTGGCACTCACTCGGAGTGTGGCAGCAAGCTACGCTCGTTACGGGATACGGTGCGTTTTAATTTCGCCAGGCCACGTGGATACTAATTTTATTCGTGAGGACTCAGATCACAGCCCAAATACATGGCAAACTAGTATTGATAATCCAGAAAACTACGCAAACCGTGAAGCAGCTACGCCTTTGGGGCGGTTGTGTTCGTCTGAGGATGTGGCTAAGTCATTTCTTTTTGCAGCGTCGGACGACGCCTCGATGATCACAGGTTCAATGTTAACTGTTGATGGTGGTGCAGGTATTTAGTTTGTGTAATGTGTTTAATTGTTTGTAGCAATGTACGAATTTGCCGAATTTTTTTGATTAAACGAAAGAGGTAATATGAGCACTGCATTGGAATATGGCGTTCAGAGTTTTTGTTTTCGGAATTTTAAGGATAACGCGGATGTGGCACAAAAAGTGTTGAATATTGGAGTCAATAGCATTGAGGTTTGTGCGGTACACGCTGATTTTAATAAGCCTGAGGAATGGAAAGAAACGGTAAAAATATATCACGATACGGGTGTGAAAATTGTTTCAATTGGTGTACAGACGTTTACCGGTATCGAGTCGGATCGTGATTTTTTCGAGTGTGCTGCTATAGCTGGAGCTAAACATATTTCTTGTCATTTTCAATTGGAATCTTATGCTAGTGCAATAACCCAAGTTCGGTCTTGGAGCAGAGAATTTGGTATCAAAGTTGGTATACATAGCCATGGGGGTTACCACTTCGGCGGCCAACCTAGTGTACTGAAACACTTAGTGGGTTTGGGTGGCCCCGAAATTGGTCTTTGTATTGATACTGCCTGGGCAATGCAAATAGGACCGCAACAGGGAAACCCTGTAAAATGGGTGAATGATTTTTCAGGCCAAATATATGGTGTACACTATAAAGATTTTGTATTTGATCGTGCAGGAATGTGGGAAGATGTGGTGGTTGGTGAAGGGAACTTAGATCTTAAGTCGTTTGTTTCAGCCTTGGAAAAAGATAATTTTGATGGGATGGCTGTAATTGAATATGAAGCAGATGTGGAAAATCCGGTTCCTGCTCTCACTCGCTGTGTGGAGCGAATGCGAGAATTGACTAGTTAACATTCTAATTTTTTCTGGATCCAATTACTGCTATTAGGCGTGAACACATATCATTTATCTCATTATTGTGAAGGTGCTGAGGATTTAGCCATATTTCGTTTTTATTTTCGTCCATGACTACTGCGATAGCCGGTTTCCCTCGCTCGAGTTGGTGGTCAATCTGAGAAAGATCTTTGCCAAGCATAATAGGATCGATTGTAAGACATACGCGTGGGACGATTAGAGGTCGTGCTCCGTGGGTTGCATAGGCTATCGAAATGTTTGTGCAATTAATATTCTTTAATCGATGGAGAATTTTTTCGCAGACTTTTTCCCAACGAAACTGCTCGGACTTCCAATCTATTTGTACAAATCTCTGTAGTGCATATATCAGACCAATTATTTGTTCTTTACTCACTTTGAGGGCCCTACCAATTCCAGCATTCGGGAAAGCTTGAGCTCTCGCGGCTTTTATTAAGTCTGCACGCCCACATAAAATTCCGGTGTCATTTGGTCCGCACATAGCTTTTCCGCCACTGAATATGACTAGGTCAGCACCTTCAGAAAGGAAAGATTGCAGATTACAAACGGGTGGCAATTCGGCTGCGGCATCTACGATAACTGGGAGAGCGTGTTCATTAGCAAGCCTTACGACTTCCTTTAAAGGTACTGCGGGCTGTGGATCAAGGATCGTGTGAAATATTCCAACAGTTTTTTCACCGATAGCAGCTCGAACATCTTTAATCTGTGTGCATTCTCGATGACCGACCTCTACAATTTTTCCACCTGCCGTTCGTATTGCTCGATCGAAACTAATGCGGTGTTGTGACTGGATAATGAATTCATTGGCCCATCCGTTAGTATTTGGAAGCTCGTGCATTCGTTCAGCATCCATACCTGTTAAGCATGCAGCAGCGGATAAAATTATACCCCCAGTGGTCCCGGTTGTTACAAGACCAGCTTCTGCTCCAGTCTGTTTGGTGATCTCAGAGCTTGCCCAATCGAGCAAATCATCAATAAAGACGTAGGCTTCACCAGCTTGCCGCATCGCTTCCAAAATATCAGGATGTATCAGGGAACCGCCAAGATACGTCATACTTCCGGCAGCATTGATGATGCGCGGAATATCAATTTCATCGTATACATGCATGTGGTTTATCCTGGATAGGTTTGCACTCCGTTATTATTTATAATCGAACGATATAAAAACCAAGTCAAATTGCAGAATGGACAAGGGGTGCTATTATTGAATGTGTATTTTAAGAAGAGGCGAGACATTTAGAAGCTGCGATTTCTTGCGGACTGCATCACCTTGTCTTAATAAAAAAATATTCAAATGCGTTACGACTAACAAAATGGGAGGTAAGTGATGAATATCGACCTGAGCAATATAAATTTGAAACGGAATGCAGAATCGCGGTCACTTAGTGCGGAGAATCCTTCCGGTGAAAAAGGTAAGGGCGGTATGGAAGAGACGAACGGGGAAGGTCCTGCCCGTGAACTTGGTCAAGGATGGAAAGTTCGTCCATGTATTACCTTGGAACCTGGACAAGCAGTTTCCCTTATGGATCATAGTGGGCCAGGGGTTATTCGACATATGTGGTTTACGTTGAGTGAAAAACTCTATCGGGACACCATTTTGCGGATTTACTGGGATGGGCAGGAGGTCCCTTCTGTCGAAGCTCCATTGGGTGATTTTTTCTGTAATTCCTGGGTAGCACGTCAAAATATAACGGCATTACCTATCAATGTTAATCCAATGGGAGGGATGAACATTTATTTTCCGATGTCGTTTAAGAAACATGCTACTATTACGGTCGAAAATAATTCCGCAACTGAGGAATGTCGACTTTTCTATACTATAAATTATTCGTTAGAAGAGGTTCCGGACGATGCACTTTATTTTCATGCTTCTTGGCAACGCACTAATCCATTACGATACGGCGACGACTACTTAATATTGGATGGTGTAAAGGGGCATGGGCAATACGTTGGTACATTTATGGCATGGCAACAAAACAATACCGGGTGGTGGGGCGAAGGAGAAATTAAAATGTTTATTGATGGGGACAGTAATTTTCCAAGTATATGTGGAACGGGAACGGAAGATTATTTTGGAGGTGCTTGGGGATTTGGCGATAACTTCTCTGCACCATATTTAGGCTTTCAACAAGCCTTTAAGAAGTCGGGTGAAGCAGGGGCTAGGATGACATTATATAGGTTCCACATCCAGGATCCCATTTTTTTCAAATCAAACTTAAAGGTAACAATGCAAGCGTTAGGTTGGCGAAGTGAGGGAAGATACCTTCCTTTGCAAGATGATATATCATCCGTTGCTTATTGGTATCAGACGTTACCACATGCACGCCTATCCAATTTACCGGATCGGAATGCTCGGGAAATTGTTTAATGAAGCTCACATATAGGATAAAGGTTTTTGCTGTAAGACTTCCGGTTTATTAAGTCACCATCGTTTGATTCTTGATGAAGGGAGAATCGAGTATGGGAGAAAAGAAAGATCCTAACGTCATTATTATGTACGCGGATGATTTAGGATTCGGTGATGTAGGTTGCTATGGAGCTACCAACATTAAGACGCCAAATATAGATAGACTTGCTTCACGAGGTATTTTGTTTAGTCAGGGATATGCGACGGCAGCCACTTGTACACCGTCTCGATATAGTTTACTTACAGGATCGTATCCATGGCGTAATCCGCGTGCTTCGATTTTGGCGGGGGATGCGAGCAACATTATCAATTCAGATACGCCAACAATGGCAAGCATGTTTCAAAATGCTGGTTACCATACAGCGGTAGTTGGGAAATGGCACATGGGTCTCGGAAGAGATAATATTGATTGGAATAGTACAATATCGTCAACGCCTAATGATGTTGGTTTTGATGAATCATTTATTATGGCGGCGACTAACGACAGGGTCCCGTGTGTATATGTTGAAAACCGCAAAGTATTTGGTCTAGAAGGTGATGATCCGATTGAAGTGACCTACGATTGGGAAAAAGCCTTTACCGGAGAGCCGACAGGCCGTAATAATCCCGAATTGCTCAGTCTCGAATACAGCCATGGACATGATGCTGCTATTATTAATGGAGTGAGTCGTATTGGTCATATGCGGGGAGGGAAAGCGGCCTTATGGGACGACGAATTAATGGCTGAGACATTTGTTGAAAGAGCTGTTGATTTCATTCATAACAACAGTAAAGATCCATTTTTTTTATACTATGCGTTTCACCAACCCCATGTACCTCGATTACCTTCTAAACGTTTCAAAGGATCCACAAAACTGGGGGCGAGGGGCGACGTCATTGCTGAATTGGACTGGTGCGTAGGTCAAATTATGGAAGCCTTAGATCGTTTGAGAATTACTGAAAACACTATGATAGTTTTTTCTAGTGATAATGGTCCCGTGCTTAACGATGGCTACAAAGATAAAGCTGAAGAATTAAATGGTTCTCACACTGCCACGGGACGCCTACGTGGAGGCAAATATAGTATGTTCGACGGGGGGACGCGGGTACCCTTCATTGTTAGTTGGCCGGGCCAAATAGAGAGTTGCTCTTCGGATGCCTTAATTAGTCAGGTGGACTTATATGCTTGTTTCGCATCGATAATTGGTCAAGATTTGAGAGTGGAGGATGCTCCGGACAGTATGCCACTTGCAGACACATTGCTAGGAAAAGATGAAATTGGAAGAATAGAATTAGTCGTGGAAGGTACAAAGGCAAAAACGATTTTACGAAGAAATGAGTGGGTTTACATTCCTCCTTACGAGGGGCACACTATCAACAAAAATACGAATATAGAGCTTGGTAATTCGTTGGAAGCCCAGCTATATAATCTCCAGACGGATGTCGGACAACAAAGAAATATTGCGTGTGATAGACCGGACCTAACCCAAACGATGTCTTCTCGCCTTAATGAAATTTTGTCGAGTGAATGCACACGTCAATGGAATTGAGAAACGGAGTGTGATCTTTTATTAGATGAATCGGTTTTAATTTTCTGTTCGAAGTCGCTGATTTGGGTATCTCGATATACTTGTATTTATATCAAAGGATTATGAAGGAAGTGTTATGAATGCCGAGCGGTTTGTTTGGATGGATGGAACGATGACTACTGGTGAGCATGCCAAAGTCCCGATTTTGTCACATAGTTTTTCCCGCGGGTCAGCCATTTTTGAGTCGCTCGGAGTGCACGAAAGTCCGACAGGACCTAAAGCATTTCGTTTGGATAAACATATAGCGCGACTTGAACATAGTGCAGCCTTGCTTGGTATGGAAATAAGATATTGTAGCAAAGAAATTGCAGAGGCCGTTTCCCAGACAGTAAAGGCAAATAATGTCGGTCGTGGACTGATTAAAATTATGGCATACTGGGGACATGAGGCTGTTGTCGATCTTGTTCCCCAAGTTCCGCTTGACGTAGCAGTTTTTGCTATTCCCAATGGCGGCGAATTACACCTTGATGACCCAACTCCTATAAGCACCTGTTTGTCGAAGTGGAAAAAATTACACCCCTCAACTGTGCCCGTGGAAGCGAAGGCTGTTGGAAATTATTTAAATGGTTATTTAGCCCGCAAAGATGCTCTTGATCGAGGATTCGATATAGGGTTGTTGCAAGATGAAAATGGATTTGTAGCTGAAGGATCTACGGAATCGGTGTTCTTAGTAAAAGATGGCATGTTGTTAACGCCACCTTTGGGAGGGATTCTCTCAGGGGTTTCTAGAATGACAATATTAGAAGTGGTACCTCATTTGAAAATAACAACTTTGGAACAGGAAATCCGAGTGGAGGACTTAAGATCTGCCGATGAAATATTTACAGCTCATAGCGGCGTGAAAGTACATCCGGTTTATCGGTTTGAAGACCATGAGTTACTTGCTCCTGGGCCCATTACAGAGTGTTTGCTTGAAGCTATAGACGATATAATATTTTTCAGGGACGATCGGTTTTCCCACTTCTTTCAAACTCTTTAGGGGAGACGGCGATCAAAAACAAAAGGAATCTCCAGGTTGTCAGTGATGCTGACACGTACCGGTGGAGCGATGCCTCCTTGGGCGACCTGTACACGCATTACTTGCATGCTTTCAAACGGATAATCCTGAATCCACCGGTGTCCGTCGCCGTGAATGTACAATACGGGTGTATCAATTTTTTCTGCTGAATTACTAAGTTTATCAAAAAAATCTTCATGTTTGGAGGTTGGGGTCGCGTGTCCAAAAATGACTAAGCGTTGAAACTTGCCTTTATATTTTTCCAGATTCGAATTTATCCATTTAGAACAGTCAGCATGTCGCTGAGACCATTCCAAACGGTTGTGTACTTTTCCTCCCACCACAGTTACTCCTAAAAAAAGGACGCGGTTGTAAAGAAATGCAAATAATTCTCCTCGGTCAGGATGTCTTGTGATGGAGAATGGATTTTCCCAATGCATGTCAAAGTGCATAAAATGTTTTATCCAAAACTCCCATGCCATTTTAGGGCTCTTACAATCGTTCCACTCATTATCGCCTGCTATTATGAACATCGGTAATTGTGATGTTCGTAGGTATTCTGCTACGCGATAATAAACGGGTTCTTCACATTTGGAACTTCCAGTCTTGATATCGCCGAGATGAACAGCGAATAATGCATCATTGATTGGTAAATTTTGTAATTGAGCAATTAACAACGCATGGTCCTCTATGGCATATGGAGTGTCGCCCATCGCATAAAAGCTTGCAAGCTCTTCGGCGTCAAGGTTCAAAAAGGTAATAAAAAAATAGAAGAGTATTACTCGAAACATAGTTGATTTCTCGCCTTATTTTTTTGTAATAGAGAATTTCTATGTCAACATGGTTACGATGATATTATGGTTAATGTGTCAAGCTGTTGGAGGAAGTATCAGTCCATTTGGATTACGTACTCCATACATGGGCTCGAGAGTTTTGTAATCGATCCCGATACGCCCATTCCAATCCCACATTACCGTTCCGTCTTTAAGAGTTAGCTCACAGGTAATTCTTTCGTTTCCCCGCAACAGACCGCTTGCTACATCCGTATAGCCAAAATCTCCCTCCGAAATTTTTAGTCCCGCGATATCTGCGAAGGATCCTATGCTTAAGTGGCCGAGTTCCTCGTGTCCTATTTCAACTGCTGGATTTATTGTCGAAGCACGAATTATTTCGTAAAGAGGCATGCCCATGATGAGGAATTTCGACATAACTGTAACCATATCAAACATGTCTTCGTTCATGTTTTTTGTGTGGAGATCCGTTGAGATGGAGTCGGGATAAAATCCTTGTTCTATAGCAGGCACAGCATTTCGCCAATAAAAAGAGCCACCTCCGTGTCCTACGTCAAATATTATTCCCCGTTCGCGGGCCTTATATAAATATTGTAAAACCTGTCCCTCGCTATCTAACCACGGTACGTCGCCGAGAAACATATGAGTACTGATATCACCCTCGGTCATACGTTCAGTCACAAGTTCATAGTAAGGTCGTTCTCGTGGAAATAGACCGAAATCGATCATAGCCGGCATGTTTGCTAATTGACCGGCACGGAGGGCAGACTCTGTTGAGATCCATTCGGGACCTTTATAGTGGGCGGTTTTTGAGCCCACTATAAAGTCGTTGTGTTCTTTCATAACGTCTGCAGTGCGTTCAACGTCCATATCGGCAATATTTTGTTCCATATCTGTATGGACCATTCCCATTCCAACTATATTAAGGAAGGCAAACATACGTGTCTGAAAGCGAGAAAGTACACGCTCTCGGAAATCTGGGAAGATTCGCCAGCCAGCGCTTCCCGTATCGACCATGGTTGTTACGCCACTGCGAAAAGAAAATCCGTCGGGAAGTATACTGTTATCTCCGGCCCAAGCATTTTTCCAGCCAGGGGTTGCATACATATGCGTATGGATATCTACTAGCCCCGGAGTAAGAAAGAGTCCCCCTACATCAACAGTCTGTTTTGTACTACTGGTTGGTATATCATTGTCTATAGCAGTAATTCGTCCGTCAGAAATGGCTACGTCTTTAAGAGCGTTAATTCCGTTGTGCGGATCGATTAAATGACCGCCCTTTAGTAGTGTATCAAATTGCATGATTACGTCCTTCCCTTTTCTAGCTAAATATGCAAAACGTATAACCTGAAAAGCTTACATAGTAGATGAGCGTGTTGTCTTACGTTAATCAAGCTATATTAATGAGGAACCTTTGTAGGGTGAATAATATACGTCAAAGGAGGGTGAACCAAAATGAAGATTACGGCCATTAACACCCTTGCATCGTGGGCCGGATTGCGTAACTGGGTTTTTGTAAAGATTGAGACTGATACAGATTTGTGTGGATGGGGTGAAGCTACTCTTGAGGGGAAAGAGGATGTGGTGATGGCTCAAATAGAGCGGATGGGTGAACAGCTAATTGGACATGACCCTTCAAGGGTTGAACACATTTGGCAGTCATTGTATCGACATGCATTTTGGCGAGGAGGCCCCGTTCACAACTCTGCCTTAGCGGGAATCGATCAAGCCTTATGGGATCTTCGCGGAAAAGCATGGAATGTTCCCGTTTACCAATTATTGGGCGGGAAGGTAAGGGATTTTATTCGTTTGTATACGCATGTCGGTATATATGAACCCAACCGAATGGAGGAAGAGGCAAAACGTGATGTAGAGGATGGATTTACGGCCATGAAGACCGGAGCCTGGACGGGAGATGGATTGTTGCCAGAGCGCGATCGCATAGATTTTTTTGCTGAACGGATTGGTCGACTGAGGAATACGGTTGGGGACAGCATTGATATAATGGTCGATGATCACGGTCGAGGAACGCCCGCTTCGGCGACAAGGTTGATGAAAGCACTTTCACCGTTTGATTTATTTTTTTTCGAGGAGTCGGTACAGCCGGATGATTTAACAGGACTTGAGCGTCTTCGGCAAGCAGACCCTCCAATGGATTTGGCCGCGGGAGAAAGGCTTTATTCTAAATGGGAATTTAGGTCGATTTTAGAAAAACGTTTGTTAGATATTATTCAACCGGATCTTTGCCACGCAGGTGGCATTAGTGAGGTAAGAAAAATTGCAGCCATGGCTGAAGCTTATTATGTGCAGGTTGCTCCCCACAATCCCCAGGGACCGATATCGACGGCCGCGGCTGCCCATTTAGGGTTAGCAATCCCCAATTTCCTTATCCTCGAATATGTTCGGCAGGATCCTTATCGTGATCAAGCCATGTGCCAATCGTGGATTGTTAATGAGGGTTGTCTATTTGTTCCCGATGAACCAGGGTTGGGCGTGGAGTTAAATGAGAAGGCTCTATTGGAAAGTCCGATGCGAAAACGGGACTTTCAAGTTGATTGCTATGCTTCAGACGGATCTGTTAAGGATGTATAGTGAATCAAATTAAAAGGGATCTACAAATTCTTGTGCCTGAAGATAATTACTATTTTGCTCTGGGGTATGACAGAAAAAAATCTGGAGGGCTTAGGTGCTACATTTTGAGGCTCTAAAGAATAATCTGTGGAACTGGGCCAAATTCGTTTTACGTGTTATTGCAATAGCTGGTCCATTTGTTTGGATATATATACAAATAGATTATCCTACTTTGTTGTCAACATTATCAATGTTACCTTCATGGGTTGTACTTCCTATGCTTTTGTTGATTCCAGCGATGTGTTTGCAGGGTGTCCGATGGTGGATGTTGCTTCGTACCTGTGCGACGGACCTCTCCTTGGGCAGGACCCTAGAATATCACTTTGCAGCATCGTTCTATTCGTTGATACTTCCCGGTGCAAGCGCTCAAGAGGTTGTTCGTGCCTATCTGCTATCGAAAAGCGTTGATTACGGCGTTGTATGGGGATCTACGTGGCTATCAAAACTGATGGGTATGATAGGATGGGTTTTTGTTGGATTAGTTGGCTTCTTTATTGAAAGTCACCTATTAAGTTACTGGAATTCACAAATAGGACTCGTACTCTTGGTTGCTGCACTTGGTTTGTTAATGGCTGTTTGTCTTTCATTCTCTAAACGTGTTACTCGTTTGATACGCTTATTATTTGAACGTTATCTGCCAGCTACTGTAGTATCGTCTCTATCAGAAATTCGCGAGGCAATTTTTATTTTCCGTTTCCATAAACTTACAATGTTTTCGGCTTTTTTATTAACAATTTTTTTGCAGGTTTTATTGATTTTTGGCACCGCTCTTGTTGTTTATGCAATAAACGGGACGTTTATGTTTTGGTCTCTTGCTGCCATATTGGCGTTGGTTGAAGTAGTAGTTGTTGTATTACCCTTAACTCCAGGCGGGGTGGGCATCCGAGAGGGTTTGATAGCATTACTTTTTAACCAAGTGGGTCTAGGAATTGAGGAAATTGGAATTTATATTTTTCTTAATACTCTCGGTATCTCTGTCCGCTTGCTTGGCGCGATTCCTATTTTTCTTGGACATGTTTCTCGCGATATGGAATTAACTGATAAAAATATTTGATTTCAAAAACTTGTTAATTAGGATATTGGATGCAAGGTTTTTGAAACTTTAAAGCAGTTCAAGACGCGTGTTAAATTAGTGGCGATATATTCCATCGGATTACAGAGAGGGAATACTGCTGTAGAATATTTTTTCCGGGAACAAAAATATGCAACGGGTGTCTTCTGCTTAAGGGTATATCAATATTTATACCCCGTAAACCCTCCCGGCGACAAGAGACATAAGGTCTCTTGTCGCTTTAGCTAAAGGGCATTATTTATTGCCAAAGCGGCTCGTCTTCCTCGAGCATTGTTTTTAAATAAGACTCATTTAATTCTACCCCCAGGCCAGGTTTTTCTGTTAATTGCACATGCCCATTTTGAATTACATCCTGATTCGACTCGATTACGTGTTCCCATGTCGGATCATGGAAACGGTGAAATTCGAGGGCTAGGAAATTTGGCACGCTGGCACATACATGAGCGTCGCCAACAGTACTAAGTGCACTAGAATTATTGTGGGGAGCAAAGGGTATGTAATAGGTCTCAGCCATATTAGCTATTTTTCGGCATTCGCTTAAGCCACCACATTTTGAAATGTCAGGCATAATTATATCTACTGCCTGGGTTTCTATGATTTCTCGGAACCCATATCGAAGATAGGCATTTTCTCCGGCACATATGGGAGTACTGGTCGCCTGTGTTATATTGGCCATCGCCTGAATATTTTCTGGTGGGACTGGTTCTTCGAGCCACATAAGGTTCAGGTCTTCGAGTTCGTGGGCGATTTTCATCCCTGCCGTGGCATCGTAGCGTCCGTGCAAATCAATAGCTAAATCCATATCCGGTCCGACTGCTTCACGTATAGCAAAAGCCTGTTCAACCATGCTCTCTAATTCTTGCGGTGAAACAGACCAGTTCCATGCATCTAGTTTGTGTGGGTTGTTTGCGTCATCGAGATCAAATTTAATTGCGGTAAATCCCTTAGACTGTGCTTCTTCAGCACGTTCGCGACAATTGGTCATAGCACTATCAACATAAAGTCGAACCGAATCTCTAAACTTTCCGCCCAGCAAACGGTATACCGGTATGCCTTGTGTTTTGCCAGCTAAATCCCAAAGGGCAATTTCTAGGCCCGTTAACGCTGATATACCAAGACCGGCCATTCCGCCACGGAAAATATAGCTTCTTCGAATGCCCTCGAAGCAGGCATCCACATCTCGTGGATCTTTACCGATGAGTTGCTGAGCCATGGTCTGCGTAGACCCTCTCCATCCTCCATCAACGTGACTTGCTTCGCCCGTTCCGTAAATTCCCTCATCGGTATAAATGCGTACATAGTGATATTTGTAGGTCGGCTTTTTATCGACCTTTATTTGAACTTCGGCTGTTTTAATTTCTGAAATTTTCATCGGATATTCGCTCTCTTAATGGTCGCGTGTGGATTATTAAATATTTCCTAGTAGATAGTTCCAATTTTTTTTCCGGATCTCTCTTTCTTTGTAATGGTCGGTTTGAGAGACCTGAAGCGGATTAGAAAAGGATAGAATATTATTAGGGTCTTCCGCTTTAGCCCGGCTATCCCAGTCGGTAGCTTTTCTAAGGTTTTCAGGGTCGTGATCCCAGCTGGGATTGTCGTTTTGTTTTGTCCGTCTTAAAAGAAATTTGATCATATGTCGTTTTTTGTTAGTTGTATTCGCGGCAGTTCCGTGCCATAAGTCATAGTGATTTAACGCTACCGTTCCGGCTTTAACGATAAGAGGAACTTGCCCCCGAATATTTGTATAATGGGCCATTCGGTCGGTTGGAGCATTTCTAAACTGGGTGCCAGGTACAATTATTGTGGGACCCATATCGGCTGTGATATCCGTCGGGTAGTACAGAGCTAAAAATCGGTTGATAAAAGTATCACGGTTATTTATTCCATCTTGGTGCCAGTTCATATGTTTGGAATGCGGCATCTTGCAGTGCCAGTGACGATGGCTTTGTAATTCGAACTCATTACCAAGGAGGCTTACAAGAGCACCTCGAACTTGTTCATTTTCAATTACTTTTATTAAGTCTGGGATAACGTCTGTAATTGCATCACCGGGGTTATAGTCTAAAATATCCAGTTGGGATGCAATGGATTTATTTAATCTACCGGGGAGATCGGGTTGAATTAGATGAAAGCCATTTACAATAAAATTTGCGACTTGAGCATCCCCAAGCAAAAATTGTTTATTCATTAATCGGCTCGATTTTTTGGAGTATAAATTCGTAGCCTAGAACATCGAGTTCGCGGTCGTCAAAGGGTGCCTGTAGATACGGGAATTGCACTATTTGCCAACCATCTATAATCGCATCATGTACTGTTTCGTATGGCCAGTCCAGATTTCCGGCAACAATTTCTGTATCGGCCCCCTTTATAGGCTCTATGATATTTAGAGCAATAATATTTGAAAAAACATTGGGGGTTCTGGAATGTAAATAAAGCAAGCGTTGTTTCAATTCGGCCATTTTATATTTTCGCACCTCTGTTTTTGTAAAGCGAAGTTAATATAACGAGAGTGGTCCTCTCTATTCAATACTCTTTTGATGGACTACGAAACCTGACTTAATTTAAGGTTGTATAAGGACGAAATACTGGGAGGTATTATTTATGAAAATTAAAAGCATAGAGGCTGTACGTGTTCAAATACCGGGTTCAGGGCCTCCTTCAACAAAACCGGGGGCGGCGTCTGTTACCTCGCCGCAAAAGGCTATTGACCATCCGGATCACATCGAAAAAACTTCTCCACGAAGGGAGAGTTGGACTCAAAATGATGAAGTTGCTAATCCGATGTCCCGTTACCCTCATGTGAAGCGACATAGGTCTCAGTGGTTGCCATCTTCATGGGGTGCGGTGTGGTGTAAGGTCACACTTGAGGACGGTACTTGGGGTTTAGGGTCATCGGTCCACGGTCGTCCCGTCGCCGCAGTTTTAGAGGATCATTTGGCTCCACAATTGGTCGGGCAAGACATTATGGCTGGCGAGAAAATATCTGACATGATGTTTCGTTTGACAAAACCGTATGGCACTGTTGGTTTGGCCTCTTATGCAATCAGTGCGGTTGATTTAGCTGTTTGGGATGTGCGAGGAAAAGTTTTAGGGCAACCGGTGTATGAAATGCTCGGTGGCAAACAGAAAGAATCCCTGCGATGTTATGCTACAGGGAACGATGTGGATTGGAATAAGGAACTTGGATTTACTGCGTTTAAATTGGCGTGTCCATATGGTCCGGCGGACGGCTTAGAAGGGTTGCAGAAAAATGAAGAGTTTGTTGCGGCTGCACGTGAAGAGGTCGGATCTGAATGCGAATTAATGTTAGACTGCTGGATGGCTTTTGACGTAGAATATACCGTTCGCCTGGCGGAACGATTGCGCCCATATGGGCTAAAATGGTTAGAAGAGTGTTTACTCTCTGAAGACCTTGATGCCCATTGCGCTTTACGCCAACGTTTACCATGGCAAGGGCTGGCGACTGGGGAGCACTGGTATACCCATATACCGTTTCAGTGGGCCTGCTCTAAACGAGTAGTTGATATTATTCAGCCTGATATTCAATGGGTTGGAGGGATGACTACGTGTATGAAAATTGCTTCGGTAGCCGATGCTGCTGGAATATCTGTCATTCCGCACGGGGGTGGTGGGACTGCCTTCGGTCAACATTTTAGCATTGCCTCCGGCTGTGCACCTCTTGCCGAATACTTTGTCGGGTCATCTCCTGGGGTTCCTCTAGAGGAGTTACCGGGCATACCGGGGGTTGTTATTCCCCGAGATGGATATGTTACTCCCAGTAATGCACCCGGGTTTGGTATGGAGATTAAAGAAGAGTGGCTACGGCCGTTTTTTTAATCTAAATCTGCCCGCAACCGAGCTCCATTCTCCTTCCACCATTGATGAAGAATGGTAACGTCGGTGCCAATGCAAAAATGTCTGATTCCCTTATCTAAATGTTCTTGCCGATCGGCAATACTATTTAGTTCAACTCGTGCAGGGATATTCATTTCCTTGGCTTTATTGAAGATGTAATCCTGCGCTTCGATTACTTCCGGCGCGGTCCTTTCTCCTGCGCGGCCGATGTTCATGGAGTAATCAGCACTCCCCCATTGGATCATATCGACACCTTCAACGGAGAGAATTTCTTCTAATTGATTTACGGCACTTTCTTTTTCGATCATAACCACGATCACTATGTCGTGTAACGCATCAACATATGCTTGACTTCCACCATAGCCCATATAGGTAAAACGACGTGTGGCAACTCCATAGGTTCCCTTTTCTTTAGGATGGTCGGCCCGGACACACCGCACGCACTCGGTTACATCTTCAGCTGAACGAACGTCCGCAAAAAGAACGCTATGGAAGCCTGAGCCAACGGCACGTTGGGCGACATAAGCTCTGTGTTCTGAATCAACCTTGATCATCATCGACATATTATAAAGGTCCCCAGCCCGTCCCAGGTTGTCGAGGTCGTGCAAATCAAAAGGACCGTATTCTGCTACGAATTCGACGTAATCATAGTGACCAGTATGGCCAATGGCCTCGACAATCGACGGCCACGTAGAATGAATGTGCGTGCCTAATGTGGGCTCACCGTTGTTTAATTTCTGACGAAGGAAATTAGGGCGCATAGATAGGAGGTCCTCTCTTTTTTGCGTGCAATTATTAGGACAATACCATGAGATAAAATAGTTTTTTGTGGCGCCGAATTCTAAGAATTTGAGATCTTGTTGGCAACCACCACTTACCGTTATTAAGTCAGTTTCCAGCTAAAATAATTTGTTGGATCATGAAGGTCGCCATTGGGCAAAGGCTCGGGCGTCCATATGCATGGGAATGCTTGGCCACGGTGCTGAATCATTTGGCACCGAGCGCAGGCAAGTGAAAGAGAGGTCCCCGGAATAGGGGACATAAGCCCGTCAAACAATCGGGATATACCATCCCAGGGAAGTGCCATCTCTACTTTCCATGAACGATCTATGTCGTTTCGTACATCGAGCGTACCGTCTATATCAATAGCTATCTGTAGATTTGGAAAGGTCCAATCAAAAAATCCCCAACGCATTCCACGTGGGTGGTGCGGACCAGAATCACCACCAAAAACCATGGGTTTTTTGTCAGCTAAATCGAATTCCGGTATGTCGTAGCGCCCACCGTGTTTGTAGGAGTCCTTCCAGATGAAAAACATTTCTGAGCGGTTTCCATTTGGCGCGACTGCTAAAGTATAGTAAGCGCCGGGTCCGGCAATATAGAGTTCAACCGTATTCTCCGGCCAAACCAACGCCGACCGTTCATTGTGAGTGCAATGAATATCGTGATCTTCAGCCCAAAAACCTGCGTAAAGTGCATCATCATCCCATAAAAAAGATGCGCGCGTGTCAAAGTATCCCAGTTCGCTACCATCTATATGGCCAAAGCGTTGTGTCTTTAAAGCGTTTCGCCATACAGGCTTGTCCAAATTGCCGTCCACCAATATTGGGACATCAGTACGATTTATCTCTTTCTTATTCATGCGTGGCTAGTTCAGAAACACATTGTTCACTGAAGTGGATAAAAGTAAAACGATCTGGCGTGTGTGAATCGTATACGCCGTGGCTATTCCAGGCCCAGCCAGGACAGGTGCGGCTGCCCCCAGAACGAAACCATTGGAATCGCGACAGATCCATGCGCCAAACATCTCCTTCGCGGGCCGGAATTTGTCTATTGTCTGCTAAGTGTTTAAGACCTTTCCAGGGGAAAGCTATTTCGGCAGTCCACCCACGATCAACGTCGCTACTGTTGTTGATCGTACCGTCTATTTTTACATTCCACTTTAATCCTGGCATATCCCAAGAACGGAAACACCAGCGACGACCGCGAGCTGAACGGTGGCCGCTCCACGGTCCACCCAAAGTGTCTATGATGCCGTTATCCAGGAGGCTAAATTCCTGAAGTTTATCGTACCCAGCAGAAGTATACGCATCTTGCCAAATGTAAAACCGCTCCATGATTGTACCGAGTGCGTTCAACTCAAATTCATAGTAGGCATTTTTGCCTGCTATGAATACCTCGACATCGTTTTCTGAACATATCATGGAGTCGCGTTCAGAAAGTGTAGCGCATATGTTGGGTTCTTCCAGCCAAAATCCCACATAAAGATAATTGTCGTCCCACAGTATTGCGGCACGCGTATCAAAAAGGGCATCGCGGCCAGGCTCTTCAAGATCTTCAAAGCGTGGTGATTTGGGCACACGCTGCCAATCGAGTTCATCTAGGCAACCATCAATAACGATAGGACCACTAGCTCGATAGCAAGTGTAGTGCTTAAGTTTGTTTGCTGGATAGGGTGGATGGGATTTCATTTACACCTTTTTAGATCAGGAATAGTTTAGCAGTATTCTGACCGATCATTTCGTATCGACTTCAGAGCGGTCGGTTGGCGGTGGTGGTGTTGGTGTGAGGAGACTGAGATCCTCACGCATTGTTTTTGACATCACAAAATTTGCGGCGTCCAAAGACGGCATTAATTGCTCGACGTTGCGAGCACCGATTATTGGTGCTGTCACAGTTGGATGGGCACCAACCCAGGCAACGGCCAGTGTCACAGGATGGACGTTTGTTTTCGTAGCGTATTCTAAAAAGCGGTCTGCAGACTTAAAATAACTTTCTTCTTTATATCGTAGAGAATACAGTTCTTTTTCAACAATACGGCCCCGTACGGGGCGTCTATCAACTCCATATTTTCCTGTTAGAAGACCGCCGCCCAGTGGACTATACGGGATTACCCCTAAACCTTCTGATTCGGCCAGCGGTAGTAATTCTACTTCGGCTTGTCTTTTCACCAGATTGTACATGGGCTGTATACAGAAGATGTAAGAAAACCCGTGCTGCTTAGAAACCCCCAAGGCTTTTGAAATTTGCCATGCGGCCCAATTACTAATACACGGATGCAGAATCTTACCCTGTTTGACACAAAAATCCAATGCCGCCAAAGTTTCTTCTATGGGCGTTGATTGATCAAAGTTGTGGACAAAATAGAACTCTATCCGATCCGTTTGGAGCCGCATTAAACTATTTTCTACTTGTTGGACGATATGTCGGCGCGACAGTCCACGATCGTTTGCTGTTGGCCCCATTGCTCCACATACTTTAGACGTAATGATCACCCGGTTTCTTTCGTCTCGAATCAACCTACCGAGGATTTCTTCAGATTTACCATTTGTATAGACGTTCGCGGTATCAAAAAAATTTATTCCATGATCCCGGCACGTGTGATACATTTTTGCTGATGTCTTTTCGTCGGCCTCACCACCAAAAGACATGGTACCAAAACACAGTTGGGAAACGTAGATACCTGACCTACCCACCGGTCTGTAATTCATATAAAGACCTCTTATTCGAATTTTTGGTTGTGCCTTAAGGTTGTAGAAGATCCTAGTTTATTTGGCTACTTAAACTTTTTTAATGTACATTTTGACAAAGACCCTCTAAATACCGAATAAATCCGCGGCATTTTTTCCCAAGATGCAAGCAAGTTCGTTCTCATTTAGGTCAGGTGAAAATGTTCTAACGATGTCTAATGCTTGTCTATAGGTCAAATGATTACTTGTAGGCGGCCAGTCGGTGCCCCATAGTATTCGTTTTGGTCCGAAGAGTTTTAGAAGTTCGGTAAGATATCCTAATGCTTGTTCACATCGAGGATCCCCAGGCGTTTCTGCTGCGGCATAGAATGCGGAAGCTTTAATAAAAACATTTTTTAGCTGTTGGCCTGGTGCTAGAAGATTGTAATTTGGGTGATCTTTATCAAAACCCCCAGGGAGACCCAAATGGTTACAGAGAAAATTTATAGAAGGGTATCGTTCGGCCAGTGTAACAAGTGTTGTATGATTTGCGGGGGTAACCTGTAGATTACAGACGAGCTGCGTTTTAGTGAATGCTTCCCACAGTAGCGTATATTCTTTTTCAAGCATCCAATTAATGTCTTGAGTATTTGGATAATAGCTAATGCCAATGGATTGGTAGGTTTCCTTTGCATTTAGGACCAATTCCGCTGCTTGTGGGTCATGCAATGGTATATCTGTCATGGTTGCTAAACGGTCTGGATGTTGCCGAGCCCATTTTGCACATTCTTCATTATTATCGGGTGAAAAGTCAGCGACAACAGGCAACATGATAGCCATTTCTACACCTGCATTGTCCATTAGGTGTAGCAGGCGATCGACTCGTCCAATGTCGCCAAATGGCTCCATGGGAGCATAGTTATCGAGGACGTGAACATGGGAATCTATAATTCGCATAATTACCCTAGTAAGTTTTGGTGGGATGTGAAGTAGTATTTAAAGATTCATTCATATGTTTTACACTAAAGTGACTGTGGTCAAAATTTTAGTTAGGAGGGGATCATACAGGAATTGGTTTGGAAGCAAAAATACGGAGTTTCTCTCTCAATGAAAAATGGCGAGCGGCCTCGTGGTTTACAATAAATTCAGGAAGGCGGCCTGTCGCTAAACGGCAGATGGCAGCTACGGCATTCCGGCCAATGCTAGTGAAACATTCGTCAGTCCACCCTAACCCGTGTGGAGATACAATGATATTGTCCAAATTTAAAAGAGGGTCTTCGGGGTTTATGGGTTCCTTTTCGAAGACATCCAAACCTGCTCCGGCGATAATACCCTCTTGCAGTGCTCGCGTTAATGCTTCCTGGTCTATTATTGACCCTCTTGCAATATTTATGATGTAAGATGAATCTTTCATGATTTGGAGCGCTTTTTCATTAATTAGATGGTGGGTTTTGGAGTTTAATTCGCAACACAGGATTACAAAGTCTGAATTCGTTAAAAGGTAGCTTAAATCAACTAACTCTGCTCCTGACTGACCGGCAAGATATGCTGAACTATTTGGGTCTGAGGCCAGAATTCGAACACCAAAATTTTGTAACAATCCGCAGAGTTCTCTGCCGATATTTCCTAATCCGATGAGGCCAATTGTTCGGTTGTTGAGCCCAATACCAACATTGTCCATGCGCTCATGCCAACGGCCGGTACGGACTAACGAATCACGTTGAAGCATTTTTTGACTAAGTGCCAAAACATAAGTTAAAGCAGCAATAGCTACAGGTCGTCGAACACCATTGGGTGTTACAGAAACCAGTATACCTTTTTCGGTACATGCTTTAAGGTTGACATTATCATACCCGACGCCAAATCGTGCGATTAGTGCTAACCGATCGTTGTCTACAACGCTTTGGGCGTTGATCTCAGATCCCAGTAGGAGTAGTGCATCATAGTCGTATAGCTGTTCGGCGTGTATTGGTGAATTATCTTTATCTAGGAATTCCCATGTTATTCCTGGTGTTTTCTCTAATCGATCGAGCCCTATGTCACCAAAGCTTATGGTCCCGTCACTTTTTAAAAAATCTCGGGTCAAAGCAACGCGGAATGATGAATTCATGATAATTATCGAGGGTTAAACATAATTTACAAAAATTTTAGGATCCCAAAAGCATG
The DNA here is from genome assembly GCA_036343635.1 of Candidatus Latescibacterota bacterium. Lineage (GTDB taxonomy): Bacteria > Latescibacterota > UBA2968 > UBA8231 > UBA8231. Next base: position 2,417 of record JAYYVF010000090.1, on the reverse strand, counting down.
ACTATACAATTGAAGCTTTTATGGTAATTGTTTATTGGGAAAAATTAAATAAGAACTTGTAACTCTGCAAAATTGGATGTAATTACCTTTTTCTGTCTATTTTATCGATTAAGCAAGGCGCTGTTATTCCTAATATAATGATTTTAAATTGTTTTAATGATGTTTAGTCTGTGTCAGGGAGGTTTAATGTGAGAATATTTATTGAGTTGGGTTGTATGATATTTGCGGTTTTTGTGATGTGTTCTGGCTGTGCCAAGCCCTCACGTAAAATGGCCGAAAATATTAAAACATCGGCTAGTAATTTAACGATAGACCCAAAAGTGAAAACGGGGCAATTACCGAATGGGTTTCGGTATGTAATTCGTCCTAATGGAAAGCCGGAAAATAGATCAGAATTACGTTTAGTCGTCGATGTGGGTTCAGTTTTAGAAGATGAAAATCAACAGGGATTGGCTCATTTTGTTGAGCATATGGCTTTTAATGGAACGGAAAACTTTCATAAGCAAGAGTTGGTAGATTATTTGGAGTTGGTAGGTATGCGTTTTGGGCCAGACCTCAATGCTTATACCAGCTTTGATGAAACGGTCTATATGTTGCAGATCCCAATGGACAGTACGATTGTGATTGATACAGCTATGCAGATTTTACTCGATTGGGCACAGGGAATAAAATTTGATTCAGAAGAAATAGATAAAGAGAGAGGCGTTGTTGTAGAAGAATGGCGTTTGGGACAGGGTGCCAATCGTCGAATGTTTGATCAACAGTTGCCGATATTATTGCGGGGATCTCGTTATGCGCATCGCCTACCTATAGGAAAAAAAGCGGTCCTTGATACATTTTCACATGAGACCCTTAAGACTTTTTATAGGACTTGGTACCGGCCCGAATTGATGAGTTTCGTGGCCGTAGGCCAATTTGAAACCTCGTATATGGAATCTCTGGCAATAAAATATTTTTCACAGATTCCTGCTGCAAAAGATGGAGTGGAACGCAACTATTATCCTGTACCTAATCATGAAGAAACGTTGTTTGCTATTGCTTCGGATGTAGAGGCGACCGGTAATGTTATAAATATCTACACGAAACAAGAAGTAAGCGGACAATCCTCCTATCGTTCGTATCGAAAATCAATCGTGGAGCGCTTGTACCATCATATGTTTAATGAGCGATTGGGAGAACTTACGCAGCAGTCGAATCCACCATTTTTGGGCGCAGGTTCTAGTAAAGGTCGTTTGTTAAGGACAAAGGAATTTGTGTCTCTTGGGGCTGCTGTCCCGAACAATGGTTTTGAAAGGGGCCTAGAGGCCTTATTGACGGAATCGGAACGCATACGGCAACATGGGTTTGCAGATTCTGAGTTAAGTCGCGCCAAACGGCTTTTACTTCGCGGTCTTGAACAGGCTTATCGGGAGCGTGATAAACTCCCTTCAAGCAGTTTGGCTGCCGAATATGTTCGCCACCTTTTAATTGGCGAACCAATCCCAGGTATTGAGAAAGAGTACATGATGTACAGTGAGTTCCTGCCAGGAATAACATTGAATGAAGTAAATGGATTGGCGAACGAATGGAATGCGGGACAAAATAGAGTTGTAACAATTGATGCTCCAGATCGAAAAGGTGTGTATGTGCCGTCCCAAAAAGACCTTGAGAGGGTATTTGATGCAATTCGTAGCAAAGAGATTGAACCCTATAACGATGATTTTTCGGATGAACCTCTGGTAAAAAATTTACCTCCTCCCGGGCATATAGTAAAACGAGATTCTATTCCTGAGCTTGATGTTTGGATCTGGACTTTGAACAATGGAGTGCGCGTACAACTAAAGCAAACCGATTTTAAAAATGACCAAGTTCTCTTTTCGGCATATAGTTTGGGGGGACATTCTTTAGTTGAAGACGAGGATTATATTGCTGCTGCAACGGCGTCTTCTTTGATTCGCGAAGGCGGCGTCGGAGAATTTGATAATATACAATTACAGAAAAAATTGGCGGGTAAGGTTGTCTCGGTTGCTCCGGTTTTGAAAACCTATCAAGAGGGCTTTACTGGATCTGCTTCCCCTGATGATCTCGACACCCTGTTTGATCTGATTTATGCCTACACTACTGTACCTCGGATGGATGCTATTGCATTTACTTCTTTTAAGGATAGAATGGCGGGTTCAATTGAAAACCGTGATTTGCGCCCGGAGACAGCTTTCGGTGACACCATTCAGCTTACGATGGCATCTCAGCATTTTCGGGCTCGGCCATGGTCGTTAGAGGTACTAAACGAAATGGACTTGAATCGTTCATTTTCTGTATACCGTGAGCGTTTTGAAGATATGGGCGATTTTATTTTTTCCTTTGTGGGTAATTTTGATTTTGTTGAAATGGAGGAATTGTCACGTGTCTATTTAGCAAATTTGCCGGCCACAGGTCGG
>JAYYVF010000089.1:0-27106 GCA_036343635.1 Candidatus Latescibacterota bacterium | reverse complement strand
TCAAACCAAGACCAAGGCCAAATCAACTGCTCAAACCAAGACCAAGGCCAAATCAACTGCTCAAACCAAGACCAAGGCCAAATCAACTGCTCAAACCAAGACCAAGGCCAAATCAACTGCTCAAACCAAGACCAAGGCCACTGACAAGCCGATTACTACTCGTAAACCAAAAAATGCTGCCAAGCCTAAGACGACGATCGTCCTGAAACCAAAAATAGATCCAAGGATACTACCAAATCCCAAACGAAATCGTACAGTACCTTCAATAGGAAAACCGCTGACACCAGATAAAAAACTGGCGGCAATCATAGGCAAAAATGCTTTACTACGCGAAAAGGTAAACGAGTTAATTTGGAATTACATAAATGAACGTGGACTACGAGACCCTCAAAATAAACGAATGATCAACGCAGACGAAAAACTTAAGGAAGTCTTTGACGGGAAAAAACAAGTAACGCAGTTTGAATTAAATGATTTAATCAATAAGCGATTAAAAAAGTAATATCGTTCCTTTTTCCCAAGGAACTACCCTACGCGGCCCAATTGTCCAACGAACCCTGAAGAAGCTTTAAAATGTTAACTTTACTACTTTCAACAGGTACCGTCCTCGTCGTTTCCTGTATTTGTTCACTCCTAGAAGCTGCTCTTTACTCTCTTCCTGTCAGCCAAATTGAAATTATCGCACGTAGCTACCCCTCGTCTGGCTCTATCCTCAGAAAACTTCACAAAGACATACAAAGTCCCATTTCAGCCATATTGACCCTAAACACCCTAGCTAATACAGGAGGTGCTGCAATTGCTGGAGCAGCATTCGTTGGTGTTTTCCCACAAACACCCGAAACTTACTTCACGATCTTTATCTCATTAGGTGTACTAATCTTTTCCGAAATAATCCCCAAAACTGCTGGCGTAGTTTATGCACGTCCATTAGCTCGCTTTATTGCCCATCCCATTCAATGGCTAGTTTGGATTTTCAGTCCCTTTATCTGGTTAAACAAGTCAATTACTTATCTGATTACGAGAAGAGGCAATAACGACCGAGGAATTGCACCGGAAGAAATAGAAATCATTGCAAGAATGAGTAGCAAAGCAGGAAATATCTCGGGAGAGCAGGAAAGAGTTATTACAAACATTTTGAATCTCGAACATCGAAGAGCTCGTGAGATCATGACTCCGAGGACAGTAGTTTTTGCGCTAGATAGAACACTGACGTTGTCAGAGGCTCGGGAACAGGCGGGTAGATGGCCCCACAATCGAGTACCGCTTTACGATGGTTCGTCTTCAGATAAAATTGTTTCTTTAGTCCTACGCCATGACGTATTTAATGCGCTAGCCGATGGTCAAGATCAGGCCTTACTTTCAAGTATCGAACGTCCTATTCACGTAGTGCCAGAGTCTGCCCGAGCCAGCGAACTATTGAAGAAGTATTTAAGTCGGCATGAACATCTTTTTACAGTTGTAGATGAATACGGAATTTTCTCTGGAATAATTACCCTCGAAGACGTTATTGAAGCAATTGTAGGGCAAGAAATTGTCGGAGAATTCGACCCCGATATCGATATGCGTGCCCGTGCGTTAAGACAAGGAAAACAGTTAAAGAAACATTGATCTCTGTTCAGAATAGGGTCCGCATTGTAACTTATATTGACATTCAATTGGCACGAATTAAAGGAGTTAATAAAGTAACATGGAAGCGCTCGTAGCACTTTCCGACGGCACAGTTTTTAATGGAACTGCTTTTGGCGCACCCGGTGAGAGTTTGGGTGAAATGGTCTTCAATACAAGTATGACTGGGTATCAGGAAGTCCTTACGGACCCTTCCTATGCAGGGCAGATTGTTTCAATGACATATCCAATGATTGGAAATTATGGAGTCACTCCAAACGATGAAGAATCTTCTCAGCCCCAAGTTCGCGGCTTTGTAGTTAAAGAATCCTCACGAATCTACAGTAACTGGCGTGCGAAGAATAGCCTTCCCGAATATCTAAAAAAGCATAGCGTAATTGGCATTGAGGGGATAGATACGCGCGAACTAACTCGTTTAGTACGTATCCGCGGTACAATGAATGCTATACTTTCTACTGAAGACCTCAACCCAGAAAGCTTAGTCAACAAGGCTAAGGCTTGGAACGGACTAGATGGACTTGATATGGCTGCACAAGTTAGTTGCGGACATTCTTATAAGGCCACCGTTGAAAATCCCTCTTACCACGTTGTTGCATTAGATTTTGGCATAAAACGGAATATTGTAAACTGTCTCAATAAAATAGGTTGTGATGTTACAGTAGTGCCAGCAAAAACTGAGGCTAATGAAATCTTGGCACTAAAACCCGATGGCATCTTTCTTTCTAATGGCCCTGGAGACCCACGGCCACTCCGCTACGCTATTTCTACCTGCAAGAATTTAATTGGGCACAAACCTATATTCGGCATTTGCTTAGGACATGAAATCATAGGACTAGCCTTCGGTGCCAAAATAATTCGCTTAAAATATGGGCATCGAGGTGCAAATCAACCCATCAAAGACGAAGCTACGGGCCGCATACTCATAACCTCAGAAAACCACGGTTGGGCAATCGATCCATCGTCGTTACCTAGTGAGATTAATATCACTAGATCGAATCTCAATGATGGATGCGTCGAAGGTTTACAACATAAAGAATTACCAGTTTTCTCAATTCAATGTCATCCTGAAGCTTCACCCGGACCACATGACAGTATGCATCTATTTAGCCACTTCGCAACATTAATGAAACAATATTCTAATTAACTTCTCTAGTAAGTTTCTCTGGTTAAAATGATGGGAGGTCACAGTGCCAAATTTGAACCATAGGGCGCTCTATGAGTTTGTATTTAACATCTTCTTCGCAACGGGTATACCGAAAGGCGACGCGCAGATCATAGCCAGACACCTAGTAGATAGCCATCTATATGGTCATGATTCCCACGGCACCTGGCTTATCCCAAATTATGTAAAAAATATAAATGAAGGATATTCCCGATGGGAAGACCACGAAATAATCCGAGAGCGACCGTCCTTACAAGTAATTGACGCAAAGGGAGCCAACGGTATTGTCGCGGTCACACATGCTTTAGATACTGCAATCTCAAAAGCAAAAGATGCAACATTTGGGTTCGTTGGACTTCATAATACAACTCATATAGGTCGGCTTGGAGATTACCCTCCTAAGATAGCCGAGAAGGGAATGATAGGGATGGTCTGGTTGAATGGCGGAGGTGTTTTTATGGCCCCATTTGGTTCGGCTGATCGCCGCTTACGCCCAGAGCCAATTGCATTCTCCGCTCCTCGTCGCAATGCCCCACCATTCATGCTGGACATGACAATGACCGTGGTAGCAGGGGGGAAAATAGAACAGAAACATATTCTGAATAAACCATTGCCCGAAGGATGGTTAATTGATGATTGTGGAAATCCGGTAACCGAAGCCGAACGATACAAATCTGATCCAAATCGCACAGCTGTGCCACCATTAGGTGGCTTGCAATTTGGTCATAAAGGTTACGGGCTGGGAATGATGGTAGAAATGTTGGTAGGACCCCTCTCAAGAGCCGGTTGCACCAAATCATATAGTGGCACCGGAGGTGGCACTATGGTTCTGGCTATCAACATAGAGGATTTCATTGAATTAACAGAGTATGAAAATGAAGTGGAAGGTTTAGCCCGTTGGGTTTCCTCCGCCAAACCTCTGCCAGGAGTCGACAAAATTTATACGCCTGGAGAATTGGAGGAAGAAACTTACGCTAAACTCGAAAAACAGGGTATCAACCTATCCGAACCTACTTGGAAAGCTATTACCAGAATCGCAACGGAACTCGGCATTGATATACCTTCTCTGTAAATTCACATAGATACACCTAGCAAACCTCGCGTGAACTGAAAATCAAAATTACCATGACGACTTGCACAAGCTTCGTAACGACGGGAAGCAGAACTAACCAAAAGGTCTAGCACCTTGCAAGGCCAATCATTTGACTGTCCTTGCAATACAAGATCGATATCTTTGGCGTAAAAATTCTGTACCATCTCACTTGTAGATATTTGTAATAACGGAACAAGAGGATGACCCATTTGAGGGTGGTCGCCAATATGCGCCATAATCATTTCAACACCCGTGGCCGCCATTCCTGTAAGAATTTCGGTCCAATGCTCAGTAGGAGTTTCCATAATGTGCAACCCTGAACTATTACAATTCTCCCCATACGCAAGTGACGCACGAGGCTCAATTCCAACCAAACCTCCATCTATAAATTCCGCTGTTTGCAATAACTTATCTAATTGGGGAATAACCACCATCCCACCAGACCCAGCAATCCAACGAACTAAACACTCCATCAATTGAGCAACTTCCTGTGGCATATCCCCAGTACTGATTAAACCAACGTGAATTCCTTCAATACCGACTTTTCCTCTGTCGGGAATCTTTGAACCGGTTACCAAATCATGAAAATAACTTTCAGCTCTAGCGATAGAAGCGGAAATACCACCATCCATTTGCACACTCGCCCAACCAAAACTATCCAAATCCATCCCTGCATCTAGGATACAGTTACGCATATAATCATTGTGTGTTTTCTCACAACCATGTTCAAGAAGCAACGCACTATGGACTAAGGGATGTCTTAGGTAACTTAGTAGAGAACGCGTATATAAGGCTTCTGTGCCAACACCCCCAACACCACAGCCTTCAGTATGCACCAACGACGTAAACCGAGAAATTCCAGAATTACGCCCAACTCCCTCTTGGTTGAGCCGTTCAGCAATTTTTTTGGCGACTTGACCCGAACATAAGCTTGTGGGTAATATCAGACCAACCTGGTCACTTACCCAATGACCACGACATCTCAACATCTCAATACTAACCTTAGGAAATTCATTCACCTCTGGTTTCAAACCAAATCCATAATTGGGGGGATTATCTGGCAACGAATTCAAAGTTGCAGAACTATTTTGAGGCCAATCACGCCAGATCTGTATTTGGGAGTGATCAGCTTTTTCACCCAAAGAACGATCGCCCCCTGCAATTCCAAGAGTCTGATCGAATAACGCAGAGCCCAAGTTCTCCCAGCTAATTCCATCCAGATACGCACCGGCATTAACATCCATATCTTGACTCAGTTTTTCGTATCTCTGAGTAGTTGTTACAACTTTCAGCGTAGGCACAAAAGGAAAATTTGTAATCGAACCATTACCTGTAACGAAAAAAATTACATTGCAGCCAGCCGCAACTTGTCCAGCTATACTCTCTAAATCGTTCCCTGGACTATCCATGAAATAGTAGCCAGGTTCGTTCATAGGCTCTCCATAGTCGATACAAAAGTCGAGCGGAACATCAGGATGACGCTTCATAGCCGCACCAATTGACTTAAGAACAATATTATAGAGCCCTCTAAATTTGTTACCGCCAGATGGATTGCCTTCAGCTGAGTCACCATGCCAGGCTACGCGTTCCTTAAAACGTTCAACCATATTGAGAAAACACTCAGCAGTTTCTAAATCACGAACTTTTTGCAAAACATAAGATTCAGCGCCAATTAATTCATCCGTCTCTGCCAAGTTTGCGGTGCCACCGTAACGAATTAATTCACGTGCAACCCAGGCCACTAGGGGATTTCCAGATATCCCAGAAAAAGCATCCGAACCTCCACATTGAAGAGCTATCCGAAGATGCTTTAAAGGCTCCGAGCTACGCTCATTAGATGATACATTAGGTATCCATGCCCGAATCTGAGTCTCACCTTTTTCCAAGAAATCAACAAAGCCTCCTTCAATACTCATGAAACGGTGTGGGACGGAATTCAGCGGATATCCGTTCGTTTCCATGTAAGCGCACAATCGGTCATTATTGATAAACTCGCTACCGTAATCAACAACAAGCACCGCGCCAACATTTGGATGCACCATAAAACCAGCGAGCGTGCGAAGAAGTAATTCCGCATTATTTGGTTCTACCTCATTGCCCCCCTCGGTATGTGCCACTGCCACGACCCCATCTACATTATCATGACAAACTGCAACGGGGTTCATTATTGCCGACAACTGTCGAGCAAATCCCGCAGTTCTTGAGGAAGTTCCCATAACTATGATATAATTCCTAGTCCCGACACCACGATCACCTTCTCGGAGAAAGCCTTGAAATGTTCTCTCATCTTTATAAATGGAGAGAGGAGGAGAAGGAGAAAATCGCGCCTTGTCGAAAGCATAGGGCTCAATATGGTCTGCGAAATTGGCCTGACCTGGAAGTTTAAAATTTATAGAGCGACCGTCGAGAGCAGATAGCATTCCCTCGTTGCAAATATAATTTCCGGATTCAATATCCATTAGAGCCCGTCCAAATGGCAGCCCCCATGAAAGCAAGTACTGATCTTTCAAAATTGATTCAACCGCAAATCGGTGCCCTTCCATTACTGCATGATCCAATGTTATGATTTCTCCACAATAATTTATCTGAATACCAGCTTCTAAATCAGTGGTAGCAATCGCAACATTATCTCCTTTATCTGGCATTCTACTAACATGCAAAAATTCTACGACCTTACTCAACTAGTCACCTCTGAATAGGCTAAAGTTTTTCACATCAACACATCCGGATTGATGCATCATTAATGAGTTCATGATTTCAATCGCCATCCTAGATTCCAAAGTCACACCGGCACGAACACCAACGCACGGATCATGACGTCCCTTCCGTAATTCGAATTCTATTTCTTCCAAATCTCTCCGTACTGACAATTGCGGCTTAGCTATCGTCGACGTTGGCTTAAAACTAACCCTGCAGATTAACGGTTTTCCGGTAGTTATACCACCTAATAATCCCCCATGATTATTAGAAAGATAGCCTGAATTTCTTATAGGATCATTATTCGTACTTCCATAACGTTCAGATACATTACGCCCAACCCCAACCTCACAAGCTTGAACCGCATGCAAGCCTCCCAAAGTACTCATTAGGCGGGATTTCAAACTTTCGTAAAGTGGCGCTCCAATAAGGGCAGGAACATTAACAGCAACCACTTCGGCTGCAGCACCCACAGAATCTTTGTCCTTACGTGTTTTAGCAATCAGATCGGCAGCTTCTTTAGCAAATTTCGAATCGATTGTATGAATGCTATTCTCTGATAATTCAGCTTGTAGATTACATATCTCTTCCAAATCAATATTACCGTTGTTATCCGATAACTCTTCGACACGTTCGCTTAAAGTTGATCTAGCAACAAGTGGCCCCACCTGGCAAATCGACGAAAGTAAAACAGTCGAAAAATGTTTCTCCAAGAAAATCCTAGCGATCGATCCACCAATGACTTCGGATATCGTAGACCTATAACTCGAACGTCCGCCTCCTCGAGGGTCAGTAAACCCACCCGACTGGTGGAACTTCACCAGATCGGTGTGTCCTGGCCGCACCTCGCCCTCCGGCCCCAAAAATTGAGTATAATCTTCAGATCGTTTGGCCGCAGATAAAACTATTGCAGCAATCGGTTCGCCAGTTGAAAAACCTTTTTCATAAGCACAAGTCTCCAAAGAGGCATCCTCAACTTGAAGCTTCAGTTTAGGACCCGAAAGTAAATTTTCATGATCCTCACAATAAAGTCCCGAGAGAAATGCAATTTTATCCTCTTCTCTACGAGGGGTACCTAATTTATTTGACCCCGGACGACGGCGATCTAAATAACTCTGTATATGGCTACGTTCAATCCATAGACCTGATGGGCAACCGAAAACGATGGTTGAGATTCCCGGTCCGTGGGATTCTCCAGCTCCGGCTACTCCAAATAACGGTCCTCCTATAATCTCCATTTACCCACCCCTTTCTATAGATCTCAATTTATAATCCACAAGCCAACGAATCAATTATTCCTATATTTACAAAATTTCTCAAATTCGTTATCAGCCACAATCCTCTAAGCTCACCAAAAGCTTATAAATTTTTTTCACCTTTGACGGCTACAAGACACATCTATTTTTCTTACGTGACGTTTAATAAGAAAATATTTAAACTTGACTATACAATATAATGTAGCGCGTGGAAATGCGTGTGAATAACGTAAAACCTTACATATTTTTATGTCTCTATGTTAGAAAAATATCCCATGCTCCCCTCTCTGTCTCGAACAGAATATAAAAAACAAATCTCTCTCCTCCGCGACAAATTATATAATGAGCAACGCCAATTCCGTAAAAAAAAGACTTCTCCGCTACTTCTTGTTATTGGTGGAGCAGGTAAGCATGACACAGCAAACACCATTACTAGCTGGATGGATCCGAGAGGCCTATCTACCTATGAATTCGCCGAAAATAATGCTGCGGAGTTAGAAAGACCAGAATTTTGGAGATACTGGCAAACATTACCGGCTAAAGGTGAAATTGGAATTTATCTTGGCGCATGGTACAATCGACCATTATCTGACCAAGCATACCAAAGAAGCGATTCAGTAACATACGAACGGTACTTATCTCGGATTAAAACATTAGAAAAACAACTAACTGAAGATGGTGCCCTTATAATTAAATTGTGGATTTCAATTAGCAAAAGCGAACAAGAAAAGCGACTACATATGCTAAAAGAAAACCCTTTAACACGATGGCGTGTCACCCAAACGGAAGAAAAGCAAGCGCAGCACTATGATCAATTCAAAACTTCTGCCAATCAATTACTTAAGAAAACAAGCTATCCTTACGCTAAATGGCACGAAATTAAAGGTGATAATACCAAACACAGAATGATCACAGCCGCTCAGATTTTTCAAGATTTGCTTCATTCCCATCAAGACAAAAACTCTTTGTTGACAAAAAAATTAATACCAGTAGCCCCCAAAAAAAATAATAATGCATACATCACGAACATGAAGCTTGACCTTGAGAAACACCTAGAAAAGAATGCATACAAAAATAAACTTGAAAAATACAGAGGGCGCCTTCATGAATTGTCAATAGAGTCGATCAAAAAAGGAGTTAGCACTGTTTTAGTCTTTGAAGGAGTTGACGCAGCGGGAAAAGGTGGCGCTATCCGACGTCTAATTGTAGCATTTGAGGCCCATCGCTACAGAGTAGTCCAAATAGCTAAACCAACAGAAGAGGAAAAAAGATATCATTATTTGTGGCGTTTTTGGCAACACGTGCCCACTAAAGGTATGACAACTATCTTCGATCGTAGTTGGTACGGAAGAGTATTAGTTGAAAGAGTTGAAGGATTTGCAACTACCGAAGAATGGAATCGAGCCTATTCGGAAATCAACGATTTCGAGAAACAGTTACTCGAAAACAACACAGCAGTTATTAAATTTTGGATTCAAATTTCTAAAGACGAACAATTAAAACGTTTTCGTGCTCGCCAGAATACCCCTCACAAAGAATGGAAAATAAACGAGGAAGACTGGAGAAATAGAGAAAAATGGGAACAGTACGAAGAGGCAGCAGAAAAAATGATCGGTCTAACTAGCACCGACTTTGCACCCTGGACAATTGTGGAGGGAAATGACAAACGTTTTGCCCGGGTGAAAGTAATAAAAACCGTTTGTGAGCAATTAGAACAGACCATCAATCGAGCGGTAAATTAATTTACTACTGAGTTAATCTTGTCTCTCTTCACAGCGTAGCAGAGCTTATTACCTTACAATTCTGATTGTAGTTTTATCCACACTCCTTCATATTTTAACAAAACTTCAACCCAAATTCCTATTTTTTCAGCAGGGGATATCATAGCATCTTTCTTGAAGATAAATATAATTCCCTCAAAGCTCTACGAATTACTTTATTTGAATCAGTTCGTGGAAGTGCTTGTAGTTCAATAACATCTGAAATTTTAAATAGTGGATTAATCTTTTTCTTAACAATATCCTTCAGTACGTCAATTAAATTGTCAACGGGTTTTTGTAAAACCACGTAAAGAACTAGTTGACTGGGGCCCCCGGCAGGGGGCGGTACCCCTATAGCAGCGGTTTCCCTTAGACCCTCAATAGTATTCAAAACCCGTTCGATTTCTGCTGAACCCACTTTGATACCACCCAAATTCATTGCATCATCAATACGACCATGCACACGAAAACACTCTGATCCTATCTTTTCAATAGCGTCACCATGTCTACGCAGTATTCGATTACCATACACTGGAGTTCCCCCAAAATAGATCGCATCATGATCTGAGCCGACCAACTCTCTTGACATTCCTACAGCAGAAGGCCGCAAAAAAACTTCGCCTGTGTTATTTGCCTGATTAGCTTCATCAAGAATAACAAGCTCGGTGCCAAAGGTGGGCGTAGTAAAACAAGCTGGTCTAGCTGCCTGCAACATTGTTGCTCCGAGATAACCACCTGCCAACTCGGTACCACCACAATATTCTAAAACCGGCTTATAACCCACCGAGGCCATAAGCCACAACATATCTGAAGCGTTAGAACATTCACCCGTCGAACTTAAGGCGCGCAAGTCTTCTAGCTTTGTGTCCTCTAAAACGTTTTTTTCCCGCCAAGTACGGACGATACTTGGTATTGTACCCAACATATTCACTTTCGATTCCCGAACAAAATCTATAAACCCCCTGGCGGTTGGCGGTCCATAATATAATGCTATAGTCGCTCGGTTTATTAAGCTGCCATAAATCAACCATGGACCCATCATCCAACCTAGGTTCGTCGGCCAAGCTACAATTTCTCCGCGACGAATATCATGATGAAAACACGCATCCATGGCACATTTGATCGGAGTTATATGATCCCAGGGAATTGCTTTGGGAGTGCCGGTGGTCCCTGAAGAAAAAAGGATATTAGTATAATCTGTGCTTCTGCAGATAGTACAACCAATAGAGCCTTTTCCGATAAATTCATTCCAGCTAATATCGCCATGACGCAATGAGTCTCTTAACAAAGATCCTAGCTCTGGCAATACGACCGCAAGAGGTCCATTAGCCTCTTTGATACGTTCATAAAGAGGAATGATTTTTTCGCCTCTTCGTACAACATCCTGAGTAAATACAATAACTGGCTCAGTTAAATCGAGGCGCATTCTTATTTCATCAGCCGCGAAACTATCAGCAATTCCAACCACAGCACACCCAGCCCAAATGGTACCTAGGTAGATCGCAATTGATTCAGTCGTCATTGGCATATCGATGGCGATTCGTGATCCCGGCGTAACTCCCAACACCCTTAGGCCAGCAGCTACCTGTTTAGTCATTTCTTCTAATTCACCGTAACTAACTTGCTCAATCCTACCGCCTTCCGCCTGATAAACAATCGCAATCTCACTAGGGTTTGCTCTAAAACAACTCTTCACAATGTTCAATTTGGCCTTTGGGAAAAAAGTAACTTTTTCGGACCCATATTTGTCATCCATTATGGGTTTTGTCGAACTATCGAAGCAAATGCCCAAATGTTCGACTATGCATTGCCAAAATGATTCTGGTTTACTCACCGAAAATCGATGTACATCCTCTACAGTATTTACTCCCAATTTATGAATCAACTCGGTCAAATTTGAATTATTCATGTCATTGACATCAGGGCGCCAGACGATATTGTCTGTTGCAAAACGATGGTATAAAAATTCATGAACCGAAAACGGATACTCAGGCCCCAGAAACTCTTTACTCAAGGCTACAAAATCGAATTGTGAGTCTCCTTCTTCCCCGCATTGAATTTTCTTCGAAAGAACTTCTGCTTCTGAACGGGTTAAGCCACGATCAAAAAGCTCATCAGCTAACATAAAAGGACTCCGTGTAGTTCATCTAAAATCATCCCACAATTTCTCGGGTTGTAGCCAACACAAAATTAACATCGTCGTCTTCTATATGGCGATGTGTCACCAAACGTGCACCATGTGGAGGGCGTGGATTGCAAAGAATACCTTTATTTCTCCATTCCGACACCAACCTCTCGGACGTCCACCCCAAAGCGGAAAAATCAACTTTCACGATATTCGTCGAAACTGGTGGCCGTTCCACAGCAATACCATCTATCTCGGTCAATCCTTTCACCAAACGGTCTGCCCGAGCATGATCATCAGCCAATCTTTCAATCATTTGATTTATAGCTACTATTCCCGCCGCGGCTATAATCCCCGACTGGCGCATAGCACCACCCAATCTTTTACGCATGCTAAAGGCTTTATCAATAAAATTTCGATCGCCGCACAGCAAGGAACCAACGGGCGCACTCAGGCCCTTTGAAATACAAAACATTAGAGAATCAACGTGCACAGCATAATCTCTCGCCGACACGCCATGAGCGACAGCCGCATTAAATAAACGTGCTCCATCCATATGCAGCTTCAATCCCTGTTTTTCGCATTCTAAGCTTAGCGACTTTACTTGCTGAGGAGACCAGGCAGACCCTGCGTAGTTATTATGCGTATTCTCAATACATAGCAAAGTTGTTTTCGCAAAATGAACGTTATCTCCACGAATCGCTTCTCTTAGCTGTTCAGGTAGAATGATTCCATTTTCCGATTTTATAGTACGACCCGCTAAACCTGCTACATTTGCAAATGCGCCACATTCCCACACATACATGTGAGCACGTTCCTCGAATAAAACCTCGTTCCCGTGCTCAGAATGTGTCAACAGCGCACAAGTATTGGCCATAGCTCCCGATGGTACAAATAGGGCAGCTTCCATACCTACGGTTTCAGCAGCTAAATCCTCCAACAGTCGAACAGTAGGGTCCTCACCGTAAACATCATCGCCAACATCGGCCTTGGCCATTTCTTCTCTCATGTTTTCCGTTGGAAGCGTTAATGTGTCACTACGTAAATCTACTTTTCTCATTTCCGTAATCCTCTCCTGATCTTGACTTCAGCCTTACACGGACGTATGATTTCGCTCTGGGGAAATTACGCCAATGGAGGATTATTGTTCAATGGTTTTTTCGTCGTCAGGTGTAGTTCACAGATCCACCGTCACTGGCAGACGTGGTATGATCGCTTCAGGCCATCCACTCGCCTCATTAGCAGGACTCCAGATTTTGATGCAGGGTGGTAACGCAATTGATGCTGCCGTCGCAACAGCTGTAGCCCTCAATGTGGTCGAACCGTATATGTCTGGTGTCGGAGGCGTGGGCTACATGCATATTTACGACACTTCAACTAATGAACATACCGTATTGGATTATGTAGGTCTGACACCGGCGGCCACCGAAATCTCTCGATTTGATACCAACTTACAAAGTCGGGGTCCATTATCACATTTAGTTCCGGGAGCCTGTAGCGGTTGGATTGAAGCGCTTCGTAAGTATGGCCGTATGGATGCAACTACTGTCTTTCAACCGGCTATAGACTATGCTGAACAAGGAATAGCCCTAACTGTAAAAAATGCAGAATTCTTCTCTGGAAATGCTACGGATCTGAGAAAATTCCAAACTGGAGCAGAAAATTATTTTCCCCACGGCATACCCCCAACCTGTGGGGATGTTCTAATCCAAAAAGACTTAGCAGAGACTTTCCGTCGCATAGCTGCTGAAGGGCCTGAGATATTTTATACTGGTTCCATAGCCGAAAAAATCACAGAATATGTTCAAGACCAAGGCGGTCTTTTAACATTTGAGGATCTGAATAATTACCGTTCGGAATGGATCAAACCCATCCAGGTCCAATACCGTGACTACACAGTTTACGCTCCTGCTCCACCTTGTCAGGCATTACAATATCTACAAACTCTCAAGATAATGGAAGGCTATGACGTTGCTGAGATGGGACACAATAGCACCGAATTCCTACACCGTTTTATCGAAGCTACAAAACTATCTATGGCCGACCGAGCAGAATATGCATCGCTTTCAAATCCACCTTCAACAGGCCTTCTGTCGGATTCATATATAGGGGAGCGCCGAGCGCTAATTAGCGAAAAGGCACGCTACACTGGAGGTGAACGGTTTACATCTAAAAAAGCACCTAACGAAGTGCTTCCCGGACAACCTCCTGGCTGGATGCTAAATGAATGTACAACTCATTTCAACACAATAGATGATGAGGGCAATGCTGTTTCCTGCACACAGAGCTTAGGATCCGGCTTTGGCTCGGCCATGGTAGTTCCTGGTACCGGAATCGCACTCAACAACTTTATGAAGTGGTTTGATATAGACCCATCAAGTCCAAATGCGATCGGACCAAGTAAGAAACTTGAAATGTGTCTTTCACCCGCTCAGATTTGGGATAATTACGGCCTGCGGTTGCTAATAGGAACACCTGGCGGACATGGAATTTTGCAAACAACACCACAGATGATTATGAATGTCCTTGACCATAATATGAACATTCAGGCGGCCATTGAAGCACCCCGCGTTAAAACCGGCCTGCCCGGCTTCTCTGTAGATATAGAATCACGTATCGAGCAATCAGTAAAAATGAAACTGGAAAATCGTGGCCATCTACTAAACCCATTGGGAGATTGGTCCCCAAGCGTCGGTGGTGGCCAAGGTATTCATATCAATCCGGAAAACGGATCTTTTATGGGGGGTGCAGACCCGCGCCGTGACGGTTACGTACTAGGGTGGTAACATGACCAAATTCGAATCGGAAGACTTTAGTTTAAAAGTCAATAACACCGAACAACGGCTCTACAAATTCGATTGCATTAACGGAATGAGTAAGTTGGAAGAAGGATCGGTAGACGTCGTCGTAACGTCACCTCCTTACAATCTCGGAACCACCTATGAAGGTTACGATGACAAATTAGAAAGGGCTGATTACTTAAATTGGATGAGAAAATGGGGGGCTGCGGTGTCCCGAGTCCTTTCGGACAAGGGATCACTCTTTTTAAACATAGGTGGCAAACCAAGCGATCCCTGGGGCCCGTTCGAGGTGCTGTTTGAGCTTCGTAAACAATTCGAGTTACAAAATACGATCCACTGGATCAAATCAATAGCAATTGGTAAAGAAGACGTCGGCCGTAAGACCCATTTTGAAAAGAATATCTCAATAGGACACTATAAACCCATAAATAGTAATCGTTATATCAATGACTGCCAGGAATATATATTTCATTTAACTAAAAGTGGCGAGGTACACTTAGACCGTTTGGCTATAGGAGTAGAGTATCAGTATAAAAGCAATATATCACGATTCGGGACTACTGATCGACCTGATCTTCGGTGTCGCGGAAATACGTGGTTTGTTCCATACAAAACAATAAAGAACCGGACACAAGAGCGGCCACACCCGGCTACGTTTCCAATAAAAATTCCGCAGCGATGTATCCAGCTACACGGAATTTCTAACACCAAGTTAGTGATGGATCCATTTATGGGAATTGGACATACTGCTGCTGCGTGTATGCAATTAGGCGTCAATTGTATTGGCTTTGAAATTGCCAATGATTACTTCGAGGAATCTGTCAGAATGTTAAAAGAGATCTCCAATCAAGAGTAATCTACATCTGAGATCTCTTCAAACATCCGTACGATGAGATTAAATCCTGTTACTTATTCTAAAAAAACGTAGTGTCACTTAAGGCTCGTATTAACGAAATATCTTCAATTATAGGGTCAAGCCCATAATGTGAACGCCGAGAATTTTTTAGTCGCCAAAGTTGAATCAACTGCATGCGATATAGAATCTCCTCAAAGGCTCGTTGAGTGGCTTGCTGCTCTAAATTTTTTTCTCCTACCCTATATTCTCCAAATAGCATTTCATCAAGGTGAACTCCCTCAGGGTTGAATTCAGAAAAAAGGGTATTGTCTAATGTGTCACCTGACGAAACAGACAACAATTGCCTAATTTTTTCCTCCTGAGATTCGTCAAGTTGTATCGAGGCATTTAGTTCCCCATCAATCAACTGAGCATGAGTATGCTTCGCAACATAATCTCGACTTATCTCTTCGCGACGTAATAACTCTACCCGAATCTGCCGAAAACTCGCCATCAAATCTTTTATAGCCATTCGCCCCTCAAATACATTCAGTTCTCCGGAATCCATCTGCTGAACCAAGTCAAAAATGTTTTCTGCCAACTCAATCTCAGCAGCCTTCAACAGCGAAACCTTCGGTTCAACGTGCTCAACAACAGAATCTTCGAGAACAGAAATCACCGCAGCAGGAGTCTCTTCGGCAAAACAATTATGAGCTATCAATAAATTCACAGAAAACAAATACACAATCTTCGATTCATTTGAAACAAATTTCATTCTACCTTCTAATCCTCACTGTAATTTTTTTCGATAGTTACAGCCACTGCATTCGAAAAATGCCTATCTCACGCTACTAACTATTTTGAGTCAAATTAAAGTACAAACCCCTCATATTAATTCCAATTTAATCGGGCAATGGTCGGACCCACGAACGTCCGGTAAATGTTCAACCAACTTTACATCTGAAAGCAAATCCGGAGAAATAAAAAAATAATCGATACGCCAACCAACATTCCGCTCACGTACTCCTTTTCTATTGGACCACCATGTATAGCTATCTTCCACATCACCATTTATATGACGGTACACATCAATGAAACCATGATCAAGTAATTCATCTATCCAGGCTCGTTCACATGATAGAAAACCAGTGGTGTTTTTGTTATTCTCAGGTCTTGCCAAATCAATTGCACGATGTGCGGTATTAAAATCACCACACATTATTAGTCGCTCTCCACGCTCTCTTAGCTTTTGACAGTAGTTAAGAAATAAAGCACAGTAATCGAGTTTGTAGGGAACTCGGTCGTGATCTCGCTGACCGTTAGGAAAATAGGCATTAACTACGGTAAAGTCTTTATACCTAAGGGTTATTGTTCTTCCCTCATTATCAAATTTTTCATCACCAAGGCCAATAACGACTTCTTCAGGCTCCGGTCTAGTATAAACACTTACACCGCTGTAACCTTTCTTTTCTGCAGTAGCAAAAAAACTTGTATAATCCAACGGCTCTATCAATTCATCATCAAGTTGTTCAGGCGTCACCCGAACTTCCTGCATACAAAGTACATCTGGCTGCTCTCGCTCTAACCAGTTAAGCCAACCTTTTCTCGCAACCGACCGCAATCCGTTAACATTCCAAGAAACAACATTGACTCGATTCAATTTCCAGCCTCTTTCAGAAGTCTATCCATATTCCCGGACAATATCTTAATTTTATCCTCTTCGCTCACAAATGGACAATATGTGGTAAATGATTCTATAGCATGCCGGTACGTCATGTTGAACCTAACCACAGGATAATCCGAACCCCAGCATAGACGATCACCTCCAAAATGAGCATACAGTTTACGTACTAATGGGTTTACGTCGGGATAGGGATAATCCCACGATCGACGTGAAGCATAATGAAACCCAGACAATTTAATATAAATGTTCTCTACTTCAGCTGAACGCAGAACCTCTTCCAAATTATTTTCACTTACCCGGGCCCCCGCCATATGGTGGCAAAGAAAATTTACACTTGGATATCTGCGGGCTAAGGCGCGGAGAGCTTCTTGCCAGATGCTTCCTAAGGCAACACTCGCGATTAAATTTTGTTCTGCCGCGACTTTAAAGAAAGAATTACCTTCTTTCGATTCAAACCATTCCATATCAGATTTTAAATAATGAGTAAATCCCTTTAGGTTATACCTCTTTGCCGCCTCAAAGAGCCTATCGGCACCACCCGCTGAATGGTACGTTTTGCTCCAAGAACAATCTACATCAGCAAATTGTATTAAACGACTTGGAAATCGTTTAACAGCGTCAAATACATAATCGTTATTATCCTCATTATGCTCTATACCGGCACACACAATTACAGCTCGTTGCACATCATTTCGGTCCATCTCCCATAGCAATTGCTCTACTATTCCCCGCGTCTCAGGATCGGGCACCACCGGCTGATAAGGCCAATAACTCCAGGCATGACTATGTGAATCAACAATCATATCTTAACTCCGATTCAGACTATGGGTTTTGGCAAACAATAAATACAACAACCACACCCATATTATAATTTGCGTTATCCAAAAGTGATTATTTACTTGCTCAGTATAACACTTGGAACTCAAACATGCTAAAACACACTTTTTGTCATTCCCCCAGGCTGAATGCGCTAAACGAACAGTCACTCTGGAAAAGAGGATACCTCACTTGGGAAGATATCATATGGGCAAAGGAATTACCGTTAACAGACAAACAGTCTCAAGCTGCATTGGACACCTGTAGACGATCTGCATTTCACTTAGGGAATGGTGATGCGGGTTTTTTTTATGATATACTCCCGACAAAAGAGCACTGGCGACTTTTTAAAGATTTTAGGAAACAAACTGCATATTTTGACATTGAAACCAGTGGACTTGATCACGACAAACACCATATAACAACAATCGTGCTGTATGACGGAGAGAAATTAAGACATTACGTTTACGGGAAAAACCTAGAAGATTTTGGCAAAGACATAGAACATTACAAACTTATAATCAGCTATAATGGAAAAAGTTTTGATGCTCCTTTCATAAGAAAAGCTCTAAATATACCGCTCAATCATGCCCACATTGATCTTCGCTATATATTAAACAGCTTAGGATACAGAGGTGGACTTAAAAGTTGTGAACGACAACTTAAAATAAACCGGCCGGGGCTTGAAGAGATTGACGGTTTTATGGCAATCCTTCTCTGGGAACATTACAAAAAACTTGGAAGCAAGAGAGCCCTTGAGACTTTACTCGCCTATAACGCACTTGACGTAATCAACCTGGAAATCTTGATGATTATTGCGTACAACCAAAAAATTTCCGCAACTCCGTTTAATCATTTGAGAATTCCCATTCCAATAGCACCTCAAATGACCTTTCTTCCGGATAAAAAAATTATCCAGAAAATCAAGCTAACCATATAGATTTAGTTGGTTGTGAATGCCGATATTTTTTGTAGATTGAGGGTATTGTTTTTCAATAAAATAGGTAAACAACAAAATAGAATGAAACTACTCACCCTCGGCTTAAACCACTTAACTGCTCCCGTTGAAGTACGTGAACGTCTCGCGTTTCCTGAGCCCGATCAACCACAAGCTCTGAACTTACTGATTAAAGAATACGGCTTACATGAGGCAGCAATACTTTCTACTTGCAATAGATCTGAACTCTATATCGCGGCTGAAGAAGATTGTGGGATTGAACAAGCACAACAATTTCTTGTAGACACCCGTAATATTGACATAAACAAACTCAGTCATCATTTCTACACACTCAAGGACCAAGATGCGGCGACTCACCTGTTTCGTGTAGCCTGTGGGATAGAATCTTTAGTTTTAGGTGAATCACAAATCCTAAACCAGGTCAGGTCGGCACTTGACACTGCTCAACGCAATGGCTCTACCAGTTTACTGCTTAATGAACTATTCCAACGGTCCTTAAAAACTGGTAAAAGAGCACGCAGTGAAACTAACATCGGCAAAGGTCACTTATCGGTCAGCACAGCCGCCGTGGAATTGGCAGGGCAGGTCTTTGACAATCTTAAGGATTGCCAAGCGGCACTGGTCGGCGCCGGTGAAATGGCAGAATTGACCGCCAAATACCTCTCAGACGCGAACATCGCTTCCCTAGTTATTGCAAACAGAACTATAGAGCGTGCGAACGAACTGGCACATCGGTTTACCGGACAGGCAATACCCCTAAGTCAATTACCCAAAAGTTTGACAAGTATGGATATCATAATTGCCTCTACCTCTTCCACCAATTTTGTAATCACGTCCGATATGGTAAAGTCCGCGATGAAACTGCGTCGTGGACGCCCCATGTTATTAATTGATATTGCAGTTCCTAGAAACATCGATCCAAAGATTCGAGATTTGGACAATGTGTTTCTCTTTGATATTGATGACTTAAAACAAGTAGTAGAGTCTCATAAAAAAAACCGAGAGCAGGAGATCGACAAAGTACAGATTATCATTGAAGATGAATTACGAGGCTTTTTAAGTTGGTATAATGCCTTGGGAACTGGCTCATTGATACACGACCTTCGTAAGAAATCGGATGCGTTAAGAGGAATTGAATTGGAACGGTGGACTTCAAAACTGAATGAACTAGATCCTCACGAAAAAGATCTTGTTGAGAAAATATTAAGGGCGTATGCAAACAAGTTGCTACACGACCCTCTTGTCCAGATTCGCAAATTTGCAAACGAAGAAGATGGGCTCATACGCTTAGACACGGTTCGCAAATTATTTAACCTAAAAGATCGAACCTCTCCGAGAGACGCATAAATTGACAACAGCCTGTATTGTTACTCTTACTACTTCTCTTTCTCTTTATTTTATAGCTTCTGTCTTATTACATGTCTCTTTTGTGATTAGAAAAAATCGCTGGAGGGAATACGGGCGTTATTTAATTATAGCAGGCCTGACAATTCAAATTTTTGGTATGTTTTTACACGCCTTCCTTTCGAGTTCATCGCCATTTTCAAATATGCTTGTTATCGTTTCGTGGTTAGTTATAATCATACTAACAACGGCATTGCTTGCAGAAAGATTTACAGAAATCCGCTATCTAATCTTTCTGGCTACACCATTAGGTTTCGTAGCCCTGCTCTACCCGTTACTCATGCCTGTTGAATTCAAAGAAAGCGAAATGATCCTCTTGCGGTTCCCTTGGCTTGGCGCCCACGTTGCACTAACCCTGTTTGGTTACGTGGGTCAGGCACTGGCCTTTTGCACCGCAATAACCTACATTCTGCAAAAAAATAAATTAAAACGAGGCACGCTCAATCAATATCTTCCAGCCCTCGACACGGCCGCAAAAGCCACATTCTATTTTGCCAGTGCTGGTTTTTTTTGTTTTTCGCTGGGATTGAGCATGGGTCTAATCTGGTATTTTGATGCTCCAGGAGAATTTCTGCACGGACGCGATCTAAAAATTTGGATGGCTATTCCAACTTGGGCTCTCTTTGGAATATATTTATATCGCAGAGGGATTCACCGTGACCATAGTGGTAACCTTAAATGGCTGATTATAATTGGATTTTTAAGTGCCATGATAAACTTGGTAGGGATTCGTCATGATTACGTCCGACAGTATTTTCCCAATAAAATTGATAACCAAACAATTAAGTAATAACCATTTGCCGGCAATTTCTATTCAATAACATTAAATTCTCCGGTTCACTATCAGTAATAATCTCAATAAGGTCTCGCTAGGAATGGAACCATCATTTCTTGTGAAGTTAAGCCGCCATGTCCACCAAACAATGTTTGCTCAAATTTCCCCCGTTCGTACCACCAAACTGCCTCTCCATAATTTGGCAAAATAATTAAATCACCAATGTGCATATTAAAAGCTTCACTCGCGGGACCAGGTCCAAATAAACCCTGTGAAATAAGTTCGGCCGAAGAAACAACTCGTGCTCGGCCTTGTAAACGCAAGCTCAAAAACGCCTGGGCCTCCTCAAGCATTCCTTCCTTAATATAAAGGAACATATCCCTACATGAGCCGGCTGGGACTAAAAGACGACCAGCACTATTAGTACGTAAAAAACGCTCTATACCTTGAAATTCGGGCTCCACATTTAGATAAATCGTATGCTTTGGATCGATAGGTGCCATCCCATGGTCAGCAACAAGCATTAATAAGGTATCGCCATCTCCATCCACTCCAAAAATACGTTCCATTGCCAGTAAGAAAGAATCAATTTCTGCGGAAATGTGTGACGAGTTTGGCCCTTGTGAGTGCCCTACCTGGTCGATACCATCAAAATAAAAAAAGAAGTAGGAAGGATCTGTTTCAGAAAGTATGCGTTCATGCAAAGTCGTTAGACCTTCTGAAAGAGTTCGGTAAGGAACAACTTCCGCTCCATCGTAAGTTAGACGAGCATATGGCGAAATCAGATGCAAAGACGGCTGAAATCCACATGAACGAATCCCAAAATTCTCTAATTCTTTGTATAGCGTCTGGCTGGGAAGAATTTGTTCGGGCTCTATGTCGTCCAAAGCATTTCGAGTCCTAACTCCGACTGGAGAAAACAGCAATGGCATAATAATCTCGTCTACCAATGGCTCATAATACTGCCACTCATACACACCACTCTCAATAGGAGAAAGCCCGGTATGGATGCATGTAACGTGAGCCGCGGTCGTCGAAGGAAACTGAGAAGTTATACTCTCGGCTACACCCAACTCTGCAAACTGACGCAAAAAGGGGAAATCATTAAGGCGTGGTTCGCAAAAAGACCAACCGAATGCATCAATAAAGAATAGTGCCACCTTGTCCCACTGACGATCCATCGGGCCCAAAATCTTTCTGTCTAACCCAGGCGCTCCTTTGCCCGAGAGAAGATAGCGTATAGTTTTTGGTAAGTCAGCGAAACATCCGCCACCATATCGCGGTAGCACAATAGAGTTCTGATCCATTCTAATCCCAATGTAAACTGCTCACACAAAAATTTTAGATTTTTAATAAACAACGTGGATAACGCCGACATGCGACCGGTCCCCTATGCCTGCTTCAACCTGAATACGGCACAGGTATGTACCAGGCTTGACAAAAGCACCGGCGTCATCGCGACCATCCCAAACATGCAAAAAACTTCCACTTCTCTTTGTGCCTAAACTACCAAGCCTGACGGGTTTGCCATCCAAAGCAAATATAGTGAAAGAAACTTGAGAGGGACTGATCAACCTAAATATGTCATAGGATAGACGCAATACATCGTTGATACCATCATGATTGGGTGTTACAATATTTGAGGCATATTCAACTTCACCAACGATTGACGTCTCCCCATCACGAAGACGCACTGAAAGCCTATTTCCAACGGCAAGAAGATCAACATTTCCCTCTCGCGCAGATTGATAGACAGTATCTATCTTTGCAAATTCTTCATTATTTCTGCGGTCAAATAGTCGAAGGTTGAAGTTTGTTCCATCATTAAATATAGATGCTCGAAAAAAAATCTGAACAAAACTACCGTCACGAATAAGCCGTTTCCATAGATTCACATCAAAAGCGCCTTCATTAAATACGGTAGAAAAAACTACGTTTTCATCATCGACCTTCACACTGTCGACGCCCTTAATTTGTGCAATTGTGGCCACACTTATATAACGAAACCCAGATGCTGAGCTTGATTCTGGCCGACGAATTTGTAACGAAAGAATAAATGACGTTTCAATTCCGGGCGTAACGTTTGTCGGATAAATTTCAGCTTGAACTTCTTCAACTAGAGGACGCGTGGCATAATCAAAAAGAAGTCGCTCGATTCTAACATCCGGTTTAAGAAGACGGAGACGAAATTGAAGGTAACGATTTGGGCTGGGCGATTCTACTAGGCCATCCCGAACGGTCTGCCAATCGCTCCAGTCAGGATTTGCCACAACAGGCCCTTGCTCTATAGCACCCAAGAGCCCACCCGCAGCATTGATACCTTCCCAGATATCGCGAGTTTCTCTCCGCAAGCGTTCCCCAGATTGAACGTAATAATGAAGGGGGTCAGGATCAGGACCTGTTCGAGTCTGTAAAATAATAGGTAAATCCTCCAATAAATCGCGTCCTTCATGCCGAACGGTTCCCCATACGGGTGCACCTCCGCTACCCAATATCGGCGTTGAAATAAACTCTCCGGCAGGCACGGTACCGTCAGCATAAACTTCAATTTCAGAAAGCTCCCAAGGGGACGCTCCCAATGAGGCAAAACGAATATACCTTGTAGAATAACTCCGTGTAATTCTTCGAATACCAGGCCAATCTATAACAGCACGTTCGTTGGGACGCGTTTTGGAATAACGAATTAAATTATTGAAAGATTGGTCTAAAAGACCTAACGTAAAATCGAATGGGGTTTTTCGATTTCCTATACCAAACTCAAATGACTGAGGGAAAAAACCTACATGTTCACTATCCAGACGCGGGAAAAAACGCACTCTATTAATTCCAAACACACCACCTAAATCAATATATATTTCTGCATCTCTCTCGATCCCAAATTCGTCTGGATTAAATGCTGAATCTAAATTTCCATCTATTAAGGAATTCGCTATTTCAGTGCCAACAAGTGTTTGCATATTAACAAATACATCCGTGTTGACTTCCATTGGTCGTGGCGCAAACACATAAACACCGCCGCCACGTTCAATTGTTCTTGGAATTAAATTCTCTTCTTTATTAACCGACCAAACCCATATTGAATCAGGTTGAATCTGCACGAAAGAGCTTGAATCACAAATTGAGTCCCAAGGGATTCCACCTCGCCCCACTATCACTTGCATCTGCGCAGACACAGGAAAACAAGCGATCCACAATAGCATTAATCCACTTAACAAATGAAAAAATTTCAATAATTTACTCGAACGTTGGATTCATCAAGTTTCTTAAACACATCAAGGACTTCAGAAAGCGGATTGTTTCTAAGATCCACAGATACCAAATTGGGTATCTCAAGCAATACGTCAACCCGTTGAATGTTATTAGAATTGGCACGGATCCGATTCAACTGAAGCAAACCCGATAGCGGTGTTATGTCATGAATCTGGTTAAAATCGAAAAATACCTGTTGTAACATCTTAACATTGGCTAACACTGATATGTCATCGATCAAATTCCTAGAAATCTCGAGCGATTGAAGCTTGCTTAATTGAACCAGAGTATGGATTTGCTGGATGTAATTACGCGACAGATTAAGCGATTGAAGGTTCACCAACCCCGCCAAGGGAACAACATCAATAATCTCATTATCCGAAAGATCCAATTTTTCAAGCTCTATTAATGACTTAAGAAACGATATATCAACAATCCGGTTTTGACTCAAAACTAATATCTTTAGCTGTTGAAGTAGCTGTAAACCCTCAACACTCTTTATCTCGTTATTCAACAACCGTAGGGTCTTAAGCTCTACCAGTTTTGATAAAGGCGTGACGTCAATTATCCTATTGTTCATAAGATTTAACTCACGCAAATCAGTCAGGTTTTCAATAGGAGATATGTTACCTACCGCGGTATTGTTGATGCTAAGTGTGACCAACTCTTGGAGAGATGCGATAGGGTATATAGACTGTATCCCTTCCTCTGCCGACGAAGTTGTACCACGAATACTTAAATGTTGCAAATTCTCCAACTGCCCTAAGCCCAAAAGTGAAGCCGTGCGCCCTGGCACATTTAATTTGGTTATGGATTGTAGATCGGTCTGCGTAAGGTCTGCTGTCGGTTTCCCTACACTGCGACGTACCGCGTCTTCCAATCGAGCGTCTTCAAACATGATGGCAGGTTCGTAAAAAGCTACCTCGACCCCACGATCCCGCAGTACAGAGATCATTTCTCCGGTCAGGGGGTTTCCTGACAATTCTACACTTTCCAGTGCCGGTAAACGAACCAGCCAATCCACACTGGAAACATTATTATGATCGAGAGTCAATATTTTAAGAACGTTGGATGATCGTAGGGGCTCAACAGTCATGACCTCATTGTCGTCTATATTCAAATGTGTCAAATCTGACAACTTTGAAAGTGGTGAGAGGTCGCGAATCTTATTACGCGATAAGTCAAGAATCCGCAGTTTTTTGAGCGTTCTCAGTGGTGATAAATCAGTTAATTCATTGTCGGACAGATAGAGCTCTCTCAACTCAGACAGTTTTTCAACACCAACGAGAGACGTTATACTGGTCGAGCTGGCCTGCAGCCTTGTAATATTTCCAAGTTCAACAACATCTAAACTCCCACGGGGACGTCCCAAATTCCTCCGAACCGCGTTTTCGAGGTTTGGGTCAACAAAAAATGTATTGTCAAATTCAAAATCTGCCGACTTAGAGTCCACCAAAACATCTTTGCGCTCACTAGTGCAAGCTGATATTAAAAAAACCAACGTGATGACTAAGCCTAGGGACATCTTACCTTTCCACCCCTGCAAAAACAGTCAAAAATCCTCGAGTTCGTGTACGAGTACCCTCTATTTCGAAATGTCGTCTAGTAATGTCAAAACCCAATGCCGTAGTAAGTCTATATCCCTGATAATCAGATATATTTGTTAACTGTCCAACCACCGTGGTCTCATAAAATGAATCCTCCCTGCCCGGCGGGGTAGGTGTTCGGAGTTGCGAAAAACGATGATGTTCAACTCCCGATTCTACGTAAGAGCTAACAAAAACCGGCAAACGAGCCATCAAAAGAAATAATTGACTATGCTCTCGAACAAGCGCTTGACGAACATCAATTGGTGCCTGCCGTTGAAACTCACTTTTCCAGGCCGGAATTAAGGCCAGGTTCCTCAATTGAAAGCGTGACTCTATCTTATTGACTATTCCAAAAAAATAGCCCTCTTCCCTTTGTTCACGGAGCGCTATCTCTACTTTTTCCGCTAACTGATGATACCACGACCATTTAATGGAATTCTTTACAAATAAGGCAGATCGAGGTACAAAATCTAATGCCAACCACGTCGTATTGATTAGAGTATCTCTTGCGGGCAACCTATCACCAACCGGCAACAACTCGCCTCTAGAATTGGGTAACTGCGTCCACTGCAGTAAATCGTCTGCGATATTGTCTTTGACCTTCCGAATGTCTTGAAAAAGACGTAGGCGCGCATTCCCTCTGTTATAGTCCGTCGTTAAAATTGCATAATCACCCCGGCTACGACTATCGCTGGACAACTGATGGATGCGGTGACGGCCAAAGGTAAACCGCATCTTAGGCAACAGGAATCTACCCAGATATATATTGTATCCAGCGCGATCTCGAGCGTAGGGTAAATCAGCATTTTCATCGTTTTCAAACCTATCTATCGTGCCATTATGATTCATATCAATTCCATAATGAAACTCGGGTCTTTCAACATGAAATCGCAAAAAAGGCTCTTCATAATCCGGTATACGATTAGGGCTCCCTGGTGTATCGTTTTGGTTAAAATCTGAGATAAAATCATTATTTTCATCCCATCCTGGAAAAACCTGTTTATCACCAGACGTAAATCCACTGCGTTCCCAGTCAGGGAAACGATCTTGATCGTCATTGTCGTCAATAAATTCAAACAGCCGAAAGTTACTTCCATAATCTACTACTCCGTTCTGATCTACCACGTGCAAGCCCGTTTGGTAATCAGGTTCGGTTCTAAAAGCTTCAATAAATGCGAAATATGGATAGGTCTGTTTAGAAATATTTAACATCCAAGCCTCAGCAATCGATCCACCAACGTGATGGCGCTGAACAGCAGGATTAGGATACTGATGG
>JAYYVF010000088.1:0-76504 GCA_036343635.1 Candidatus Latescibacterota bacterium | reverse complement strand
GACAAATATGTTTTTCATTCAACGCAATTATTGGAGGTTTTTTTAGATGGATAATTATCGTATCTACATCGGCACATATTCCGGCGATGGCAGCGAAGGTATTTACGCACACAGACTAGATATGTCGACGGGAGCTTTGACTCAGATAAGCTCACACGGAGAGATTGAAAACCCTTCGTTTTTAGATCTATCTCCAGACGGGCGCTTTTTGTACGCGATAGGCGAGGTGAGCGAAACAAACGGGCAACCTGGAGGTGCAGTAGGAGCCTATTCAATAAATCAAGAAGATGGTTCGCTAAAATATATCAATACAGAATCTACCGTCGGACCAGGCCCGTGCCACTTGAGCGTAGACGCAGGGGGACAGTATGTGTTGGTGGCCAATTACGGAGGAGGAAGCGTAGCGGTACTGCCAACAAAAGACGACGGAGCACTTCTCGAGGCAAGTGACTTCATCCAACACGAGGGATCGAGTGTCAACCCGGACCGTCAACAAGAGCCACACGCCCATTCTATCATGATCGCACCCAACAACCGTTACGCTTACGCGCCTGACTTGGGCATGGATAAGATTATGATTTATAATCTTGACCTGGAAAAGGGAAAACTACAACCCAACTCGCAGCCTTATCAATCGGTAGACCCCGGCCAGGGACCGCGCCACTTCGATTTTCATCCAAATAACCAATTCGCTTTTGTTATTAACGAAATTGGAAACACCATCGTCTCTTACAATTATAATGCTGACGGTGGAACGTTGGAGCCCACAGGATCTGTTCCGACTTTACCCGCGGAATTTACTGGCACCAGTCATACCGCGGACATCCATGTGCACCCAAATGGTAAGTTTTTATACGGCTCTAATCGAGGCCACGACAGCCTCGTAATATGTGCCATAGACCAAAACACCGGCCAACTTGATGTAGTTGGACACGTCCCCACCGGAGGAAAAAACCCACGCAATTTTGGCATTGATCCGTCCGGTAGTTTTCTGCTGGCAGCAAATCAAGACACTGGAGATATCTATACTTTTAAAATAAATCCGGAAACCGGATCGTTGACATCCACCGGAGAGGTTGCACACGTTCCGCGTCCGGTATGTATCAAATTCGCATCGGTTAGTTAAGAAGATGTCTCGTCATGTCCGTAGCGTAGCCGTCACAGGGGCACTGGGCAACCTGGGGAACAAGCTACTTCAACATTTAGCGGCTAACAGTCAAGTGAAACACCTGATTGCATTAGACAGAAAGCCTCCCGAAGAAATGCATCGGTCCTCCATGCTTGATTGTGTCGGTGAACGCGATGTTGAGATTGAATGGGTTGAATGTGACTTGAGTGACTGGGAAGATTTACGCTGGCGAGATGCATTTGATCGGTCAGAGGTCGTCGTTCACTTTGCTGCACAGAACCCTTACCCGGATGCATCCTGGTCGGATGCAGACACCTCGTTGATAATAAACATAAACACGGCCCACGCGGCAGAGGAAAGTCCTCTTACCAATAGATATGTTTTCGCCACATCGAATCATGTTATGGGTCAGTATAAAGACGAAAAGATGTCTCCAGGATCGTTGAGCCCGGACCTTGACCCGGCCGTCGGCACGGTATGGAATTCGGGGACCAAGGACATTGATTCAACAAGATACGCTTCGGCCAAGTGGGCGGGCGAGCGCTTGTGTGATTTCTTAGGAAAGCGCTCTGCAAACTCAACTTCGTTCGTTTCCATACGCATTGGCTGGTGTCAACCCGGAGCGAACGAAACCTCGACGTTGTCGGCAACCGGCACACCTACCCTCAAACAAAACCACGCCGAAAACAATAACACAGACCGCTGGTTCAAACAGATGTGGCTGTCAAACCGAGATTTCTGTCATCTGTTCCAACAAGCCATCGAAGCAGAAAATCATACGTGGCCAAACAACGCAATTATAGTTAACGGCATGTCAGATAATGCTGACATGCCATGGGACTTGAAACCAACACGAAAATATTTGAACTATAACCCAATGGACGATGTATTCTCTGAAGAAAAAAACCGCTAAGCCAAGTCTCTTTCCCAAAAAAATCCAAAGTGACGGGCAATCGCTACGTGCATTTGAATTCCGTAAATCAGAGCGTTGTCATTAAAATCAAAATTGGGTTGGTGCAACATCGGATAGTCGTCCGCACCTTCATCTCGTAATCCCAAGGCAAAGAAAAACGCCGGAATACGTTGACCGTAAAATGCAAAATCTTCGGCACCCATTATAGGACGTTCCAATTCAACGGCTTCGATGCTTTCCCCAAGGACTTCTTCCACAACATGCTCAACAACCGAACGCGCCTTCGGATCGTTATTGGTGGGAGGATAACCATCCTGATTAATAACAAGCTTAGCTTTCGCCCCGTATGCACTCGCCGTGTGCTCTACAACACGTTTAATAAGAGAAAGGGTTTCTTGCCGAGTATCCTCTGTCAGAGCTCTTACGGTGCCTAAAAGCTCTGCCGTCTGTGGAATGACATTACTGGTGGACCCCGCAGAAATCTTACCAACAGTTACAACTACGCTGTCCAGTGGGTCCGTGTTCCGAGCAACTATCGACTGAAGTGCTACCACGATTTGTGAGGCGACATAAACTGAATCAACACCCTGATGTGGAAACGCTGCGTGTGCCCCAAGACCTTCTACCTTTATGGAAAATTCATCGGCACTGGCTAACATGGTGCCCGTACGTAAATAAATCTGTCCTATTTGTAAGTCAGGTGTGCCGTGCAAGCCAAAAATTGCGTCAACCGATGGGTTTTCCAAGACACCTTCTTCACACATTCTTCTACCTCCGGCACCTCCTTCTTCAGCAGGCTGAAAAATGAATTTCACCGGCCCCTTCAACTCGTCCACACACTCACTTAAAACCATCGCCGCTCCAACAAGACACGCCATGTGGCCGTCGTGCCCGCATGCGTGCATCTTTCCCTCTACTTTTGACTTATACGCTTTGTTTCCCTCTTCGTTTATTGGCAGCCCATCCATATCAGCTCTAAGTGCGAGACACGGTCCCCGTAAATCTGTCCCGAGTGTCGCCACAAGCCCGGTTCCTGCCAGCCCCTTCTGCAATTGTAGCCCTTTTACATTCTTTAATTTTTCAACTATAGCGTCGGCTGTGCGGATCTCCGTATACGCTAATTCAGGGTACTCGTGCAAATCTCGACGTAATTCGACAACCTCGTCTAATCGAGCCCTAATACGACGTTCCATTACTTCCATAAAACCACCGTATCTATATTACCAGTTTGTGTAAGACCCATCCTGGCGCCTCAAATGAGGAGCTTCCCAATATTTGAATTCCTGACTGCCGGCCAACTTCTCGTCAAACTCAACACCGAGACCCGGAACTTCGGGAACGATCAACGTAGATCCCTCTAATTCCACCTGCTGTGGAAAGAGATCGTGATCTTGCGAATTACTCTTCTCCCCAGGAGTCACACGATGCTCAAGCCAGGCAAAGTTAGGAACTGCAGCCGCCAAGTGTACGGAAGCCGCCGTACAAATTGGTCCAAGTGGATTGTGGGGCATCAAATCTATGTAATGCGCCTCTGCCATACCTGCAACTTTCATCGATTCGGTAAACCCACCCACATTGCAAACGTCTATTCGTGCAAACTGTGTAATTCCACGCTCAATATACGGCATAAATTGCCATTTGCTGGCGAACTCCTCACCAATTGCAAAGGGAATATCCACCATAGTGCGCAGACTTTCGTAGGCCTCCGGCGACTCGTCACGTATAGGCTCTTCTATAAAATCTAGTGTACCCGACGGCATCCGTTGACAAAATGAAGCAGCCTCTGCTACCGACAACCGATGATGGTAATCAATGCCAAGCACAGGATCCGACCCGATCTCATCGCGTAATTTAATAAACCATTCAGCCGTGACACCGATTGTTTCTCTCGGTTCGTAGACCAAAGGATCATCGTATTTTCGTCTTCCAGACGCTCCTCCTAATCTTATTACGTCCCAACCCAACCGTATGAGCTCTTTGCAATTTTCTATCAGTTTTTCAGAGCTATCCGCCCCGGTAGTAGCAAAACATGGAACACGGTCTCGTTGTTTGCCTCCTAATAATTGATAGACAGGAACACCAAGAGCCTTACCAGCAATATCGTACAGAGCAATATCTATAGCCGATATTGCCGCCGTTAGGACCCGGCCCCCTTCAAAGTATTGACTCCGATACATTTCCTGCCAGAGCGCGCCCATCTGCCGCGGGTCACGACCGATTAAAAACTCTCGATAATGATGCACGGCTGCCGCCACAGCCAACTCTCGACCGGACAATCCCGATTCACCCCAACCGTGTATTCCCTCGTCCGTTTCGACTTTTACAACAAGCTGGTTACGTCCACCAACCCACGTAGGGAAGGTTTTTACATCACTGATTTTCATTTGATTTTCCTATCTCTCTTTATTTGGTCCTTACTAAACTCATTCCGATCACAACTTTTAACCTATCAGGACATCGCATAAATCGTCATAAATTGCTGGCGAGGCAACAACCAAGTCCTTTCCCCACAAATCACTAAACACACCTTCCGGAACGGGACTCAAATGGCCAACCCTCGCACCAGCTTCGCGAGCAACCAGACATCCAGCGGCAAGATCCCAAGCTTGAACAGTCTCATAGTAAGCATCTATCCTACCCATACCAACCCAGCAAATATCTATCGCCGCCGCACCACACCGACGAATGTCGCGGCAGTTGCTCAATATTCTACTAAGGCGCTCGACAACCTCTGGACGACTTTCACGTTGATAAGGGAATCCCGTTGCAACTAACGCAAGCTCTAATTCTTCACAGCACTTAGTTTTTATTTTTTCGCCATTTAAATAGGCTCCCCCTTCCCGAATCGCCGAGAAGGTTTCACCCAAAAATGGGCAATGAACTATCCCAACCTCTACTACGCCTCCAAATGAAAACGCTATCGATATGGCTACCTGAGGCTGATTATACGCAAAGTTGACGGTCCCATCGATCGGATCAATTATCCACGTTGGCCCCTCAAGAATTTCGGACTCTGCTGAGCCAGGAGAAGATTCTTCTGACAAAATAAAATGTCCGGGATATTTTGCTTTCAACGATGAACATATTAACTCATCAGCCGCTATATCCGCAGAAGTAACGAGCTCAATTTGATCTTTATAACCAACATCCAGCTCATCATTTCTCCGCGCTTCTTTAACTAGCAAGCCAGCATCTTTGCTCAACTGAACGGCAAACGCGAGAATCTCGTTGCGATCCGGAATCGATTCTATCATCGCTGTGGACGAATGTCCATGGGATAAACAGACAAATTCTCTGGACCATCATCTGTGATCAGATACATGTTTTCTAAACGAACACCCGCCCGTGCTTCGGGGATATATGAACCCGGTTCAATGGACACCACCTGACCCACTCGGAACGCACCTCCTCGCGTTAGATTAACATCCGGCATCTGATGTGCGCGCAGGCCGATAGTATGACCACCATGATGGCCCAAGCCTACCTCACTTAGGGCGGTGTGTTGGCGAATGTGTTCATCCATAGCTTTTGCACACTCACAACTATCTTTGCCAGGCTGTAGATAGTTACCTATTTGATCGTGAAAAGATCGTACGTGTTCGTAAATAGACTCTTGAATGTCTGTTGGTTCACCCACAGAAAACGTACGACACAAATCTGACCAATAACCTCGATATATGGCCCATGCATCTATAATATATAGCTCGCCCTCTTCTATCTTTCGATCTCTGGCAAAACCACCCATCTCACCGGAGCGATAATCCCCATCGTGAAAAACTTTTTCTCCGGCAGCCAAATGAGCAGCCTGTTGAGCAGCACCTAACACCTCCAGCTCATTAACTCCCGGCCTGATGACAGATTGAGCCGCGGTATAAGCAGCCAAGTCAACTTCGATCGCTTTTCGAATCAATTGAAGTTCGTCATCATCCTTGACTTCCTGCATCTGATACAAGAAGCCGTCCATCGCGACCCATTCGGAAACTGAGCCGATACCCTCTTCAACATGTTGAGAAAAAATATTTGGCATAAATTCGCGCTGATAACCGATTCTTGCTGTCCCAAAATGACGACCTTTAAGACAGTCCAAAACCAACTCACTTACCTGCTCACGTAAATAAGAATTTACGGTACCACCTATACTGCTTTGATACAGGCAAATATTATTCACCAACGGATTTTGCTCATCAGAGTGGGCGACAAGGAAGCTGTCGTCGTGTGCATCAATCCATAACAGTGCCGGTTGACCTGGGAACTGTTCAGGAAGTAACATTCCGGTAAAATAGTAGATCTCCAACGGATGAACGAGGGCTATGGCATCAACCTTTTGCTCCCTAAGCTGCTTACGTAGCCTTTCTTGCCTTTCATGACAACCTTCCCGAGTTAACATGCGCGATTCTCCCGAATTATGATTAGCAGTTTTTGCTTCAGAAAATCTTCATATCCATAAGTTTGCTTTATCTCACCGTTCATAAACAACCCAGCATCACAGATAATTATAAAAAACGTGATCCTATACCGAAAGAAATAGAAGTCCCGAACATCGTTTTTGACGATGTAGAGAATCAACCCTATCAAGAACAG
The DNA here is from genome assembly GCA_036343635.1 of Candidatus Latescibacterota bacterium. Taxonomy (GTDB): domain Bacteria; phylum Latescibacterota; class UBA2968; order UBA8231; family UBA8231. The sequence goes on along the minus strand of JAYYVF010000088.1, from coordinate 69,881 downwards.
AAAAAACACCTAATATATAGAGATCCAAAAAAAACCATTTTGTAATAACAAATGATATCGGAAAAAACACCTAAAAAACACCGAGCGATTCTTGTGGGACTCATGCTCCCTGCCATGCTCATGCCGTTACTTTCCACTATGTCACGCGTTGCCCTGCCGGTGATCCGAGATCAGTTTGCTTTAACTGCAGACGTTGCCGCATGGATAGATGTTTCTTTTACCATGCCCTTTATGATGCTGATGCCGGTACTTGGACGACTTAGCGATCACTTTGGTACTAGACGCTTACTATTAATCGGCATCGCAATGTATACCTTGGGAACCGGAATTGTTTTACAAACGACGCAACTTTCCGATCTTCTACTTGGACGTGCAATACAAGGGTTTGGTCTCTCGGGAATGATGCCACTATGTATAAGCCTTATAACTTCATTATTTCCACCGCAACAACGCGGTTTAATGTTAGGCACATGGAGCACCGTCGGTCCATTAACCGGGTTTTTAGGGCCACTTCTTGCCGGTTTTATCGTAAGCAAGTGGGGTTGGGAAGCCGCATTTATACCTCCTTTATTCAGTGGCCTTGTCGGCCTGGTTATTATAAGCCGAACAATCCCAAAAACCGAAATAGAATCCCCAGTAAACAAGCGGTCTCTACTCTATCGTTTTGATTGGCTGGGTGTTTTGCTCTTAGCAGGCACAGCATGCACGTTTATTTTCTTTTTATCGAGCGGACCGATTACTGGCGTTGAAGCTATGAAAGACGTACGGCTAATCTTTGCTTCGGCCGTGCTAATGATCGCGTTCCTTGTGCGAGTGTATTATCATTCGTCCCCCTTCCTCCCAAAAGAATTATTCGAAAATAAAACATTTTTGCTTGGAACATTTGCTGCGGCCATGAGAATGGTATCAATGGGTACCATCGGCTTCCTAATCCCCCTCTACCTAGTCGATATCAAAGGTATTCCCATAGTTAAATTGGGGGGGATTCTAATGATCGGGGCAGGCTCAATGACCCTCATAGTCCGAATTGCCGGTGGCTTAGCAGATCGAATCGACGGTCGTTGGTTGGTGATTTTTGGCCTGCTAGGACAAGCTACGACCCTAATTGCGTTTTCTCGTTTTTCAGGTGAAACGTCAATCTGGTATATCTGCTCCGCCCTTAGCCTGCACGGATTCTCTGCCGGACTGATGTTAGCAACCCTTCACAAGATTGTTATGAGTAGCGTAGAAGAAATAAGAGCAGGGGCCGCTGCAGGGTTGTATGGAATGTGTCGGTTCTTAGGAGCCGCAACGGGCACTGCACTTGCCGGAGTACTTCTACAACTGGAATTGGATACAGGAGCTAGTATAATCGAAGCTTATCGAGTTAGCTTCTTTGCTGCTGCCGGCTTCCCTTTATTGGGGGTGTTAGTTTCCTGTTTGCTTAGGAAAACCACGCCAACAAAATAATTCAGAAATGGAAATACTATTTCGACAATTGACTATTGATCACCCTGCGATTAAGCAGTTGCATTAGGCAAGGAAGGCTTAAACTGATAATCCGGGTCTTCTCCTTGGCGCCTGAGAATTTCGATTATCTGGCGCCACGTTGAAAGGAGGCCGCGAGGCGAAGGAGGAAGATCGTAAGCCATTTCTCGATGAAGTCTTCCCAAACGATAACATGGAACGGCTGCGTACATATGGTGTTCAATATGGAAATTCATGTGCCAATACAAAAATCGAACTATAGGATTCAACAAGATCGTACGTGTACAAAGGCGAAAATCCTCTACGTTATCGGACAAACCGATATGTTGGGCATTGTTACACAACAAGAATAGAAAACCACCATAAAAAGATCCAAGTGTGACCAATACTATCAATTGCCACCAACCCATGTAGATAGAAATAAGTACAAGCAAAACATGACCAAGGGTCATAACCCGATCCCAAAGAAAAAGTTTTCTTCTTCCTTCCTCATTCTCAACCGGAAATAAAATTTGATCCCACCCCGGATTAAGATGACCCGCAAAACCCCGTCGAATCGTTCCGGATATGCGGTCGTATGCACCTTGTGGGTCAAAAAAGGCTCCACGCAGAAAACCTTTGAGGGTCAAATAGACAGGTAAAACAACTTCTCCATCATCTGGAGGATGCAATGTATACTTATGATGTTCGGTATGGCTCGCCCAAAAATGGATGGGATTATACCAACCTAAAAAACTCAGCAAGTAAAGAAAGAATACATTGAGCCGTTGGGTCCGGAATACGCTGCTGTGAACCAGTTCGTGAAAACCGTTAATTATAAAAGCGTAGCATGTGCCATGGAGAAAGAACACACCTAAACTCCAATACCACGCACTGTGTGAAGTAGTCCACCAGGCCAATGTTCCCGTAGCCATTAATACCCCTAGGTAACCTATGGTTTGAAATGTCCCCAAAACATCACTTCGTTGGTTTAATTCCGCCAACACGTTTCGATCTACTTTAGTGCGATACCAAGAAATACGACGTTTGTCTTGTCTTGATTCCTCCATAAACGTTTATCCAATCTTTACATAAATGATTTTGCGAACGTGCAATAATAGCCACATCGAAACATACCATCAAGGCAGGAAGAACCCCAAACAACCTTGCCGACAGCAAAAATTCCGACTATTTTTCCGCAAGTACAAACTATGCAAATTCTTGCCATACAAATCGTTTTTGGTCTAAAATGCTTCCACCCATCAGACGATGCAAATTCCTAGGAATTTCGTTACGCGAACCGTTTAGTGGTTTAAGTCATCTATTTGCAATGACAGTCTACGCTATATTGTTTCCGCTTTTATTAACTAATAATTCCAGCGATCAAACAACAGCAAAAATTATCTACGGTGCGAGTCTGATTTTTGCTTTCTTAGCAAGTGCCGTGTATCACTTGGTCGACCTCAAAAAGAGCCTAACGGACCTCCTACGTAGAATTGACCATTCCAGTATTTACTTGCTCATCGCGGGCAGTTACACTCCAATCTGCCAATATTTTTTTACAGGTTTTTTTCGGGAAGAGCTATTAGGCATAATCTGGATTATCTCGATAATCGGCGTCCTCATCACGTTAATTACGCTGAACAAGCCCCGGTGGATAACGGCCAGTATTTTTGTCTCAATGGGCTGGCTAAGCTGCTTGGCCTTTGAACAAATGCTAACCCAAATGCCGCAAACTGCATTTTTCTGGCTGTTGACTGGTGGTCTATTTTTTTCTTTCGGCGCATTAATTTATGTCAAGAAGAAACCAAACCCCCTGCCAGGTATTATAGGATTCCATGAGATTTGGCATTTATTCGTCATCGCAGGGTCAATGTGCCATTTTATTGTTGTAGCCTTCTACATTGTTTAATAATACTGGAACATTAATAATGAGTACGCGCGCCTGAATAAATATTTTAAAATTAGATTGATTGATTTTTGAAAGCGTCTCCAAGTCGCAATATAAATAACGAGATATAGAGCATGAACAGTTTACTCGAGAGTAAAATCGTAATAAATAAAAGGCAGCAAGAACAATTTGATACCGATGGGTTTTTTATTCTACCGAACGCCTTAGCTTCGAATCAAGTAGACGATTTACTACAAGTTATCGACCATTTGTACTCCAAGTACCAACACGAACGCGAACTAACTCCCGAGGAACCTTTCCAAATGCGGAACATAGTTTCCGTCAATCCAATCTTTAAATCCCTAATGACTGACGAAAAAATGCTGGGTATAGCGGTCGATGTTTTCGGCTACAATATACAGCTCCGAACATCACACATGGACGTTCGACCTCCTATGAAAACGGACCAGACTCCGGTGGAATTGGGTGGACAAAATAGTTTTTTCCCATGGCATTCGGATCAACCCGACTTCGGGTGGCCAATTGAAAACGGAGTGCCTCCCTACATGGAAATGAAGATCGGGTACTACCTTACAGATTTGTCGGATCATAACAGCGGCGCTATCTGCGTCGCAAGAGGAAGCCATCAAACGGATCCGTGGATAGAATTTAAGGGCCAGCGAATTATCGACCCTGATCGTATTGTTGAAGTGAATGTAAGCCCTGGAACAGCACTGGTTTGGCGAACAGCACTCTATCACTGTGTTTCCCCCAACTATTCAACGCAGACCCGCAAATGCCTCTATTATGGCTATCATCCACGTTGGATGCGTCCGTCAGATTTTGATCATCAACATTCGGAAATACTGAAAAACTGTTCGCCCGTGGAACTCCAGTTATTAGGCGAATTAGGTTCCGGTCAACAAAATTATTCAGGAGATGACCCCGTAGTATTCCCCGTATCCCGCTACTGGCGACCTAAACCAGAAGACATCCCGCTCAAAGAATGGGCAACCAAAAAATTAGAAAATTAAGCCAAAAAATAACCTTTACGTGTATCCGCATATCAGAAATTAAGATGAAAATCAATTTTATTATCCTATGGGCCTTTGTCGTTTCTATTCCACTTAATATTAATGGGCAATCTGCCGTGGTAAACAAGCTGCCCCAAGTCGTAAAAGCTAACCCTATGCCCATATACGTCCATTACATGCCATGGTTTGATGCTCCAGAGAGCCACGAGAAAGAAAAATGGGGCCTGCACTGGACGATGGCCACACAAAATCCAGAGATCATATTGGAAAATGGGCAACGTCAAATCGCTTCATACTATTACCCTTTAATCGGCCCTTATGATTCTGGAGACCCAGCGCTTATTGAATATCACCTACTACTAATGAAATACTCTGGTATTGATGGGATATTAATTGATTGGTCAAGCTCACATGATATACTGGATTATCAATCAAACAGACAAAATGCAGAAGCCCTAATAAAAAAGATTGATTCGGTAGGAATGCGTTTTGCCATTGTATATGAGGACTACACTTCCAATGAAGTCGCTATCCGCTCTGACTCAATCAGGATCGATGATGCCGCACGCGCTGATTTGCACTACATATCGAACAATTATTTTAGTTTAGACAGCTACCTATATGTTGGGGGAGCTCCTTTACTTTTGGTTTTCGGCCCTCGACAAATTGTCTCTGATGACAGCTGGACGGATTTACTAAATATATGCCGACCTGTCCCCCATTTTGTGCCGCTCTGGAATCGGTCTAACGGTCTGCCGTCTTCCTCGTTCGGCGAGTTTGCTTGGGTAGATTCTGATCACCTAAATTCGCTATTCAACTACTACAACAGCACAGCATATAAATTGAATTGGGTCTTGGGCGCCGCCTATCCTGGATTTCACGATTTCTATAAAGAGGGTGGTTGGGAACAACAACTTGGTTGGAAGATAAACCACAATGGCTCTCAGACATTCTCAGAAACACTCAAAATGGCTAAGAGCGCAAATATAAATGCCGTACAACTTGTGACTTGGAATGATTTTGGTGAGGGGACCATGATCGAACCCACAAAGGAATTTGGTTATACCTTGCTTGAAGAGCTTCAAAACTTTTCGGGTGTCGTTTATAATAGCCAAGTTTTTGATTTAATTCACTCCTTGTATACAAACCGGAAACTACATGCCGACAATGATTATATTCAAGCACAATTGGATACAGCCTTTTTTCATTTTGCGAATCTTAACGTAGTAAAAGCCAAGACATTTCTAAAACCATAAATTCTCTATACGCTCTTTCGCTGTAGCGGACCTCAAACACGCGGTAAATTGGAGCCCAAATGAACTTCCCCATACTTTCAGACGAGTTTCGCATTGAACGACTCACTCCACCATCCCATACGCCCGTACGAATGGTCCTTGACACGGATGCCTTCAACGAAATAGATGATCAGTTTGCTATTGTACAATCATTCCTTTCACCTGAACATCTGGAGTTAGAGGCCATCTACCCAGCCCCTTTTCATAACGATCGTTCAAAAAATGCCCGAGATGGAATGGAAAAGAGTTTTGAAGAAATATTACGTCTAATTGATAGGCTCAAAATACCGAATGTGCGAACCTTACATCGTGGATCAAAACACTTTCTTCAAGAACCTCTAAAAGGAGAAGAAAGTGAGGTTGCGCATCACTTAATCGAGCGAGCCCAAGCCGATTCCAGCCCACTATACGTTGTTGCAATAGGAGCCCCTACAAACATAGCTTCTGCCCTTCTAATTAATCCCGAAATTGTGGAAAACATCGTCGTGGTGTGGTTGGGTGGTCAACCACACCATTTTCAAAACGCGCATGAATTCAATCTACAACAAGATCCATACGCCTCACGCATTTTATTCGATTGCGGTGTCCCACTTCTCCAAATACCATGTCAAGGAGTAGCATCTCACCTAATCACTACTGCAGGTGAATTAGATGCATACGTAGCCGGAAAAGGAGAAATTGGTGATTACCTAGTCGATATCTTTAAGAATTACGCAAATAACCCCTTCGGTTGGTCAAAAGTTATATGGGATATTTCTGCCCCGGCCTGGCTAATCAACTCGGACTGGGTTCATAGTTCATATGTTCACAGTCCAATCCTAACAGATCAGCTAACCTATGCTTCAGACAAAAATAGACATATAATGCGCATAGCAAATAGAGTTAACCGCGATGCCATCTTCGCCGACCTCTTCAGCAAACTGGCACTACATTCCTGACTATCAAAATTGATCAGTCAAAAAAGAGATAATTATGACCAACAAAAGTTTTCGCGACATGACAGACCGCATAATGCCCGACAGATCTATGCTTGATTCTATGAATCGAGACTTGAGCTTCGTCCCAGGAAACCCAACTGAAGCTACAAGCCTCACTCCTGAACAAGTAGAGCAATTTAATCGAGATGGCTTTCTTATGCCCTTAGATCGTTCCGAATTAAAGGAAACTGAAAGTCTCCGTAAATATTTTGACAGACTCTTGGCCCAAGTCCAGTCCGCAGGAGCAGACAGCTACTCCATTATATCTGGGCACGTAAAACACGCACGCATCTATGACATTGCAAGCGACGAACGCATATTGCGCTATGTGCGAGATTTAATTGGAGATGACATCGTCTGCTGGGGCGCACATTTCTTTTGTAAAATGCCCGGAGATGGAAAAGCAGTTTCGTGGCATCAGGACGCTTCCTATTGGCCACTCACACCTTCAAAAACCGTTACCTGTTGGTTGGCCATTGACCGAGCAGACCGAGAAAACGCCTGTATGAGATTTATTCCTGGCTCTCACTCAGAGGGACACATAGACTACAGAGCAAGTGATCCCAGTGAGAACAATGTACTCAATCAAACAGTGGACAATGTTGAAAGATTTGGTGATCCTGTAAATATAATCTTAGATGCTGGCCAATTTTCCTTACATTCGGACTTGCTTCTACACGGTTCGGGAAAAAATTCTTCATCCCGCCGGCGAGGAGGATTAACGCTACGCTACGCGGCCGCAGAAGTCCGATCCCTATTGAACTGGAACCACGAAGGTGTTGTCGTTAGTGGCGGGGATACCCAAAATCACTGGGGTAATCCGCCTCGCCCAGAAAACGAATAAACCTATTATCTATCCCTTCAGGGAATAAGCTAAATGCGGAGTAAACAATTCCGGTTCCAGTAAAAAGGAATCATGACCTTTCTCTGAGTGAACTGTTATGCGCATGCATGTTACCTCCGCTTCTTTAAGCTCTCTTGCCATTTCTTCTTGAGCATCGGGATAAAAACAGACATCTGAATCGATACTAAAAATTAAATAGCGCTGACTGCGACAACGCTGAAATAAAGTTTTTAAATCAGATACTCCAGACTCTTCAAGCAAATCGAAGCTCTGCCACATACCAACAATATGTAGATAGCTGTTTGCATCGAAACGCTCAATAAACTTGCCGCCTTGGTGCAACATATACGATTCGAGCGGATTGGAAACTGGGTACCATGAAAATTCACTGGTAGCAAACTTAATTTCTTGACCAGCCCGGTCTTCCATGGTATTTAAGGACACATAGTTTTTATGACTAATCATCCGTGCCAAAGCTAAACCACGACCTGGCGGATCCCCCTCATAGTAATCGCCACTGCAAAAATTAGGATCTTGCTCTATCGCACAGATCTGTTCAAAATTATGAATCAACTGTAGAGGCTTAACATGTAAACTAGCTGCAATTGGTATTACCGTATTTACTCTATCTGGATAACGAGTTGCCAAACTCAGACACATCAATCCGCCTAAAGACGGTCCAATCACAGCATGCAAACAATCAATACCCAAATAATCAAGCAAGCCAACCTGTGAATCAACAACATCAGCTATACTCAACTTCGGAAATTTTGATCCATAAGGCTTCTGACTACTTGGCTGAAGAGAGCATGGGCCCGTTGAACCATAACACCCCCCAAGGTAGTTAGCACAAACAACGAAAAAGTGTTCCGTATCTATTGCCTTACCCGGACCGACAAATGCATCCCACCAACCGACCTGACATTCGTTGTTCCAACGATCGCCCACACCTGGAACGGACTCCATAAAACCGGCCACATGGTGACTACCAGATAGAGCGTGAAAGATTAGGATAGCGTTGTCACGTTTAGCATTAAGTTCACCGTGCGTCTCATATGCTAACGTTATCGGCCCTAATTGCTCACCGCTAAGTAGCGTGAACGGCTGATCTTCAGCAAAGGTATGGAGCCGGGTCTCTACAGACCCGGCTCCATTTAGGTCAATATCCCTATCTGGCAATTGAAAACACCTATGCCGTCGCTTTAGCCAAGGCTTGCTCAATATCAGCAATGATATCCTGAGCATTCTCCAAACCAACAGACAAACGAACGAGTTCCGGTGTGATTCCTCCCGCCTTCTGCTGCTCTTCTCCCAACTGAGAATGTGTGGTTGTGGCAGGATGAATAGCCAAACTCTTCGCATCACCGACATTAGCAAGGTGAGAAAAAAGCTCCAATGAATCGATAAATTTGCTTCCTGCCTCACTGCCACCCTTAATGCCGAACACAACCATGGAACCGCCTTTCCCATCAATATACTTGTCATTCAGAGAATGTGCAGGATCTCCAGCTAAACCTGGAAACCGCACCCACTCAACGTCACTATTACCTGACAAGAATTCAGCCACAGCTTTAGAGTTCTCACAATGCCGATCCATTCGAAGAGGAAGCGTCTCAATACCCTGTAGGAAATTCCATGCATTATCGGGTGATATACATGAACCCAAGTTCCTCAGAGGAACCACACGCATGCGTAATATGTAAGCCAAAGGACTTAAAGGACCCAGATCGTAAGCCCACCTAACACCATGGTAACTAGATTCAGGTTCCGTCATTAGAGGGAACTTATCTGACTGCCAATCAAACTTCCCAGAATCGATTACTATACCACCGATGCCATTACCATGACCTCCCAACCACTTGGTCAATGAATGAATTACTATATCGGCACCATGTTCTATTGGTTTTTGCAAATAAGGCGTTGTAAACGTACTGTCAACTACCAACGGTATTCCATGAGCATGGGCTACTTCCGCGACAGCCTCTATATCAACAATATCAAGCGCCGGATTACTAACCGTTTCACAAAAAATTAATTTGGTCTTGGGCGTGATCGCTTTAGCAAAGTTTTCTGGGTCGTTAGGGTCGACAAAATTAGTCTTTATATTGAACTGAGTTAAGATATCATTAAACTGAGTATACGTTCCACCATAAAGATTATTTGCCGAAACTATTTCATCGCCTGCCTGACAGAGATTAATTACTGAATAAAAAATTGCACTTGTCCCTGATGCCAATGCAAGCCCAGCAGCCCCTCCTTCAAGAGCGGCAACCCTCTGTTCCAAAACATCTTGAGTAGGATTCATGATACGGGTGTATATATTTCCCAATTCTTTCAACGCGAATAGGTTGGCAGCATGTTCCGTATCTTTAAACACGAAAGAGCTCGTCCTATACAATGGCACAGCACGCGACAACGTTGTGTCATCCGGCTCGTGCCCCGCGTGCAAACACTGTGTTTCAAATTTCATAATTATTACTCCTGGTGTGTTACAAGTGTAAAGTATGTATAGAAAAAGTGTAGGGGTCTAATAATAATCGTATTTACGTCAAAAACAAGGGCTTATAACAGAGATCCACTAGTGTTTAATGGGAATTTCAGACATTAGTAGTTCAATTATTTTTTTCCCCATGACAAAAAAGATTATCGTTCTTTTTACAATTAATAGTGGCCAAAAAGAAGAAATTAGTCTATGAATTTTCATTACAATCAAAAGCAGCACAATTAAATTGGGTTACTTCAAGAGCAAGAATGATTAGACTTGGATATAGACCTAAACTAAAACCTACACTACATTCCGCAGATCCATTGTTATTCTTAATAGAGATGGCCATTAACCTTTAACGGTGAAATAATGCTCGATATTGAAATCGTTAAATACACAAATATTGATAGAGCAACTCAATTATTTTTTAGAGATGGCTTCGTAGCCTTGTCAGATGTTTTGAGCGACCAACAATTATCTTTTGCGCAAGCAGGAGCAGATCGTATCGTCGCCCAACAAAAAGACTCTATCCCATTTGAAGAAGCGAACCGCGGCTACGCACGTTATTCATTTGGCCAACAAATTCAACATCCGGAATGGAGAATGTTGGTTGACCTTTCAACAACGTTACCGATACTAAATTCGATATGGAAAAGTAACGACTATAAATGTTCTGGTACCGGTGGAGACTACTCACACCCAGGAGCAGAGATTCAATATCTACATTCAGATATTGGGGACATCTTAGATGATCCATTAGACCAAATCTGTATCTATGACTTACCAACCCCTTTTATAGTTATAAATTTTTTGATGACGGACTTCACAAAAGACAATGGAGCCATTCGATTTGTCCCAGGCACACAGCGAACCCGCCTAAGACCGCCTCCAATAAAAGATGAACCCGGACACTGGAAAAAATCCATTGTCTGTGCTCCAGCTGGAACAGCAATTTTACGGGATGTACGATGCTGGCATGGCGGTACTGCCAATAGTTCTACGGCTCCACGCATAATGACTAGCGCAGGGTATTATGCACCATGGTTCAACAGGAAAACTAACAGAGAATTAGGATTGACAGAATATCTTAGCCTGACAAAACGTGGAAAAGAATTATGTAGCAATCTCGTAGATTGGGAAAAAGCCAATAATAGTAGATCCTCTATACCATAGTCTGACTATGATGTATTAGTTATAAATGCAAATGTCTGGTACATACGTTTACGGTCTGTCTCAATTAGTACATAATAAATACCCGCAGCAAGCAACTTTCCTCCTTTACCATCTCCCTGATAAGTCCTGCTTTTGCCATCCCAACGGGTCTCGTGCCCTCTCCGCGCAGCCATCGGCCCCAGGTCGTTACTCCAAACCAACTCACCCGCCAACGAAAAAATAGCAATTCGAGTCTCCAAACTATTATGATCTAAATCAAAAATAAACCTTATATATGGGTCAATAGTCGAACGAAAGGGATTGGGATTGGGGGAATGAAAAACGGATATATCTGCAGCAAAACCATCTGTCAAATTTGGATCATAAATTGCCCTAATAGAAAAAGGATAGGCAAAACCAGATTCTTCACTAGAGGTTATTGATAACACAATCTCTTCAAATCGATCCCACCCTTGCAATACAACCGCTGGCTCACTAAATGGCATTACTTGCACAGAATCTCTTGTAACGAACAACAAAGTTTTTCGCCATTGACCCCGTCCGGAATCAAAATTTATGCGGACGCCGCCAGATCGTAACTGGGGTGAAATCCGAAGATATCGTGTGCCCGTAGCATCCAACACATCCTCGAATTGAATTTCTTTTTGACTCTCATCTATTATCATTTCCTGAACTGGAACTAACGGATACAAATTACCTTCGGGGTAGTATCCGTTCTGAAAACGTTCGCCCGTGAAATAATTCCACACTCCAAAATCACCGATCACTTGGCTAAATCCAGTAGATTCAAACTGAAGCAAAATGCGGTTAAAATGCTCCAAACGGGCATTTGTTTGACGAGCTAACTCTTCCCAAATGAGGCGATTTACATGGTCTCCATATCGGTTTTCAAGAAAATGAGAAAAAATAGATGACCCGTATATATGAAAATCTGAGCCAAATCGATTACCAGAATAAAGAGATCGATGTGGTGCACCTAAGAAACTTTGAAGATACTGCAAATAGTCATTTATTTCAGGATATGCGACTTCTTCCATCCAGGTAGACGTACTTTCTTGCCACCAAATACCATCACCGCCCTGATAATAACCAAACTGAATCGCATGATTAAATTCATGAGCAATGGTGACGCGGAGCGCATCCGTGCCACGAGTCTGTTGATAAATCGAATTGGTATAATCATTATCGAGTTCCAAATAACTTGGTGACGTATTCCCAACGCGTTCGGGATAGGTGAAACCATACGCACCACCTCGGCCTAAATCGACAATATATACATCATACTCATCACCAGCATTTCCACCATCATTGGGTGGAGGATTATATCCTAGCGTCTCGATCTGTAATGTCCATGTGCTATCAAGTACTTGCATAGTAACATCTATCCAATCAGGTATTCCGTTTTCATTAGCATCTACGTTCTCTACCGCATCGGGACCAATCGTATCATAGTGCACCCTAAAATGACCGCTGGGCGACACTAATTGGTTAGCAGCCGTAGGTCTACGTTGCACGCGTTTTGCAACCTTCTTCGCAAAATCAGATCCCAACACACTAGTTGCTGAGACTGCTCCTACTACATGAGTAGTTCCACAAAATGGCCGATCCGGTTTTTTCTGGAATTGCTCCGGAACATCTCGCCAGTCACGCGCCCAACGTAATGCATAAAGCAAAGATGTGTCGCGGTCTAAATGACCCAAATTAAAAGCTTCTTCAATATGAGTCGCCGCACCTACTTCAGATCCAAGAACTATAAAACAAAGGGGGATGAACAAGGAAGTTTTCACTCGTGTACACTTAAACATATTTTTTTGAATTATCCAATACCAAAACAATTTCGAATTTACCTGGATCCATTTATTAACAACCATCATAATCTAATTTGCATACCCGTAAATCATGTTATCTTATGAGGTGAAACTATGTAGATAAAAATTTGCGTCAAACATATTTAACATAGTCAGAATAAAGAATCTATATTCTGAGATTTGTAATATGAACATTACCAAATTCTTCCGGAGCACCTAAACATGGAGCTTATTCATCGGCCAAGGCGATTACGTCGCACTGAAAGTATCCGCAGTCTCGTTCGTGAAACTTGGCTACAACCTTCCGATTTTATACTACCCCTTTTTGTCGTAGAAGGTAAAAATCAACGTCAACCAATAGAAACAATGCCCGGACAACATAGATTCTCTGTCGATGAAGTGGTCCGCGAATGCGCTCAAGTATATGATCTTGGGATACCTGCAGTAAATTTATTTGGGTATTCGTCAAAAAAGGATAACCTGGCCACGCAAGCATTTGCCCCAAATGGTCTAATACCAAAAGCCATAAAAGCCATAAAACAGGAAGTGCCGGACCTTTCCATACAAACAGATATTGCACTTGATCCCTATACAGATCACGGTCATGACGGCTTATTAATCAATGAAGAAGTAGTTAATGACGAAACAATCGATGTTCTTAGTAAGATGGCTATTTCTCATGCAGAAGCAGGTGTTGATTGGGTAGCTCCTTCGGACATGATGGACGGTCGCATAGGAGCCATTCGTCAAGCATTAGATAGTAACGAATTCCAAAACGTAAATATCATATCTTATTCGGCAAAATATGCTTCAGGTTTTTATGGCCCTTTCCGCGGTGCTCTCAATTCTGCCCCTAAAAGTGGTGATAAAAAAACATACCAAATGGATCCAGCCAACGTGCGGGAAGCTCTTCGAGAGGTCTCACTTGACATCGAGGAGGGTGCCGACGTTGTCATGGTCAAACCCGCGCTAGCTTATTTGGACGTTATTTCGGCTGTCCGTCAAACATTTGAAATACCGATAGCAGCTTACAACGTATCCGGCGAATACGGGATGTTGATCGCTGCAGCTGAACGTGGTTGGCTAAACCGAGAACAGGGCGTAGTTGAAATATTAACCGCAATTAAACGCGCTGGAGCAGACATGATCCTATCTTATTTTGCAAAAGAAGTCGTAGGCTACCTCAGCGCGGGAAGTTAAATTAAGCACGATACGTATAAAAGTGTTTCTGAAATAGGGTAAAATCGTTCTATTGTCTATATAATCCAATATACGAGCCATCTGAGCAGCAATTCACAAAATATGTCGTCCTCGTTCGGTGCATTGTCGAGACCAGTCTAAACGTGCAGCATTTGGTTATAGGTGGGATTCAAAATGCCTTCTTAAAATCATCTCAGTTAATTTTTCTCTGCCGTAAATATCGGAAAACCATTTCCTGTTTTTTGTTAATTACCTAAAAACAGGTCTCGGCCTTCTGCCAGTACGCTAATCTTGCGATCTGCAATAGAGCGTTTGAGCATCCAAAAACCGCAATCTGGATGAATAAATTTTACGCGTCCTGGGCCAACGGCCTTTTCGACCGTCTGAATGCGCTTTGCTATTTCATCTGGTGTTTCAATATGATTTACTTTTATATCAACCACGCCTATCCCTAAGGCTATTTTCGAATCTATACCATTGAGCGCTGAAACATCACTTTCTGGACGATGAGCAAGTTCAAGTACAAGATGATCACAATGCAGTTCATTTAAAAAAGCATGGAGAGCGTCCCAGGTTCCTGACTGAATCGTTTGACCACCATAATTACCAAAACAAAAATGAACCGATTTATTTGTTGTTGAATCTATGTTGTCCAAGACAGTATTAATTGCTCGTGCAGCAATAGGGCCGTGATCTGGATTACCTGGCACATTTGCCTCATCAATCTGTATACAATCGCACGGAAGATCCCTTACTTGATCTGCCAAGACTCCAGCAATCGCCATCAGTAAATGCTCAAAGTCGCCATAGTAATGATCGAGTAAAGTGCGTGCAAGCATATAAGGACTGGTTAGTGTAAATTTGAATAACCCTCCTGCAACTTCCGCAGCACGGACACAATCAGACAATAAATTTAATGAGCCCGAAGACAATTCACTTTCAACCACAGCGGCTGGCTTTGATCTAAAGCCCATACTTTGCAAGGAAGCAAACTCCTCAATATCATTTCTCCCAATCCCAGCGCGAACTCCCTCCAAAGGACGGACGAAATATTCTATCATACCGTTGGTATCCGGGTGATTGACATCAAATCGATAGAGCTCTCCATCCGTCGGTAAATCGATACCTGCCTGACGTTGACTATTGAAAACTACCCGCGTAGCATCCGATAGGGCTTGTTCGCTCGGCAGAGAAATTAACCACTCAGGTACTGGATATGAACCTACCGTTGTGGTTAAAATTGACTTTTTATCGAGCGCAACCTGTAACTTCGTCATTATTAATTACCTTTCTTGCATAAATTCAATTCGTAAGACCCATCGAATTTAGGTAAAACGATAAACAGTATGTTGCAAATTAACTGAGAATCTTTTTCGTTAAAACAACAAAAAGTATAATGAATATCCAATTATTTATTTTTTAGGCGACAAGAATTAGGTTTAATCAATTGCTTGGATCATAATATAATATCTGCATGGAGAAAATTATGACTAAAGGTTTTTATCTCTTGATGTTAATAGGAATATTCGTTGGGTGTGGTGATAGAAGCGAATCAGGTGTTATAACTTCATCTACACCAAGCTCCATGGTTATTCCCGAAGAAAATTACTCTCAGGGTATATTGGGAACCTGGTATTATTACAGCGAACCACATATAGCCTTTAGTTCGGACGGAACTGCCCTGTATTTCGGTTGGGACACAACCTATAAAT
This sequence comes from Candidatus Latescibacterota bacterium, assembly GCA_036343635.1. GTDB lineage: Bacteria > Latescibacterota > UBA2968 > UBA8231 > UBA8231. The sequence continues at coordinate 54,016 of JAYYVF010000088.1, read as the reverse complement.
GGGTCATTTCCGGATCAAAGCTTTCAATTACGGATACAGACGGGAATCTTACAAGTGAATATCCCTATGAAATCGAATCAATGTCAGAGACTGAACTGATTTACGTCCAATCCATAGAGAAGGTTGATGGCACTGGGGCTATACAGGAAACAGTGAAACTGACGAGATAGACCAACTTCCCTTTCCAAACAAAAGATCCTGTCTGTATCTCCATTATGAACTCATTGAAATTGGCCAAGTAGATACTATCGAAAACTTTTAATAAAATACAGACACAACTCTTTCATCTGTATAGTCACCGGAATCTACTTGCATTGTTAAGCGAACAATATACATACCCGGACTAACAAGTCTACCATTTCTGTTAATCCCGTCCCATACAAATTCCCTCGAACCCGCAGTCGTCTCAGTATCTATCTGGAATTGAAGATTTCCAGCCAAATCATACACCAAAAAAAATAATTTCCGCGACTTGATGACGTTTAACACGCCAAACGTAACCATAAGATCATCATTGATACCATCACCATTGGGGGTGATAATCCGACTCTCAAACACCAAATCCGTGAAGAGCTTTTCTGGAGGAAGTATTTCTAATAAGTTGGTATTGCTCTCTACCCCCGAAAATGCATCACCTGGAAGAACTCGCTGACGGAGCTTTTCACCTTGTGCCGTTTCAGCAATAAATAATTCAACCTTAGTGCCATTTAGAAAAACTTTCGCCGCAAATTTTAACTCAACCAGCTCTCCTTGAGATATTCTTCTTGGAAAAATAAGTGTTATCCCGCCTTTCCAAACACGAGCAATCGCGGTTGTCGAAACATTGTTTATCAAGGCCTCTTTAAATTTGAGAGATGCCGTAGACTCCATAGTGATCTCATCAAATCCATTCCGGCACTTTTCCGCCCGAAGAAAGTAAGAGAAATCAGTAAAAACTCCGGCATCAATAAAGTTAGGGTGAACCTCACCAACCACTTTTCCAGCTATAGATGGCGAGAACTCTATAGAAATCCGGTCTAGCGTCGCGGCATTCTTCCCTTCAGAATTCGAAACCAATTGTGCTTCCAATTCCATATATCGAGTGGGTGATGGAGATAAAAAGTTTTCTCCCGAAACTTGGTAAACCCTGCTCCACGAACTCCAGTCTTTCCCGACCACAGAAAATGTATCAATCCGACCGCGGAATGAAGGTATTAAGCGGTTCCACTCCTTCTCCGTCACCTCTTTGTTATTATGGTCTAAAAATTTTGCGCGCTCCTCGAGCTCGTTTCCTGATCTAGACCGAAGTTCCACACTGGACCCCGGCTCTATATCGGCTTCCCATCGTAAAGAATACACATTCTTGTCACTACCAAGATCTATGAGTGGTGATTTCAAAGAAATTCTTCTGGGTAACCCCTCACCAAAAACTTGTAATTCCTGGGTCCTCCCAGTAGAAAAACAACCAGTATTTTTTTGACGTCCATTCTGACAATTGCTATCCCAGAACTTCCAGCGCACTTGCACAAACCTCGCAGCAATAGGGCCAAAAAGATGGTCAACCAGGCCTATCCCGCTTGGCAAATTATCTTGTGTCCCAGAAAAATGCTTTTCCCAAACTAGTGTACCATTAGGGGCCAAAGATCCGTCAGAGGTACCTAATTCATAAAAAAGAAAGTCGAATGTTTCTCCCAAAGCGCTTATTAAACGAAGCTGATCGACCTGATACACCGCCCCGAGATCTACGCGGATATGAGCATAGGTATCTTCAGAATTAACTTCGCGGCCAGTCGGATACCAAGCTGTGGTTACCAAGCCGTCGGCCGCTGCGAGAACCCTTCCCTTGCTAACGGAGAGCGGATTTTCAACCTCAACTGCAATATCTACGCCACCACCTCTTCCTGGCGCTTCCAGCACTAAATTATTACCAAACTCCTGAACAACAATTTCTGTCAATAATGCGCCTTTAACCATCTTTAAAACCTGAATACGTACATTTTTTACCACCGAGAGCCCAGGATCTTCCAACCAAAAGCGTATTCGGTGACGATTATTTTCGACAAAACGTTTTTTTACGCCGTAAACCAACGTATTCTCAATAAAAGACCGAGTTTGATCTCGCATCATCATACCATTAGAAATCAGTAATTCAAACAATTCAAAAGGAGGCGCACGCCTGTCAAAGACCAGCTCTATCCACTCAGCAGAAACAGCGCGACCCAAATCTATTTCTATCCAGCCTCCTGTCGAAAGATCCTGAATCTCCGGGCTCCAACCACTATTTTCATCGCCATCTATAATTTTAGATGCATCACGCACATTTGACCCAACAGCTCTGATACCACCGCCGTAACGCTGTGCCTCTATTACTGCGTTTATTTTACGTTTAATTGGCTTGGGGCGAACACGGCCTCCGGCCTTAATTTCTACGGCCTTACTAGGAAAATTCCAACGTTTCCAGTCAGATACAGAATCAAATATTAATTCATCAGCGGTGGCTTGAATCGGACAAAAAAAAATGAAGGCGTTAAACAAAACACTGTAAACAGATGGCCAAATTATTAACATGACTTATGCCAAAGAATATTTTCTCAAGGATTAATTAGCGTAACGAATCCGTTCATGGTAACAATATAACCACTGCAACAAATAACAAGATTCCGTAATTTTCAATGATTAATAGATCCCTCTTAATCATGTTCACCAAGATTCGTTAGCAAGTATCAAATCTTCCTCTGTATCAATTTCCAAATATCCACCGGAAATAGAAACAGCCCGAATATCTATGCCGTCCTCAATCATGTATTGCAGTAAATGTATTAAGTAAGCCTTCTCAAAAGCCACTCCGTCTCGCCAACACTTCCCTGAATAAAACTCTGAAACCTTACGATAAGATTCTCGAAGTTGTTGAGCTCCAGAAACACTGAACTTCGCGACACCAGTAAACTCTCCGGAGGCTATCTCCGGTTCTATACTACGCTCAATACGAACAATTTGATCAGCATTACAAATAACTTTTTCAGCATCATCTTCTGGGTGTTGACTTCTGTGAACGTAGCGATCACGCCAATCTGTATCGATACAGATTACTATATCGGCCTTGTGTCCAATCAGCCGTCGTACTACTTCACTACGGAAAAGGATATCCGAATAGCAGCTAATAAACCCATTTTTCATATCCTTTTCCGCAAAAAAAAGCGACGCCAGAATATTATTGTTTTTCCAATCGACATTATGACGGAAATCCAGTTGAGGGTAGTCTCGCTTAATCTGTTCAATACGGTACCCTCCGACAAAAACCATGTCCAAAAGGCCCGCCTCAGAAAATGCTCCAAGCGACCAGTCAAGTATTCTTTGGTTTCTAATTAATGTGTAACACTTAGGCTGGTCATCAGTCAATATATTTAAACGGCTCCCGCGACCGGCACCAACTATAATAGCCTTCAAAAAAACAACCTTTCCCTTGGCGGAAAATCCTAACGTAACAACATCATTTTTCCTGCGCCCATGTAATCTCCTAATTCTATTCGATAAAAATACAAGCCTGTTGAAACGCCAAGTCCATGATCGTCCTGACCATTCCAAATCACCTGATGCTGTCCGATTGGTTTGTCTTCATCAACAAGCGTAAATATCTTCTGTCCCAACGCATTGTATATTTCTAATAAAACATAACCAGGGCTCCCGACACTGTAGCGAATCAAAGTATTTGAATTAAATGGGTTTGGAATATTCTCGTACAGATTGTTAGCGATAACAGTTCTCTGCACAATATTCACATTTGTTTCACGAGCCGACACCAACCTTAATTCATCGATATATAAATCTTGTTTTTGGAAAGAATGATGCTCTGCAACAATTTCAAAACAATCAATAGATGACCAGTCAAATAAGCCTTGTGGCTCATGCCAGTCTCCACTCCAGGCCCCATGTTCAACGAATGCAGATAGAGGTACGCGTACCTCTTGCCATACGTCATTCCAAGTAACCTTAGAAGAATCAATCGTAGATCGCATTCGCCAGGGAAGTTGGCTATCTTCGCTATTCAAAAAACGAACATCAAAACTCGAAATTTTCTCACCCCCTCTAACCCAAAAAGATAGCGAATATCCTTTTTCTACAAGCAAATCAAGATCTATGTCTGGAACAAAATCGAAACGAATATGGTTATATTGTTCTGCATCACTCCAACGAATACAATAATCCCCAAAGGCCGGATTATTATCGGAAAAAAAATCAACGGACCCTGTCGACCAAAGCGATACGTTAATATCACCGGAAACAAAATCGCTATAGAATTTTTTGCTGGCTGTCAAAGGCTTGTGTTCCATTGCAATTTGAAGCGGCACATTTAAACCCAACTCCTTTAGCAGATCAACATTAAGATCGTATTCGTATAATTCATTGCTGCCTTTCTTGAAAAGCCCGAACCCACCTTTATAATCCCACATAATCCACGGAATTTCACGAGTTTCAAAAACCTTTCTCACAGCTTTGTACCATTCTTTTCGGTCTCCAATCGGAGCATTTCTCCTGAACACACCAAATTCCCCGCAAAATATTGGAACATCGCGGGCTTGAGCAAAGTTTGCCGCAATATCAATTTGCTCTTCAATTTGTATTGAATTGCTATCCTCATAATAGTTGCTGTATGCAGCTCCAACCCAAGTGCCCGCGAGTTGGGTCGGAGCCCTCGGCATTACGCCAGCCTTGTACGGAAAAGGAATACCTGCCACTGAAACCATGGAGGGTGTTACCCAACTCGCACCTTGATGGGTAAATAAAAATGGTTCATAAAAATGAAACGTGTAAATCAAGCGCTGATCAGAATACTCAGGCATGAGCGATAGATTCTTAAAACTGTTCCAATTAGCAGGGCCTACAACTATTATGCGATCCTTATCCACCGAACGGATTGTATCAATAACCTCGCCCTGAATTCTTCCCCAGACTAAATCGTCAACGCCATGCGGTTCATTCAATACCTCAAAATACACAAAATCTGACCTATTTCTCAGATGCTCTGCGAGTTGACGCCAGACCGGAATAAGTACTTTTTCAATATCAAAATCAGTACCAAAATCATTATTAATGGAATGGTTGTCTAATATTAAATAAAGCCCTATCTCTTCACACCAATCGATAATCTGATCGAGAAAGAATAAAAAAAGTGGATCAAGGGAGTAATCATAAGAAGTCTCTGCCATCGAATGCAGATTTATTGGGAGCCGAACGACATCAAAACCTAAGTCGCGTATATGTCTTAGGTCATTAATCCCATAACGTGTAAACTGTATTTCGCGGGGACCTTTACTCTGCAACCAATTTGTTAAATTTACACCACGATTAAACGGTACTTCAATGCCGTTAACCGGCTTAGAATTAATAAAGACCGTCAAAACTATTAGGAACGACATTCTAAAACATGTATGTCCTTGGGCCATCAACGGCATTATAATTCCTTTCTATTAACAACTTAATTATGCATAAAGGTTGACAAAAATTATCCATAATGCTATTCGTTTGTGACAGTTTAATATATAGGAGTAACATATGAAAATTAAAGATATCCGGATTCTTCCTTTGGTTGGAGCAACTCCAGATGGCGGATGGGATCAGGGCTACGAAGAACAAGAAAATTTGCACACCCTTGTCGAGGTTATGACAGACGAGGGTGTGGTCGGGCTCGGTAGCGTATATACCTCGGCCAAACTTGTCGAAGGAAGCCTGAATCTATTACGCCCCTTGTTGATAGGTGAGAGCGCTATAGAGCCCGTGCGAGTTTCTGAGAAGTTGCATCAGTCTACTTTTTGGCAGGGGCGTGGCGGTGCCGTTACACACTTCATATCCGGGATAGATATTGCACTATGGGATATTTTTGGGAAAGTTACAAATCAACCTATCAGCCGGCTTTTAGGAGGTCGCTATCGAGATAAAGTAAAAGCTTATGGCTCCCTTCTCATGACTGATCCAAAAGATCTGCCTCCTCGCCTGGAAGATGCTGTAAATCGCGGTTTTCAAGCCATAAAAATGGGATGGGGGCCGTTTGGACGAATCTCTGACGCAATCGACGAAGCTATCGTGAAAACTGCAAGAGAAACCGTCGGGCCGGATGTAGAGCTGATGGTGGACGCTGGAGGGTCTGACCGATATTGGCCTCACGGCTATAAATGGGCACTAGAGACCGCAAAAATGTTGAAGGATTATGGAATAGTTTGGTTCGAAGAAGCACTTCGACCTGATGATTTACAGGGCTTTATAAAACTTACGGAAAATGCTCCACTGCCCATCACTTCCTGCGAAGTAATAACTCGTCGCCAGGCCTTTATGCCTTGGATTGAACAACGCGCGGTCGATTATATACAACCTGATGTAACTAAAGTGGGAGGCATCTCTGAGGAATACCGAATAGCGATGCACGCCTATGACCATTCAATACTTTTCGTTCCGCATGGTTGGAATACCGCCGTGGGTTTGGCCGCCGACCTTCACTTAGTTGCGGCCGTACCCACGGCACGATGGGTGGAATACATCACGCCTGCCCCATATATTGAGGACTTAGTTACAAAGCCGTTCGAATTAGACAAGGACGGATTCCTTTCCATTCCAGAAAATGCGGGTCTCGGAATAGAATGGGATACAGAAGGCATTGAAAAATTTTCTAGTATGAAACCAACAAAATCCACTCTTTAAAATTTGTAAAAAGAATTTAACACTGCCATCTTCTTAATAACGGAGACAGAAACAATTGACAACTTCATCTATACCTTTGGCCATCATTGGTTGCGGTGGAATGGGCCACCGCCATATGTATGGATTAGCCGAATTGCAAAGTTCCGGCCTGTCGCCTTTTGAACTAGTAGCCGTCTGCGATCCCAATTTAGATAATGCGAATTCGCTCGCGGATCAGTCCCGGGAGCGGCTTGGGAAGCGTCCCCAGCCCGTTTCAACACTGTCTGATCTAAATAAGACCGGCGATATACAAGCCGTAGATATTTGTACCTTACCGGCACATCACCACAGTGTGGCTATAGAAGCTATGGAATTAGGATGGCACATATTATGTGAAAAGCCCGTTGGGCTTACCTCCCGTGCCTGCAAATTAATGCAAGAGACTTCTGAAAAAACAGGCCGGATTCTTTCTGTTGCAGAAAATTATCGTCGTGATCCCATAAACCGACTAGCAAAAGCATTACTTGAGGAGGGAGTAATAGGGACACCTCGACTATTGATGCACAACACCATCGGCGGCAGCGACCGGATGCTTATCTCTGTTTGGAGACATCAGAAAAATGCAAGTGGTGTACTTCTTGATGTAGGTGTTCACTTTGCAGATATAATGGAATTCTTTCTCGGAAATGTAACCAGTGTCTACGCTCAGACACGCCTGCATGAAAAGAAGCGTATCAATCCTATGTCGGGCGATACAGGCTCACACCAAATTTCGTCTTCTCAAGTCTATGCTCACTGGCAACGGGAAATGCCAGCTGATTTCGATGCCACTGCAGACGATGCCTGTTACGCAACTATTCTTTTTGAAAATGGTGCCGTCGCTCAATATATAGAAGACCATGCCGCTCGCGGAGAAGGGATGTGGAAACGTGCCATATTTGGCAGCCTAGGCTCGATGGACCTTCCTGGAGATCGGTCAGGTCAACGCCTAAAGCTCCATCTAGAAAACCAAGAAATAGTCGATGACGAACGCCTGCTTGAATTGGTACCTAACTTCTCCTTGGATAAGGCTACCGCTCAACTTTTTGGCGGAAATCGACTTTTTGAATATTCGTTCGAATTTGAACAAACCGATCGAAAATTGATTGCTGTTGAGTATTGGGAACTAGGCCAATGCATACTAAACAAAACCATGCCCGAAGTCGATATAAATCAGGGCGCCCGCTCGGTGGCAATAGCTTATGCTTGGTTAGAATCACAGATGGCCGGCCGAGCCGTAAGCATCGATGAAGTTTTTCTTGACAAATTAAATACCTACCAAAATGAAATCAATCAAAGTATGGGTATTTAATTGACTGCCATTCTCTGCCCACGATGTCACAAGCTGGTTAGCCCAGACTCGGACGTCTGCATCCACTGTGGCCAGCGAAAACCAGGCCTTTGGGGAATCACCTCAGCAATTCGAAAGTTAGGATTATCTTTAGACATTCCAAATGCTTTAAGCGCCGTTTGCATTTTCTTGTATATCCTAGGACTGTTACTTGATCCGTCCGCTTTACTAAATTTCAGCAGCATGCTCCGTATATTTTCTCCAAGCATGGAGTCGAGTTTCAAACTGGGAATGACAGGCAGTCAACCAATATTTCGTTATGACCTATGGTGGACTCCAATTACAGCGATCTATCTGCACGGTGGGCTGTTGCATATTTTTTTCAATATCAGTTGGATCCGCCAACTCGGACCGATTATTGATCGGGCATTCGGACCGTTTAGATTCTTTATTATTTTTACGGTCTCTGGAATAATGGGTTTTCTTATATCAGCCCTGACTGGCAGCGCTTTTACCCTTGGAGCCTCGGGGTCAATATTTGGTCTTCTTGCAGCTGCTATTGTTTTTGGTCGCCAAACCGGACAAAGCCTATTTACCCGTCAACTACTTCAGTGGGCAGGACTAATGTTTGTTATGGGTTTTATTTTCCCTGGCGTTGATAATTGGGCACACGGCGGAGGCTTTGTTGGTGGCTATATCACCGCACAAATTCTAGCCCGCTCTATTGGTAGCCGTGAGGGCATTGGAACCTACATAGGGGCAGGAATTTGTCTGTTATCTACTCTTGGCGCCTTTTTGCTCCAATTATTCGCTGTCTGGGGACTCATTTAAACGAAGCTACAATGGACAAGGAACACATCTCCATTTTTGACGAAAATGGGCTTTGTATAGGCCGTAATCAACGTAGCATTGCCTATGCTTCAGGACAAAGAGTTGGCCTGGTATTCATTTGGAACGTCTGGAAAAACTCTGACGGGATTGATAAAATGCTCTTACAAACTCGATCTCGTGCTAACGATCCATTTGTTGGCAGTATCGATGCTCCGGCCGGAGGCCATATTCGGGCTAAAGAATCCCCGATAGGTGCTGCTCTTCGAGAATGGAACGAAGAGGTTGGAACAACTATAACCGCTGACCAGCTCATCCCTCTCGGCTTTATTCCTGTAGATGACTTCTTTGCAACCAAGCCCCGAAAAGTAACACAATTTTTTTTCCTGAATCCACACGAAAGCAGTTTGATGGAGACCGTTTTCAGCGAGGAAGTCCAAGCTTTTTCTAAAGTAGAGTTTAAAAGTTTCACGGATCTTGTTTTTAGCCGCGTCGATTCCATACGTGCGGTCGTTAGGTCATCAGAAGATCCCAGCTCTTTAATAAAACGTTCAATCAAAAAAAAGGCTCTAAGCGCTTATACACCCGCAATTCTTGATGTAATAAAGCGTTCAATGGATTCAATACAACACTACCTGAATACTTCAAATATAGACCCTTCGTATTGGAGTCACGAACAAAAGTAAACGGACTAAGAATTGACAAAGAAAACACTCTCCGAGAAAAAACGTATCTCCAGACTCAAAAACACTGCATATCTTTCATCTTGTCGTAATTACCGATACGCTCTTTGGCGTACTTGGGACGCCAACAAGCCCAGGGTATTATTCATCGCACTCAACCCGTCCACGGCCGATGAGACACATGATGATCCTACATTAAAACGCTGTATTAATTTTGCCCATGAATGGGGCTTTGGTGGTTTATCCATAGGAAACCTCTTTGCTTTTAGGTCTACCAATCCCAAACAACTAAAGTCAAATGATGATCCAATCGGACCAGCTAATGACCGCTGGTTAATAAAGCTCGACCGAGAATCGACGCTAACCGTTGCAGCCTGGGGGAATCACGGCAAATACCTTAAAAGAGCTGACCATATCCGCCAATCGCTAAAGAATCTACACTGCCTACAAATAAATATTACGGGTGAACCTGCACATCCTCTTTACTTACAGAGCAACCTCACGCCACACAAGCTATAACCAATAATAACACTACGCAGAAACAACCCTACGTAATTGACTTCATATAAAAAAAGTATCACGTTAACTTAACATTGGAAATAAATGGTGCTTTTCCGGACTATATATCACAACCAATGTGAACTATAGGATCTGATCACATGAAAATAGACGATAAACAAACAATACTATTCATTGGTGACTCAATAACAGACTGCGGCCGAAACTACCCAATAGGCGAAGGAAATGGCCTAGGAAGTGGATATGTAGCAATAGTTGATAGCTTATTAACGAGTTTTTATCCCGAAAAACAAATACACGTCATTAACACGGGAACCGGTGGAAACCGTGTTACCGATTTGGCCCATCGATGGCAAACAGATGCGATGGATTTTGCCCCTGACTGGCTTTCAATTATGATTGGAATAAATGATGTCTGGCGTCAATTTGACAATATAAACCTTGTGGAACAAATAGATCCCGAACGCTTTGAATCGACATACAGAGAGCTCCTAGGACAAACCCGCAGCCATCTACAAGGCCTAACTTTAATGACGCCTTTTTATCTGGAAACCAATACCGAAGATCCTATGCGAAAACTTATGGATTGTTATGGACAAATTGTAAAACGTCTTGCCAGCGATTACGACGCCGAGTTCGTAGACACACAATGTTTTTTTAACCAGCACCTAGCACATCGTCCTACACAATCTATATGCGGAGACAGAGTACATCCGAATCAAGCTGGTCACATGATACTAGCAAGAGCTTTTCTAAGTTCAATAAGCTTTGATTGGGGTCGAACTTAAAAATAATAGCTCCTTATTCATTCATCGCCTTCATGTAGCTAACATAATGGCTCCTGAACAATAAACCCGATATTAAGGCTGCGCCACTCCCCCACATCAGGACCTCTGTTCTACCAATATACAGACCGGTAATTGCAATGATTACGCATCCCACGGCAATGGCTCCTACCGTAGCAATAGCCAAACCTTTCGCAATAGGACCAAAACCGGATAACGCTTGGACCCCGGCTTTATCCGCTATTGGTCCCCACCATCCCATTGGCCGAGCTTGACGATAAAATGTAATTAATTTCTCCTCCGGTTCAGGCTTTGTTAGCAAAGCCACACAAATCCAAAGCAAACAAGTAATAGCGATAGACGATAACACCACCACATAGGCAGTATCTTGCCCAGCATCTATCCATCGCGAAAAGACAATATACTTGTTAAACAAAAACACCAACGGTCCCCCAAACGACGCTGCTAACCGCGCTGCCCCATTAAAGCGCCACCACCACCACTGGCCCCAATTCGCGCTCAATTCGGCCGATGACAAACCTAACATGAAGACGGCAATATCAATCACATTTGTAGCACTCATGGCCACTAAAATCGATAACCCCATTATAATCACCATCACAAACCGACCAATATTCATCAAATGGCTCATTGGCGCGTTCGGTTTAATAAAACGACCGTAAACATCATTAATAAAAACCTGAGCACCAAAATTCATATTTGAATCAACAGTAGACATTATGGAAGCGAACATCGCCACAAGCGCTAACCCGAGTACGCCCGAAGGCAGGTAATGCCCGAGCAAAAGTCCGTAGGCCAACTCTTTATTCATACTGCCATCGTACAAACCTGGCCATTTTACCATCGCCCCCAACGCAGGAAGTGTGAGGACCGCCAGCATGAGGAAAAGTACTATCTCAGTCCAAATATACATGCGCGTTGCTTCATGTTCATTCTGACAGGATAATAACCGTTGACCTTCCATAGCCCCACTCATGGGAGCTACGTCACCACCGTAACCAATGGCAGTTCCCATCGCCCAAGCAATGACACCCACGATACCAAGCATTTCATGACTTTGAGGTGGGTGCCAACTCACAACGCTTTCGCCAAACTGACTCAAAAGCGCTTCATAAAGCCCCGATGGTCCTCCAAAATCTGCCCATACCAAGCCCATTAGAATGAGAGATGATCCAATCATTATAACTGTCTGTATGAGATCTGAGACCACCACACCCATATAACCGGAGAGCACGACATAAATTAGAATGATCGGAATCACCACAAGAAATGTTTCTAAACGAGACCAGCCAAGCAATACCTCAGAGACTTTTGTTAAACCCAGTAAACCTGCCCCTGTCCACGCGACAACAGCAATAAACGCACTGCGCAATGCCACCCAACCACGCATCAATGCTGCAGGGTTACCACCGTAGCGCAATTCGTAAAACTGAGGAGATGTAAAGATTTTGAGGCGACGCCATACAACGGCGAATAATATACCTCCAATCATTAGGGCAAGCCCAAACCGACTAAGGTACCACCAACAAATGAAAGCCCCTGTTATAACGGTCATACCACAATAAGCCGGAGCTACATCTGCGTTCATACAAGTTACCGCATAACTAGTCCCGCTCATCCAGCCCTTCAATTTACGCCCACCCAAAAAATAATTTTCCATATTCTGTTGAGCGAAACCACGATAGTACAGCCCCATTCCCAAGAGCATGAGCATATAAAGAGCCATCAGCGTATAATCAAGATACGATAAACCTACTGTTTCCAATTGGTATCCCCTTTGCTTTTTGTCGTCACATCCGATTTAGGTATGTTTCTACAGTTTCCGGCAATTAGTCAAGATGCTTTTTGTATTTAATTCGTTACATATTGTAATTCGCCATACACCTATTTAATATTTACTCACTGACTAAGAAAAAGGACTGTTTATGAAAATGAAACCTGAACTAACCGAATTAAATAACGGTAGCCGAGTAAAGCTATCCAATTGGCCTACCCGAAGACAAGAACTTTATGATGCAATAGTACCACACGAATACGGCGACATCCCAACATCGGGTAAAAAAACCGTTGTAATTCAACGGTGTCTCCATATGCCCAAAGCATGGCCTAACGTGACACACGCTATTTACGATGTCGTCACAGAATTCGAAAATAACGCCCGCTTTAGCCAAACCCTCACATTATGGATACCCCCTGGCAGTGGACCATTTCCAACATTATTATACGGTGACAATTGTTGGAGTTTTTTTAATGAAGAAATACTAAAAGAGGTACTTCAACGTGGATATATCGCAGCTCTTTTTGACCGCACCGAAGCCGCCGCTGATAATAAGAGCGACTACCGTGAAACTGGAATATACAAACTGCTTTCCTGCACGGAATTCGGTACCATCTCAGCGTGGGCTTGGGCGTATCATCGATGTGTCGACGCCTTAATCCAGCTGCCCCAGGTACGTAGCGATGCTATCGCAATTAGCGGCCATTCTCGGGGGGGGAAAACAACTCTTCTTGCCGGCGCAACTGATGATCGAATTGCGATAATAAATGCAAACGGATCTGGAACAGGAGGCGCAGCCCCTAACCACTGGAAAACACACGAAGCTGAAACCATTGATAGCTTCTTCGAATCTGGAAATATATTTTGGTTTTCTGACCCATTTAAAGACTATCGATGGCAAGACCACAAATTACCCTACGATCAACATTTTCTATATGGACTCGTAGCGCCACGCCCTTTGTTACTTACAGAAGCCAGGCAGGATACTGCCGCTAATCCACCGGGCACCTACTTTGCCTGTCAAACTGCACTCGAACTATATAGAATGTTCCAATCTGAAAAGTCACTTGGCTGGTCCCTACGTGAGGGGGAGCATGCACATACCCTTGAAGATTTTATTTCGCTATTGAACTTTATGGACTGGCATCTTTTAGGAGAAAAAACTTCAATAGATTTCCAACCAAAATTATTCGAGAGTTTAAGCAAGATACTTAAAACTTCTGCCAAACCCTAATATCGTAATGACCTCTATCATCCCAATAGGAATCCGAAAAGAACTTTTTAATTAAAACCGTGGCGACATTGCGCAACTCATACGACGAAGAATAATCAGCTGCTAAGATCTTACATTCCCAGATTATAAGAATGATAGATTTAAAAACTCTACCTTATCTCAAGAGTCATGCGAATATATTGGTTTAATTTTTCAAGCCCTAATCCGCTATCTAGTACATTGCGTGCTTGTTCAACACCTTCATTTGCGGTGGTGCAAAATCCTAAATAATAATCTATCATCCCACTACTTAATGTAATCCTATCGTAGGCAGGCCCTCGTATTCCCCGTAAGGCCTCTATCCCTTCGCGAACGAAGGCCTCTACACTAATTTCTGCAGCACGGGGATTTTGCTCATAATTCATATCAAATAATTTAGGCTGTACATCCTCCGACCATTTTTGCAATCCAAAAAATCCTTCGCAATAATTGACCGCTTTTCGCGTTGCGTCCGACTGTTTTCCCAATCGCAAGCCGAAGGATATTCCGCCCTCTTCTCCCTTTATTGCTAAGCCTGCATCAAAACCACGGTCTCTTACAAGATTGAGCAGTTTTCGCTCATAACCCGCATGATAGAAACCTAATACAATGCAGTTTCGACCTGAGCACTTGTAAAGCTGTTGAGCCTTCTCCGTAGTGGACCATGGAGGTCTTTTTGCGATATGTTCGCGTAAATTACGCAATCCATACAAAGAAGGCGCATAATTGCGTTGCGATATATAAACCAACCCAAGATCGGATAAAAACCTTCGTCCATTTTCAAGAGAAAGGTCTACGTTGGCCCCCAGAAATTTTAGCATATCTTCATCGGTAACACCATTCTTAGGAGGCATTAAATCAACTCCGTGAAGAACAGTCGGTCTACCTAAAACTGCCCGAGTAGCAGCAATAAAGATATTCGGCCTGAAATAACGCATTGACCCATCAAAGGGTGGGCCAAAATGAGTAACTGATGGAACGTTGATTTGACACACATCTTCAGGGGGTAAAACTACATCTAAATAAGCCAATACCTCCTCATGATTTTCTAAGTTCATTCGTTGCCCAATCAGCAGAGCGGCTGACCATTCTGGCCGAACCTGACCAGAAAGAATCTCTCTCAATGTTGATTTCGTCAGAGCATAATCCAAATGACCTCCAGAAAGCACAATTCTAAGAGCCTCGATTGTTGCCACTTCGTCAGAAGCGACGTTGGGGGCTCCTTTCCCGTCCAATAAAAACTTTAGGCCCGGCGGAAGGTTTTCCAACACATCAGATACGGCAGAGAAGGCGTTCTCTTCTGCAGAAGACCACTTACAACTTTCGCCAAATTTCCGGCGAATACACATAGCCGCAAAAAAAGCGCCTATCTGAGCATATGATACAGCCTGATCCGGAAGAAACTCGCCTGCCACCGTTTTGAGAATTAAATCCAAAATTCGTTTCGGATCCGGACTACCCCGTTCCCCTGTAAGTGGACGGCTCTGTTTGGGGCCTGTGCATACCCGTTTCTGAGCTTCTATTACTTCCTCGTTTGGACCAAACAGCATTTTTGCGCACCTATGTTTTTTGTTATTCTTTAGTCTCTCAATATATGATATAAGACAGCAAGGAAAATAACCTAGTCATGAAAAAGATCAGTTGCTTTCTGTTATTTATGGTGTTGAGTTGCGGCCCGACCCCAATCCCTCTTGCGTTGAGCCACTATGTAACGGCCCAAGAAGCATTAGCAAACGACAACTTGGAAGTTGCCCAAGCCGCTCTAGTGCAACTAAGCCGTAGCGCTGAAAAATCGATCGGGATACTTGCTGAAAAAACTGCGGCCGCTTCCACAATAAAAAATGTGCGATCTGCTTTTAAGAACTTATCTAATGCCGTAATCCAGACACAAAGCTTACCCGAAGGTTTTGCCATAGCATATTGCCCAATGGCGTTTGATGGGAACGGTGCTCAATGGATACAGAGGCGTGAACCTGAATTAATAAATCCCTATTTTGGAGCGTCGATGTTAAATTGTGGAGTGTTTAAAGAATAGTGTTTGGGGATTGTCACATACGAGCACTAAACCTAACTAATGGCAATGATCCAAGTAAATAATACCACGCGCCGTTACGGAACCCTGACCGCTGTGGACGATGTAAGTTTTGAAGTAAATCGAAACGAAATCGTCGGCTTTGTAGGACCCAACGGAGCTGGTAAAAGCACAATGCTAAAAATGCTTTCAACATTTCTTCTCCCTAATGAAGGAAGCATAAAAATAGATGGCATAGACGCTAAGCAAAATCCGTTAGAGATACGACGTCGCATAGGATATTTATCCGGAGACACCCCCCTCTATGAGGAAATGCGGGTCGATTCTTTCCTCAGGTTCATTGGTCAAGCTAGAAACCTCCATGGAGACATCTTAAAAGAGGGGTTTGACCGAGTTATTGAATTATGCGGTCTCCAAGATGTTGTATATCAACGAGTGAACGAGTGCTCTACGGGATTCCGTCAAAGGATCGGCTTAGCTACTGCACTTATCCATGATCCTCCCATCTTGTTGTTAGACGAACCTACCCACGGTTTTGACCCTATGCAGGTCTTAGCTTTCCGGGATATGCTTAGAAGTCTTCGAACAGATCGTGCGATACTTTTTAGCACTCACATCATAGCGGATGTAGAGGCGATTTCTGATCGGGTATTAATCATTCATCAAGGAAAAATTTTAGGTGATGGTAGTGTCAATGAACTAGCGAAACAAAACGGCATACCGGAATCGGGCCTTGAACAAATATTTGCACACTTGATAAAAAACCATGCCCTATCTCACAAATTATAGTAGAAACCATGGGAATTAAAGCAGATACCTCAACCAAACGATTAGACTTTCGGCAATTCTTTCGAGGAACTAAGGTCGTATTTTCGCGTGAACTAGCAGCTTATTTTGATTCACCAATCGCATATATATACGCCGCAGTTTTTCTAGTTCTTTCGTGTACCACCTTTATGAATTCTTTCTTTCTAAATGCCATTGTAGATATGTCATTCTATTTCGAGATGCTACCCTATCTTCTTATCGCTTTTATTCCAGCTATCACAATGCGATCATGGGCTGAGGAACATTCCAAACACACCTTTGAGATGTTAATGACTCTACCGTTCCACCCAAGCCAATGTGTCCTTGGAAAATATTTTGCCGCCCTGGTGTTTTATGCCATCGTGCTCGTTGGAAGTTTCCCAATCGTCATGATGCTCGTTTTCTTAGGCGAACCTGACCTAACACTCATCACATCCAATTATATCGGGGCCTTACTTCTAGGAGCCTTTTTCCTCTCTTTTGGGCTGTTTGCCTCAGGACTGACCCGAGATCAGATAGTGGCTTTTGTTCTCGCTACTCTAATGGGCTTCGTATTTGTACTTTCTGGCCACGAAAAAGTAGTTGAGGTTCTCGACGGCTTAGCTCCAGATATAGAATTAGGGACCTGGTTATACCAATCTATCTCCGTTTTGCCTCATTACGAAATGTTTAGCCGGGGTATTATTGCTCTGGCTGATCTGATTTATTTTGATCTAATGATCAAATTTTTTATTCTCATGAATTTCATTAGTCTACAAAGGACCCGCTATTGAAGCGGAGATTTTTGCTGCAAACCACTTTTGCCTGCATCCTATTGCTCGGTATAGCGATGTACGTGGGAAGTATATTGCGACTTGTTGACGGACCCGTCTGGGGTAGTGCAGATATATCTCAACTCCGCCCATCAACAGAAGACTATCTTAAAAACCTTCCCGGACGTTTAAAAATCACCTACTTCGCTACCACCGAAGGTCGCCTACCTTCCCATCTCAAAGAAACCGCACGGCAAGTACAAAGATTGTTGGCGGCAATGCAAGACGTCATTCCTGGACAAATCGATTTCCGCGTAATTGATCCCGATGCAAGTAACTTAAATGGCATCGCCTATGCTTCAAGTCAAAGAGTTTCTTCATTCAGCGTAAGGAAGGTCCTGCACGACGAACATTCAGAACAAAATATTTGGTCATCGTTAGTGTTAACCACCTCAGGTCAGCCTGAGATTCTTATTCAGCGCATACAACCAGAACATCTGCCTTATTTAGAGGGCTTAATTATTGAGCGATTAAAGGGACAACAATCTCCTCCACGTCCCGTTTTCGCTGTATCTATACAAGGATCTTACCGCTTTTTACCTGCCTTACTCAACGAATACGGAACGGTAATTGAGGTTGATCTCAAGAATGAAAATAAGATACCGCACGAGGCAGATGTGTTGTTTTGGATACAGCCACAGAAGGTAACTCCAGAACACGTGACAAACCTAAAGCATTTCATCAAGTCGGGTAGATCCGTTGTCCTAGCTGGAAGCTCTTATGATATCAATTATTCCTGGAGTAATAAAACAATAACATATTATCCTCAACTTTTTAGTAATTCATGGCAAGACATTCTCAGACCGTTCGGACTACAGCCGGTCCCAGATCTGGTAATGGACAACAATTTTGGTAACGTACCACTACGGATTAACGGTGAAATTCGGCAAATCGAAGCTCCCTTTCACTTACGCTTGCTACCTGCTTTTTACGACATGAAAGGCTTTCATCTTCCTGCCAGAGGCGGATTAAATTTTGTCGCGCCAAGCCCAATTAAAATAGATCCATTAGCCTCCGAAGAAAGTGGATTCAGGGCTCGACCAATGGGTACAACAACAGAACACGTACGCGTTCTTTCCCTTCCAGCCGAACCTTTTACAGAAAGCGACCTTGTCGGTAGTTACCCGGTCCCAAAACAGAATCTCATTGTACAATTAAAGCCTAAAAATAACTGGCATGGCGAACTATTGGTCCTCGCCAGTGCATCACCTTTTCGCGATGAACTTATAAACCAAAATGGTTATGCTCACCGAATTTTTCTCAACAATTTAGCACGAACATATGGTGACCCGGAAAGAATTATTAGAGCTCGTATAGACAAACAACCTCCCTCTCGACTAGTTTTGCCAAGCAACAATGAGAGATTGCTATGGCGAGTGCTTGTTATTTTTGTTGTCCCGTCTTTCGTCCTCGGCATTGCAATATATAGATACAAACTTTGGCAACAATGGACGATCCAACGACTATCACAATCCAAAATTTTGATCATGGTGCTAATAGCTGCATCTTTAATTGGGATTGGAAATTGGATTTCAAGCAGTCCTCGCCGACTTTTTGCAGATTTTACAAACGACAAATTAAATACACCAAATCAAACCGTTCGGAAGCTGTTACTCCAAAACTCGAAGAAAATAAACGCGAGGCTATTTATAAGCCCACGAGCTATAATGCCTGGTCCGTTAAAGAAAAACGAATCCCGTATAATACACTTACTCAATTTGGGGGAAGTAACAACCGATATTCTTCGTCCTAACAATTTTTCTGATTCTCAACTCTCAACTCTCGCACTTGAAAATATTAGCCCTTTCGCGGAGGAAATTACGCAACACGATACACTTTCAATTCAACCGATATGGAGTTCCTTAAGCCTAAGAAATGCCGAACGCAAAGTAAATATTCCCCGTCTTGATAGTCGTACTATGCTCCATTTAGAATTTCTGCTTGCGGCTGGCCTACAACAATTAAGTAAAAGCCACAAGCCAAGAATCGCAATAATTTCAGACTTACCGCGCCTGTCTCCAGCCGAAGCACTTGAAGACTATCAGAAAAAAGGCCTTATCGCTCCAGGAGGGGCAGATGTATACAGCGAATTGAAAGCACTCTTAAATAATTACCTGTATGATGTACTGCACGTTAATCCTAAGAATCCTGTTTTGCCCGTTAACACTGATATACTTGTGTGGCTACAGCCTCGACGCGATTCGAAACGCGTGATAGAATTACTAAGCAGACATCTGGCATCTGGAGGCAAGGCTTTAGTAGCTCTACAGCATTTCAATATTCAACAGCGACAGTATCGAGGAAATGGATTTCAGACAGTTTATTGGCCACAGCCACAATTTCAAGATCTAAACCGCTTCACTGAGTTGTTCGGTATAAAGCAAGTACGTGAAATTCTTTTTGATCAAACACAATCACACCTTGACTTAGATACTCAAATAAACCGCTCAGCCATACGGGAATATGATCCACAAAAAGTAGCACTCCCCTTTTTAATTCGGTCGGTAGGGTCCAATTATTCACAAGAAAGACCTGAAACACGCTACTTAGGTGACTTATTGTTTATCTGGGGTAACCGTTTCTCTATCGACAAACAAAAATTGGCATCTTTGGGCATTAAAGCCGAAACACTTATTTCGACTTCAAATCGAAGTTGGTCGTTTGATTGGAAGGGAGGCTGGTTGCCATTAGAGGTTTTGACACCACAGAAAGAGCATCTTCCCGGCAAGCAAGCTTTAGCGATGTCTTTCCATGGAAGATTCGACCCAGTCAGCCTCTCAGAAAACGACGAGGGACGAACTCAAATTTCATTTGATGGTGAAGCACAGAATGAGGGCACACTCATGCTCATTGGGTCATCTGAGATGTTTAAGAATAAGTATTTGTACGCAGATGGATTTCAACACGACCAGTTCATACTCAATACTATTGCTAATATGGCTTACGGTACCGAGTTAGGTAAACTGCAAGCACGCAGACCAACTGCACGGGGATTTGCATTTCAGAGTTCGTCATCCAAGCAAATTTGGCGGATTATTGTTGTGGGATTATGTCCATCGGTCTTTATAACTTTCGGATTTTTACGCCTTCGTTCCTTCAGTAGAAAAAGCTCATGAATCGGTTACTTATCTTCCTGTTTGTCGTATTTACAGCACTCATAATTACGGAACAGCGCGTTGTTAAATACAAGACAAAAGAAAATTTGCTCCGCAGTGGTATACGCACCCTCAAACCAATCCCCGAGGGACAAACTACCGAAATAGTTGCTCGTGCCAGCGACGGCCGTAGTTGGCGTTATGTAAAAATCGATTCAATATGGCGATATCCCGACTACCATAGCGCATATGTCGAACCTAGGCGCATTAAACATGTCCTTAACAGTCTAACAAAAGCTACAGCAAGTATTGTTTCAACAGAACCTGGAGATCTTCATCATTATCAGTTACTACCCAATAGTCCAGTAATCACCCTATTAGGCGAAAAACGTGAAACACTACTATCTGTTCGGTTAGGAAGAGGGGCACCTGAGGCCGGAGCTAGCGAATCCTATGTCCAATTAGCTGGCGCCGACACCATCTATCATCTGCACGCGAACGCGGCCCATGCCTTTGATGCTGGCGATCCCCCTTTACTGGATAAGCATGTCTGGCCAAGAGCCTTAAAGTCTCAGCCGTTTGAACGAGTTGTTTTTGATTCAAGTCACGAAGTACGTGCCCTATACAGACAGTTAGATGATTCTTATTCCCCAGGAGCGAACCAAGGCATCCCCCAAATCCCTAACTACATCTGGCGCATTGATCTGGAAAATGGCAGTTTTGATTGTACACCTGAAAGTGCCTATGCCTATATTGCTTTCTTGCATCGACTTAAATGGACCAAGTTGCAAAACTACAAAATGACTTCAGCGAAATTCAAAAATGCTCAATCAATAAAATTGTATTCAGCTACAGGGCGCGTTGATACGCTTGACATAACCGCTACCGAAATGGAGCACAATCTACTGCGATCAAGATCTACGGGTCTGGTGTTTACAATAACAAACCAGAAAGCTCAGTTGCTTTATCCAAAAAAAAGCGCTCTGATAGATAGCCTACCTACTCCAAATTCATATGAAAAAATAGAGCCGCGGACACCTTTTTAATTACGAAAGACTGACCATGATAATAGACGTACACAGCCACGCATGGCTATTTCCGGATCATTTTTCCGATACTTTTCAACAACAGGCACGAGACGTCGCTAGAGCAGATAAACCTTTAGATCTGAGCGTCACATTTGAATCGTACCGAAACGGAGCAAGTGAGGTCAGTAAAACAGTGGTATTTGGTGGGAAAGCAAAACATTCTGGCCTATGGGTTGATGATTCCTATGTGGCCAAATTCGTGGCCTCACACTCCAACCACCTAATTGGCTTTCTATCCATTGATCCAACGCAGGAAAACTGGGAAGACGAAATGCGGTTTGGCCACCAAGAACTCGGACTAAAGGGTATCAAACTCTTACCTATGTATGCAGGGTTCTATCCAAATGATCCATCACTGGACCCTTTGTGGACTTATGCAGAGACAAATCATTTACCTGTTTTACTCCACACCGGAACAACTTTTGTCGCCCAAGCCCCTATAGATTGCACTCTTCCAAGACATATTGATACTGTTGCGACAAGACATCCCGACCTACATATAATCCTAGCCCACCTATCACACCCCTATGAAGGGGAATGCGTGGCTGTAATCCGTAAACATCCCAATGTTTACGCTGATATTAGCGCCTTACACTACCGGCCATTTCAATTCTACAATAGTCTGATGTTAGTCCAGGAATACGGCGTATGGCACAAATTATTGTTTGGAAGTGACTATCCATTTACAACCATAGACGCATCAATAAACGGAATTCGTTCCCTAAACAAAATGTTGGACGGAACTTCTTTACCTCGACTAAACGAAGAGGAAATTGAAGCATTGATTTACCGTCCAAGCAACAAATTGCTAGGGCTGTAAAAGACCTTTCACTAAAAAAACAGTAGGAATTCTTTGTAATTTCAGCTTTTATTTTTACTAAACATTGGCCATCTTGACATAGGTTTATTATCTACCTATTCTTGATCAAAATTATTTTTTTGAAATAAATAAGATACGAAATCTAGGTGCTCTGCCTATCAAAATGGCGGAGATAATAGGGAAGGCAGTGGAAATCTGCCACGGTCGCGCCACTGTAACCGGTTGACGCAATGTGACGTCATATCGACGACAAACAAACCACTGACTGTTTCAAATAAGTTGGGAAGGTGTCGAAGATTTTTACCGGAAGTCAGGAGACCTGCCTGGGACTACACGAACTAAAACCTTCGCAGGAAAGGTGGTTTTTTACGGTGCTCTGTGTGCACGCCCGTTACCTACCTCGATTTGAGGTAGGTTTTTTTATTTTTGTTATTGGATTTTCTGCCTCAAATAGCCATAGCATAGACGTTTCGGGCTACCTCAAAGGTCATGATACTCCTGTTGCTTACGCACAGCTCACCTTCGTATCTGAAGGCTCTGAACAACGCACCCGTATAGCCATATCCGATTCTATAGGATGGTTTCTCGTAAAAAATATTACAACAGGTACGTGGATAGTGACAATACAAGCATTAGGTTATGCTTCCTTTGAAAAAAAACTCATTATCACACCTCAAACGGCTTCCTTAACTCTCCAAATTGAGCCTCTACCAATCATTATCGATGAACTCATCGTACAGGAACCTCGCTACGAACGAAGTTTTGACTGGTCCGAAAATATCTATTTGGATTCCACAATGAATAATAATTTGGCTACTACTTTAGACGCTGTAGCCGGGGTAAACGTCCGTCGGTATGGTGGGTTGGGTAGTTTCAGTACTGTTTCAATTCGTGGCTCTACTTCGGAGCAAGTTCAAATATATATCGACGGTGTTCCTCTAAGTAGTGCAGTTGGAGGCGGTGTTGATCTAAGTCGTATATCTCTAGCAGGAATTGAAAGAATAGATATATATCGCGGTGCAATTCCGGCTCAGCTTGGCGGACACAGTGTGGGTGGCGTAGTTCACCTAAGGACAAAACGTCTCCCCAAAACGATCTCCACCAGTTTCAATGCCTCTGAAGGATCTTTTAATACCCGTCGACTAACAGCTTCTTTGGCATTACCTTGGCAACGTGGTCGCTACCTTTATCTTGCCGAGTATCAGAAAAGCGGGAACATGTTCCGATACTGGGACGACAATGGAACTCCCTATAACAACTCCGATGACGGCTGGGCAAAACGCATTAATAGCGATTTTAAATCTTTTCACGCTCTGGCAAAAGTCCATTGGCCATATGCCACCCGCGATATCAACATCTATACCACATTAAATCTGAACCACAAAGGTATTCCCGGGATAGGCCCAAATCCTTCTCAACACGCGCGTTTTAATACATGGCGAAATATAACAGAAGCCACGTTAACCGGTCGATGGAGCAAAAAGAAAAATATTTACCGTTTGAAAGCGCATAGCATAGTGGAAGAAAGTACGTTTAAGGATTCTCTTGGTGAAGTGGGGATCGATATGCAAAATATGCATAATCGCATGCAGAGTTACGCTATCATTGGAGAATCAACGATAGCGCTCCCGCTAAATACGGTGATGAAAGTTTTCACCTCCCAAAAAAAAACATTGTTTTCGCCAAATGATCGCTTACGAAAATCGCGTACTCTCCCAAAAAGCACTCGGTTCGCATCAACAGTAGGCTCTGAAATAAAAATCCCTTTGCTTAATTCAAATAAATTTGGTCTGAGAATCTCAGGCCAAAAAGAACATCGTAGAGATCTACTTTTTGAACATCTCGCAGGGATAGATTCAAAAAAGCGGCACCTGACCAAAACACTATCAGGAATTCAAGCAGGGATTTCAGCCGATGTAACAGAAGGTTGGGAACTGCGCGTACACGTTGGAAAATACAGAAGAGCTCCCAGCTTCTTTGAACTCTTTGGAGACCGAGGAGCGGTTGCCGGCAACGTAAACCTCACCAACGAGCATAGCAAAAAACATGACATCGCGCTTCTTTATCAAACCAGCAATTTGAAGTTTCCCAGGCTAACGTTACTTGAAATAAGCGGTTATTACAATCGCGCCAAAAATCTCATTCGTTTTATTCACAATTCACAATATATCTCTCGCCCATACAACATCGGTGCTGCTCAACTCAGCGGTATAGAGACACGTTGTAACATCTACATAACCCAGTGGTTACGGTTTAAGTGGAATTACGTTTATCAGCACACAGAAAACCTTTCACCCTTCCCTTATGAAAATAGGCGAGACCTTCCAAATGCGCCCAGACATAGGCTAAACGCAAATACTGAGCTATCGGTAAATCAGTGGAAATTAAATTATGACGTAAATATAGAAAATCGTCATTTCATTGATCGTGCAAATCTTCGTAATGTAGCCGGACGCGTTTTACATGACCTTCGCTTAACAATTCCAACGAAAGCATCGGCGACTTTCATTATCGAAATTTGTAATCTCAGTAACAATCAGACCGCGGATCTTTGGGCCTATCCATTGCCTGGTCGTTCCTTTTTTTTAACACTCAATTTCGACAAAAAAATCTCTGCCAATAAACTAGGGAGAAATCGTTCGTGAAAAGTAAGTTGATTACCCAATCATTTTTTGTTCTATCAATATATTTTTTCTCTACTAACGCAAATGCGAGCTCCGATCTTCTGATCGTCACTTCGGATTATTCTACCGGCAGCACAGCATTTCTTCCCGCTGATTCTGAACACGCCGAAATAAATGTGTTAGCGATTCATTCTGATGCAGTAGGGCACTATCAAAATGGCAATATCTATATTGTAAATCGTCTCGGTCAAGATAACATTCTCGTCTTAAACCCTGAAAACCCAAGCCTGCCCATTCTACAATTCTCTGTAGGAAATGGAGCAAACCCACATGATATCGAGATCATTAGGCCGAACAAAGCTTACGTCACATTGTATGAACGACCGGAATTGCTGGTTGTAAATCCTACCAACGGTGTTGAAATAAAACGGGTAGACCTTAGTATTTTCGCTGATTCCGATGGGCTACCAGAAGTTTCTCAAATAATAAGCGTAGGCAATGTAGCATATCTGAGCTGTCAACGTTTAGACCGAACTACTAACTGGGGACCCGCTGACAAATCCTATATAATTTTGGTCGATAAATATTCGGATAAACTAATCGATACAAATCAAAAATTAAGCGGCGTCCAAGGAATAAGACTCAGTGTCTCTAACCCCAACCGTATGATAAACGTTGGTCGTAAGCTGATAGTGAGCGGATCTGCTCATTTCGGAGATCGTAATGGAGGTATAGATATTATTGACCTCGATACACAGATGAGTTTAGGAATTGCCATTGACGAGGCCGCTTTAGGCGGAGACTTAAATGCAATAGCTATGCTCGATGAAAGTCGCGGTTATGCCGTTATATCAGATGAAAATTTTACAAACAGTGTTCTTCCGTTTAATCTCACTTCAAAAACTGTTGGCAAAGCACTTACTGGTCTTAGCGGGGGCTATATCGCAGACATAGTTATAGAGGACGGAAGGCTTATTGTGGCGGATCAAGGCAGTTTCTCTGATCCAAAAAGTGTGGGTTTAAAGATTTTTGATGCCGAAAATGGCGATTTGTTGGTTAGTAAAATTGATACGGGGCTTCCTCCGGTCAGTATTATTATTTTGGATAGCCCTACAGTGCCAACAGCGGTAAACGCATTAATCCCATTACCAAAGGAAAATTCCCTTGGAACAGTTTACCCTAATCCTTTCAACTCGAACGTATCAATCCCATTTACTCTGGCCGAAAATAGTTTATTAAGAATCACAGTTTACGATGCCCTGGGTCGACAGGTAAAAACTCTCGCGAACAATGAATTCCCACTAGGTTTCCATCGAATGAATTGGAATGGCCAAGACCAAAAAGGTATACCTGTAGGTAATGGCCTATATTTTATCCGTATGTCTACCACTACACAGTCGTTTCAAACAAAAGTACTTTTATTAAAATAACAAGTATGATAATTCGTTACAAACAGACGCAAAGATAATATTTTTAATTTATTTTCTCATATGTAACTTTGTCTAATCTGTTTACGGAGAATATTATGTCACAATATCGAACAGGTATTATTGCTTGCGGAATAATTGCGCGGGTACACGCACGTGGTTGGCTTGGAGTCTCTGGCACACCAACCAAAATAGGCGCTCTAGCAGACACAAATCCGGATGCTCAAAAAGAATTCGGGGATTTTTTCGATGTCGAATCCGGTAGTCGCTACTCCGACTATAGAGATATGCTTGACAAAGAAAATTTAGATTTTGTTGATATCTGTTCATGGCATCAACAGCATGCTGAAATGGTCATTGCAGCTGCAGCCCGACAACCAAAAGCCATCCTGTGCCAGAAACCAATGTCCGTCGATTTAGGAGAAGCAGATGCTATGATAACGGCTTGTGAGCGAAATGGCGTTAAACTCATAGTCGCATTCCAACGACCTCACCACGCCACCTGGTTAAAGGCACGAGATTTAATTCGGGATGGCGTTATTGGTAAAGTCACCCAAGTACAACTGGAATGCGGAGGAAACATCCTGAATACTAACTCGCACAATATCCGTCTGGCATTATTTCTCATGGACGAGCCTAAGGTGGATTGGGTTTCCGGATCTGTCGAACGAACTACCGATCAGGTTGAGCGAGGCCTTCCCGCCGAGGATGCCTGCTTAGGACTAGCTGGTTGTGACAATGGATCAACTCTTCTAATCGTCGGGAATTTGGTCGGAGGACTAGGGCAAGGATGTCGCGTCATCGGTACAGAGGGGATAATGGAATTGAGTACAACCCGTCATCCTGATAATCAAATACCTTCTGACGCACCCATGTATATGCCGGAAGGAAAATCTGCAGGGTATAATTTTGAAATCGGTACCGTCCGCTATCTTAATTCTTCAACAAAAGGATGGACAGAAATTGAAGCAGAATGGCACGATTGCTGGGCACACCAATGCCAAGAAACAATTGACTGGATAGAAGGAAAAATTGAAAATCCCATTAGTAGCGGTGAACGTGCTAGAGCGGTTCAGGAGGTTATGATGGCATTATTCGAATCCGCTCGCAAACGTCAACGAATCCACCTTCCTCTTAAGACAAAAGACAATCCATTAAAGCTTATGGTCGAAAACGGTGACCTTCCAGTAGAGTGGCCTGGACGCTACGAATTACGTGCTCGGTTAGTTAGGGGTGAGGGAATGTCATGGGATAAATAAAAAATTGCTATTTTTGAGAAATTATGCCAGAGAGGTCGATCCCATTAGATAGCGATCGACCTCTCTGGCAACACCGCGACCTTCGTTAATAGCCCATACAACTAAGCTCTGCCCTCGTCGCATATCACCAGCAGCAAACACACTATCAATGTTGGTAGAGAACTTTCCATGTTCCGCTTTTACATTAGATCGCGGATCCCGATCAACCCCTAATTGATCGGGAAGTGTATCTTCTGGACCACGAAACCCCATCGCCAGTAATACAAGATCTGCCGGCCAGACTTTCTCTGAACCCTCTATCGGCTTTGGAACAAATCTACCTTCATCATCTTTTTGCCATTCGATATTTACCGTATGGAGCTCTTTAACATTACCCTCATTATCTCCAACAAATTTCTGAGTCATTATTAAATAGCTTCTAGGATCATCTCCAAACCTAGCTTTTGCTTCCTCTTGTCCGTAATCTAACTTGTAAACGTTAGGCCACTGAGGCCAAGGGTTCGTCTCTGCACGCTCTTCAGGAGGCTTCGGCATAATTTCAAATTGCGCCAACGTATCACAACCATGCCTCAAAGAAGTACCGCAACAATCCGTCCCAGTGTCCCCACCACCAATAACTATTACATTTTTTCCCTCAGCCGAAATGAATTGACCATCTTTGTGGTCAGAATCAAGTAGACTCTTGGTATTTGCATACAAAAAATCCATAGCAAAGTGTATCCCCGCCAATTCTCGACCATCTATAGGAAGATCATTCGGCTTGGTAGCACCTCCACAGAGAACCAAAGCATCGTTTTCCTCTACAAGCACTTGGCCTTCTATATCTTTTCCAATCTCCGTATTAGTCACAAACTCAATCCCCTCGGCCTTCAATAGATTCACTCTACGCTCAACCACTCGCTGCTTTTCTAATTTCATATTGGGAATACCATACATCAGTAATCCGCCAACTCGATCGGCCCTCTCATAAACGGTTACTCTATGTCCGGCTCTATTCAATTGAGCGGCACAAGCTAGTCCTGAAGGCCCTGATCCAACAACGGCCACCATCTTTCCTGACCGATGCGCTGGTGGCTCTGGTTTCACCCAGCCTTGATCGAAACCATGATCGATTATACTCGCTTCAATATTTTTTATAGTAACCGGAGGATCGTTTATCCCGACCACACAAGATCCTTCACAGGGAGCGGGACACACCCTACCCGTAAATTCGGGGAAATTATTAGTCTTATGGAGTCGCTCCAATGCCTCCTGCCATAACCCACGAAACACTAAATCATTCCACTCAGGTATAAGATTGTTTATCGGACATCCAGCTCCCTTATCACCTTCACTGACAACATCGCCTAGATGACAGAACGGTATCCCGCAATCCATGCACCGGGCACCTTGATCGCGAAGATCTGTTTCAGGCATGACTTCATGAAATTCATTCCAATCCTCAATTCGAAGGAGCGGCGAACGATCGAGTGGCAAACTTCGATCAAATTCCATAAAACCAGTAGGTTTACCCATTAATTACCTCAAAAAAAATTCCGAATAGTTTTTTAATTTAAATATTTAAGACACGGCCTCATGAAAAGCAGCCAAGGCAGCTTCATCGCCAGTCAAGCCCTTCTCTTCTACCCGCTTCAGAGCATCAAGTACTTTTCGATAGTCCCTTGGCATTACCTTTACAAAGGAGCTCTCAAAAGCTTCCCATTTATATAAAATACTTTTACCCAATTCACTGTTTGTAAAACTTACATGACTCGATATAAGTTCTTTTACTTCTGCAATATCTTCTTCAATTTGCAACTTTTCTAAGTCAACCATTTCCTGATTACAATTTTTGGAGAACTCTCCGGAGACATCAAACACGTAGGCTACACCACCAGACATACCGGCAGCAAAATTACGACCCGTAGAGCCAAGAACCACAACACGCCCTCCGGTCATATATTCACATCCGTGATCACCAACACCCTCCACAACAGTTCGCACACCACTATTTCTTACACAAAACCGTTCTCCTGCTTTACCGCATATATATGCCTCACCCGACGTTGCACCATAGAATGCAACATTGCCCAGAATGACATTTTCCGAAGCCTTGAAACTCGAATTTCTTGGAGGATATACGGCAAGACGCCCTCCGGACAGCCCTTTTCCAAAATAATCATTTGCATCTCCCTCAACTTCTAACCTCATTCCTAAAGGAACAAATGCTCCAAAAGATTGTCCTGCCACGCCGTTAAATTTTAAATGAATTGTATCTTCTGGAAGGCCATCCGGACCAAATCGACGTGTAACCTCACTTCCAATTTGAGTGCCAATAACCCGAAATGTATTCTGAATCGGCAAAGATGCGACAACCTTTTCGCCGCTTTCTAAAGATGGCTTGCAAATATCAAATAATGTAGTCCTATCAAACGATTGATCTAATCCATGGTCCTGTTTTTCAGTACACCTTCTTCCAACCTCTGGCCCGACATCCGGCTGGTACAAAATTGGCGTAAGGTCGATACCTTCCGCTTTCCAATGAGAAATCGCCTTTTTCGGGTCTAGGCGATCCGTTCTTCCAACCATCTCATCAATAGACCGAAATCCCATTGTGGCCATGATTTCTCTCATATCCTGAGCCACAAACCGAAGAAAATTGACGATGTTTTCAGGCGTACCAGTAAACTTTTTGCGCAACTCTGGATTCTGTGTAGCCACTCCAACTGGGCATGTATCTAAATGACAAACTCGCATCATAATACAGCCCATGGCTACCAATGCCGTGGTAGCAAATCCAAATTCCTCCGCCCCAAGGAGCGCCGCTATTATCACATCTCTTCCCGTCTTTAACTGGCCATCCGCTTCCACAACAATGCGTGAACGCAATTTGTTCAAAACTAACGTCTGGTGCGTTTCCGCTAATCCTAACTCCCAGGGAAGCCCTGCATACTTGATAGAAGTTTGGGGGGACGCACCAGTACCACCATCGTGCCCTGAAATAAGAACGACGTCGGCCTTGCCTTTTGCTACACCAGCAGCTACAGTGCCAACTCCAAACTCCGAAACAAGCTTTACATTGATACGAGCAAAATGATTCACATTTTTTAGATCATGGATTAACTGAGCCAAATCTTCAATCGAATAAATGTCATGGTGAGGAGGAGGAGAGATCAACTCTACTCCTGGTGTTGAGTGACGCACCTTAGCTATCCAGGGATATACTTTGTTACCTGGTAATTCCCCACCCTCACCTGGCTTAGCTCCTTGCGCCATTTTTATTTGAAGTTCTTCGCCCTGAGTCAAATAATAATTGGTCACACCAAAACGACCGGAAGCTATTTGCTTAATCGCACTGTTTTTTGAATCTCCATTCGGTTCCGGAGTATACCGAGCAGGGTCTTCGCCACCTTCACCGGTATTGCTACGACCACCAATTCGATTCATGGCAATAGCTAGAGTCTCATGCGCCTCTTTACTAATTGACCCATAAGACATTGCACCACTTTTGAATCTTCGAGTAATTTCTTCAATTGGTTCCACTTCATCTATTGGAATTGAATTATCAGATAGTTTCAACTCCAACAAACTTCTCAACGTAGCCATTCGCTCCGATTGATCATTAATCTGGTCGGCATATTGCTTATAGACTTGATAGTCGTTGGTTCTAGTGGAACGTTGTAATAAATGGATTGATTTGGGGTTAAAAAGGTGATGTTCGCCATCTTGACGCCATTGATACTGGCCACCAACATTGAGGGTGTTTACCTTGCTTTCATCCTCTGCAAAAGCACCTCGGTGACGTTCAATAGCTTCCCTGGCTATGCCGTTCAGATCCATACCTTGAACCTGAGTAACAGTAGCTGTAAAATAAGTATCTATAACACTTTGACTAATACCCATCGCTTCGAATATTTGAGCACCGCGATATGACTTTATGGTAGAAATACCCATTTTTGCCATGACTTTTATTACGCCTTTTATCGCCCCATAAACATACCGCTCTTCGGCTTCTTCGTAAGAATACTCCTGAAGCAGTCCTTCACGAATCATATCGTGCAGACTTTCAAAAGCCATGTAAGGATTAATT
Source organism: Candidatus Latescibacterota bacterium (assembly GCA_036343635.1). Classification (GTDB taxonomy): domain Bacteria; phylum Latescibacterota; class UBA2968; order UBA8231; family UBA8231. The sequence goes on along the minus strand of JAYYVF010000088.1, from coordinate 22,137 downwards.
GCTTGTGCACCGTAACCAATCAGAAGACAAAAATGATGCACTTCTCGTGGCTCACCTGATTCGATTACCAAACCAACACGTGTTCGTGTTTCGTTCCTGATTAAATGATGATGAACTCCTGAAACAGCTAACAAAGCAGGAATAGGCACGTGATTTTTATCAAGATCTCTGTCAGACAAAACAACTATATCAAAACCAGCCTCTATAGCGTCATCAACCCTCTTAAAAAGACGCTCCATGCCAGACTCTAAACCTTCGGTTCCCGATTGTCTTTCAAACAAAATGGGTATTGTCTTAGCCCTATGACCTTTGACATTTATATTTCGAAGTTTTTCCAATTCGAAATTTTTTAAAATCGGACGGTCCAACGTTATTTGGCGACAACTTTCAGGAGATGGATTTAACAAATCGCCTTCCGGACCAATTTTTGTTTCGGCGGAAGTAACCAACTCCTCACGTAATGGATCAAGAGGAGGATTTGTTACTTGAGCGAAATGTTGCCTGAAGTAACTGTACAGAAGTTGGGGGCGGTCGGACAATGCTGCAAGCGCTGCATCGTTACCCATCGAACCTACGGGGTCGCGTAATGCCAACACCATTGGCTTCAAAAAAACTCGAAGGTCTTCATAGGTATATCCAAATGCCTGCTGCATCTGTAACACATCTTCATGATTCGTAAGCAAGTTTATGGCCGTTGCCTCAGGAAGATCGGATAGATGCAACAAGTTTTCGGACAGCCATTCCCGATAGGGATGTTCATTTGCAATATGATTTTTTATTTCCTCGTCGCTTATAATTCGACCTTGAGCAGTATCAATCAACAACATACGCCCCGGCTCTAAGCGTCCTTTATAGTCAATATTATCTGGTTGAATATTACAGACACCCGTCTCGGATGCTAAGACAACCACGCCATCCTTTGTCACGTAATAACGAGACGGCCTTAAGCCGTTTCGATCTAAAGTGCCCCCAACCACAATACCATCTGTAAACCCTATGGAAGCAGGACCATCCCAAGGTTCCATCAAACATGAATGATACTCATAAAAAGCACGCTTTGCGTCATTCATCGTCTCGTGCTTTTCCCATGGTTCAGGAATCATCATCATGACCACATGCGCCAAAGAGCGACCTTCCAAATACATTAATTCCAAAGCATTATCTGCTTTTGCCGAATCAGAGCCATCCCCCTCGATAATAGGAAGTATCTGTTTTAGTTTTTCGCCAAACTTTGAGGTACTAAACATACCCTCGCGCGCATTCATCCAATTCTCATTACCACGAACTGTATTTATTTCACCGTTATGAATTAAATACCTATAAGGATGGGCTCTTTCCCAACTGGGGAACGTGTTCGTAGAGAAACGCGAGTGAACCATTGCAAGAGCTGTTTCATATCTCTCATCTACCAAGTCAGAAAAATAGGGCTCCAATTGGGGAGAGAGAAACATACCTTTGTAGATTATTGTTCGTGAAGAAAAGCTGGCTGCATAATAAGTCGACGCAACTAAGCTATTACGTATCTCTTTGGCAGCACGTTTGCGGATCACATAAAGTATTCTCTCAAATTCAAGTGGGTCTTTATCGATCATACCAACTTGTCCCACAAAGACCTGAAATATTTGTGGCTCGCCTTCTAATGCGGTATCACCTAAATCACTATTATCAACAGGAACAGAGCGCCATCCCAATACTTGTTGACCCTCTTCAGAAACAATGTCCTCGATCACGCGGCGACATAGATTTTGCTGATCCTTTTCGCGGGGTAAAAACAGTACACCAACACCATATTTACCTTTTTCTGGTAATTCAAACCTACAAACAGACCTGAAAAATCGATCTGGGATCTGTGTCAATATTCCAGCCCCATCTCCAGAATTCGGTTCACACCCGCATGCACCCCGATGTTCCATATTTTCAAGAACTTCCAATCCTTGAGCCACAATCGAATGCGACTGAACGCCCTTCACATTAACAACAAAACCCATTCCGCATGCATCGTGCTCGTTTTGCGGACTATATAAACCTTGTTGACGAGGGTATCCTGGAATATCGCTTACATTTCCCATTAACCTATTTGCTTCCTACTGAAATGAGAGTTGATTTTAAGGCGGGGCCCAGAAAATAGCCAAATCATACCTACCTTCTCTCTTGAAAAGGGACCGCAGAATATATATTTAGACAAATATTTTGTCAATCAATAATATGCCAAAAACAAATATTATACTTTACAATTATAATCAAATTAACTAATATTTGACGTAATATAATCACTTCAAAGAAAAAAACGACTATAATAGGCCAAAATGAACATAGATGATCAGGAACGACTGATAATTCGGGCCCTTATTCAAAACCCTCGGTACTCTGACAACCGAATTAGCAAAGTCACCGGCGTCCCAGTACGTACAGTAAGTCGGAAAAGAGCCCGGCTGGAAAGAGAAAATATTCTGAAATACTATACCGGTGTTAATACCCAAGCAACCGGTACGGGTCGATTTAACACTCAGCACATGTTATCCATCAAGTTTAAATTGGGAATAACCCGTAATCAAATTTTGCAGGAAATCCAATCGGAGCCAAATGTTGCCAATGTATTTAGCGAGTTAATTAGAGATAGTTACATCGCCGAGATGGATGGGCATATTTCACTGGTTATGATTGTAGAAGGACAATCCGATCGCGACGTGGCAGAAAACGTACAGGGGAAAATTATTCCCTCGTTACAAAAAAACCATGGAAAAGACTCTATTCAAGAGTTACACTCTATTCGTCTTCTTGATACTATACGCAGACTTCACAACTACTTACCTCTAGTAAACATGAAAAGCGGCTTCATACATGAAGATTGGCCGGACGAAGCAATTTTCATCGATTGAAATTAAATATATTTCGCCTCTGAAATACGAATCCGAAGTTTAACATGCCCCGATGTTAAAAAACCAGTATCCTCAGGAAAGACAGTTTTAAATAATGCGTTCAGCTCTGCTTGAAGTTCAGCAGGACGGCTATCTGCCTTAAACTGTACCCAGGTTTCGTAAACCTTGCCCTGAATAACACCGGACAGGTTATCATCATCCGAGCTATCCGATCCAACAAAAGGTGGAACAGAAATCGACGATGGACTGACATCGCCGTTAGTGGCTATTAGAGTCAATTCAAGATACTCAGGGCCAGGTAATTGAGCATCCGCCGACCGTTCCAAACGAACTTTTACGGGAATGATTTCACCAGGTCGGGCCCAATCGCTCGTTGACTCGAGAGTCAACTTAAAACGACCATCGCCACTCGAACTATTTACAATCCGGTTGGGTTCTGACTGACATCCAGCAATAAAAAGTGCTACCGCAACAATCAAAAATGATCTCATAGCTCACCGACCTCCAATCCCAGAATTAACCTGTCGAACCGTCTCATTAAAGACACGCTCCGCTATTTGATATGGGAATCTATTTTCAAAAAATAAACGCGCAACTTCACGATCTATTGCATGCCACCGAGACCGAATATCTTCTCTCGAGGGAAACAAAATCTGTACGCCTGGCCTAAATCCCTGCATCGTCAATGCTAAGTTTTTATTTAGCTCTAATACCCGTTTCAGTACCAAAGATTGACGCAATCTTTCAACATCATCTTCATTGGCAAGTACGATCGACCATTGCTCTGCTTCGCCAAATTCATCGTATTTATTCATATCCCACAACAGGTTATCGTGAGATTGCACGCTCAAGGAGGTATCCCCCACAACGGCGATAGGCAAACTAAATGCCTGCCCACTCATCGGCTTGGGGTCTGCCTCAAATGTTAGCGTTGCTACGCGATTTGGATCTTCTAACACTGCAGGCAAAATATCACCAAGAGTTAAATCATCACTATAACTCGTCCCACGATTCTCACTATTTGGAGGAGAAAAGAAAAACACCTGGTCAAGATTGACCTCGCGACCAAAATCTAAGTTTGAAACAATCTCTGACAACATTCGCTTAACTAAAACCTCTTCCCCTGGAATACGACCACTTAGAATTCCACTAAATGGCTCCTGTCTTTGCATCATCACATCGTCAGCAGCAACTCTCCTAACTCTTGAAACCATATCAACCAATACAGGACTTTCTTGCAAAAATTTCAAATCCCATACATCTACGTCTCTTACTCGATAGGCGTTGCGAAAAAGTTTTGTGTCAAATCGGTCAAACAGGTCGGAATCTTTAGGGATCAGGTAACTAAAGCTATTCCCTTCAATTGGAACAACATGAGGTGTGATTACAACAATTACCTCTCGCTGCTCTGTTTCAACGCGCTCTCGAGAAAACAAACGACCCAACAGAGGAATATCTCCCAAAAACGGCACAACCGCTCTGGTGCTCTGGTGATCTGTAGACAAAAGTCCACCGATAATAAACGGTGTTCCATCAGCGACACGGACATACGTTTCTACGATTCGGTTGTCGATTATTGGCGAAAATTCAATTCCCGAACTACCCTGCTCTAATCGCGCAGCAGATTCAACAGAAATCGAACTGATTATCGTTTCAATCTGCATGGTAACTTCTGTAGCATCACGATTAATACGTGGACGCAAATTTAAAACGATACCAACAGGGAAATAATCTATTCCCTTACTTACAGACGACGTCGTGGCTGTTGTCTTAGCTACGGGTATTTGACGTCCGACCTGTATACGCGCCTGTCGATCGTTAAGCACCAAAACAGAAGGGCTTGACAACACCTCCGCGTTACCTGTCTCCTGTAATGCTTCTAATTTTCCAGAAAAATCAATAAAGTCGGTAAAACCATCGCGCGAAAAATTAAGAACCGTTTTACCCTGACCTGTTTCGCCGGCCTCAAAAGAAACACTTCCATCCTCTTTAGCTCCTTGGAAGTCGACTCCGAGATCTCGCAAATTGTTGGTATTCACTTCAATAACCAGTGCCTCAATAACAAGTTGTTGCGCCGGCACATCTACTTGACTACGTAATAAATTGATCAACTTCTCAAGAGGCTCAGGATCGTTCTTGTCGTAAACAAGAAGAAGCCGCTCTTCAGGAGACCCTGTAGTCGTACTGTGCAAGTGCGAACCACCCAAAGCTGGTGCCCCTCCCTTACCCCCACTAGACTTCGAAGAAGATCTTCCCGCATACGGATCACTGCGCAATAAACTAGTCTTTGAAGCATTGGACACCTTAATCACATAGGGCAGTTTTTCTTTTTTTCCCTGAATAACCTTGAACACTTTTTCATAGCTCTCAACCTTACTATTTATCGCTTCAAATTCAATCGTGTGGTAACCCAAAGCTTTTAAAAGTGCTACCGCTCGGTCGGCCTCTATATGTCCGAGACGAAACATCTCATAAGAAATATCAGGAGGAACCTTACTACCTTTGATGTTATCAAGTAGGGTGCGCAAATCGCCAGCAATTTCGTCTAATGCACGTTTCTTGATCCCATTACCGACAATAGCAAACTCAAAACTGCCGACAGCACCTTTGATCAAAGCTATCTCTATAGTGCTCGAACTCCTGCCACGTTTATACAGACGACTCTCTACGACATCAGCCCTATCCGACATCATCCCTTTTCTATTAGAAACCATGTATTTCATTGGCAAAAAGACTTTAAGATCCGCTGCATCCAGAATCTTTCGAGATTTGTTCACCGAAGAATAAGGAGAATCGAGGAAAATGACGTCACTCTGAGCCAACACGGAGTTCGATAGCGCCAAGATTACAATCAGAATATGCCGTATATTCATATTTATTGTCCCAGTATTTTTGCAGAATGTTGAATAGTCACACCCAGTCCGTTCAATATAATATCAATTTTGTAATCCACCTACCCCAATAGATCACACAAAAAAACAAGGTGATTACATTAAACTCATTAAGAATTATCCCCCAAAAACAGCTCTATCTTATTAGAATCCTCAACGAGAATCTACGCCGACATAGTCGCGCTTAGGTTGACCGGTATATATCTGGCGCGGACGACCTATGCGAGTAAATTTGCTCTCTTCATACCATTGCGCAATCCATCCAGGCATTCTCCCAATTGCAAACATAACAGTAAACATCTCTTTAGGGATACCAATAGCCCGCAAAATAACACCGCTATAGAAATCGACATTCGGATAAAGCTTTCTTGAAATAAAATATTCATCACTCAATGCAGCTTCTTCCAATTCTTTAGCTTTATCAAGCATCGGATCACTTATACTAAGTTTGTTGAGTACGTCGTCACAGATACCACGAATTATCTTTGCTCTCGGATCGAAATTCTTATAAACCCTGTGACCAAAACCCATTAAACGAATACCATTCTTTTTGTCTTTAACCTGACCAACAAAATCCTTAATGGAAACATCTTGCTGAACCATGGTTTCCAACATATCTACGACTGCCACATTGGCTCCACCGTGTAGAGGCCCCCATAGTGCACAAACACCAGCAGCTACAGAAGCAAAGAGGTTTGCTTCACTACTCCCAACCAGCCTCACAGTGGAGGTCGAACAGTTTTGTTCATGGTCTGCATGTAGCAATAAAATAGCATCCAACGCACGGACTATCGTTGGGTCAGGATCGTAATCCTTGTAAGGTTGACCAAACATCATGTGCAAAAAATTTGCACTATATTTTTTATCTGGATGTGGATAAATGATGTTATATCCTAAAGCATGACGATAGGTAAAAGCCGCAATGGTCCTTACTTTTGCCATGATTCTCGCAACCGCTGCCTGAAAAGTTGATTCGTCCCCAATTTCTAATAACTGCGGGTGAAAACTGCTCAACGCATTTAAGACCGAAGACAACACAGCCATAGGTGGAGAATTCGAGGGAAATAAATCAAAATGATCTAAAATTGCCTCGTGTAACATCTGGTGGGCAGTCAATAATTCGCTAAACTCGTCCAACTGACTTTGCGTTGGTAGCTCACCCCATATCAGTAGATGTGCCGCTTCAATAAAGGAACTCTTCTCTGCCAATTGCTCAATTGGATATCCTCGATAACGGAGGATCCCTTTTTCACCGTCTATGAAAGTTATATCACTTTGGCAAGATCCCGTGTTACCATATCCATGATCCAACGTGATGTATCCAGTCTCAGACCGTAATTTGGATATATCTACCGCCTTCTCCCCCTCCGAGCCGACCACAATCGGCAACTCGACTGTCTTATCAGCAAATTTTAGCTGTGCGGTGTCGGCCATTCGCCATCCTCCTTTTTCCTGTTTATTGAACTGTGATATTATGTCTGTGCAGTGACATTGTCAATATAAAGGGGGATAATAATGGACTTGCCAAAAAGGACAAAACACCAGGAGTTTAACAAAATAAGAATCTTCTTCCGATAACTTGAAAGATTATAAACGCTGGTTAACATCACCTGTTGTACATATACTCTGTTTATGAAAACTGTGTGACTCTGGCATATAATCCGATAAGATGGCGCGAAATTTACTTCATATCGCTTTTATAACGCTCTGCTTAACCTCCGTTTCGGCAAAATCGCTTGTCTCTGTAACCAAGAGCACAGAAAACGGTTTCCATGTTGAGATCCGGTTTCCGAAAGACCTAACACCTGATCAAGCACCGAACATAGGACTAAGCAGCGTAGATTCAACCCATTTACCTCAATTAAGCCGACTTTTTGCAGCGCCTAAAGATGCAAAAATCACCTATCGCATCCGAAAATCAGAATTCATCGAAATCCGACCATTTGAATGGAAGGGAAAGTCACCAGAGGCATTAGCCTCCCTTCACGCTTCCGGCATACTGAGAGGTGTTACCGCATTCACTTTAACAGTCTATCCGTATACCTATGATGAAAGTGAAGAAACACTACGTTTATATACAAAGCTTGATTTAGAAGTAAGTTTTTCGAAAACTCAAAAACCGATCAAAACACCTCAACATGAAACTTTAGGAATTCATAGATGTTTTCTTAACAGTGAGTGGGCAAATAGGTTCTCTATAACGCGTCCCATATCAAAACTTGTTTCGTCACAAGAATGGTTTATCTCTGACCAACCTTGGATCCGAATGACCGTTAATCAAGATGGGCTATTTGCAATTAATAAAAGATGGCTAGCTCAATTCACCGATATCAACTCCATCAATCCCAAAAAACTTCGGTTGTTTTTTATGGGTAAAGAGCAGCGCTTGTACGTCAGTGGGGAACTCGATGAAAAGTTCGACGAGGAAGATTATGTTTTGTTCTTCGGCAAGTATCGCAGAGGTGAACGAAATCACGAATCTATTTGGGGGCCAAGCAGTACCTACTGGTTGACTTGGGGAGATGAAAACGGGATGCGTTACGTAGACCGTGACGTGTCTCCAACACTCGACTATCCAGAAACAACTTCGTTTTGGACGACTTTGCACTTCGAACGCGATTTGATTTTTGATGCTCTAGGTGAAGCACCTGACAACCTGCGAGATCATTGGTTCTGGACACTCAACAATCGGCCAATAACCGCTACCAAATCAGATATTCCTTCGGCAGCAGAATTTCCCGGAGATGTTCCGTTTCCGGATCTTGAAAAAGACTATTTTGCTGATATCCGAGTAGCAATGCACGGAGCTTCAAACCTCAAACACCATACAGTATTAAAATTCAACGCACGACACGTTTTAACAGATACCATTTGGGGTGACGCAGGAAACGGCATGATCAATTTCGTGTCTGCAGCCAAAATCAAATCAAGTAAAATCATTGAAGGACGGAACCGAGTATTAGTCCAACTTTACGCCGACCAAGCAAAATTTGATTTGATGTGGTTTAATTGGTTTGAACTTGATTATTATAGACGTTTTGTAGCTACAAATGGCTATCTAGAAGCAACACATCGGCCGTCGTCTGGCCACCGGATTAAGGTGAAGGGGTTTCACCATGACGAATTAGCAATTTTCAACACCTCAAACGGCACAAGACTTACTGAATTTCAAAAAATAGCAGACAAGGAATCCGTCTCGATCTTGTTCGACGATTTGGTTACTACGGACGCGCATTACGTTTTTTCCGACTCTTCAGCATGGCGAGAACCAACGGGGGAAAATGTCTCATTGAGAAATTGGACTGATTTTGACATCAGTGATTACCTAATAATTAGCCACCCAGACCTTGTTCATCAGGCTGATATACTTGCAAAACATAGGACTGCGTCAGGAGAATACGCTACAGTAATTTCTTCCCAAACAATTTATGATTCGTTTAACTTTGGCCATATCGACCCATCAGCCATCGAAACATTTCTCCGTTTTGCATATAGCCAATGGCCTACTCCCCCTAATTATGTTCTGTTCTTGGGTGATGATACTTGGGATTATCGAAATATACTCGGAGGTGGTTTCCCAGCCGTCGTTCCCAGCCTTTATTACCAATCGAGAGGGCGTGGCTTGGCCCCCAGCGACTATCTTTTTTCTCTTCTAGATGGAAACGACCTACTCCCTGATTTATCTATAGGTAGATTAGCTGCATCGAACCAAAGAGAAGCAACTATAGCCATAAACAAAATCATTGCCTACGACCAAAATAAAAGTTATGAATCATGGCAAAATCGAGCGATATACGTAGCAAATTTCCACCCGAAGAATATTTTCTCGACTCCCAGTGACTCTCTTATTCAGCGTTACACGAATCCTGCAAATCTTCAAGCCATAAGAATTTACAATCCCGACGAGACTCCTCTCCCGAATATCACTGGAAAAACTTTCGTTGACGAGTTGAATCGCGGTGCCTTACTACTAAATTTCAATGGTCATGGCAGTCCAGGAACAATGCAATCCCTCTTTACATTAAGTCTTCCCGACTGGGGTTATTTAGGCCAAATAAAAAACGCAGAAAAATTGCCACTCATCTTGGCACTGTCGTGCTTAAACGGGCTTTTCTCTAATCCAGTAATCGAAGGATTAGCCGAAACATTTGTCAACCTTAAAGGCGGTGGAGCAATTGCCTATATCTCTGCAAGCGCGAAAAGTTACGTCGCCCAGAACAATTTGTTAAGCGATCGTTTTTACAACGCTTTGCTGCAGACCGATGATGTTCCCTGGGGCCAGGCCTTGAATCAAGCAAAAGCTGAGGTTTTGGCTGCTCACCCAAGTTGGATTGATGCCGTACTCACCATGCAGTTAGTGGGCGATCCGGCACAGCACTTAGTCCGTCCGCAAAAAAGTGACTACGCCATCAAGAATATATACTCGAACATTGATACTATCCGAAGTGGTGACGTGGCCAGACTTACTGCTGAGTTAACCAACGTCGGGCGAGCAGAAAAAGACTCTTTGAACATCTACTGGGTCTTGAGAAATAAACAACAAGAGGTAATGGACACTCTAAACACGGAGACAATAGAGGCTTTTACTGGAAACCAGACAGTTAACCACGTCTGGACGATCGGCGATCTGTTGGGCCAATACGAAATCGACGTCCAAATAAAGCCTCAGGAACAAAACACCTACAGTAATCGTTTAATCTATCCCATAACAATTTATGAACCTTCAGTCCCCGAATTGATTTTTCCTGCAGACAATGCTTCCGTTGTGTCTGACTCTATCTTCATGGAATTAATCGTACCACACAGTACTTACCAATGTGAAATTGAATATTCCACAACGCCATCGTTTGAAAATGCAATCCGCTCTCCCCCACTACATGCTAGCGGAAGTTTTGTTAGCTTCAAACCCACATTATATCCAGAAACTGCATACTTCTGGCGAGCCCGACTTCTTACAGAAAAATCTATAGGGCCTTGGAGCCAAACATCAGGATTTTTTACTTCATCCGGCCCGATTTGGAGCCAACAAGGCATACAACTATGGGAACCAAATCAAAGCCCTCTTGACCTCCAAAATGACAAACTAACACTCTCACAAAAACCTTCACCACTGCGTATCAACGAAGCGACTCGGGAAGACGGTTTTACCGTCCGTGATCATGCAGGATCGGGAATAGTCGTGACAGACGGAACTTGGCTTTACGCTAAGCGGTGGTACAACGACCAATCTACTATTTATCCCGGAACAGACTATTTCACTCGCATTGGTACGGGACTCAACGGTACTTTCCGAACTGGGAATTTTGGTGTATTTGGCGATTCTACAACCGCAGGAATCTCTTCAACCTATCATAGCGACGGCTTCATTTATAATGAGAGCGGAAAAGCCTACGAACTTGAACGGTTGTCAATAATGACCGGTCGACTCGACACCATAGTTGTCCCAAGCGGTCTTCTCGAATGGAAATCAGGGCTGATAAAAAACGGCCATTCCCTAATTACTTCTGATGGCGAATACATTTACAATGTTTCTATGAGCACTGCTCAAGGAATACGGAACGGTTGGGGTGTTCGCGTATTCGACCCCAGCGACAAATGGCGATTAATCCGCGAATTCAGTTCACCACCGACAGCAAACGGCTTTACCTTTGAGTGGACTGACGGAATAATCGCCGATGGAGATTATCTCTATTTCATAGAATGGCTAGGGGAGCAACGTATAAGAATTGTCGATGCCAAGGATGGATCTTTCGTGACAGAATGGAAAAGTGACCAGGATGTAACTCGCGTCATATCTGGCCAATATGACTGGGTAAACAAAAAAGTCTGGCTCGGCGACCTTCTTAGTTCAGCCATATTCCGTTACGAAGGAGTGAAATCACTCAATCAGGCAGAAAAAACTACACCACCAATAGGTCCCAGCCTAGAGTGGGAAAATGTTTTCATTGATGGAAACAACCTTGTCATTGAAATTCTCACACTTCAGAATGGCAAATGGATCCCTCTTGATGATTGGGTTAATCTCGAACCCGGTCTAGTCAGTCTAGCGACAATTAACGCTGATTCTCATCCGTTTTTAAAAATACGAGCACAGTTTAACAAAGCTGATGCCACACTAAACAAGTGGTCTGCTGAATTCAAACGGCGCAACGAATTCCAAATCACACAGGCCGAAGGTTACCCCTCTATCATGGGATTGAGACTGAATGTCTCCCTCCGAAACCTATCTCAAGACACATCGTCAAACGCATATTTAACTATTGAACAAGAAGACGGAAAGGTTCTACGACAGGTACCCGTGCCTTCTTTTAGGCGAGGTGAAACTAGGAATGTAACGCTCGACAGTATCGGTATTCCTGAACAGAATATGGATCTTTATGCATACTTAGCTGGCGAAACAATCGATGGTGACCCATCCGACAACCGCTTAAAAATTACCTTATTTATAGAAAACCGACTACCAATCTTTTTTAAACTTTGGCCAAATGAGGTGCCTTTTTTACACGGAGACCCGCTCCTAAAAAATCAAGGACTTCTCGTTTCTTCTCCCGAATTGTACGGGAGCCAAATAGAAGTTTCTATAGACGGTCAACCAATCAAACCGGATTCTACATTTAAAACATCTTCTAGTCGAACTTATCTCCTTTTCCGACCAAGTCTTAAAGCAGGCACTCATACATTAGAAGCGAACCTAACCAAAGATGGCACATTATTTGGAAATGCTAAAATATCTTTTTATGCCGATGAGATGCTTAATATTCGAAATACCCTTGTCTACCCAAATCCAGCAAAGGACTCGACTAATTTCACCTATGTACTCTCACAGGAGGCAGATGTAACTACAAGAATTTTCAGCCTCTCAGGTGCCACTATAAAGACGCTTGGGCCATATACACAAACTGCCGGTTTTAATAACATACTTTGGGATAGTAAAGATGAATTTAATCGCCTATTGGCAAGCGGAAGCTATTTGTTCGAAATTAAAGCCATAAATGAAAACGGTGTTAAAACAAAGAACGGTGCCTTTGTAATTTTGCGCTAAGACACCTATCCTAATTATTCACCCATTGAAACCCATAAAACTTAACCTTTGGTTCGCTACAGATGTTATTCGATAGTATGATCCTTTTGGGACAAAATTTACACATTAAAGATGTGGCTGATATAGCTGCATTCGGACTTCTGCTTTGGGGTGTAATAGTTTGGGCTCGGCGTGTTCATGCAATATTGGCACTAGTCGGTTTGGGATTTTTAGCTCTACTTTACCTGATTTCATTACAACTTGAATTGCAACTTATGGCTTGGTTTTTTCAAGGGTTTTTTGCCGCCCTTGTTATTTTTTTAGTCGTTGTTTTCCAAGATGACCTACGCCGTCTCTTTGAACGAATCGCTTTGCTCGGCCTTAGGCGCAGCAAAGACGTTTCTAATCCCGCTGATGGCGAAACATTAGTTCGAGCACTAAACCACATGGCTCACCGCCGTTGGGGAGCTCTAATTGTCCTGCCCGGAAGAGACCCCATTGAACGTCATTTGCAAGGAGGCATCGAATTAGACGCAGAACCTAGTGAAGAATTATTACTTAGCCTTTTTGATGCCAACTCACCAGGACACGATGGGGCCATAATTTGGTTGAATAACCGAATCGTACGTTTCGGGGTCCACCTTCCACTATCTGAGAATCGCGAAGAGCTTGGACCAGGAGGAACACGCCATGCCGCAGCACTTGGTTTAGCTGAGAGATGTGATGCTATATGTATTATCGTGTCTGAAGAACGGGGAACTATTTCGGTCGCTAACTCAGGGCATTTGAACACTGTGAAAAATACCACAGGCCTTCGAGATTCTATAATGAACCATCTCTCAAGACATACAATCCGAAAACCACACAGCACGAAGGTACTAATCAGTAGAGTATTGGAATGCTGCATGGCTTTTGCACTATCTTTGACTGCTTGGGCGGCCCTTATCCCAGGATCGGACCGCGATCAATTAGTACAGAAAGCCCATTTGGAAATTCAGGGACTTCCGGCCAACTGTAAACTTGTACGTGTCCAACCAGATAGCGTTTCCGTACAAATAGAGGGATCACGCCGAGATCTACTGTTAATTCAAAACGAGCCTATAACCGCTAGCGTTAAGGTTGATCCGGATCTAATAAAAATCGGCAGACGAACTTTCGAAATACGAAGAGAACATATTAACCATGATCCCTCAGTAGAATTAGTCTCTGTAAAACCTTCTAAAATCTTTCTCTCTCTTCGTTGCGGCTCCTACTCAAAATAAATTTAGGGAGACAATATCAAATTTCTGGCAAATCAAAATCTTTTTAACTTAATTGTTGGTATTCAATCCGAGAGAACTGCCCTATGAAAGTTGCACTTACAGCTGGGGAGGACCAACACCATCTCCAATTCATCCGTCAATTAGGCCTAAGTCACGTCGTGAGTGGTGCCCCTATATCTGACAACGGCATAATTGACCTAGAAACTTTAGAGCGCCGCAAAAATTACTTCGAAAAAAATGGGCTCATATGGGACGTTATCGAAAACTTACCTCCCCTTAGTTATCATAAAGTTATGTTCGGTAGTGAAGGACGAGACGAACAAATTGATAATGTATGTCAATCGATAGAAAATATCGGTGCTGCTGGAATTGGTGTTTTACAATATCAGTGGATGTTACTTGGTGGATTGCGAACAGAATACAGCCCCACCGGAAGAGGAGGAGCTCGATATCCTAGATTCGATATGAAGATCGCCGAGCATATGCCTGCCGCATGTCTCGACTGGCTTGGAGAAGGACCGGCACCTCACCCTTATCCTCATGTCCCAGATCGTAGCATGTCATCCACGGAAGTCTGGGACAACCTGGTCTATTTCCTGAAGCGTATTGTGCCCGTCGCCGAAACTGCAGGGGTTCGGTTAGCAGTTCATCCTGACGATGCTCCTGTTCCGAGTTTCATGGGTGTAGCACGTATACTGATCAATTGGGACGGTTTGCAACGTGCCATCGATTCCGTTCCAAGTGAACACAATGGACTCGGGTTTTGTATGGGAACAATAGGTACCATGGAAGACCTGAACGTTCCAGCGGCAATAAAACACTTTGGCGGTCAAAATAAGATATTCTTTGCCCACTTTCGAAATCCACGCGGTCACGTCCCTGTTTTTGATGAGGTTTTTCCCGATGAGGGTGACATAGATATGGTTGAGGCTGTTCGAGCCTTTAAGACGGTAGATTACAAAGGTGTAATACGGATCGACCATTGCCCTGGTATGATAGGTGACAACTCACATGCTGACCGATCTTTTGCTTTCCAGGTTGGATATTTGAAGGGGCTCTTACAAACCTTTGAAGAATTACAGAGAATGGCATAATGAAAGTCGCCATAAGTGTTGAATTCGGCCTCGATGACCAACTCATTTTTGCCCAGCAATTAGGTGTCAATCACGTATTAGTTCGTACAAACCAGACATGGAATATTGAGTTAATTGAAAAAATTAAAAATAGAGTAGCGCAGTGTGGTCTTGTTTTGGCTGGGCTAGAAGGTTTTGACCCAAGAAATGAAGACGCTCGCAATTTTGTTACCTCTGCAGGCAAAGCGGGAGTACCTTTAATAAGCACTTTCCTCAGCGATTGCGACCAAGCAATTCAAGAGCCCACTGGAAGAGGAAAAGCATTAGTAAGTTCCATCGCAAAGGAAATCCACACGGAACCGAATGAATCCTTAGTGCAGTTAGCCGAAAAGAATAATGTTAATATTGCTTGGACTTACCCATACTCTGGCAACAAGTACTCAGGCGGTATCGATCTACAAATCGGAGAATTGAACGAAACGCAGGAAAATCATTTAGCACGAATAAATGCCCCCATTTATATTGCCCGTGTAGGAAATCGTTTAGGCAAAACTCGATCCTTTCTCGATGACGGTGACATTTCGATACCTAGATCCCTACGTTCTCTGGGGTCTTTGGGATTCTCAGGTTACGTCGCAACAACTCCACCGCCCGGCATGATAGATGACACAGACTGGAGACATAAGGGTCGCTCTCACGACGTTGGATATCTTAAAGCCATAATACAAACACTTGAATCGAGCTAGGGCCGTTAATGTTGACCAATAAAAACATCACGAATTTTAAGGAAAAAGGTTACGTAGTTTTACCGAACTTTATCGATCATGAACAAATATCCGACTGGAACAATCAATTCTGGGACCACATCTCGGCCCATCCAGAAAACCCAACAACATGGCCAGACAGTTATGTGATCGACGAATTTTCCACCGACCCAATTTTTGGTCATTTGCCACAAATGGAAGAAGTTGTCACACAGTTAGGTGGTGGCAATTTTTCTGGTGGTAGTGGCTCAATGCTTGTTCAATGGCCGAAACGAGACGGACATTGGGACATGCCGGAATCTGGCCATATAGATGGTTACGGGCCCAACGGCTGGAGTGGGGGGTTTATGCTTGGAGCCACGGCATATCTTGAAGATGTAAATAATGATGGAGGAGCGTTTGTTTTTTGGCCTGAAAGTCACCACACTACCCATCAATACTTTCTTGAGAATCCTTCTCACATTGACGGTAGTTTTACTGAGCGTGACGACTGGGAAACTCGCAATTGGGGCGTATTTTCTGATCTGTCAAGCCAGCCGCCAGAGCAGTTCTCGGCACAAGCTGGCGATGTAATATTTTGGCATTGTTTTTTATGTCATACAGGATCAACAAATATTCTAGATAGGCCACGGTTAGGGTTATTTTCACGTTGGCATCACCAAAATCGAATGGACATGAGGTATGATATACCAAAAGATATGTGGAAGTATTGGTCTGTTTGACGGTGCGAAACATTTTTCCAACTATCTTATGGGCTTTCCTCTTTTGTATAATCGCCTGTGAAACATCGCCAAAACAGGCACGACTCGAACTTATTAATCAAGGCTATCGGTATACGGAGGACGGCTTCATAAAATCCATCAAACGCTCTGATTATTCCGCTATCTCCTTATTTGTTTTGGCTGGGATTGACCCCAACACCAGTAGGGGTGGCTATTCAACTTTAGAGTATGCCGCTTCCGATTCAATAGCACTTTCCATGCTCCTTCGTAGCGGAGCAAACCCTAACAAAACTGGTGGGGTCACAACCCCATTAATTGAAGCGACAAAGAATGGGTCTTTAACGGAGGTTTCTCTGTTAATTAAAAATGGTGCCAACCCCAATGGCAGTGATGCCGTCGGCGGCACCCCTCTTATGGCTGCAAGTAAAATCGGAGCAATAGATATCGTTGAATTGCTAATTGAGAAGGGTGCCCAAGTAAATATCATCTCAAACTTGGGCACTACTGCTCTATCCATGGCGAATACTTCAGGTCATTCCGCGATAGTTCAAAAACTGGTAACTATGGGTGCGCGGTCAAATTTCGACCCAGATTTACAAACGTTAAGTCAACCAGAAAAACTCCATAAACCGGCACCAGCAGAATTTAAAGCGGAATTTAAGACCAGTATGGGAAACTTCCACGTTAAAGTAGTTCGTGCGTGGGCACCACGAGCAGCAGATCGTTTTTATACTCTTTTGCATCACGGCTTTTTCAATACACTATACTTTTTTCGTGTTGTTCCTAACCGTTTAGTTCAATTTGGTCTTCACAATCAACCCGAAATTTCATCACAATGGAAAAAAGCGACTATAAAAGATGAAGAATCTTTCCAGCTTGAAAATCAAAGAGGGACTATAGCATTTGCTTCAGCCGAGCAACCAGCCAGTAGGTCCACACAAATCTTTATAAATCTGACCGACAATTCTGACTTAGATGCTGCCGGTTTTGTACCGTTTGCTCGCGTAACTTCTGGCATGGAAGTGTTAGACGCCATTTATTCAGGTTATGGCGAAATCCCAGACCAAAAACGTATCTTCTTAGAAGGAAAGCAGTATTTGGAAAATCATTTTCCACTTCTAGACTATATCAAGACTACGCACCTTCTAGAGTAATTATTGCTCAAATCAAAAATATCAATTACTTTATGGTCGGGTTAAGTGTAATTACACTGTTAGGAGTTTTGAAGAATGTATGATTCCATGTTCGACCGGGAAGTTGCCCTGCGCTTAGAGCAGGAAAATAATTCTTTTATTAGCTGTCGGACTCTTTCTATTCGAGCACGTGATATTAATATGAGTCGAAAATCGAGAAGCATGGATCCAGAGTCCGTTCCTTCCGAACCCAATCCATCAGCAAGTGCAATGATTGACGTAGCGGAAGAAAAAATAAGCCTCTCCGACTAAATGACTCAACAGCCGAACTTTGCATCTACTTACTTGGCTCCTCCAAAATGTCTTCGGCATGTTCTGCGACGTATTCTGAAATCAATTTGGTCGTTGCACCATTAATCTGAGAAAATCGCCAACCCGTTTGATATTGAGGCTTGGCACCCAACCCCCACCGCAACTCGGCTTGTACCCGCGGTAAATTCGTGCGCATCCCCGGCAACCTCAATCGCACCCACGCTCTTCCGCGTCCACATATCAAACTGCGGATGTGCTCATCATCTCCTCCTTCAAGGCGTATACCTTGAGTACTAACGTCTAACGCCGTTAGGCCAGTATAATGTACCGGATCACTTTCTGGAATCTCAATATCCACAAGGCAATTTATCGCCACCCGTGGAGACTGACGCCTTCTCAAAGAAAACCAGTCACTCCAGTCGCTCAGCATAAGTAACCTACCATTCGGTAAAATCGTGTATCGAGTAATATATTAAATTCGCAATGACTGAGAAGTCTAATATATTAGCACTTAGTAACATACCAAGTCCTTATTTATCAATAAACTTCTAAAACGGAATAAGAATTTATGCTTTCGAATCACATTTGTCCCCGTCGTCGCTGGGGCAAGACAGAGCTTTCTATCCCCGTAATTCCATTCGGCACGCAGGGCTTCGGAGACAACTTTGGGCACGTAAGCATTGACCAATCCATGGAGTTAATAAGACGAGCTGTCGATTTGGGAGTTAATCATTTCGATTGTGCAAGATGTTACGGTAACTCAATATCCAAATTATCTATAGCATTGAAAAATGGAGTTGTCGAACGCCAAGAAATTATCATAAGCGGCCGAATATGTCATCATAGCGCTGCCCAGTGGGGTTTCTATGGGGATGGGAAACCAGATTATTCGGCAACAAACACGATAGCAGATACCCGCGATCAACTTGACCTCCTTGGTATAGAAAAATTTGACGTTTTATTTCTTCATGATCCTCCAGAAGTCGAACCTACGCTTGCAAGTCGAGGATCTTTAGAGGGTTTAGAGCAAGCAAGGCAGTTGGGCCTAGTTGATTTTATTGGTTACGGCATGAATCCTCATGATTTACTCAAGAAAGCCATTGAATCAGGGCGCATAGATGCACTTCTCTGTTTTAGCGATTATAATCTTCTGAGACAATCAGCTGCCGACACAATATTGCCGGCAGCTGATCATCACGATTTGGGAGTAATGAATGGTTGGTCAATTATGCGCGGCTGGCTTACAGGAAAACCCGTTGCAGATTTTGTTCCAAAAAAGGATTGGGGCACTGACCAACAACGAGCGGAGAAAATCCGACTCTGGTGTGTTGACCATGACATCGAGCTACTCGATTTAGCTATACAGTTTTGCCTACGAGAAAATAGAATTCATGGAAATCCTATTGGTAGCCTAAATATTCCTCAGCTAGAGCGGAATGTAGAGGCCGCATGCGCAACTATTTCAAACGAAACACTTAAACATTTTTTTTCAGCTGCGTTGTAAGAAAGAGATAATAGGCGAACACTTTATATTGAGGAGCAATATATAATGAACGTACTCATGCTTAGACATTCCGCAGGATTCGAACATAGCTATCTACCCGACGCTGAAGTGGCGTTCAAACAAATTGGTATGGAACAGAACTGGAACGTAGAAACGACGCATGATGTTAAGCGCCTAACGATTGAAAAACTCTCAAACTTAGATCTTCTCGTTTTTGCTACTACGGGGAATCTTCCTCTTACCGCCGATCAAAAAGAAACCGTTATAGATTTCATTAAGAATGGAAAAGCGTTTATGGGAGTGCATAACGCAACAGACACAGGCTACGACTGGCCCGATTATGGTGAAATGCTTGGTGGCTATTTCAATGGCCATCCCTGGCATCAGGAAGTTGACGTCATAGTAGAAGACACGAATCACCCCGCGACCTGTATGTTAAATGAAAAATTCTCTTTGACGGATGAAATTTATACGTTTAAATGCTGGGAAAGAGAAAAAACACACGTATTAATGCGCATTGACAACGATAGTGTGGATTTAGAAAAGGGTAATCGCGAAGACAACGACTACGCCCTTGCCTGGTGTCACGAATATGGCGATGGGCGCGTTATGTACACGGGACTTGGTCATCCAGACCAACTATGGCACGAAAAATGGTTTCGAAAACACATTCTCGGCGGAATGTCATGGGCATTACGTCTATCAAATTAACTCTGCGATAGAAAACATTCTCAAGATTTTAATCATACGTTGCACGTAGATGTTGTACCGTTATGGCTTCCTGTAAATCTTTTTTTGACAATAGAGAAGCCTTGGGTTTGAATATCAATTTACGACACTCTCCCGGCAAAATAGTAAAACAGTTATCATCGAATTCACCCTGAATACCCGTGGCATTCAAGGTGACATAGAAAGCGGGATAATTTGTGTAAACGGTAACACA
This sequence comes from Candidatus Latescibacterota bacterium, assembly GCA_036343635.1. Classification (GTDB taxonomy): domain Bacteria; phylum Latescibacterota; class UBA2968; order UBA8231; family UBA8231. The sequence goes on along the minus strand of JAYYVF010000088.1, from coordinate 1,633 downwards.
AAAGACCTTTGTTTCCGTTAGATCAACCTCCCACTGAACATTAGCTTTAACTAACTCACAGGATTTCCATGTTGAAAATACATGCTCCGTACGATATACTCCCTCATCACTGTGCATATCTATCAACATAAATACTGCAGAAGAATCGGGCGCAAGTTCCTCTATTAAAAAATTCTTTATACATACCGAAGATCCGCGGTCAATTTCCTCGGCTAATGCTATGGCTTTAATTTCTTCGCCCATAAACGTGATAATTCGTAGGTCGACCTTAACATTAATGCGATCTTGTTTATCATTCGTAACCCATATTTGTAGCAATCCCTCTTCCTTTTGAAAAGCAGATACAACGACAGGTGTATAGAACTTTTTAGCCATATAGTGCAGTAATTTCCATTTGCCACCATACTCCAAAGACGACCACGAACACACTGGCCACAAGTCATTCAATTGCCAGTAGAGCGTACCCATACAAACCGGCATCAAATGTCTCCAGTATTCAACAGCTGTTTTAATCGCAAGGCCCTGCTGGACCTGGCTCAAATACACAAAATTGGCAAAGCCATCCGGCATCCTGAAATACCGTGTAAACATTTCAGTAATCTTTGAATTACCACCAACATTCCGCTGATGATGCTCCATGATCGGTGCCGTAACATTAAACTGGTCTTCCGAAGCATAATTCCTGATCGTATCCAAAGACGGGAACGATTGATATCCAAATTCAGAGCAAAATCGAGGACTTACCTTATAGTAAGCATCAAACGATTTGCCTGAATGCCATACTTCCCAGTAATGCATGTCGCCACGAGAATCATCATGCCAATTATCTGAATAATCGCCTCTACCTCCACTTGGCGAAGAAGGCCAGTAGGAACGAGATGGATCACATGCATCTACAACCTTCCCTATCACCCCTTCAGTTAATCGATCGTAGTCTACCAGATAGCGATCTCGGTTTTCACGCGACACGTCAAACCAATTTAAAGCACCGAGATCTTCATTATTACCGCACCACAAAGCAATACACGCATGATCCCGAAGACGTTTAATCTGGTAGGATACTTCATTTTCTACACTTTCCAAAAATTGGTCTGTCGCAGGATATGTCGAACACGAAAACATAAAATCCTGCCAAACAAGAAGGCCTTTTTCATCACATAGGTCATAAAAATCTTCTGATTCATATTGCCCTCCCCCCCAAACCCGTATCATGTTCATGTTTGCCTCAACGGCACTATTTAATAAATCCTCAACGGCTGACCTGGCTTGTCTCGAAGGCATCGCATCGCAGGGAATCCAATTTGCGCCCTTAGCAAAAACATCAACTCCATTTACACAAAATTTAAACCCAAGCCCCCTTTCATCTTCTTTCGTCACTAACTTTAAATCGCGAAATCCTATTCTTTTTTTCAATTTTTGACCAGATATAGTAACTTCAAGATCATATAACGGTTGAGCTCCATAACCGTTAGGCCACCAGATCTCGGGTTCCTCAACGTCAATCTTTTGACAAATGATGTTATTCCCCTCACTCAATTTAAAAGTTTTGACAACATGATGACCGTCTATCGAAATGATTAACTCTCTTTCACATTGCTCAGCTGAGTATACCTCTAAGGTCACTTCTAAATGA
>JAYYVF010000087.1:0-8869 GCA_036343635.1 Candidatus Latescibacterota bacterium | reverse complement strand
CCATGTAGATCTCCCCCGTCGCTCCAGCCGCAACCTACGCACATTGCTTCATTTACTTTTGATTCTAAGGGTAGCTCAATACTTGGAGTTCTCCATGTAACCGGTAAGGAGGATCCCGCCATAAAAGGAAAGTCGAGTTCGATAGATGCGTCATACATTTCTTTTGCCCAATCCCAATTCCATGATAGATGTTTGTCATTAAATACGGGGACTGACTTTCCGGAAACGCGGAACACGGAAAGCATTTGCTTAAAAAACTCATATCTCGGCCACAGAGTCTGGCCTTTCTCATTGAGATTATATTCCCCGTGTTCGGCAATTATGAGTACGCCGTCTACAGCGAGTGTTTCGGTTCCGCATGTTAGTGCGTCGGCAATGGTCGGATATCTGTTAAGTTTTGGGAAGCGGTCAACACGGTCTTGGCTGAGGTCGTATTGCTTCCCCTCTTCGGGCTTGGTCGGGACAGGATTAATCTGGTCCACGTAAAGTGAAACAACATCCATTTCTGGCCGATGGTGTTTCCCGTTCCAGCCATAACCTTCTAAGAACCGATCTACTATGTGTTGAGCATGTGCGTAGCGGTGGTAGATTGAAACTAATGCTGCTATACGTGGTCGTGATTTCATGGAGGGCTCCAATGATGTTTGTCGTTTAGATTTAAAAATAAAACAGACCTTGGGACGAAATCAATTTTGATTAGTGCCTACGTAATTGTTACAACTACAAATTTGGATTATTGCATTTGACATTATACGCTACTCTGAATACGCTACTCTGATAACTTTAGTCGACCAATCAGGTGTTTGAAGACCAATATGAACAAAAAAAGGCTAAATCTAATGGTGGACAAATCTATTCAAAGAGACCAATATGACCGAGAAGGATACGCAATTTATAATGATGTTATCGACAAAGACTTAATTTGTGAGGCAAGTGACCACGTAAATTGGCTACTTGAACAGAACCCCGATTTACGTCCCGAGCAATTGCATAATAACTTGATGACAGACGACCCTTTTTGGGTTCGTTTAGTAAGCGACGATCGATTGTTGGATATCGCTGAGGAATTTGTCGGGCCAAATATTGCTCTATTCGCTTCTCATTATATTTCGAAACCCCCAACCGATGGTCAGCCGGTTTTGTGGCATCAAGACGGTTCTTATTGGCCGTTGGATCCGATGGAAGTTGTCACGCTATGGCTTGCTGTTGATGATTCCCTACGTGAAAACGGCTGCATGCGAGTAATCCCACGGACCCAAGATATGCAATTGCATGAGATGAAGAGACATACCGAGGAAGCAAATGTATTAAGCTCCAGAATAGATCCAGAGTTTGTGAATGAAGAAGGGGCTGTCGACATTGAGCTTAAGGTTGGTAGTGTTTCTGTTCACCATCCGAACATTGTTCATGGTTCCAATCCAAACACCTCAGACCGTAGGCGCTGTGGACTAACGATTCGCTATATTCCAACGAGTACGCGGATACTTAGCGATGACGAGTGGCCAAGCGCATTTTTATTGCGGGGTCATCCGGTAGAAGGAGTCAATGAGTATCTTGATTTCCCAAGATACAAGCCGGGAAAACATATGGCCTTCTCCGGCTGTGAAAAGTGGAAATAAGATTTACTGTATGTTAGATATGCACTGTTTTTTTCGAATGCTCCGGTGCTCCCGATGGTGGTGTCATTTAAGATTGCCAGAAATGTGCTCCCAGTGCTCCCAGTGCTCCCAATGCTCTGTTGGCGTTCGGTGTTCTACGCTTTTTATAAACTACATCTGATTACGGGCCTCCCACAGCCTGCCTAAGGCTATGGCCGATCCTAAATATTTTTTAGCTATAGAGGACGGTTTCAACTTCTTCACGCCAACGTCCTTGTTGGCTGGCGCCATATTCTTGCTCCCCGAAATTGTTACCTGCGCCTGAAATTTCGGGTCGCCCTTCTTCCATCTGCGAAGCTGTCAACAAATCTCGGTGAAGGAAGTGAAAGGCCATACCAGCGCGCTCTTGTTCGGTGTTGTTTGCCGTGGTACAATGTGCCGTACCATAGCAGAAGAAGGCGACCCCCCCAGCGTTTAGTTCAATTGGGACGGCACGATCCTCAGGAACATCGCAGCGGATGTGATGATTAGAATTGGGGTCACGGAAGTGCTCATACTCTTCTTTGTGTGAACCTGGGATTACGCGAAGAGTTCCGTTTGCAATAGTTGCATCGTGTATTGCTACCCACATGGCAGTACCGCCCAATGGATTTGTGATTTTAAAATAGGCGTTATCCTGGTGCCAAGAGGTTCCAATCCCGTGTTTTCCAGGTTTCAAGAACATTTGGTCAAGATGAAGGACGGCTGGTGATCCAATTAATTGGGTTACGGCATCAACGACTTTCTTTTCGAAAGGTAATGCGCGAACGAGTTTGCTTTTATCGTGCAGCGGTATTAGTTGTAGATTCGCCTTGTTCGTAGACGGCGTTTTGCCGTCTCCATCTGTAGCGACATTTTTTACTAGCCTCATTGCCTTGAAGCGTTCTACTTCTTTCTGTAAAGCCAGAGTTTCTTTTTGGTTGAAAAAGGAAGGTATGCTTGTGTACCCGTCTTGAGAAAATTGTTTGAGGGAGCTGTTATCGATTAGCAAGATATTTAGGGTCTCTTTTTAGCCGGAGTTTCTAAGTACTCCTTGACTTGGTGAAGAAGTGCTATAGAGGTTCGTATGCCTCGGTGGAAATCCGCTAAGGAAAATTTCTCGTTAGGGCCATGCCAGTTATCAGTTATTTGCCCGAAACCTATGAGTAATACAGGCACCCCCGTGCAGGCAGCTATACTTGTTACGATGGGGATTGATCCTCCCTCCCGCGTTAACACGGGCTCGGTTTTAAAACCTTCTCTAATGGCATCAAGGGTAGGTTGGACGAGAGGATTATTCTCATCCAGTAAATACGCCGGTGATTTGTGTTCACGGGAAAATGTTACGTTCGCTCCACTCGGTATTGAACGCCGAATGTTTTCTTTAATCAGTTTCTCAATCCGTGCCGGATCTTGGCCTGGGACTAGTCGTGCCGAAAGTGCCCCTCTGGCTTCTGCAGGTATAACGGTTCGAGGGCTCCCTCCACTGAGATAATTTATGTCCAACGTGGGTCGCGTCCACCGCTGCTCCAGTAGATTGAATCCAGGGGCTTTCTTTAAAGAAGTGACGCCTAGCTTTTGACGATATTGATCTTCGTTTGCGTTCAGTGTTACGTATCGTTCTTTTTCTTCTTTGGAAATGGCTATTACGTCATCATAGAAGCCCGGGATAGAAATGTTTCCCGATTCATCAAAAAGATTCCCTAAGCTTTGAATAAGGACCGTGTTGGGATTGTGTATCGTGCCACCGAATAGTCCTGAGTGTACATCCTGAACTGGCCCATTTACGGTTACTTCTAAGTAAGAGATACCACGAAGACCAAGTGTGAGTGAGGGCTGTTCGGGACCATACATGCTGGTATCAGATATTACCGTGCAGAGGAAAGGTTCATATTCCGTTAGCCCTCCCCTGTTGATAAACGCATCGAGGGCTCCGCTCCCACATTCCTCTTCTCCCTCGACCACGAACAATATGTTAAAGGGCAAATCCGTGTTCGACCTTAACACAGATTCGGCGCCTTTGATATGGGCAAAGGTAGGGCCCTTGTTATCGCTGGCTCCTCGAGCTATCAGATAGCCATCACGTTTTTCTCCTTCAAATGGATCTACGGTCCATGCGTGACGTGGATTATCGACACCTTGAACGTCATAGTGCCCATAAAAAAGTATCGTTTTCTTATGGGTTGAAAAATGGGGGTCGCGGGCTACGACTAAGGGGTTTTTTGACGCACCGATAAAGATTTTTTCTGCTGTAAATTCTAATTTTGTAAATTTATTGACGAGGTAGTCAGCTGCCCTCTCGATTTCTGCAGAGCCATCCGTGTTTGCTCCCGCACTGATACTAGGTATGCGAACGAATTCGATTAGTTCCTCAATAGCGTGTTCAAGGTTTGTGTCTATAAATTCTAAGGCCTGGTCCATGTTGTTACCACGTCTTCTAACGGTCAAACCGTTGCTATTGCAAATGAAACCACGTTTTAGTATTGTATATATAGTATATTATTGTATCTTTGCATTGCAGAGCACATCACTTTATTATGGCGCGCGCGTCTCTTTAGACAGAACAATGTAGGACAAAAAATCGGGCTGTAAAGCTTCGCTAGTCAATTCCTGCGCCAACGCAAATAGCAAATATTTTACTCGATTCAAGAGAGGAAAGAAACGGAAATGTCAGATCTACCTATAGGCATTAACGGGTTTGGTCGTATCGGCCGCCTTGTATTTCGTGCCGCGGTTGCACAGGGTGGTATAGAAGTCAAAGCTATAAATGATCTCACGGATGCTGAGACACTTGCACATCTACTCAAGTACGACTCAACTCATGGTCGCTTTGATGGTGAGGTCGAGGCCGATGATGACAATCTTATTGTGAATGGGCAACGTATTCGCATTATCGCAGAACGCGATCCTGCTAAACTTCCTTGGGGAGAATTAGGTGCGGACCTAGTGTTGGAATCTACTGGTATATTTTCCGAAAGAGCCCAGGCGGAGGCTCATATTCAAGCGGGCGCAAAAAAGGTTGTTATTTCTCAGCCAGCTAAAGGGGAGGACCTTACCGTAGTCTTGGGCGTTAATGATGACCAGATCGAACCTAATCATACGATTCTTTCCAATGCCTCCTGTACCACGAATTGTTTGGCTCCAATGGCCAAAGTGCTACATGAAAACTTTGGGATTGTGAAAGGGATGATGAATACGATTCATTCCTACACCAATGATCAACGTATTCTTGACTTTCCACACAAGGATCTGAGGCGAGCGAGGTCAGCAGGGGTTTCGATGATTCCGACAACCACAGGAGCTGCTGTTGCCGTAGGCAAAGTGCTTCCTGCTTTGGCTGGTAAGCTTGATGGATTATCTGTACGTGTTCCTACGCCAGATGGATCTCTCACGGATTTCACTGCCATTCTAGAAAAAGATGTAACTGCGGAAGAAATTAATACAGCTTTCAAGCATTCTGCAGAAAGTTCAATGCAGGGCATATTGGAGTATTCTGAAGATCCATTAGTACTCGCAGATATTATTGGTAACCCACACTCTTGTATCTTTGATGCTCAATCGACCAATGTCGTCGAAGGAAACATGGTAAAAATACTAGGTTGGTACGATAACGAGTGGGGATACTCAAATCGTTGTGTAGATGTGCTCAAACGTTTGGGATAACTGTTCCGGTTAAAACCAAGGAGGTCATCAATATGTTTGAAGAAGTTTGGAGAGCATATGAGGATAACGAACTAAGTCACAGCGCAGCCCATCACTTGATGGCGATACATTCGTTACGAAAAGAAACAGGCTATGCTAGGGTTTCAGATATTGCAAAGCATCTAAATATTACAAAAGGTAGTGTTTCAACAGCTATGAAGTTGTTGAAAGAACGTGGTTACGTTGGAGAGGACCATAATCGATTTCTTGAATTGACAGAAAAAGGTGTGAAGGTTGTCTCTGATACAGAATCTACCCGTTTGGTAATGCAAAGATTTCTAGTCGAAGCTCTTGGGATGGATCAGGACGATGCTATGATCGATGCGTGTAAGGTAGAACACCTGATTAGTTCGGAAACACGATCTCGATTGAAGTGGTTTCTAAGTGTACTTTTTTCTGATACAAAATGTGCTAGGTGCTTTTTGGATGATTTAAAGAAGACTGACCTTAAACAGTTCGACAGTGACTTGGAGGAGCAGAGCTAAAATAGGGTCAATAATTATTTTCCAACTACAGCTACTAATAACAGCCGGCTCGGAATTATTTCCGATCCGGCTGTTTTAGGCTATTTATGAAATCTTTTATTCAAAAACAATTTTTGCCATTGGGATTGATATTGGTTGCCGTCGCAGGTATTTTTTTGCCGGAGCCTGGAATTTATATGGCCTCTCTTCCAACCGCCAATTTTGTGGTCAGTATTATATTTTTTATTTCCGGGCTATTGCTTAAAACAGACGAAATTTGGGAGGCTGTATCTGCCTGGCAAGGCACTATGTGGGGCTGTATTTCAATACTTATTGTGACGCCGGTGATTGGGGTTACCGTAGCGACCTTGGTACCGATGGACCCTATTTTTCAGATTGGTTTGGCTCTGTTTTGTTGTATGCCAACTACGCTCTCTTCAGGTATTGCACTTACGAGCCAGTCACGCGGAAATGTTGCATTGGCTTTACTATTGACGGTTCTCACAAATATTGGCGGTATACTTACTGTTCCATTCGCATTGATCTTTTTAGTTGGGCCTATGTTGCAGTCAATAGGACCCGTCGAACTGTCGGCGGGAGATTTATTTTTAAAACTATGTTTATCGATTTTTTTGCCACTATCAGCAGGGAAATTCTGTCGAAGATTAGGCGATAATTGGTTAGATGGGCATCGATTAGAATTAAGCATGATAAGTAATTTGGCTCTCATAAGTGTACCTTGGATGAAATTTAGTCAGTCGTCGAAGCGCTTGGCCGAGATAGATTTGAACGAGTTGTTAGTTTTGATCATGGCTGGTATGTCTATTCATGTCATATACCTGATTTTGAATACTGGAGTAGTTAAATTGCTATCTATCAAATGGAAAGAAGGCAAAGCAGTCATATTGTTATCTAGTCAGAAGACGATTCCTGTTGCTATGACAGTACTCGCTTTTATTCCTGTTGCTGAGGAGACAAAAGGATTGATAGCAATTCCATGCATTACATTTCATTTTGCCCAAATAATAATCGACGCCCTCCTTGCAACTCGCTGGGGAAATTGTTCCACAGTTTAAATCAATTCATAGGTTTATTTTTATGCCAAATTCGTCACCAAATCTCTTGTTAATTACTACCGACCAGCAACGCGGCGACTGTCTCGGCTGTGCGAATCATCCTGTGGTTGAAACTCCGTACATTGATGAATTAGCTTCAAACGGTGTATATATGCCATTTGCATACTCTTCTGTTCCATCTTGTACACCAGCAAGAGCAGCAATAATAACGGGTATGGATCAATGGAATCACGGACGGTTAACTATGACGGGAAACGATGCATTAGAGTATCCAGCTACGTTACCAGGCGAATTAGCTAAAGCAGGTTATCATACACAATTAGTGGGCAAGGCCCATCATGCTCCTCAGCGTAGATTATATGGATTTCATCATATGGTGCTAGATGAGAGTGGACGAAGGGGCGATCCAAATTTTATCAGCGATTATCACCGTTTTTTTGAACAAAATAAAGATGGTCAGTACGGTTACCGTGACCATAGTATCGACTGGAATAGCTGGATGGCTAGACCTTCCCACTTGCCTGAACATTTGCATCCTACACATTGGACAGCTAGCGAGGGCATTCGTTTTCTAGAAAATCGTGATCCGTCTAGCCCGTTTTTTCTCTGGCTTTCCTTTGCCCGTCCTCATTCGCCTTACGATCCTCCACAATCGTATTGGGATATGTATGCAGATCGCCAAGATATTCCAAAGCCTTTTGAAGGAGACTGGGCCCAGTCTTTTGATGAATCGATAGCTGATGTAAATGCTCCTCGCAGTCATCGGAGTGATCGCGAAACAAGAAGGGCCCGCATGGGATATTACGGAAATATAACGTTCATAGACCATCAAATAGGGAGGTTGCTTTACGAATTTCGTCACCGGGACCCGGATGAATTTGCAAATACCTTAATTGTATTCACATCTGACCATGGCGATATGATGGGAGATCATCATCATTGGCGGAAGACCTACGGATATGAAGGCTCAGCGAGGATACCCTTCGTTATGCGTTTTCCTGAGGGCTGGAGTTTTGATCAGGGACAGCACATCGAAGCGCCCATTGAGTTGCGAGACATAATGCCCACTATGTTGGATGCTGCAGGAGTAGATATTCCTGAGTCCGTGGACGGTAGTAGTATCTTGCCCCTGATCGAAGACTCTTCAGCTAACTGGCGCGAATTTGTACAGGGTGAGCACACAACATGCTATTCTCATGCTCATGGAATGCAGTACGTAACGGATGGCCGTGAAAAATATATTTGGTTTCATCACACAGGCGACGAACAGTTTTTTGATTTATCGAAGGATCCAGGTGAATGTGTTGATTTGTCGAAAGATCCTGTCAAATCAGATCGGGTAAGTTTTTGGCGTGGACGTTTGGCTGAAATAAATGAAAAACGGGGTGATCCCAGAGGTAGCGGTGGACGACTTGTAGAGCAGCCAGAAGGGGCAATGAGTTTGTCTCCAAATTATAAAAAATGGAAGGATCGGGCATTTGAAAAAGAAAGCAACCTACGACAAAAGGATACCGTATTATAACGGAGATGTTATTTTTTCAGCCAGAGATTCCTACGGTGATATTGTTGTGGTTGAGAATGAGACGTTGCGTACGCTCCATTTTGACTCTAGTGCCCGACAAAGCGCAATTTCATTAGATGATCCCGACAAGTTGGAACTATCGTACTGCCGTGCGATGCTTGCAGGGCTTCTATTTATACCTAAACCACGCTCCGCTTTAATCCTTGGTTTGGGTGGAGGTTCGTTAGCCAAATTTCTTTTGGAAAGAATGGGCTTGCTTATAGTGGAAGCTGTGGAATTACGCCAAGCCGTTGTTCAGTTGGCGCATGATTACTTTTTACTCCCCAAAGATAAGCGTTTGTCGATTGATGTAATGTCTGCTGAAAAATTCCTGGTGCGAAAGACACCGGAAAAATACGAGAGTATTTTTATAGATCTTTTTACTGGTAGCGGAATGGCACCAGCCTTACAGGGCGAAAACTTCTTCAATAACTGTAAAAATAAACTGAG
>JAYYVF010000086.1:0-112562 GCA_036343635.1 Candidatus Latescibacterota bacterium | reverse complement strand
ACGTCTTATCTTCGTTATGAATACGTCCTAGAAAAATTGGAGGAGTTGAATGATGGATAAAACCAATTTGTTGACAAGTAAGGATATGGCTCGTTTTGTAGCTGATGGTTTATTGCGGTTTGATGAACTGGTTCCCGAAGAACTGAACCGGGAAACGTGCAAGGAAATGGCAGCAGGAATACCCGGCGCGAAGGGAGGGGCTTTACTCCAAGATTTGTGGCAAAGTGAAAGTATCGGTAAAGTGGTGCGGCTTCCTGCAGTTCAGGGAATTATTCGGAGCTTGGTTGGTCCCAATCCGTTATACGATCATCATGCCGTTCATACGGTCGATGCCCAGCATGACCATGGTCAAATTTGGCATGCTGATGCCATTATTGATACTCGGGTGCATTTTGATATTCAATTGTTTTACTTTGCCCATGATACTCCTCGGGAGATGGGAGGTACGATGTTTCTGCCGGGGAGCCAATATCGGCGCATAAGCGAATCTGATATTGCTCGTTACCATAATTTTATTGGTCAGATGCCGGTTGTATGTAAGGCGGGGACCATATTTGTTGCCCACCACGGTATTTGGCATTGTGCTCAGCCGAACCTTACGGATAAAAAGAGATATATGTTTAAATTGCGGCTGAACCCTACCGTAAGACAAAAACGTCTTTGGAATACGGATGATATCGAAGATGAAGTAATCCCGTCACTGTTAAATGCTAATCATGGTTGGTATGGTAATGAATCTCGGTTGGAGGTCGTGAATCGCATACAAATGTGGAGATTCCTGATCGGAGATGACCGTTACGATTTAGGATATTGGTTGTCTCGTTTAGAGAATATGCCTGAAAATGAATTACAAGCTGCCTAGCGAACGATAAAGTATTAGTAACGGCACCAATCAACTTTTTTATGTTATTTTACACGTTTGTAATTCTCTAGATGCTAATCGAATGCCCCCAGCTTTTATTCCTCTGATGGGATAATCTCTAATTAAAAATTCCTCATTCAGTATTTTAAGGCGTGGTTTGGGTTTGTAATCTAAAACGATCTTTTTCTCTGAATTGGCTGTGAATTTGAGAAGTTTTGTACCTTCTGGGTTTAGCTTGTAAACCTTATTCAAGATGAATTTTTGTATGTTGCACCTTTTGATGTAGGCTAATCCTTTTTTGTCTTTATATACTAAATTATAGATTTGCTCTTCATCTATGAAACCGCAGTGAAGCATTCCACGGTCAACAAAAAGTTTGTCCGGGACATCTATGACCGAGTACGTGCCATCTTTTCGTATGACGAGGATGCGGTCATAATTTGAAATTTCGAACAAATTCTCACCATTTACAGTATATCCTAAATAACCGGTTTTAGCATCGTAACGCAGTTTAAGGTCACGTTTGGCAGCCTGACGGACATCGACCTTACTGAAGGATTCTATTTCTGTTCGACGCTCAAATTGAGCTCCATAACGATCTACAATCCCTTCGAGAAAATTTATGGCATACGGGATAATTTCTTTGAGGTGCCTGTTGATTTCGCGAAGTCGTTTTCGTATTTCACGCATTTCCTTCTGGGCTCGCTGTATGTCATACCGCGAAATGCGCCTAATCGGTATTTTAAGTAGCGTTTCGATGTCTTCTTCGGTGACATCCCTGCCGATTTCGTCGGAAAAAGGAGCCAGGCCTTTATGCACGGCCGTATGAATATTTTCGTTGGTTGTCTGCTCCTCTATAACCTTGTAAACTCGATTTTCTATAAAAAGCTGTTCAAGAGTTCGAGCATGCAGCCGCTCTTTAAGTTTTTTCTTCTCAAGGCGTAATTCTGCCGTCAGAATGTCAATCAACTGGTCGACATTCTGCTGAAGGACTTCAGTGACGCTGAGGACTCTCGGTTTATTGTCCTCGATTAACATTAGCTGAGTTGATATTGAAACTTCGCATTCGGTAAAAGCATAGAGGGTTTCAACAACGTCTTCACTGTAAACTCCTCTTGCTAATTTAAGCTCGATTTCTACTTGTTCCGCTGTATAGTCCTGAATTGCGGCGACCTTAACTTTATTTTTTCGAACAGCATCTTCGATGGATGCGATGAGGGATTCTGTGGTAGTACCGTAAGGAATTTGTCGAATAATAATTCGTTTTGAATCGGCAGTGTCAATTTGAGCTCGGACCAGAACTTTTCCGTTACCGTCCTGATAATCTGATACGTCTATTTTCCCTCCAGTAGGAAAATCGGGATACAGTTGGGTCGTTTTGTCACGAAGATAAGCAATTTCAGCATTTAATAACTCGGTTAAATTATGAGGTAGAATGCGTGTTGACATTCCCACCGCAATGCCTTCGGCACCCTGAGTCAATAGAATAGGAATTTTTGCTGGGAGAACGATCGGTTCTTGATTACGTCCGTCGTATGAATCGATGTATTCTGTTAATTCTTTATTGAATAGGACTTCGTGCGCTATCTTTGTCAATCGGCATTCTATATAGCGCCCAGCCGCAGCATCGTCTCCTGTAAAAATATTACCAAAATTCCCTTGCTTTTCAATCAATAGATCCTTGTTTGCCAAGACGACCAAGGCATTGTTGATTGAAGCATCTCCGTGAGGATGATATTTCATCGTATTGCCGACGACGTTTGCCACTTTATGGAACTTGCCATCGTCTAATTCGTGCAATGAATGCAAGATACGTCTTTGGACGGGTTTTAATCCGTCCTCAAGATAGGGAATTGCACGTTCTTTTATGTAATAAGAAGCGTATTCGAGGAAGTAGTCGTTGTAAAGCTTGTCGACGTATGCCATTATGCAAGATATTCCATTATGAATTCGCGCCTTTCAGGGGTGTTTTTACCCATGAAGAAGCTGAGTGTCTCCGGTACAGCGGACATTGTTTTGACGCTCACTTTAACCAAGCGCATACCCGCATCAATAAATTGGCCAAACTCTTTGGGTGAAATTTCACCTAACCCTTTGAACCGAGTGACTTCAGCTCCCTTCAACGACGCGAGCGCCTTATCACGTTCATTTTCATTATAACAGTAAAGTGTTTGTTTTTTGTCACGCACACGAAACAGAGGGGTTTCGAGTATATACACGTGGCCTCTTGTCACTAATTCTTCAAAATATGTCAGGAAGAAAGTCATGAGAAGATTGCGAATATGAAATCCGTCGACGTCTGCGTCGGTGGCTAAAACGACCTTATTATAACGAAGGTTATCTAGCTCGTCTTCAATGCCGAGGGCCATCATCATATTATATAGTTCCTCATTTTTATAAATATCGGCACGGCTTTTCCCAAATAAGTTTTGAGGTTTGCCTTTTAGTGTGAAGATAGCCTGTGTTTCTGGATCTCGGGAAGAGACGATAGTTCCGGCAGCGGATACTCCTTCGGTAATAAATACTGTAGATTCGTCACCACGTTTTTTGTCCCCTAGGTGGTACTTGCAATCTTTTAGTTTGGGGATCTTGATCTGAATACGTTTTGCGGCTTCTTTAGCTTCTTTACGTACTGCATTGAGATCTTTTCGAAGTTTCTCGTTGTGAACGATCCGACTTTCTAACTGTTTTGCCGCATCGCTGTTTTTGTGTAGACAATCAATGACAGCTTCTCGCGTCTCATTTACGATCCATCCGCGGAGATCAGTGTTCCCCAGTTTGTTTTTTGTCTGAGACTCAAATACGGGCTCTTTTACTTTCACGGCGACAACAGCAAATGTCCCATCTCGGACATCTACGCTATTGTAGTTTTTTTTATAAAATTCGTTTACGCCCTTGAAGATACCTTCGCGGAAGGCACTCTGATGCGTGCCGCCATCACTCGTATATTGGCCGTTAACAAAGGATCGGTAGGATTCTCCATATCCTTCAATATGGGTAAAGGCAAATTCCAACTGCTTCGCCTTATAGTATGCCGGTTCGTAAATCATACCGTCTCCTGCTTCAGCACGCAGGAGGTCAAGCAAACCATGCTTCGATTCAAATTTTTGTCCATTGTAGTTCAAGCGAAGGCCGCTATTTAGGCAAGCGTAGTTGGCCATGCGCTTCTCGACAAATTCATGAATGAATGAATGTTCTCCAAAAATCTCTTGGTCGGGTTCAAATTCCACCAAGGTGCCGTCCGGCTCTGTTGTTGTTCCTTTTTTCTTGGAAGACAGAAGGCTTCCTTTAGAAAAAGCAGCTTCTGCATATTTCCCATCCCTATAGGCAACAACTCTGAAATGCGACGAGAGGGCGTTGACGGCTTTCGTTCCTACTCCATTTAGACCAACACTGAATTGGAAAACGTCGTCGTTATATTTAGCCCCGGTGTTAATAACGGAAACGCATTCGATTATTTTCCCCAGTGGAATGCCACGTCCATAGTCTCGTATTGAAACCTTATCGTTTTGGACCCTCACATCAATATTCTTACCATGCCCCATTATGTATTCGTCTATAGAGTTATCTACCACTTCTTTGAGTAAGACATAAATACCGTCATCGGGATCTGTGCCGGAACCGAGTCGACCAATGTACATCCCTGTCCGTAAGCGTATGTGCTCCAGTGGTGATAGTGTTTTTATTTTGGATTCATCATATTGAGCGTCTGTTACGTTCCGAGTTTTTGATTTTTTTCTGACGGATGAAGCAGTTGCTGTCATGTTTCTTCTCATTCCATCGTTAGTGGTATTCATTTGGATGGACTTCACCATCCAAAGTGTCACCTAAGTGGTTTCATAGCTGCTTTTATTACTGAGAATACAGGGGAGGTAGAACAGAAGTCATTTATTTTAACGGGGGAGTGACACAATTATTAAATACTATTGGTCGAATCATTTCAAATGACAAGTTCTTCAAAAAATATAATGAAAAAATTCAGACTTTACGAGGGGTAAACGGGTATAAATTTATAGGTTTGTTAATTTTTTACGAATTTGATGAATACGCTTAATATCAATTTTTTTGGAAACCCGTACGCCGGAGAAAATGTGTAAACTGAAAGGTGAAGGGAGATCTGTGAGCGCTGTTGCGATATGTTTTGCGCAAGATAAATTTATCCCGCCGGCGGCAACGATTTCTACCCGACCGTTTGCAAGAATCGAAATTTCTTGTAATCTGTGGAGATTATGGGCAGGGCCGCCGTTGATTTCCCAAGGCATACCACTTGTTAAAATGCGTTTGATGCCGATACTGGCGGCCCATTCTATTGCTTTTGTTTGGTCAGGAATAGCGTCAAAGGCCCGATGCAGGGTTACGGTAAGATTGGCTGAGTGGGCACGGGTTATCAATTCTGAAAGTACTTCGGTGGACATATGTCCTTCTGGGGGACGCAGGGCACCCAATGCGACCCCATTCGCACCAGATTCGGCAGCGGTATCGATTGCTTTGTGCATTTGCACTATCTCTTGTGCACTAAAAAAGAAGTTTCCACCACGAGGCCGAATCATGACGATTAGGCCGTCGCGTCTCGGAAATTGATCACGGGCAATTTCGATACACTGTTTTTTAGGAGTAGTACCGCCCAATTTCATGTCGTCGCACAACTCGATTCTATCCGCTCCGCCGAGATAAGCGGCACGCGCTTCATCTTCGGTTTTTTCTGGTGTACTGGCGTCTATACAAATTTCAATTTTGACTTGAGGCACGGCAGTTTAGTGGTGATGTCCACCAAGTCCATGGGCATGGCCGTGATCTAATTCTTCTTTGCTTGCTGGACGAATTTCTTCAATCTTAACATCGAAAGTTAAAGTTTCACCTGCTAGTGGATGGTTGCCATCAACGGTAACGGTAGTTTCTTGGATATCTGTAATGGTAACTAGTTGACTTTGTCCATCGTCTTCACTTGCCTGAAACTGCATGCCTACCTCGATGGATTCCACTTCATCGAAGGCGCTGCGTGGGACCTCTTGGACTAATTCTGGATTTACCTCTCCATATCCCTTTTCAGGTTCCACGGTTACTTTTAGAGAATCGCCAACAGATTTGCCTGTTAACTCTGTTTCCAAACCAGGAACAATATTATTTTTGCCGTGTAGATAGGCAAACGGTGAGGTTTCGTCGGACTTGTCTATAGTTTGGCCTTCAGAGTTAGTCAGTGTGTAATGAATAGAGACAACGCAACTATCAGATATTTGCACCTTTGGGCTCCTCGGATATAGGGTTGTCAGTGGTGGAGAAATTTTTTGGTGGATAGAATCTAAGGCTTGTTGGCAGTTTTTTTGTTTAAATTTCGATTTTGTGGTTTGTGTCGACGCCGTTGATCTTTCTGTCGTTTGCTGTTATGCGGTTTTCGGTTTTGTCCGGAATCAAGGTTTGGTTTTGCCCCATGCCAATGTGCTTCGATTGCGTTAATCGAAAGAATGCGTTTTAAATCTAGGAAATTGTATTTGTTTACAAAAGTTACGGCGGTTCCTTCTCTACCCATGCGTCCGGCTCTTCCCGTCCGATGCGTGTAACTTTCGTCGTTTATTGGAAAGTCGTAATTGATTACATGTGTGACATGACTGAAATCCAATCCTCTTCCTGCAACGTCGGTTGCGATCATTATACGGATTTTTTTTTGTCGGAATCGTCTGAATATAGAGGTCCTACGATCTTGATCTAAACCACCATGGATGATCTCTACGGAACTTATTTGGTTCTGAATTCGTTTAAATAAATCGTTAGCCTTATCCCTGGAATTGCAGAAAACGATTGCCTGTTGAACATCATTATTGTCTATATAATCAACTAAGTCTTTGAGTTTGTCTCTATTTACGTGGAGAAAATAATGTTTCAGAGATTGAGGTGCCCGCTGATCTCGATTTAATTCGATGCGCAACGGATTTCTGAGGTATTGTTGTGATAAGCGCTCAACTTCTTTTGGCATTGTGGCTGAAAAAAGAAGCGTTTGATGTTCTTGGATCATACAAGACATAATGAAGTCCACGTCTTCGATAAAACCCATTTTTAGCATTTCATCGGCTTCGTCAAGTACTACTGCCTTAACGTGGGTTACGTCTAACCTATGATTCCATATCAAGTCAATCAGTCGTCCAGGAGTAGCTACTAAAACGTGGACTCCATGTTTTAATTTAGCTTTTTGTATATCCATATCAAATCCGCCAAATACGGCAAATGGCACGGCTTCGGAATGCTTGGCGACTTCGTCTACTTCTTGGACGTATTGTAGAGCCAGTTCGCGTGTTGGTACGAGGATTAGTGCTTGAATATTACGGTTGTCAAAGTTAAGGTTGCTAACCAATGGGATCGCACATGCACTTGTTTTACCTGACCCAGTCTCAGCTAAACCAAGTACGTCTTTGCCCTCTAGTATATGGGGTAGCGTTTTTTCTTGTATTGGGGTGGTTTGCTCATAACCCATTTCTGCCAGCGATTTTAAAACACTTTCAGGTAGGTTCAATTCGCTAAAGAGCATTAATTACCTCATTAATATACTTAGGTGTTGCTATCGAGGAGTCGCTGGAACAGTAGAGAGGCTGTGAGGCTGCTGCGGATCTTCGAAAGACAAACTGTCTAATTCTAGTAATAAGAAGATGCACTATATAAACTAAATAAGCAACCATGATAGATTGCATTTGGAATCATAACGCTTACTTTTTAACGCGTGATGAATGGTTAATAAAATCAGCCAAAGGAATGATCATATGAGTTCTGTACGTGTTCGTATTGCCCCATCGCCTACCGGACCAACTCACGTGGGCACCGCGTACCAGGCCCTTTTTGACAAGCTATATGCTGACAAATATGGAGGGCGGTTTATACTTCGAATAGAGGACACAGATCAGGAGAGATCACGGGATGAATATGAAACCCAATTAATAAATTCGTTGAAGTGGTTAGGCTTGGATTGGGACGAAGGGCCTGATGTGGGAGGAGACTATGGCCCCTATCGTCAAAGCGAGAGACTTGAGCTCTACCGAGAGCATGCCAAAATATTGGTGGAAAAAGGCCGTGCCTATTACTGTTTTTGTACTTCTGATAGGCTGTCGGAAATGAGAGCTGATCAGGAAAAGCATAAAACTCGTCAGGGTTATGACGGACGTTGTAGAAATCTATCGTCTATAGAAGTCGACCAGTGTATGGAAGAAGGACACGATCACGTAGTTCGCGTAAAAATGCCTGAAGACGGCGTTTGCAAAATTGCGGACAAATTACGCGGAAATATTGAACTAGATTTTGCCGAATCCGACGATCAGGTGATTCTTAAGTCTGATGGTTTTCCTACTTATCATTTAGCCGTGGTTGTCGATGATTTTCATATGCGAATTTCGCACGTAATACGTGGAGAAGAATGGATAACCTCTACACCAAAGCATTTAGTTTTGTACGATGCCTTTGGTTGGGATCCACCCGAATTTATACATCTACCGTTATTACTAAATCCCGATGGTACAAAAATGTCTAAGAGGAAAAACCCAACATCCATTGAATATTACCGACGTGCCGGTTATTCTGCTGATGCACTTCTTAACTATCTGGCACTCATGGCTTATCCATCAATAAAAGAAGAAGAAAAGTTTACTTTGTCAGAGCTTGCAAAAGAATTTGATGTAGGCAATATAAACTTAGGTGGATCAATTTTTGATATGGAGAAACTTAATTGGCTTAATGGGCGGTATCTTCGTGAAGAGCGAACCCCCCAGCAGATTTTGAGCGAAATGAAGCAATGGTTGGTTAATGATGAACAATTTGTACAGATTATTTCTTTATTGCAAAAACGCATGGAAACTCTAGGTGATTTTATGCCCAAGGCAGCATTCTTTTTTGCCCGAGATGTGAGTCCGACGGAAGAGGAATTATTGCCTAAAGGTCGAGAAGCAGGAGAACTGTCTCAGATGTTTCAGACGGCCGTATGGGCCCTAGATGGCACTGTAGAATGGGGTACTGAATCGGTAGAGTCGAAGGTGCGTATAGTTGCAGATTATTGGGGTTGGCCCGTTAGAGATGTTACTGTTCCGCTCACGGTTGCCCTGACTGGATCCCGAGTGGGCCCACCACTATTTGAAACAGTAATCCTTTTAGGGATTGATATTGTCCGAATGCGTTTGCTTAAGGGAATAGAGACGCTCGGAGGTTTGTCTAAGAAAAAAGCAAAAAAGTTAGAGAAAGAGTGGAAAAAATCTGACCTATACTAAATCAATTTTAATTTTTCTTTTGTAGCCTTTGCCATGTGTCGCGTAATGTTACTGTCCTGTTAAATATTGGTTGCTCTGGACTAAAGTCTTTCATGTCGGCACAGAAATATCCTAGACGTTCGAACTGAAAGGACTCGCCAGCTGAAACTTGTCCTAGTGCTGGTTCCAATTTAGCGGCCTCGATGGTTTCCAGTGAATTTGGATTTATGTTGTCCAAAAACGTTCCACCTTCTGGTGCTTTGCGCGGATTCTCGACCTGAAACAATCTGTCATATAAGCGTATCTCAGCATTTATGGCATGCTTCGCTGAGACCCAATGCAACGTAGCTTTCACTTTACGTCCGTCCGGTGCATTACCTCCGCGAGTCTCTTGGTCGTAGGTGCACCGCAACTCGATTATTTCTCCATTTTGATCTTTTACGACTTCGTTACACTTAATGAAGTAGGCATAACGCAGTCTTACTTCCCGTCCCGGTGAGAGGCGAAAAAATTTCTTGGGCGGCTCCTCCATGAAATCATCGCGTTCAATATATAACTCTCTAGCAAATGGTATTTGTCGGCTTCCGAAGCTAGAATCTTCAGGGTTATTTATTGCCTCCAGCCACTCTTCATGCTCTTCGGGATAGTTGTCAATGATGACTTTTAAAGGTCGAAGCACTCCCATGCGCCTTAACGCCGTTTGGTTTAAATAATCGCGCATACAAAATTCAAGAAGTGCAACGTCAATATTGTTTTCTCGCCGAGCAACTCCAGCCTCTCGCCAGAAACGGCGTATAGCTTCAGGTGGGCAACCTAACCTTCTCAGTCCTCGGAGCGTATATGTGCGCGGGTCGTCCCAGTCATTGATTATTCCAGACTCCATCATTTCACGAATATATCGCTTAGAAAGGGCAGTATACGTAATATTACCACGAGCAAATTCAACCTGACGACTTGGAAATATTTCTAAGCTGTCGATGAACCAGTTGTAAAGAGGCCTATTGTTTACAAATTCATTTGAGCAGAGTGAATGTGTGACACCTTCAAGCGAATCGCTTTGTCCATGTGCCCAATCATACATCGGATAAATGCACCAATCGGTTCCAGTCCGATGGTGGGGAACATGTAGAATTCGATACATTATGGGGTCGCGTAGATTTATATTTGGAGAATTCATGTCGATTTTGGCCCTAAGCACTTTTGAGCCTTCAGGGAATTCACGGTTACGCATTTGTTCGAATAGATCAATATTCTCTTCGATTGTTCTGTCTCGATAGGGGCTATTCTTACCTGGCTGTGTAAGAGTTCCCCTATTTGTTCGGATCTCATCTGCGGACTGATCATCTACGTAGGCCAAATCTTTTCGAATCAATTTTTGAGCCCATTCGTATAGTTGCGGAAAATAGTCTGATGCAAAGTACTCGTGTTCTCCCCAACTGAAACCTAACCAACGGATGTCCTCACGAATTGCATCCACAAATTCCTGTTCCTCTCGTGCTGGATTAGTATCATCAAAACGCAGATGGCACCGACCACCAAATTCTTCAGCAATGCCAAAATTTATACAGATAGCTTTGGCATTGCCTATCGTCATGTATGCATTTGGTTCAGGAGGAAAACGTGTGATTATGTTCGTATGTGTACCATCTGCTAAATCTTTGTCTATTTCTTCGTGCAAAAAGTCGCGGGCATTTTGCTGTTTGTTATCTTGTGAATTCTGTGCGTTGCCCATGATTCCTCTTAAATATTAACATCAGTAAAAAATGTTGATGAAAAAATAAAATATTGTAAGACCTAAAGGCCCACTACACTATAAGTTGCGGCGGGCCTTTAGGTCTTACAATATTTTATTTGAAATCTTTTACCGACGAAACCCCGTTTTAAAGCCTACTTTCTGCTGTGCTTGTAAAGGATAGGATAGTAAGCTTAGCAAGGCAAGCAACAGGGCAACGATATAACATTTTTTATTTGTTTTTTCGTTGCCAGCTACTAGTTCTCCAATGTTCGGAAGGCCGCTGATATGGTTGACCTTTCGGAGGGAGAAACTGTCGTAAATGTCTACAGCCATACGCAAAACCTTCTAAACCTGGGAAACCACGATCCTCATTTTCTACACACAACACATAGCCGTAATCTGATTCAAGTAGGGCTCCGATGATGGTGGACCAATCAAGTTGGCCGCGTCCTGGGACACGATACTGCCACCACCAATTCCCAATAATCCCCTGCCTATATTTCATGCGTTCACTGATTTCGCAATCTTTTACGTCGGCAAAGTACCATTTTCCTGCAAAATCACGGATTACATCTTCGACTGGAAGCATCCCCATCCAGAGCCAATGGGATGGGTCGCAGGAGAGACCTAAATGTTCAGACGGTACGGCATCTAATATTTTTTCCCACATTTCCGGGTTGCATCCAATTTGTCCCATCCTTACGGCTACATCTAAAGAAACTTTTATGTCCAAATCTTCAGCAACTTCCATAACGGGCTCGAACATCACTCGGAATCGGTCTACTAATTCGTCTGATCGGTCACTAGGGTTTCCGGGCGGTGAGGAAAACATGCCGTAAAATTGGCCATTTCGTACGGGCGATCCACTGCTCGTTATTATTACTGGACAATCCAATGTTCGAGCAGATTTAATTGCATCGATAAGTTTCCGTTGTTCTTGTTGTGCTATTGTCTGGTCATCATCTAAAAGGTTGTGATGAGCTGTTATACACGATAAGTATATCTCATGTTTTGATAATGTCTCTTTTACTTGAGATGCCCCTCCATTAATAATATCATTCGAGTCTAAAGCACCATTGTCAGCTAATCTTACGCAGTCAAAATCGTTTTGCTTTGCCCAAAGAGCGCACTCGTCGAGGTTCCAGTTTCCATCTCCTCCTGCACTGGTCATAAAGCTAATATCCATATTGTCTCGCTTGATCCTAAGTGTATCCTGCATTAGTATTTTGTGCCTGAATTGAAAATATACTTCAGCGTTCGTTCCAATTCTTACAGAAAATTAAGGAAAAAGTATGGCACACATCAATGAGAATTACCTAAAATTGGCCGCAGGCTATTTGTTTCCCGAAATTGGTCGCCGAGTTAATGCCTATGCAGCGAATAACCCTGAAGTAGATATAATACGGCTTGGAATTGGTGATGTAGTAAAAGGTATTCCGCGTCCAATGGTGGACGCTATGAAAAACGCGATGGAAGAGATGGCGCATGACGAGTCTTTTCAAGGGTATCCACCAGATCAAGGTCAAGAATGGCTTCGCGAAGCTATAGTGGAAAATGACTTTCAAAGCAGAGGGATTCATCTGGATGTTGATGAAATTTTTGTGTCGGATGGAGCAAAGTGTGATTCGGGGAATATTCAGGAAATTTTTGGGAAGGAGTGCAAGGTGGCTTTAACGGACCCAGTTTATCCTGTGTATTGTGATAGCAATGTTATGGCTGGTCGAACTGGAAATTCTCGAGATGGTCGGTACGATGGCCTTATCTATCTCCCATGTACCCAAGAGAACCAATTTAATCCGCCGTTACCAAAAGAACACGCTGATGTTATTTATCTTTGTTCGCCCAATAACCCCACAGGTACTGTTATGACAACCGAGGTCCTGAGGGAATGGATTACTTATGCCAAAAGAGAACAGGCGGTAATATTGTTTGACGCTGCCTACGAGGGATATATAACCGATTCTTCTATTCCACATTCAATTTATGAAGTTGATGGTGGTCGCGAAGTTGCTATCGAATTCCGAAGTTTTTCAAAGAGTGCGGGTTTTACTGGCATTAGGTGTGGGTATACTGTTGTACCCAAGGAAATTGTAGGCTATACACAAGCGGGGAATTCTGTTGATTTGCACCAACTGTGGTCCAGGCGTCATTCTACAAAATTTAATGGTGTTGCATATCCTGTGCAAAGGGGAGCTGAGGCTGTTTATTCCGACGAAGGTCAGGTAGCCATCAAAGCGTTGATTGATTTTTATCTCGAAAATGCTGCTATCATGCGCAAGGAATTAACTAAGGCAGATATTCAGGTTTACGGTGGTGAGCATGCTCCATATTTGTGGTTAAAGACTCCAAGTAATTGGGACAGTTGGGAGTTTTTTGATTACCTGTTAGAGAAGACGCATGTGGTAGGCACGCCCGGTGCGGGTTTTGGATCGGCAGGGGAAGGATATTTTAGGCTTTCGGCTTTTAATCATCGGGACAAGATAGAACAGGCAATGGAACGAATTTCAAAATTAGATATGGATCAGTAATTAATTTCGAAATAGTTTGTTTGTTATGATGGGCTTTGAGCGAATTTGAATTCCACCTGAGTGATAAAAAAATATGCTACGGCACTTTTTTTTGAACTAGTCAAATTTGTACAAAATTGGTCTGTCATGTTAATTATGTTCATGTATTTTTCTTGTTGAAAAATACTCTTTTGGTTGTTGCTCGTTTTTCCAAGCGAGCTTTCACAGTTGAATTCATCCTCAATTATTGATTCTAATTAAAATTTCAACATATTAAAAATGTTTTTGAACATAGATTTGTAACGTTATCGATTGTGTTTTGAAGCGGACGACACAAAAGTTAAACAGACAAGAATTTTGTTGACTAAACAATTTTTCAAGTTTATACTTTATACTCATAAATTAACTAACTTTTATATAATATTTATATATAATTCATATGAAATCAAAAACTGATAAAGCAAAGGTTCGAACTTTTTCTGCAACAGAACGCGATTTTGCAATGTTGGATGCGGTCGCTCGATATCATGGAACGAGTAAAAGTGCAATGATAACAGGGTTGTTTCGCAAAGAATTTTGGCGGGTGTTTCCAAACGGAACTGAGGCCGTAGAGCCGGATCAAGGAGTACAGTCAAAGTAATGACTCAATTTAGTGAAATGGTTTCCAAATCTTTGAAAGACATGGCTGAAGACATCCCTAGTCAGGAAATCGTTGAGCAGATAGATTTTCTTCGGCGGGAAAAAAATGCGGTTATTCTTGCCCATAACTACCAAGTGGCCGCTGTCCAAGACATAGCCGATGTAACAGGTGATTCTTTAGGGCTTTCAATAGAAGCTTCCCGCACGGATGCAGACATAATAGTGTTTTGTGGAGTACACTTTATGGCTGAATCTGCTAAAATATTGAGTCCTGAGAAAAAAGTTCTTTTGCCACACTTAGGTGCTGGATGTTCATTAGCAGACTCAATTACGCCCGAAAGTTTGGATGATTGGAAAGAGCGCTATCCTGGGTACGAAGTCGTCACATACGTAAATTCTACGGCTGAGGTAAAAGCTGAATCTGATATTTGCTGTACTTCGGCAAATGCGGTTTCGGTTGTCCGAAGTCTGGATAATGAAAAGATTTTGTTTACGCCGGATCGCAACTTGGGTCGCTGGGTTGCGCATCAGGTGCCGGAAAAAGAAGTTGTGATTTATGATGGAGCGTGTCCTACACACGATATTTTGCGAGCGGCAAGCGTTGAGAAAACGCGAAATGACTATCCGGAGGCTGTGATAATTGCTCATCCTGAATGTCGACAGGATGTCGTCGAGATTGCCGATGAAGTTTGTTCGACTACTGGAATGATCGATGCGGTAGGAAAGTATCCGGGAACAAGGACGTTTATAGTTGCCACTGAAAATGGAATGCTACATCAGCTTAAAGAGCGTTATCCCGACCGAGAGTTTGTTGCGGCTGATGGCTGTATTGGTTGTAGGTTACATTGTCCGTATATGAAAGTTACGGGTCTTCAAGATCTATATTTCTCTCTTTTAGAAGAGCGTTTTGAAATTGAACTCGATGATGAGGTTATAAGGGGTGCAAAAAACTCTTTGGAACGGATGATGGCTGTGCCACGCGACCATTAAAATTAGCGGTGGGCTTTACACTTATAGCTTAGATGTTTCTTCCAAAAGTAAAGCGCAGGTTTTCATATGGCGGTTGCACAATTTAGTATATTATATGCGTGCGCAACATGTGAAATCGAGGGTTTCTAACTTTTAATCTGTTACTTATTAAAGTTACAATAATGTAATAAGTAATAGAAAACTTTGTCTTCCAAGTTGAAAAAAAAATGTCGAAAGATACCGAATTTAGATACGTAGTTATTGCAAACTATCTAGGCAGTTACATAGCATCCCAATTGCCCAACGTGTTGACTGAACCCATATTTTAAATATAGCTATTAATTAAATTTTCAAGCATTTCTTCCTGGCCGCTCTTTTTCCCTGATTCTCCGTTAGTTAGGACGTAGGCTTCAAGGTCAGATAATGTTGCTTTGCCCTGCATAATTTTACGTCCGATTCCTTGCTTGTAAGACGAATAACGAGCAGATAATAAATCGGTTAACAAGCCATCATCTAAAATATGTTGTGCAACACGTAATCCACGTGCAAAGGTGTCGATGCCACCGATATGTGCATAGAACAAATCGTTTAATTCAAATGAGCCACGACGAAGTTTCGCGTCGAAATTTATACCACCTCTCCCAAGTCCTCCCTGTTTAAGTAACACTAACATGGCGAACGTAGCACTATAAAGATCTGTTGGAAATTGATCGGTGTCCCAACCGAGTAGATAGTCGCCTCGGTTTGCATCAATACTTCCGAGTTTTCTTTCTGAAGAAGCGACGGTTAGTTCGTGTTCGAATGTGTGACCAGCTAGAGTAGCATGATTAGCTTCGATATTTATTTTAAATTCATCCAAAAGGTTGAATTTGCGAAGAAAACTCAAAACCGCAGCCACGTCGTAATCATATTGGTGCTTTGTTGGTTCTTTGGGCTTGGGTTCGATAAGTAAGGTACCTTTGAACCCAATGTTTTTTTTGTGCTCCACCGCCATTTGTAGAAGCCGTGCCATTTGTTCTTGTTCCTGCTTAATATTTGTATTCAGCAAGCTGGAATACCCTTCTCGACCGCCCCAAAAAACGTAGTTTGCTCCTCCTAAGCTATTTGTACATTCCATGGCTTTTTTGATCTGTGCTCCAGCCCAGGCGAATACGTGAACATCTGGATTTGTTCCTGCGCCGTGCGTAAAACGTGGATGGGAAAAGCAATTTGAAGTTCCCCAAAGTAGTTTTATCCCTGTATCACTTTGCAGTTTTTTTGCCAGTCGGACCATCTCATCTAACTGTTTATTAGTTTCCTTTAGGGTCTCTGCTTCTGGTGCAATATCTCGATCGTGCCAGCAATAAAAGGGTATTCCGAGTTTATCTATAAATTCAAATGCTGCTCGCATAGTATCTTCGGCGCGTTGCATAGGATTGTCAGATTGGTCCCAAGGTCGATCATAGACCGGGCTTGTTCCAAATGGATCGATTCCACCTCCCTTGAAGGAATGCCAATAGGCGACGGAAAATCGCAGATGTTCTTTCATGGTTTTTTTACCAATTTTTTCTTTGGCATTGTAATATTTGAATGACAAGGGATTTTTTGAATCAGGACCTTCATAGCGAATTTTTTTGACGTCTTTAAAAAATTGAGACATGATGAAATTTTTCTCCTATTGATGACAATCGCTCCGAAAGTCAGCGAGGGTGTTTGTCAGATGTAATGCAATAAGTCTGCTGGGGTATCGATAAGGTGATGGGCCCCACTTTCAATAAGCTCTTTGGCTGAACGAAATCCCCAGGTGGCTCCGACGGCAATCATACCGGCGTTTAGAGCCGTTTCCATATCTGTGTCTGTATCGCCGATATAAAAAATGTTAGAGGGGTCAAGTTTCATTTTTTGCGCAATGTCTAGTGCTGATGTAGGATCGGGCTTATAGGGTATTCCTACTCGGGCACCGCGCACAATATTAAATTTCCATTGAGAAAGGAGTTGTGCTGCGCAGTCTTGTGTAAAAGAGTCGGGTTTGTTTGATAGGATGGCCATGGGTATCTGTCGAGCCGTCAATTCGTTTAGTAATACATCGATTCCTTTGTATGGGCGACTTTTATTTTTCCAGCGAATTGTATATTCTTCTTGCATTGCTGCTCGAAGTTTTGTAAGAGAAAGCATGGACCGTTGCTCATTTGATGGTAAAACCTGTTGTACTAAGGCGTCCAATCCTCGTCCAACAAAATATCGATACGAGTCGATTGAGTGTTGAGGCCAACCACATCGTATGAGGGCAGCATTCATCGAGTCTGCCAAATCTTCCAGTGTATCGAGTAATGTTCCATCTAAATCAAATATTATAGATGACATTATTTATTATGGTTTATTACCTACATTAAGCATTAAATTTTGTTATGAAAAAGTTTAGTATCTCTTATGGTATTGGGCAAATTTCTTTTGCTTAAATAGGCTATAGATGAAAAAGAGTTGCTCTTTTTTATCAGAGGAGAATAATACGACAATGGATCTTGATACAGCATTCGAGATGGCTAATTCTAATATCCGCTTTGGGGCTGGCGTAACCCGAGAAATCGGTATGGACGTGAAAGATCGTGGGCTTGGTCGCGTCATGGTTCTAACGGATCCTCATCTGTGTGAATTACCTCCGGTGCAGATCGTGTTGGAATCGTTACGTGCTGAGCGTATTGACTTTGAACTCTTTGACCAGGTTCGCGTTGAGCCAACGGACAAGTCGTTTTTAGATGCAATATCTTTTGCGAAAGACGGACGGTTTGATGGCTATGTTGCGATAGGCGGCGGATCTACAATTGATACAGCCAAGGCGGCAAGTTTGTATACGACGTATCCTGTGGATTTCCTGGATTATGTGAATGCTCCGATCGGCCGTGGTCGTCCCGTGCCAGGTCCTATCGCTCCTTTAATTGCTGTTCCAACTACGGCTGGAACGGGTAGTGAAACTACGGGTGTAGCAATTTTTGATTTTGTCGATTTGTCTGCAAAAACCGGCATAGCTAACAGGCATATTAAACCTATCTTAGGATTGGTAGACCCAGACAATACGTTTACGGTACCACCGCAAGTTGCAGCATCAACAGGTGTTGATGTTCTGTGTCATGCGTTGGAATCTTATACAGCAATGCCTTTTGGCCAACGTCCTCAACCTAAACGACCAACATTACGCCCGTCTTATCAGGGATCCAATCCCATAAGCGACGTGTGGGCTTTGGAGGCAATGCGTTTGGTGGCTGAATTTCTTCCCCGCGTTGTAGCAGATGCAAGCGACGTTACAGCACGATCGAATATGTTACTTGCATCTACAATGGCTGGTATGGGGTTTGGGAGTGCCGGGGTTCATTTGCCTCATGGGATGTCATATCCCGTAGCCGGGTTAGTTAAAAGATATTTCCATCCTGGTTATCCAGTATCCTATCCTATTGTGCCGCATGGAGTGGCGGTAATTGTAAATGCTCCTGCGGTATTTAAATTTACTGCTCCAGCTTGTCCGGAGAGGCATTTACATGCTGCAGAGGTCTTAGGGGGAAATGTTGATGGGGTAGGTTTAGATGAGAGCGGAGAAATTCTTTCGTTCCGGATTTTGCAATTAATGCGTGAACTGGGCATGCCAAATGGACTTGAGGCCTTGGGCTATGGGACCGATGACATTCCAGATCTTGTTGAGGGGACATTGCCTCAACACCGTGTTACCAAACTAGCTCCCAAGTCGGCTGATAAAGAAGATTTGTTCCGTTTGTTTTCCACAGCTCTACGCTATTGGTAATAGATGATAGCTATTTCAAGCTTACTATTGTAGGCTCTATTTTTAGTGCGATGCCGAATTCAGAAATAATAGAATCTTTAATCTTCTCTGCCAATTTGAGAAGCTCTTTCGTGCTCCCATTTAAATTGATTAAAGCCAGGGTATGTCGTTCGGATATACCGATTCCACCACATCGGTAGCCTTTTGTAAATCCTGCTTGTTCAACTAACCACGCAGCCGGGATTTTAATTTTTTCCAGAAAAGGGTAATGGGGAAGCTTGGGGTAAGCTAATTTCAATTCCTTGGCTTGTTCGGAATCTATCACGGGGTTCAAGAAAAAAGATCCAACGGATCGACTGTTTGGATCTTCTACGTCAATGATCATAGATTTGTTTCTTCGAAGGGCTAAAACGGCATTTCTTGTTGCAGAAAGAGCCTGTGGGCCAGACTGACCTGAGAGCTCTTCATGGACTTGTTTTTTAAGCTCCGGGTAAGAAATTGTAGGCTTACCATCAGGATTTAGTCGGTAGTGAACGGAAGTGATAATATATTTCTCAGCATCTGAGGTTTTGAAACGACTTTGTCGGTATTCAAAATTACATTCACTTCCAGGGATACTTATGATTTCTAAACTTGTTCTATCGAGTGCCTCAATCCATAAGATGGTATCGCTTACTTCTTGGCCGTAGGCACCTACATTCTGGATTGGAGTGGCGCCAACCTGACCTGGAATGCCAGAGAGGCATTCCAAGCCGGCAAGTCCGCGTTTGATCGAATTTGCAACGATTGTATCCCACGTTTCTCCGGAAGCCGCGGTGACTCCTTGAGTTGTAAACGTGGCACCTTGAAGTGCTATCTGCAAAATCAGACCGTCGTATCCGTCATCTGGAAAGATGATATTGCTCCCGCCACCGAGTAATTGAACGGGTATCCCGAGACTGTCGGCCCACCTGAGGTTATTGCGGATATGATCAACGTTTGTGCATCGAGAAAAATAACGTGCCTGACCACCTAACCCAATGGTCGTATACGGTGCTATGGAGATATTCTCCATTATTTGACTCGGAATATTCATATCAATGTATAATGTTTACTGGCCATTATAGGTCAACGGTGATTTTTTTATTAGAGTAATAAGGGGCAAAATTTCAGCCCTTGATCCGCTTAGCTAAGTTATGTCTCTTTTAGTAAATACACCATTGGTAAGCTTTACCTTGTTGATGTTTCGATCGACCTCATGTGAGAAATGATGAGAGTAGTTTGCGGTTGCGGGAGATGAGATGGTATATTGCCTCGGGTATCCATCTCAAAAAACGATTTCTGAATACTCGACCCACACGTTTGTAGCCGACTAATTCTATAATAGTAAGACATGCTTGCCCGCCGCGTTCGAAATTCCCGTTTGGAAATTGAAGGTGTACGGCCTTGCCACATTCTGAAGCGAGATCGGTGTCGATCGGTGGATTAGGTGCATTTTGATATGGTATCAATTCTACTGACGAAGGGGTGTTTTTTTTAACCCACGCAGCGCAACGGCTACAAAAAACGCAATCGCCGTCCCAGAGAATTGTATATTTTTGATGTTGTTGGTCCAAGATTTTCTCTTTCATTGCATATTTTAACAATTATATTAGTAGCTTTAGTAAGAGTTTCCCAAGTTCAAACATACATTTATGAGTTTCATAATGGAATCAGATGTAGAACATACCGATTCTTTGTCAAAATGTAATCAAGATCTTGAGGATTGTATTCAAGATCTTGATTGGCAGACGATGAATGCGGAAAATTTGCTGGGGTGGGCGTTTAAAAAATTTGGTCCTCGCGCCGTATTAGCTACGAGTTTTCAACGGTCTGGAATGGCGATGTTTCACATGGCATATTCCGAAGGCATTCCTTTAAGAATAGCTACTATCGATACGATGCGGTTGCATGATGAGACGTATTCGTTTATCGATCGAGTAGAAGCCCGTTACGGTTTTAAAGTAGAACGTTGGCACCCGAAGACTTCGCACGTAGAGCGGATGGTAGGGCGCTTTGGCGAATATTTATTTTTTGATTCGAAGGAGAAACAAGAGCATTGTTGTGAAGTTAGAAAAACGAAGCCTCGGAATTCGATGCTGAAGAGTGTTGATTGCTGGATAAGCGGTTTGCGTTGGGAGCAGTCTGAGCATAGACGGCAAACTGCAAAAAAGGCCTCACTTATCGGGGAATATGGAACGCAACGAAAGCTGTTGAAATTGAATCCTTTAATTGATTGGAATGATCAAAGATTAGAAAATTATGTGCGCGAGAACGAGGTACCTGAACATCCACTGTATGCTCAGGGCTTTCCTAGCTTTGGCTGTAAAGTTTGTGCAACGCCAACCCGACCCGGAGAAGACAAGCGAGCTGGGCGTTGGCGCTGGTTTAACGGGACGGAAACAGACTCTGATGACAAAGAGTGCGGTTTACATTACACAATTTAACTGTTGTAATTAATTAAAGTCATTGGACTATTCGGTCAGACTGCCAATTTTTTTCTCCGAAATAGAATACGGTTTTTCAAATCGTTGTATAACTATCTCTTGTGATTATCGGTAATAAAGAGGAGATGTCGGTGAAACGTACAAATTTAAACTTTGTAGTTCTTATGCTGATATTGTTGTTGGATGTTTCCGGTTCGGTCGCCCAAGAGTATGAAGATGTCGTCTATCTGAAGAATGGGGGAGTGAGACGTGGGTTGATCTTTGAGCAGATCCCCGGTGAATCAATCAAATTGAAAACGAGTTATGGCGAAATTTTCGTCATTGAAATGTTGGATATTTCTAAAATCGTCAAAGAAGAGAAGAAACTAACAAAACGAATCATCTATGGATCTGAAGAAAGGTCAAAGAGCAAGTTAGAGAGTTGGTATGCGTATTGGGCATTGGGAGTTTCGAGAACCAAATTTTCTGATTCAGAACTGAATGATATGATGGATCTGTTAGAGGCTTTTCCAGGAGTGTCCCGCACCAGGTTAAGTTTAGATATGCTCGGTTTTTATTGGCCAACAAATCCGAATACGGTGGTCGGCGTTGTGGTTAACGGTGCCACAGATCATATAGATGATTCGGAGGCTTACTTACGGCTGAATGTGTATACGTACTCTGTTAGTGCGCTATATTTTCCCGAGATCATAGGAAGAGGAATATTTTATCGAGCAGACATCGGTCCAGCGGTTTCTGGGATTGAAGGTTATGTTCCTGGCTTCTTTAGTGAAGAAGTAACTTCAGATACTGGTTTTGGTTTTCTTTTAGGTGGGGGATATGCTCACCCTATTACAGAAGGCACTCGGATAACAGCAAACGTAAATTATGCAATAAGAAAAATTGAAGGTGATTCTTGGAACACGTTAGGAATTTCTATAGGTGGTATTTTTTAATGCCAGATGGGTAGTAAGTTTCGGCTACGAGCCCTGCCTACAAAGATCTTTGAATATTTCTCCACGTTCAGCATAACTATTAAACATATCGAAGCTGGCGCAAGCTGGTGAGAGTAAGATGGTGTCACCTGGTTGGGCATGTTGGTGGGCCATTTCTACGGCTTGAGCGAAATCAGTCCCTGCGCGTAAAATAGGACCCACATATCCGCTATCCTCCAGCGCTTTACTGATTTTATCTGATTCTTCGCCAATGAGTATCGCCGCGCGAAGTGACCGATGCGCACAGGTATGAGCAAGGGTTAAAAAATCTCCACCCTTACTCGCTCCTCCAGCTATCAGAACCACCGGTTCCTCAAATGCGTTGATCGCAGCTATTGTGGCGTCGGGTGTTGTTGCAAGTGAGTCATTATAATAATTGAACTTGGAGTCAACATCGATTTGTTCAAGTCTGTGAGGTAATCCGGTAAATTGGCCTATCGCGTTCCCAATAGCATCCGGAGCACAGTTTAGCGCCAGACTTGAGGCAATAGCCGCGCAGGCATTTTGCCAGTTGTGACGTCCTTTTAACCTAAGCGCTTCCGTTGTGCAGATTTTCTCAATGCAATCATTATGTCCACGCACATATACTTCGTTTTTTTCTAACCAAACGCCGAAGCCCTCAATTTTTTTTTCTAAGCTAAATCTCAAAATCTGTGCTTTCGATTTTTGAGCAATTTTTTTCGCTGTGATACAATCTTCATTGACGATGAGGAAATCGTCGTCGGTTTGTTTCCGCACGATGTTCGTTTTGGCTTCTACGTATTCATTTTCGTCAGCGTGGTAGTTTAAGTGGTCCACTCCAACGGCTAACAAAACGGCTAAATGTGGGCTCCTGTTAAGGTCTTGTAGTTGGAAACTCGAAAGTTCCAAAATGACGCTATCGTCTTTTTTTAGCTGACCTAAAAAAGAAACAGGAGGGATACCGATGTTTCCGCCGACGAACACACTCTTGTCGGTTGTGTGCTGTAATAGGCACTCTAAAATTTTTGTTGTGGTTCCCTTTCCTTTGGTTCCGGTAATTCCTATTAGCTTACCTGGGCAGAGGTCAAAAAACAACTGCGTTTGGCTGGTCACCAACGCACCACTATTTTTTGCTTTTTGTATTGCCTGGTGGATGGGCGAAAACCCCGGGGTGCGAAAAATCAGCTCGAATTCCGGAAGAGCCTCAAGATAGTTCGGTCCAAGGTGCGACTGAAGCATTAGATGACAGTTATTCAAGGAGATGTCTGGATCTGAATCAAACACCGTATAGGAAATTTGATTCTGATCGAAATAGTTAGCAACGGCTCGATTTTCAACCCCAAATCCAAGAAGTGCAATTTTTTTGTGCTTGAATTCTTCTATATCCACGGTGTTTTTCTCGGAGACAGGGTTTTGGTTTAAATTTATGAAAAAAGAGACGCTAGTTTGAAAATATAGATATATTTTAGATTGAGTTCGTTCAAATTATCAGCAAGCATAAACCATGGAGGTAATACAGTCAAAGAATTTATTGATAAATGTTAAGTAATGATTTATGAGCTTCAAAATTGATCAGCGTGAGATGGTACGTTATTAGAAAACGACAACGAGTTCAATTGGTTTTAGTTGTTGAATAAATGAGTGTATTCTCTAGAAAATTGATGTTCAACAGTATAATTCAATGAGAATGTTAGGTGTATAAATGGCGGTTAGTATATTGCGTTCGGTTCGTCCGAGTTCAAAGTGGCAGGACTCCCTTATCCGAATTACACATGGACAGCGAGTGGTTGTTGATTCAGAGGAAACCTGGTCTCCTGATATGCTGGATCAAGTTGTTTGGTGTGGAGCGGACGGAATTCATAAGTTCCCTGCCGGTGATGAGTATCTTGTGCCAGGGGCTAATGTAGGTTGCCTTGTCGCCCGGATCGGGAATGGTGAAGCTTTTGCAGTAGGTTCACGTTATGATTTTGTTGCAAAAGAGGCGGGAGTGATTTTTTTTGCAATGAACGAGGATTCTCAGCGAAATAATCAAGCAGGAAAGATTCTTACTCAGGTGATTGTTTTTGAATCTGATTCACAGTGAAAACTAAGGAATCGATAAAGAGATATCTCCGGCACTACGTCACTGCAAAATATGGTGCTGTTGTCGAAGATGTTATTGAGTGGGCACCGTGGGTATGGCGCATTCAGCTTAACGAAGAAAAATGCATTGCGGCTAAATACCAACCCTTGGCTCGCGAAACCCGAGATATTCCAAGTGACGTGTTAGTTGTTGAACGAGAAGTGCTTGATTTTTTGTTGGACAAAGGCTGTTTGGTGCCGCGCTGGTTGGGGTGCGATAAGAAAACAGGCTTCGCATTTTACGAATGGGTTGGTGACGAAACATTAGATGATTATGCTCAGAAAGATTTTTTAAAAGCCAGTAACATTACCCCAAGTGTTATTGAATCATTTAAATCTATTGATAACATGCTAAATAATATTAGTGCTGAATTGGAATCTCGCGTAATAATGCACGGTGGAAAATCAGATCTATTATCTGTATGGGAGGTTGTTACCGAAAGAGCTAAATGGGGTGCTCACGCTCTATGCTGCCGTCTAGGTATAGCTAATCCAAATCAAAAAATCTTAGCTGGACTTCATGATGTTTGTATTGACTTATCTCGACGTGAACCTCGGCTTGGATGCAGTGATTTTAATGCTCGCAATATAATTGTTAATAACAATAGAGCTCCCTATTTCATAGAATTCGCGAAGTTAAACTGGGACTGGACGGAACGACGTCTCGTGCAGTATACTACTTCCATGGGTAGTAGAGAAGAAAAAGGAAGTATGAGAGTCTTACTGTGTAGAAATAACCTAAAAGACATCTCAAATGTAGCATCTATCGATGCGCACCAGATCGTTTTCTTATTGAATGGTGCTGCAGCGCTGTGCTTAGCGCTTGATAAAGAAAAAAGATCTCTTAGAAAGTATTTTCAACGTGCCCAATTTTATTCTCTGCGAGGGAGGTTGCTTGCATTTGCGAAAGCGCTTTCGGAGCCTCTTTCGTGGGAAACGAAATTATGCGAAATACGTTCTGCATTCAGTATTGAAAGAAAGGATTCGTAAATGGATGAATGGAATATTCTTGATTTTAAACCGAGGGCTCGTGGATTGGTGATTGGCAATTTAACATGGTTAGCACGTATCGCAGATAAAGTGCGCGCATTAGAATCTGACCGAATTGGTGATTATGTTTTTCCATGACCAGCTGATAATCGCTTCCTGGAGGAAGTGAAAATTTCAGCAGAAGAATTCAGGGCGATGGTAATTTCGACTGAAAATGATTCGGGCTTAATAAGTAAAATGAACAGTTACATTGATCGAAAAAAGAAGTAGTTTCTTCTCCAGTCGTATGCGTCAAAATATCTGTTGCTTGGTGGTTAGGAGTTGAAAAAATAAAAATTTATGCTTTGAGGATTAATTTATGACAAATCCCACCGTATTTATTGATGGCCAGGAAGGTACGACTGGCTTGCGTATTCGAGAAATGTTGGAGGGACGTAAAGATATCGAATTACTACTTATTCCTGAATCTCAAAGAAAAAATGAAGAAGTTCGTGCTACCTTCATAAACAATGCTGATTTGGTGATTTTGTGTTTACCAGATGCTGCTGCTTCCGATGCATTGAAATTAGTTCACAATTCAGCTACAAAAATTATAGACACTAGTACGACACGGCGAGTGAGCCCAGATTGGGTATATGGTTTGCCTGAGATAAGTGCGGATCACCGTGAAAAAATTTCTAATGCTAGTCGTGTCGCGAATTGTGGGTGTTATCCCGTAAGTTTCATTTTGGCGGTACGTCCACTTGTAATGGCGGGTTTAATTTCTCCGGATGTAACTTTGATAATAAATGCGGTCTCAGGGTATTCTGGGGGCGGTCGTAAAATGATCGAGGCTTATGATACGGCATCTTCGGGAGGAAGACCTGGAGATGCCGACAGGCCATTTTCTCTATACAGTCTTAGTGCGCGTCATAAACATATTGCTGAGATGTGGAAATATGCTCTGATGGATCGACCGCCAATGTTTGTTCCGTCTGTGGTGCATACATATTGTGGAATGTTGGTAAGCATACCGTTGCCGAGTGAATCTTTAATAAATAGTGAAGTCGATCAAAGTCGGATCTATGCGTTGTGGAAAGAGGCTTACGATGATGCACCAATGGTCAGGATAATTGACCCAGATAAGGGAGACAAGATTCTTCGACAAGGCTTTTTGGATGTTGAGACATTGGGGCAGAGTAATGAAGTCGAACTTTCTATTTGGGGAGATGATAGAGGGTTAATTCTTGTTGGCCGTTTGGACAACTTAGGAAAGGGCGCGGCCGGTAACGCGGTTCAATGCCTAAATTTAATGCTTGGCTTTGAAGAGACAGTGGCCCTAACGTGATGTTGATTGATACGCATTGCCATCTCGATACGTTCAATGACATAGATTCGATATTAGATCAGGCTCAGGCATGTTCGGTGGAGAATGTTGTCGCAGTGTCTCAGGATCCAGAATCGATTCGAATGGTGTTGGATATTCGAAGAAAAAGAGCTAATTCGGTTTGGATTGGGTTAGGTTT
This sequence comes from Candidatus Latescibacterota bacterium, assembly GCA_036343635.1. GTDB lineage: Bacteria > Latescibacterota > UBA2968 > UBA8231 > UBA8231. The sequence continues at coordinate 85,864 of JAYYVF010000086.1, read as the reverse complement.
GCATCCAGTATGGATTGTGCAAAATGAAAATGGTTTGGCATTAGCGTTGGATTTGTTGAAAAACCATAGTGCCGATGCGGATGTTATTGGTGAGATCGGTCTTGATTTTAAGTGTGCTGTAGAAATACAGCAACAGACGGTTCAGCGTGAAGTTTTGGAAATCCAAATGGATATTGCGGATCGGGTTCGAAAGCCGGTAAATCTTCACTCTCGACGGAGCCAGCGCCAGACTTTGGAGTTGGCTATAGAATTTAAACGTCGAACTGGATTGAATGTACAGATGCATTGGTTTACCGAATCAAAAAAACTTATTCGCATTTGTAACGATGAAGGAATCTATGTATCCGTTGGACCTTTAGTGATAAATGATGAAAGAGTTCAGCAGGTTGCTCTAGAAATTGATCCATCTTTACTTCTTCTTGAAACCGATGCTCCTATAACTATTGATGGCATAGCGAATCATCCTGGGCGCGTGAGGCAGGTAGCTGATAGCATGGCTAGATTAAATGGTTCGGAATTGTTGGACGTCGCGGAACAAACAACGGAAAATTTTTTTCGATTTATGAGTATTGAGCGACCTTGACAATATAGGCTCCTCCTTATATCGTAATATCGTCTACGGACTTATAATTTTTTGTATTAGAGCATTCGTATAATGTTTCGTTTCTTTCCAATGCTTTGATGTGCTCCATAAGAATGCCTTGCTTGGTTGTGTTCGGAGTGATCTTCGCTGTTTTTAAAGGTAAGACCAAATGAAAACGCTGTTGGTTACTGGTGGCTGCGGTTTTATCGGTAGCAACTATATTCGGTATGTATTGTCGGAGCATGCCGAATGGCAGATAATCAATTTGGACAAACTTACTTATGCTGGTAATCCAGAAAATTTGTCGAATTTGTCTCGAGATTCACGTTATCGATTTGTTCATGGGGATATCTGTAACGTAGATGTTGTTCAACCTCTGGTTGATGAGGCGGATGTGGTGATCAACTTTGCAGCGGAGACACATGTTGACCGCTCAATTTTGGGCGGAGCGGAATTTGTTCAGACGAATATTAGTGGAACCTATACCCTGTTAGAATGTGCCCGAGTATGTGGTGTCGAGCGTTTTCTGCAGGTTAGTACGGACGAGGTCTATGGGAGTATCGAGGAGGGCCTATGGACGGAGGAATGGCCGCTTGACCCGCGGAGTCCATACTCTGCGAGTAAGGCGAGTGCTGAACTGTTAGTCCGTGCTTTCCATGTAACGCACGGTGTGCCTATTTTGATCACGCGTTGTTCAAACAACATTGGCCCTTATCAGTACCCTGAAAAGCGTGTGCCATTATTTGTTACAAATGCGATAGACAATCTTGCGCTACCTGTTTATGGGAATGGATCTCAGATTCGTGATCACCTTTACGTTGAGGATCATTGTAGCGCAATCAATGTGGTCCTGAATTCAGGAGAGCTTGGTGAAGCATATAATGTGGGGAGTGACAACGAAGCTACTGGGATTGATGTTGTACGTACCATATTGCGTATACTTGATAAACCGGAAACATTAATAGAATATGTTTCTGATCGTCCCGGACATGATGCGCGTTATGCGTTGGATTCGAGTAAATTGAGGGAATTGGGTTGGTTGCCTATATGTGATTATGAGCAAGCAATGCAACGCACTGTCGAGTGGTATGTATCTAATGAGGCTTGGTGGCGTAGTATTAAGGATAGTGGTGATTTTCGTGACTACTATCAACGAAATTATGGCAAGAGATAATGGAGGATTTTTTATGATACGGAACATTCCAGCGGTTGTTCTCATTTTATTTTTTTTGGTTTGCTCATCTGTAGTAGCTCAAGATGATGATGAGTTACAGAGCTTGATAGACGACTCGGCTGAGGACGAAGCGGAATTGCAAAATGTTCCGGGTGCCGGAATTCCTGGGATGGATGATGATTTGATGTCAGGCAAGGTGCGCATGCCTTCGGGAGAAGAGGTGGAGCGACTACGTATTAGTCAGGATCGGGAGATCAACCCGGATGAATATTTAGTTGGTCCAGGAGATGTTATTCAACTATACGTTTGGGGAGAATTTGATATAGCTTATATGTTACAAGTTGATCCAGAAGGTTCAGTTGTAATTCCTACCGTGGGGTCTTTTCAGATTTCCGAGCTAACCCTAACAGAAGCAAAAAATATTATTTATAGTGCGGCTCAGGGTAAATACCCTGGCGTAGAGGTTACAGTTTCTCTAGTTAGTATGCGTTTTTTTACTGCCTATGTTACGGGAGCAGTTTTGACCGAGGGGAGTTTGACGGTTACTCCGACAACACGGGTATCTGATTTGATTGAGCGTTCGGGGGGATTTTTGGACGAGTTGCAGGGTCGAACAATTCAGGAAGAAGTTGGTGGGATAAAAGTTACTAGAGCCAGACGGATCAATAACCGTCCCGCTGCTCGCCGTTCCATCGAGGTAATCAGCAGAGAAGGTAAGGTTGAAAAAATTGACTTAGCGATGTTTTTCGCAACGGGTGATGTTCTTCACAATCCCTATGTGCGTATGGGAGATGTGGTGCACGTTGGTTTTAGCAACGAGTCATGTTATGTGTACGGGGCGGTTAATAATGAAGGGATTCAAGAATTTCGGCCAGGTGATACTGTGGGTGATTTAGTAGCTCTTTCTGGCGGACTTCGTGGGGATGCTCCGTTGATGAAAATTGAACTTTGGCGCTTTCAGCCTGGCACTGAAATAATGGAGCAGGTGTCGTTGGGCGATGATACTGTTTCGGGACAGGAAATTGATTTGAATGCCATATTATCTACGCCATTGGCGGCTAATGATATGGTGTTTTTTCGGGCTCGATCACTTTGGCAACAGATGCCAACGGTGTTGGTCTATGGTGAGGTCAAATACCGAGGACGTTACCGGATCAATCAAGGGAAGACACGGGTTAGGGATATTGTTGATGGCCCTGCTGGTGGTTTGACGGAGAGAGCATCATTCCTTGGGGCCAAGGTAATTCGTACCAAATTGCGAAATCAAATAGACCCTGAGTACACTCGCTTGAGTAATTTGGCAAAGGTCGGTGGTTATGCGGACATGTCAGACGAAGATAAGGCCTATATGAAGACCAAGGCACGAGAGGAAAAGGGTCGAGCAGTTGTTGATTTTGAACGACTGTATGATTTTGATGATCAAACCCAAAATATTCAGTTGGAAAGTGGCGATGTCATATATATTCCAACAGTTCGTCGTACAGTTACTGTTTCTGGACAATTGAAAAAGCCGGGACTAATTGACTTTGAGGAAGGTTTGAGCGTATCTGAGTATCTTGATCTTGCTGGTGGGTTTTCGACTAGTGCTCATCGGAGTGGCGCTCGTCTTATTCGAGCACGAACGGGAATACGTGAGGACCTTGAGAAAGACCTAGTTGTTGAAGCTGGTGACGAGATCTGGGTTCCGGAAGAAAACCGTATCAGAATTTGGGAGACGTTTCAGTCGACTATGAGAACACTTGCGGAAACGTTGACAATACTAATCCTTGTTCGGTCACTTTAGAAAGGATTTAAAGGAGCGTTTAGATATATGGAAAAGAAAGAGGTAGATATCCTCGATTTGTTTTCCGCATTGCATGCGGAAAGAAAGAGGATTTTGGGCGGTACGGTTGCAATGTGTATCCTGGTGGGAACTCTTAGTTTCCTTATCGAGGATGAGTACGAAGCTACGGCACAACTTTTGCCTCCTAAAGAGCAAAAACAGGGCTTTGGCTTTTCAGACTTACTTTCCGCGTTGCCAATACCTTCTCTTCGTTTAGGTGAGAAAGGAACTCCTGCTGACATTTTTCTTGCAACGTTGAAAAGTGTTAATACAAGGCGTAGTATGGTTAATACGTATGGCCTTGCAGAACGGTACGGAGTTGATACCATGACCGATGCGATAGATGTTTTAGCAGAAAAAACTACGGTCGATAAAAGTGAAGAGGGTACGATCGTTGTATCTGTTTTAGATCGAGACCCAATGATGGCTGCTGAAATGGCGAATTATTACACGGTCATTCTAGATAGCACCAACAAGAGCATTACTCAAGATTCGGCAACTGAACGGATGCGCTTTATACAAATCCTGCGTGGTGAGGGTGAAACTCGCCTAGATTCGGTTATGAGTAATCTTCAAGAGTTTCAGTCTGAACACAATGCTATCGCAATCGAAGATCAGGCTCGTGCGGTAATCCGTGCTGCCGCGAGTATGCAAACCGACGCAATGGAACTAGAGATTATGCGTCAGGGATTAATTGCTTCGGGGCTTCACCCCACCCATGACCGTGTGTTAAAGCTTGAACGCGAAATTTTATTGCGTCAGGACGCTATGACTTTCTTGCGTGACGGATTAGAAACCCAACCAGCTGATCCAATTCAGCCTCGCGATGTTTTTAAGTTGGAAATGGATGAAAACCTTTTCCTCCCATTACGTGAGATTCCCAAGGTCGCGCAAGATTACGCTATTTTAGAAAAGGACGTCTTAGTGCAAAAAGCTCTTATGCAACTTTTGTTGCAGCAAGAAGCCGAATCATTGATCGAATCGCGAAATAATACCTCCACGGTCCAGGTGCTTGATCCAGCCTTACCGCCAGAGCTGAAAGCGCGACCACAACGTCTGTTGTATGTATTTATAACTGGCGTATTGAGTATGTTCTCAAGTATTGCGTACACCCTTGGGGCTGTTTACGTGCGTAATTTACGAGGGCGCTGGTTGAATGAACGCTTAGCTGGAGCATAAGTTTTGGAAACTGTAAACAATTGCGTTCGTGTTCGTGTTGTACGAACAACCAATCAGCAATTACCGGCTTATGAGACAGAGCTTAGTGCTGGTATGGATGTACGTGCAGAATTAGATCGCCCGATTGTTTTGGACCCTGGTACACGAGATCTTATACCTACTGGATTATACATGGAAATTCCGGCAGGTTACGAGGTTCAAGTCCGTCCGCGAAGCGGGCTCGCTTACAAAAGAGGGCTAACCGTTCTGAATGCTCCCGGTACTATAGATGCTGACTATAGAGGCGAACTGGGCGTCCTACTTGTTAATACATCTAGTGAAGCGCAGACGATCGAACCAGGAGAGCGAATCGCACAGTTACTAATCTCACCCGTCTATCGGATAGAATGGCTTGAAGTTGATGAATTAGGAAAGACTGACCGAGGCGGTGGTGGTTTCGGATCTACTGGGGTTGATTGAGCTTTAATTTGAGAATGATTTTAGAGAGCATTTTCCTCCTTTCATTTTCACCCTCCGGATAAGGCTGGTAGAAAGTGGACTTCGCTGTCAGCTGACACTCGCGTGCGCATGCCTGTCGTAACAATTTGGCCGTCTACAGCTACAGCTATTTCTGGACGGATTTTCTCATTGTTGTCGCATAGCCGTGACTTGAGACCTGGATAGGTTAGATCTAGCGATTCTATCACCTCACGTATGCTCTGTCCCTCTATCTCAACTGTGTGCGTCCCGTTTGTGAGTTGTTTAAGTAGAGGCGGGATCCAAATCGTGGGCATTATAGAATTAGCGATTTTTGAGCTGTTGGGGGTTTAATTTTTAAATAGGCTTATAATTGTCGCATATCTTGCGCAGTGTCTAAGACGGCGCGGACAATTTTGTCATAACCTGTGCAACGGCACAAATTTCCGGCTAACCAATGGCGTACCTCGTGTTCAGTAGGGTCTGGATTCTGATCCAACAGGGCCTTAGTGGCTACCAAGAATCCCGGTGTGCAGATCCCACACTGTAGAGCGGCGTGTTCTAAGAATTTTTGTTGGGCCGGATGTAACCCTTCTGGGGAAGCAAGTCCTTCTATGGTTGTAATTTCTTTGCCTTCAGCTTCAATTCCTAAAACTAAACACGAATTTACTAAGACTCCGTCGAGCAGAACGGAACACGCACCACAGTTTCCGTCGTTACACCCCTCTTTAGTACCCGTAAACCCAACAACGTCTCGAAGAACTTCCAATAGACTCTGGCGCGCTTCACATAGGAACTCACTAGAGTCACCATTAATAGTTGTTTGAACCTGTATCTTACTCATGTTTTTAACTCCGATAACGTTGTTTCTTTACTGATTTGAGTCCGGTTTATCAAGCCGCTTATTCTTGAACGGCATTAGCTACAAACTTGCCTTTAGCCCGAGCAACGGCACCAGTTAGTGTGCGTTTTACCAACACGCCTACCAAATGTCTTCGAAATTCTGCTGGTCCACGCATATCAGAAATGGGAGTGGCTTCTTCTTTGGCCGATGAGGCTACTATAGAAATAGCTGCCTCATCATCTATGGCTTTACCTATAAGTAGGTTACTGGCTTTTTCTGCAAAAATGGGCGTTGGACCGACTGCACCTAAGGCTACACGAACTTTCTTGAATTCTTTTCCACGATTTGCCAATTCTACCCAAGAGCCTACTCCTACCACAGCTATATCCATTTCATTGCGAGGTATAAATCGCTGGTAATGGCCGCCTTGATTTTTCTTGTTAGGGGGTATCTGTATAGAAACAAGTAATTCTCCAGGTTGTAACACATTCTTGCCAGGTGATAAACAAAACTCTTCGACTGAAACGGTTCGTTTACCGTTTGGCCCTACTATATTGCATATGGCTGAGTAGGAAATTAGAGCAGGTGTCGAGTCCGCACTGGGTGAAGAATTGCATAAATTTCCTCCTAATGTCGCTCTGCCCTGAATTTGGACGCCTCCGATAATTGACGCGGAGTCAACGATACCAGGGTATCTTTCGGCGACGTTAGCATCGCCATATAAACGAAAACATGGTACGCTAGCACCAATTACTAAGCCTTTTCTGTTTCCAAACGACAATTCGCTGAGTTCTGGAATTTCCTTGACATCAATTACGTATTCAGGTTGATGCCGTTTTGCACGCATTTGCACAAGCAGATCCGTTCCGCCGGCCAGGATGCGAGATTTTTCACCGTGAATAGATAAACAGCCTAAAGCTTCGCGCAGTGTCTTTGGTGCAACGTATTGGAAATCCTTCAAGTGAATACCCTCCTGAATGCAGAGTTACTACAGATAAATCTATACCCAGTAACCATGGTGAAAAAGTATCACATTTACTCAGCCCGATGTCAAGGCTACCGTTGCCCTAACTAAACTAAAGGGCTTACTTGGTAGGTTACAAGTAATATTTTTTTAGGACAATATGAGCGAAGAAAATAGAAAAAATGAGGGGAGTATAGGCGATAATTCTGTCGGCCCTGGGGCGAATAGTCGAGTTTTGGAATTTATTGCAGATCCGAGAAGTGCTGTTTGGAAATTAAGCCTCCCTGTTATGTTGGGCATGGCCGTGCAGACAGTGTACAGTTTCACGGACATGATCTTTGTAGGGCGATTGGGTGGTGAAGCGATAGCGGCACTGACTTTTAATATGCCGTTGAGTTTCTTTACTATTGGTATCATGTTCGGTTTTGGGGTTGGGGCGACGAGTGCTGTTGCACGTTTACTAGGGGCTGACGATAAGAAAGGAGCGGACAACGCAGCTAGCCATGCTATTTTGTTTGGTATGTTTTTTGGATTATTAATCCCTGCAGTTGGTATTTACTTTAAAACACAGATATTCACTCTTTTAGGTGTGCCCGAAAAAGTAATTCCAGGGGCATTATCCTATTTTCAAATCATAGCTCCTAGTTTTATTTTTTCAAATTTAAGTGTTCAATTCCGCTCAATAATGACGGGTGAAGGAGATACACGAACGCCCATTATAATCCAAATTAGCGGGACAATTCTAAATTTGATACTCGACCCGCTCCTGATTTTTGTGGCTGGGTGGGGATTAGAAGGTGCAGCTTGGGCCACTCTGATCAGCCAAATGGTCGTGCTTCTGATTTTTCTATACCATTTTTTCATACGAGGTACGCCGTATCTAAGCCCAACCTTTCGTGGTTTCGTATATGATGGAGCGATATTCAAACAGATATTACAAATTGGATTTCCTGCTTCTTTGTCGATGTTAATTATGTCGGTTGGAAACATGTTTTGGAATAGACTGGTTGCGAACTTTGGTGCGGATGCAGTTGCTGCATATGGCGTGGGAGGTAGGCTAGACTCTGTCTATTTCTTGCCGACTTTTGCTTTAGCATCAGGCATGGTGACCTTGACGGGTATGTTTTATGGTGCTGGACGACTTGACCTGATCCGAGAGACGGTATGTTATGTCTTGGTTCGTGGTCAGATTTTGGCGTTAGGTTTCGGCGTGATTTTCTATATCTTTTCCCCTTTCATATTTACCTTGTTTACTTCAAATGAAGCGATTATTGCTATGGCAGTAGATTATATTCGTACCATAGTATTTGCTTTTCCGTTTATGACGCTTGGTGTAATCAGTGGTCGTATTTTTCAAGGATTAGGTGAAGGTATACCAAGCTTAGTGTTGACAGCAATGCGGGTAATTTTGGTTAGTGGAACGCTGGCATTTGTTTTTATCTACGTGCTGAAAATGGGTCTTTGGTCTATTTGGTTGGCTCTGGCGTTGGGAGCGGCCTTGACTTCGATAACAGCTCTATCTTGGCTGTTTCTGCGGTTGCGGCAATTGGAGCGCGAGGCCGTTATTAAACAGATTTAAGATCCTGTATCGGTGACTACCGTTATGGGGTTCTGAACCGTATCTCTATCGGGGGAAGTGCTGGTGATTTGTTCAAGAAGCTTAGTTCCAACTGGGACACCCAACAAAATGATGAAGGTAGCAAACAAAATGCCAAAGCCTAAACTCACTGCCATTGGGATTAAGAATTGAGCTTGGACGCTTTTTTCGAGAATCATGGGTAGTAAGCCAAAAAAGGTTGTTAGAGATGTGAGAAGGATAGGACGAAACCTTTGGGAACCGGCTTCGACAAGAGCATCGTCCATTTCGATTCCTTTTGCTCGCAACTGATTGTAAAAAGTTATCACTAAGAGCGAATCGTTAACCACGACGCCAGAAAGTGCGATGATTCCGAAAAGGCTAAGTAAAGCCAAGTCAATACCAAGAAGCGAATGTCCCCAAACAGCACCTATCATTCCGAAGGGAATTGCACTCATCACGATAAAAGGCTGGGTGTAAGATTTAAATGGTATGGCGAGTAATATATATATAGCGAAAAGAGCAATTGAAAAATTATAAAACATACTTTGTAGTGACTCATTTCGTTCGCGCTGTTCACCTCCAAAGCTGTACTGCACGCCAACGTAATCTTGGGCCAATTTCGGTAGGAATCTTGTCTTGAGATCGGAATTGATTTCGTCAGCGTTAGCCAGTTTTTCGTCAACGCTGGCACTGACCGTTACTACTCTTTGGCCGTCGGTCCTTTGTATTGCTGCGTATCCGCGTCCAGCCTGTATAAAGGCAACTTCGTCAAATGGGATTTCAGTTCCTGAAGGGGCGCGGACTCGCATTGAACGAACGTCGTCAATATTTCTTCGCTCTGTTTCTGGATAGCGTACCATAACACGAACGTCGTCAGATCCGCGTTGAAATCTTAGTGCTTGATCCCCAAAAAACCCCTGTCTTACTTGTCGAGCCAAGTCAGATAGGGTAACTCCTAAAGTTCTTGCTTGTGGTTTTAAAGACAATAGTAATTCTTGTTTACCCTCTTGAAAGCTGTCTTGAATCTCTCCTGTTCCAGAATATTGGCTGATTTGCTCTTTTAGGCGCTCCACGGCGATCAACAATTGGTCGAAGTTGTCCGAAGCTAATTCTACTTCAATTGCATTGCCTGCCGAGAATAGTGAAGAGGATATTAATATAGATTCAGGACCAGGGAGTTCACCAATGGCAGTGCGTAAACGTGCTTCTATTGCATTACTGCCAACATCGCGTTCTTCCGATGGTTTTAGTTCAACAGTAATCTCTCCTAAATGTCCATTATTTCCTGACCCACCTCCGGCACCCATTGACGAGCGTCGCCCATTAGGTTGGTCACCTATATACGTGAAGATATTTCGAAAGTTGGATCCTTTTGTAGGATACTCTTTGTCGATTTGTGTTTTTAATTGAAGTGTCTGTCTCTCAACTAATTCGACCACTTTTGTTGTTTGGTCAACTGTGGTTCCTTGGGGCATGTTGATCGAAATTGTTACCCAGTCAGATTCAATAGAAGGCATAAATACAAACTTTAGGTGTCCGCCAGCTACCCAGCCGAGAGTCAGAAGCATTAGTGAGATACCGACAGCAGTACTTGAAAGTGGATTAGCTAGACTTAGTCTCAATAATGGTTGGTAGGCTTTTTTGATAAATTTTTTAAGACCTGCATCGAACCTCTCGGCTTTGTTTTTGTGCCAGGAAAGTGGTCTTCTAAACCATTTTCCTAAGGAACGACTAATTATACCGTTTCCTTCCGATGATAGATGGGCCGGTAAAATAAATAGACTTTCAATTAGCGAAAGTAAGAGCACAGCGATAACAATTACCGGAATCACGGACATAAATTTCCCCATCATTCCTTCGACGAAAAAAAGTGGAGTAAAGGCTGCTACTGACGTCATGACAGAAAAGATAACGGGCGTTCCGACCTCCATGGTGCCGTCAATGGCGGCTTGTAAGAAGGGCTTGCCTTTCTCGCGGTGCGCAAAAACATTTTCACCGACGATAATAGCATCATCGACAACGATGCCCAAAGCTACGATAAATGCGAATAGTGAGAGCATATTGATGGATGCATCAAATGGTTCCATCAATACAAAAGCTCCGAGGAATGAAATGGGGATCCCCATCATCACCCAAAATGCTAAGCGCAGATCTAAAAAGAAACTGAGACAGATGAAGACTAGGACGAGGCCCAGTTGAGCGTTTCGGATCAGTAGATCCATTCGTCCTCTTAAAATTCGGGCATCATCACGAGCAAAATCTATCGAGATCCCATGTGGGAGGGATTTTCGTTTTTCATCCACGAAAGAATGTATAAAGGCCGAGATTTCTAATGCGCTTTGGTTTCCAGTACGAAAAACCTGGACGACTGCAGCAGGTTTTCCATTGAATCTTGAGACTAGGTCATTGTCTTCAAACGTATCGCGTACTTTTGCAATGTCCCCAAGGCGTAGTATTGTTCCATCATTTTGGGAGAGGACTGCAACATCTTCATATTCAGTGCCTGTGCGCATTAGGCCTTGGGTGCGTATCAGTATTTCTCCATCTTGACTTTCGATACTTCCGGCGGGCAGGTCCAAACTCGTGCGTTTTACGGCCGAGCTTATTGTGTCAAACGACAATCCATAGCGACGAAGATCCGATTCGGAAACTTCTATGGATATTTCATCAGCACGAATACCACTAAGTTCAACTTGAGAGATCACTCCACTATTACGAAGATTGTCGCGTACTTGTTCTGCGGCTACTTTCAAAGATCTTTCGTTAACATTTCCATAAAGGACCACGTCAATAACTTGTTGGCGTCTGGTGAGCTCTTTTATAGTCGGTTTTTCGATTTCTTGAGGGAAACTGTCTATTCGATCAACTGCGCTCTTGACGTCGTCGAGCATACTATTGACATCTACGCCTCGTTCCACTTCTACACTAACAACACCGACTCCCTCGGAGGCAGTTGATCTTACCCGTCGAACGCCTTCTAAGCTACGCACGTGCTCCTCTACTCTCTTGCAGACGGCTTCTTCAACCTCTGTGGGAGTTGCACCACGATATATTACCTGTATTTGTATTTGGTCCAGAGACATTTCAGGAAACGTCTCTTTTTTTGTCTGCATCATGGAGAATAGACCACTAAGTATGAGAAAACCCATTAGCAAGTTAGCTGTTACGTGGTTATTTGCCATCCAGGTTACCGATGATTTCACGAACCGATCTCCTTTTTCGTAGTGGAAATACGAACGGACATACCGTCTGTAGCACCATTTATTTGGGAAATAATAATACGGTCGTCTGGATTCATTTCTACATGGACTAGCATTTCATCTTGCATTCTGCGTATCAGTTCAACAGAGCGAAACCGCAGACGGTTATTTGTATCGCAAATCCAAATCAGGTTTTCCTTAGCGCCTTGTCTAATGGCATTTTGGGGAATAATTCTTACGTTGTCGAGGTATCTGCCAGCAATCGCAACGTTCACAAACATACCAACCATGAGAGGGGGGCCGCCATTAACAACGTTACCGTAAGGATTTTCAACCTCTATAATTATACGCGCCATTCGACTTTGTGGATCAATTTCACCCTCGGTCCTGGTCACTCTTCCAGACCATACAGAGTGCTGTCCCCCGAATACTCCTTCGACCAAAGCTTCGGCGCCCTGGTCGTCATAATGTAGCGGACTATTTTGTTTTTCCTGATTAATATCGGATATGGAATTTCTGCTTACGTCCTTCCCCCTAGGTATTTCAAAAGGTAAGGGTAGAGTGAACCAAGCCAAATCTTCGTCTGGGATAGGCACGACAATTTCAGCCCTTTCAATGCTATACAGTTGTGCTATCGGCTGGCCTATATTTGTATGTTGACCAACGTCGGCTTGTACGTTGCGAACACGGCCTTTAAACGGTGCAATAAGCGTAGTCCGTTCTAATTTTAGAGTAGCCTCTTCTAAGCGAGCTTCCGCCGCAACTACTGCTGCTTTGGACGCTCGTAATTGAGGTAATTGAAGAACGAGGTCGGAAGGACTTTTTGTTTTTCCATGTATCCTTTGCCATTCTTTCTGTGCTAAATCAGACTCCTGTTTGGCCACGTCGTATCTGTATTGAGCCTGGGCCACTTCGGCATCTGCCTGGCGAACTGCCAATAAATAATCTCGAGGGTCTATGCGACAGAGGGTGTCTCCCTTTGAAAACGAGCCTCCAGACTTGAATGAATCATTTCTCCAGATGATGTTTCCGGAGACTTGGGGGACTAAATTAATCTGTGCATCTGGACGTACAGTACCCTGGCCATCTATGGTAACCTTTATTTTTTGCGGAGGAGCTTCAATCACCTCAACTAAAGGTCCCATATATGCTTGTTCTATTTGCTCTGGCTCTTGGCGCATGGAAACAAGTAAACCGAAGATGGCAATACCCACGGATATTATTAGTAGTGGCAGTAGTTTTTTAATCCATTTCATTCTGTATACTCCATGGGGTCTGATTGGCTCGTTTCTTGGCTGAAATCTCCGCCCAATGCTACGATCAGATTGATTCTTGCATTGAGTCTTTGTCGTTTGACTGAAAGAAGCCGGCTTTCTGCATCATATGCACGACGTTGAGCGTCGAGCAAAGTAGTTAGATTGGAGAGCCCTTTTGCGTAACGGTCCTCAGCCAAACTCTGAGCAGCATATGCTTCAGCCGAGGCAATGCTAAGTGCCCTGGCTTGTTCTGTGAATCGGAGTTCGTCATTTATCGCTTGATCTATTTCAACGTAGGCACGCAAGGCAGTTTTTGCATAGGTCGCATGTGCTAGATCTATTCCCGCATATGCTTGATCAAGATTAGCTCTAATACGTCCGCCCTGTAACAATGGTTGAGTAAGATTGCCAACCAAATTCCATACCGAAAAATTTCCGTTTAAAAGCTTAGTGAAGTCACTAGATTGTGAGCCGTTAGATGCCGTTAAGCTAAACCTGGGTAAACGTTCAAGCTCTGCGTGCTTTCTGCGGTTTTCTGCTGCAGTCAGCCTTCTTTCTGCTGCAGACAAGTCCGGGCGTCTCGAAATCAAATTGGCAGGTAGATTTGGTGGAGTCGGTGAAATTTGAGTTGGTAAATTAATTGAGATCGTAATTTTTGGTTTCTTGGTATATTGACCCAGGAGTAAAATTAATTGCCTTTCTACCTGATCCAAAACTTGCTGATTTCGTGATAGGTTAGCTACTGCCGCGGCGGAATTAGATCGTGCCAACCGCAGGTCCAAAGATGGGCTTAATCCACGATTATAACGCTCTGAAATTCTCTCACCAGCTATTTGGTAACTGGTCAAGGTTGCCGTGGCTAATTTTACCTGATTTCTGGCTTCTATTATAGATAGATAGACATTTGTTGCTTGTGCAGTCAGGGACAAGCGTGCGCCGAAATAATCCGCCTCAACAGCTTGGGCGTCTGCTAAGGCCGCGCGAGCGTTGTTGCGCAGTTTACCCCAGATGTCTACTTCCCAATTTGCATTAATATTGACCCCATAAGAGTTGGTCGTTGTGTTTGGGGGAGAGCCGTCTTCATTTCCCCGAATAGGAAAACCCAAGAAACTTTGTTTCCGTCTGGATGCCGTTCCGCTCGTCCCTAATGTAGGTAGGAGAGGAGCTTTTGCTAACAGTGCCTGCGCTTTTGCCTGTTCTAGTCTTGCCGCTGCGATACGTAGATCGTGATTGGCTTCAAGGACTTTCTCGACAACTTTATTGAGGGATGTATCTTCGAAAGCTTCCCACCATTTCGGAATCGAGTTTACTAATTCTGTCTTCGGTTTAGTTAGATTTACGTCCGACTGGGGGTGTTTAATGGGTGGGGTGGTGACGCAGGATGCAAGTGTGAGGAGTACAATCCAATTGCAACGTCTTGGGAACAACTTCCATCCTCCGATAAATGTGTAGGTTTAGGAATCTACGTACTGCAGACGCTCTTAAGATAAAATTTGTTTCTTACAATAATGGTAAAGTATCGTTTTTAGAGGAAATTACAAGTGGTTAGCTATTTGAATTCGAGACAGTTTCGCAGTTGCTGTTTTATGTGTGGTTGAAAAATTTAGAGGCAGGAAAAAATCAATTGTTTGGATTGAGGTTACTAGACAGTTGGAAGGCTTTGTTTCGGGAAGATTATATTTTGCTGGATATCATATTATTCTTCGGAGAACAAGGATTGTTCGCGATCCCAGTATTTTGCTCCGGGGTCCTCATCTAAAACATAGAAACAATAGCGTAGGTCTAATACTTGATCTGCGTCTATTCGTAGATCTTCTTTCATAAGGAGCCCAGCACCAAGTAGATTTCTTCGCGTAAACCAATTTGTGGGATAACGTGGGTTTTGAGGGTGATCCAATATAGCAACGCAGCCGCTTCGGGCACCACGGGCCGCTACCCATTTTGCGTTTTCTCCCATAATTGACTCATGTCCTTCCCGACCTTCGCTATCGTAGTGCTGGGCGTCAGAAAAAGGAGGGCCCATTCGTAACTCTAGTCCACTGTAGCGCGCAGCGCGGCTGGCTCCTAATGTCAAGTCTCCATATTTTGGGAAAATTCGGGTAGAAATGTACAATCGGTAACCATCATTAATCGATTCGATTGTATAATTTCTTGTTTCTTGTGCTATGGGGTGGTTGACACCATCGAGCCATGTTAATTGTTCGCTTACCCTGATTGGAGAGCTATTGGCAAGTTTGGTAAATCGATCGTGTCGCTGTATCCCGTGGGAATTCGCAACGTGTTCGTATTTCCCGCTACTTTCAATGTACCATGGACCTCCCCAAAGATTGGTATCATTGGCGTGAACCCAGCCAAAATAAAGTCCGGTGTGCCACGTGTGGTCCGTGGGTCTATACTCCGTAATTAGTTGCCCTGACGGCGTGTAAATTGGAGCAAAACAGGGCTTTGGTGAATCGCTTTTTGGCAACTCTTCTCTTGCACGATACAGCGTCACAGGCACTTCATTTTTCAAGACTTCGAAGCCGAGAATATTAGGTCGCAGAATTAGCTTGTTCAAAGGGTTACTCTCAAAGTTTAAGTCTTCATACGACGAGGAATGCCATTGCGTATAACGTCGACTAGGCGCTCTGCGCTGTGACCATCCCATAGCGGGGGAATCGAGTATTTTTTTGTTTGGTTTAGGGCTGTGTGTGTTGCCTGAATTATGTATTCTGGATCGCATCCAACCAATTGGTTACTACCCTGTTCAATGGTAACGGGGCGCTCTGTGTTTTCTCTCATTGTAAGACAAGGTATTTGAAGGGCGGTAGTTTCCTCTGCTATGCCTGCTGAATCCGTTAAGACGAGGCATGAGTTTTCTTGCAGTTTGATGATGTCTAAATAACCTTGCGGTCCAATAACGATTAGATCTGATAGTTTTTCAAGTTGGGACGTCAAGTTGAATTCGTTCAAACGAGCTTCGGTTCGGGGATGCAATTGAAACACGATGGGTATGCTATTGCTAATATTTTCGAGCACGTAAAGAAACTTAGACAGGTTTTCCGACGTATCTACATTTGAGGGCCTATGTAGGGTCGCTAAGATATATTTTTTTTCTTCCAACCCTAATCGATACAAAATGGTCGATTTTTGAGATTTTTCCCTAAAACTAAAAAGAGTATCAATCATTAAATTGCCTACTTGAAATATACAGCTCTTGGGGACGTTTTCGGCTCGCAAATTTGCGTCAGCATCCTCCGAATAGGTAAACAGTAAGTCAGATAGGGAGTCGGTTACAATACGTGTTAGTTCTTCAGGCATACTTCGATCCCGGCTGCGTAGTCCCGCCTCAACGTGGGCAATAGCAATTTCCCGTTTGCTTGCAGCTAGGGCACAGGCTGCCGTTGACGTGACGTCCCCGACGACGATGACTAAATCGGGCCGATTTTCCACCAAGAGATCATCAAATTTACTAATGATATCGGCTGTTTGTTGTGCGGGGTGATCCCGTACCACATCTAAAAAAGCATCTGGTTTTTGGATCTCGAGATCTTGAAAAAAAACTTCCGACATTTGATAATCGTAATGTTGGCCGGTATGCACCAGCATTGGTGTGAACTGCTCGGGTTCACGATTTAAAGCTGAAAGAATAGGAGCTACCTTCATGAAGTTGGGTCGGGCTCCGGCAACAATTGCAATCGAGTAGGACATGTTTGTTTTCCTAAGGTGATTTTGAAGATCTTAACCGAATATAGGACAGGGGTAATGGTTTGTGCCAACAGTAGCAACGATACGTTAATTTAATTTTTTTTGGTCTATCTGCGTGTTGTCCTCAAAATTTAGATTGAGTTTAGGTCGCTATGCTTGGGGATAATCCTTAAATCATTAATTAACAGTAATTTAGGATTTATTCCGATAATTTCGGTTGGTTTTTTAATCATGATTGACACGCTTTGCAGCCATCGCTATGTTTGGCTCGGCAATTATCATTGAGAATATTTTTCGATTGATTTTTGTAGGAGAATTTCAGTTTCAATCAATAACAATAATCTGTCGCGGGGGGTCATGGCTTCGGCTGAATTTGTGCATTTACATGGTCATAGTGAATACAGTCTGCTTGATGGTGGTTGTCGAGTAAAAGAGATTGCTGAAAATGCGGCCGAATTGGGTATGACAGCTATGGCCGTTACTGATCACGGAAATCTGTTTGGGGCTATTGAACACTATAAGGCTTGTAAATCCGTTGGAATTAAACCAATTATCGGTTGTGAAGTTTACGTGGCTATTGAAAGTCGTTATGCTCGCCAATCTGTACGCGGATTGTCACATGGGTCTAATCACTTGGTACTTTTAGCTAAAAATGAGATGGGGTATCGAAATCTGACTAAGCTTGTCTCCTTGGGCTACCAAGAGGGTTTTTACTACTTCCCGCGGATTGACAAAGAGTTGCTCCGCAAGTATGGAGAAGGGTTAATCTGTCTTTCTGCCTGTGTTGCTGGTGAAGTATCTCATTTGATTCGGGGTGAGGGATTAGATGAAGCAGAAAAAGCTGTCCGCGAATATATGGAAATTTTTGGGGATGATTATTATCTCGAAATACAACGGCATGGGATAGATATAGAGGCCAAAGTCAACGAAGGATTACTCCATCTCCACAAAAAACTTGGTGTTCCGTTAGTGGCAACGAATGATTTTCATTTCCTGAGTGCTGACGATCATGCGGCTCACGATGCTTTAATATGTATCCAGACAGGCAAAGATATCTCGGATGAAAATAGAATGTGTTATCCGGAGGGACTTTACATGAAATCTCCTGAAGAAATGCAGAATCTATTTGATGATTTGCCGGACTCGATAGTTCGTACTTTAGAAATCGCTGAAAAATGTGATTTGGAGTTGGAATTTGGCAAGATGCACATGCCTAATTTCCCGATACCTGAAAGCTACCAAACTAGTGAAAAGTACTTAATTGACTTAGCTCAAGATGGGTTAGGACGACGATACGAAAAGATAGATCAATCGGTTAGAGATAGATTAGATTTTGAATTAGAAATTATTACAACAATGGGTTTTGCTGGTTATTTCTTAATTGTTTGGGATGTTGTTAACTATGCGCGCCAAAATAAGATATCTGTGGGGCCGGGTCGGGGCTCTGCAGCAGGGAGTTTGGTTTCTTACTGCCTGGGTGTTACAGATACTGACCCGATCAAATATGATTTGCTATTCGAAAGATTTTTAAATCCTGAACGTGTTAGCATGCCAGACATTGACATTGATTTTGCTGACGTTGATCGTGACAAGGTGCTTAGTTACGTCGTTGAAAAGTATGGAGAAAACAGGGTGTCCCAGGTCATTACTTTTGGAACCATGGGAGCTAAAGCAGTGGTGCGTGATGTAGGGCGTGTAATTGGTATGCCGTATGGTGAGGTTGACCGCATTGCAAAGTTAATACCTACTGAATTGAAAATGACGGTTGATAAGGCTGTAGAGCGTGTTCCTGAATTGGAAGAAATGTCTGTCGCTAGTGATGAGAGGGGTCGGCTGATTGATTATTCGCGTCGCTTGGAAGGACTGGCCCGTCATGCGTCGGTGCACGCTTGTGCGGTAATTATAGCTCCTTCTGATTTGACGGACTTCGTTCCCTTGTATCGTGCTCCTAAAGATGGGCGCATTACTACACAATTTGATGGTCCGACGTGCGAAGAAGTAGGGCTTTTAAAGATGGATTTTTTA
The DNA here is from genome assembly GCA_036343635.1 of Candidatus Latescibacterota bacterium. Classification (GTDB taxonomy): domain Bacteria; phylum Latescibacterota; class UBA2968; order UBA8231; family UBA8231. The sequence continues at coordinate 67,095 of JAYYVF010000086.1, read as the reverse complement.
GGGCTCAAGGAATTGTCGTTGATGGATGAGGCTGTGCGTCTCATACAGTTGCATACGCCGGATTTTGAATTAAGTGAAATCTCATGGGAGGATGAAGCTACTTTCGAACTTTTTGGAACTGGTCAGACGATAGGAGTTTTCCAATTTGAATCTCCTCCGATGCGGGATTATTTAAGTAAGCTCCGCCCTGACAACCTTGAAGATATTATTGCGATGAATGCGCTCTATAGGCCGGGTCCAATGGAAAACATTCCGATGTTTATTGGACGAAAACAAGGTCAGATAGAAGTGGTTTATGATCATCCTTTATTAGAACCAATTCTTAAGTCAACCTACGGTATTATGGTTTATCAAGAGCAGGTGATGCGGATAGCACGCGACGTTGCAAGGTTTAGTCTTGGCCAGGCCGATATTTTAAGAAAAGCTATGGGTAAAAAAGTACCTGAAGAAATGGAAAAAATAAAGAAGGATTTTATAAGTGGTTGCATAACTAATGATGTTGAGGAAAAAATTGCAAAGAAACTATTTTCTGACATCGAAGTTTTTGCTGGCTATGCTTTCAATAAATCACATGCGGCTAGCTATTCGGAAGTAGCCTATAAGAACGCTTTTTTGAAAGCCAATTATCCTGAAGAGTATATGGCGGCGAGTTTGACTAATGATCGAAATAATACCGACCGCTTGACCATATTGTTGGATGACTGTCGCCGCATGGAAATTCCTGTCCTACCACCAGATGTTAACGAAAGTACTCTCTATTTTACTCCTGCTGAATTGGGTATCCGTTATGGTATGGCGGCCATCAAGAATGTTGGTGAAGGAGCAGTCGAAAGTATTGTTAAAGCGAGATCGGAGGGAGGCCCTTTCTTAAACTTACCCGACTTTTGTACGCGTATTGATTTGAAGTTGGTTAACCGTAGAGTTGTTGAAAGTCTAATTTCCACAGGTGCCCTTGATGCTTTTCCGGGAAACCGAGCACAACAAATGGGAGGGCTCGAAAAAGCTCTTAAAATAGCTCAGAATGCTCAAGATGCCGAAGCAAAGGGCCAGTTGGGGCTTTTTGGTGAATCTGAGGATTCTGGTGTAAATGGTTTTTTTGAGTTTGATTTGCCCGAATTAGCTGAATGGGATGAACGGGAAAAATTGTCGAGAGAGCGCGAGCTGTTGGGTTTTTATGTCTCAAGCCATCCGCTAAAACCCTATGAACGCGATTTGAAAATTTTTGCTAAACCGTTGAGTGAAGTCGAAGAGCAACCGGACGGGAGTTCAATTTGTGTTGGTGGATTGGTCGTTCAACAGACCAAAAGGTTTGATAAAAGAGGGAATGCATTTGCATTTGTTACTTTGGAGGACATGCGGGGAGATAAGGCTGATATTGCTCTCTGGTCGGAAGCATTTTCTCAGTTTGAATCCTACGTAGAAGAGGGTTCGGTAGTTCTCGTTGAAGGTCGGGTGAGTGAACGAAATGGTCGGATTAGCGTACACGCCAAAAGTGTTACTCCGTTTGAAGTAGTAAGAGAGCAAAAGATAAAGGCGGTCAATGTTAAATTAGGTCATGAAAAAGTGAAAAACACTTTGATTGATGATATAAAAAATCTATGCCTCAGCAATGCAGGGAATTCTGAATTTGTTTTACAAATACAGGAGCAAGATAGACCTGACGCGTTTATTCGTTCAAAATCATTGAAAGTAGAACCGTGTGATGAGTTGATTGAAGGTCTGGGCGTCTTGGTCGGTGTCGAAAATGTATCGCTATCCAGGCAAGTGCCTACACCTGAAATAGATGGAGGGGATCAATGGTGGATGGACAGATGATCAGGGTTCGGTTCATTTTGATCAGACTCATAGAGAGATATTATGCGTTTATGTATTAAATTGTTTGTTTCGTTCTCAATCATTAGCTGCATGGTAATTAGTTGCGAATCCGATGATCAAAGGTTTGAGACGGCTGTTGCAACAGGAGGTCAAGTATTTCCACCGGCCGATCATCATGAGATAATCGATTCCGATGGAGCACTGATTGATCTTCGTGATTATCAAGGTAAGATTGTTTTATTAAATTTTTGGGCTACCTGGTGTGGGCCATGCAGGATTGAGATCCCGGCTTTAGTTAAACTTAGGTCGGAGTATGATTCGGGCCAACTTGCTATAATCGGTGTTTCTCTTGATCAGGGGCCTAGTGAAAAAGTTCGAAAATTGTTGGGAAAATTTATAAAACGGTACGAAATAAATTATCCCATCGTGTTGGGTGGAGATGGTGAATTATTAAAAAAAGTTATTGGAGGAAGTATGCGTTCCCTCGGTATTCCGATGACGTTTCTTTTTGATCGCCAAGGTAAGATTCACGCAAAACATATAGGTGTTCCTCGGGGAGCGGATCCCTACTGGATTCTAAAGGAAGACTTAAAGAGGTTACTGTAGATCTAAATTATGACTCGTTTTTGGTCCGCATAAAACAAAAATTAACGGCGCCTTTTTCCCAAGGCGCCGTTAAGTTCTAATGTTCAGCTAAACTTAGTTAAGCTAATAATTTGAGTAGTACTCAGCCAAAACACGTTTGCCATGCCGCTTGACAAGAATTTCTTTAAATTTCTTGATTGATGTTCCATTTCGTAAATGTTCAATCATGCTCTGCTTCGACATTACCATGAGCGTTTGGCTCTTGTAGTCGGGAAAGCGACAGAAGCCAGCGCTGACGGGTTCGCCCGTAACGCAACAAGTTTCTTCTACTTCAAGTTCAACCTGGGAACCAGGATCAAAAGAAAAATCCGTAGCCTCGTCGTCACCACCTTCATCAGCTCGCTTTTTCTCCGCCATTATTACTCTCCTAGGTTAGCAGTCAAGATTATTTAGTTATAAAGATTGCTGTGACGAACTAATCGTCGGTCCTGTGAATATAGTGCCTCATTATAAAGGAGCAAGAGTTAGAATGGTAAATCTTCGAAGCGAGTCAGGATGTCTGGTCCCTTTGAGGTGACCGCTACAGTGTGTTCAAATTGGGCGGAGAGGCTTCCGTCAGCGGTTACTGCGGTCCAACTGTCGTCCAGTAAACGTGTTTCCTTTTTTCCGGCGTTTATCATGGGTTCAATAGTGAACACCATGCCAATTTGTAATCGACGTCCAGTGTGAGTAGCCCCATAATGTAAAAGTTGTGGTTCTTCGTGAAATTCACGTCCAATTCCGTGTCCACAATATTCACGGACTACTGAAAAACCACATTGTTCTGCATAAGATTGTATGGAAGAACCTATATCTCCCAAGCGATTATCAGCCGTGCTTGCGGCTAAGCCTAGTTCCAGGCAGGTACGTGTTGATTCTACTAACCGTTGCGTTTCTTCCTCGACTTGGCCAACCAGCATAGTCGCATTCATATCACCATGGAATCCATTTTTATTTACGGCAATATCGACGGAAATAATATCACCGTTTAAAAGCTTTCGCGGTCCAGGGATCCCGTGGACGATTTCGTTATTTGTTGACACGCAAATGCTTTTAGGATACCCTCGATAATTCAATGCACTTGCTATGGCACCCTGGCTTTTTATGTATTGTGCTGCAACAGCATCTAACTCGTTCGTCGTACATCCTATTCTTACAATTTCTTTAACACGTAACATTGCTTCGGCAGCTATACGTCCGGCATCTCGGATTTTTTCTATTTCGGAATCGGATTTCAAATGTAGCATGGCCGACAAATACGCTAATTACACCAATTTCGGCAATAGATGTTTATAACATTTACAAAAATGTTATAATTTGAGTATTATGGATGTCAACCAGCCAAGCGTGTCAATTTTACTCCCAGTCTATAATGCGGCCAAAACGTTAGATGAGACGTTACATAGTATTGCAGCTCAGAGTATGGCATCCTTTGAGGTTGTTGCTGTAGATGATGGGTCTACGGATGATTCTTCAGAAATTTTGAAGGCGTGGGCTAAACGCGATAAACGCTTTAAGCCAATATTTTCTGAACACCACGGAATTGTTGAGGCTCCCAATAGGGGACTCCGGTATTGTCGTGGATCTTACGTGGCTCGGATGGATGCCGATGATCGTATGCACGTGGATAGACTTAAGAAGCAGGCCGATTTATTAGAGGCCTCTCCAGGCGTTAGTGTCGTGACTTGTTTGGTCGAAATGTTTTCTCATGAAGGTGAGGTTGGAGAGGGCATGAGGATTTATGAGAAATGGTTGAATAGCCTTGTTACACATTCTGATATTGTTCGTGAACGTTTTATCGAAAGTCCTATTGCGAATCCTACCGCTATGATGCGTCGGCATGAATTAAATAGTTTTACTGGTTATCATGATCGAGGGTGGCCGGAGGATTATGATCTATGGTTGCGTTATGCTCATGCGGGTAAACGCTTTGAAAAAATCCAAGAAGTTTTGTTTTATTGGCGAGAACATAGAAACAGGGTCACTTATAGTGAATCTCGGTATTCTGTGGAAAATTTTCTCCGGGCTAAAGCTAATTATTTATGTCAAGGACCTTTATCGGAGTCTAAAGGTCTAATTGTCTGGGGTGCAGGGAAAACAGGTCGTCGTCTCAGTAAGCATCTGATACGCAAAGGTTGTAAACCAAATTTTTTTGTTGACGTAACCCCTAAAAAGATAGGTTCACTTTTATATGGTGTGCCTATTATCAGTCCGGACGATTTATTGTCTAATTGGGATGGTTTGGTATCTCCTTCACTATTAATAGCTGTTGCTTCCCGTGGTGCGAGGGAAAAAATCCGCAAAAAATTAAAATTTTGGAAGTTTGTTGAGGCAAAAGATTTTTGGTGTGTAGCTTGATTGTGGCGCGAGCAATATCAGGAAAATTTGGTAATAGGAAAGTTTTTTTTGAATAAATATTTTTTGTAAAAAAGACTGATAATCAGTTTTTCCAAATTCAAACAATATAGGTCTATTTTGTCCCATGATAAGATTATTCAGTCTCTCAGACAGCATCGTATTCAAAGTGATCGCAGACCTTATGTTATTGGTATAGCCGGCGGTACTGGATCAGGGAAATCGACTTTAGCAAAACATTTTTGTGATCGCTGGTCTGATCTACGAGTAGAAGTGTTAGTTCAAGATAAGTTTTTTAAGCCCCCTGCTGAAATGCCACATTATTATTCAAATATCAATAAAGATTTTCGGCCATCGTATAATGAGCCTCATTCTTATGAACAACGTTCCATGTTTTCTGCTTGTCAGAATTTAGCACGGACCGATTCGGATATTTTCATAATTGAAGGAATCACCGTGCTTTGGTTTGAGGAACTTCGAGATTTAATGGATTTGAAGATTTACGTAGAGGTAGAAGCTGATGAACGGATTATTCGGCGTATACGAAGGAATATGAAAAATATCGAAGATTTTGATAAAATAGTTGACTACTACTTAGAATCGGTTCGGTGGCAACATGAAAGGTATAATAGGTCTACCAAACGTCACGCAGATTTTATTATCCCTGGAGGAATGGCGGAAAAAGATCAGCGAGAAAATTTTGTAGACAACCTTTGCTTCAAAGTCTCACAGTACTTTAATACATAAATTGATCCAGAACTTTGCCTTACCCAGATGGCTGGTTACTGTTTTTCTAAAGGCCTAGGATTTCTCGAATTCGCTGGGGTAGAGATGGCCAATCCTCGATCAAATATCTATTACCGTCGACATCTATTACAATTGCCCGTTTATTAGAAAGGATTCGTACATTTGTTCGATAACCACGAATTTCGAGTGATCGGGGACCTCGTGTAGTTTCTATCTCGCCACGCAAAACCCCGAACTCCTCGTCTAAGTGCTTGAAAGACGTGATTTGAGGTTGGAAGTAAATTTTCTCTAATTCCTCTTCTATCTCTTTTATACTGCTGCTATCAAGTCCGGCCAGTGTTTTAAGTATGCCAATTTCGTTGCCGTCGATATCAAAAAATCCAATATAATCCGTCCCAATTTCCAAGGGGAACGCACGTCGAAGTTTGATCCCAGTGTAAGATTCCTTATTACGGTGCATGACTAAATTACCATGAATCGATCGACTAAAGCTTAACTGGTCGCCATCAAGGCTATAGCTTAGGGCGGAAGTTACTTTATTCTCATTTGTCAATTAGATTGCTCTCACTTTGGCCATTTCTGTTTGCATATCAACTAATTTTTTATAGACCCCTTCATTTTGGCTTAGGAGTGTGTCGTGCGTACCAACCTCGGCAATACGGCCACGATCCAAAACGATCAGACGATTGGCATTTTTCAGAGTGGACAAACGGTGTGCAATGGCAAAGGTGGTTCGTCCAGACACTAACCTTTCAAGTGCTTCTTGAATTTCAAATTCGGTTTGGGTGTCGACGGAAGCGGTTGCTTCGTCCAGGATGAGAATGCGTGGGTTTCCTATTAATGCCCTTGCAATAGATATGCGCTGTCGTTCACCTCCCGATAGGCGCCCACCTCTTTCGCCGACCTGTGTATCATAGCCGTCAGGAAACTGCATGATAAAGCGATGGGCATTAGCTGTTCGGGCTGCTTCAATTATTTGATCTTTTGTTGCTTCTGGATAGCCATAAGCAATATTATTTGCAATAGAGCCTTGAAATAAAAGTGGTTCCTGTAAAACTACACCAATTTGATTTCGTAGGCGTCGTTGTATAAATGAGGTGATTGGTTTGTTATCAATTAAGACTTGTCCATCGCTTGCGTCATAAAAACGAGAAATGAGATTTACCATCGTGGATTTTCCCGATCCGGAATGTCCCACAATCCCAATCATTTCTCCCGGTTCGACACGGAAGTTTATTCGGTCAAGTACTCGTGCAGCGCCATCGTAAGTGAATGAAACATTTCGAAATTCTACGGAGCCTTCTAATTTGCCGGGATCTATCGCGTTATCAGAATCTTCTATCTCAGCTTGAGTATCGAGAATTTCAAAAACACGCTCGGCGGTCGTGGCTGCACTTTCTAATTGCTCGGTAAGCGTACAGAGGGCACGTACAGGGGAATAAAACATCATCATGTATGTAATGAACGCCTGTAACTCACCAAGAGTGAGCGTATTGGACAGGACTTGATGTCCGCCGAACCACCACAGAATTAACGATCCTAATGATATTGTAAAAGATATGGTAGGCAGAAAAATGGCTTTCATTTTTATCGAAGCCATTTGAGATTCTCGCAGGTCCGTATTTTTTTCGTTAAAGCGTTGGAATTCACGATGTTCCTGGGCAAAAGCTTTAACGACCTTTACGCCTGGTATCGTGTCTGCTAACATATTATTTAAGGTGGAGATACGTCGCCAGATGCGATGGAAAACCCAATGTATGCGAGTCCGATAGAGGATGGTAAACAAGATCATAAATGGGATCGGGATCATGGCTAGTAGTGTCAACTGCCAGTTCATCGACATCATTAGTAAAAATATTCCGATAAGAGTCAAAATATTTATTACGATGTCCTGGAATCCAGAGGTGATAAATGTACGCATTCGTTCGGTGTCACTTGTGACACGCGTCATGATCCGGCCGGTGCTTAGTACGCCATAGAAATTGAGAGATAAGTGTTGTAGGTGTCTAAATAGTTGCGTTTGTAAGTCATAGACAACGTGTTGGCCGAGCCATCCTAGTATGTGAACGCGGGCAGCGCCGGCCAAGGCTCCAGCTATACTGGTGCTAATTAGGCCCAATACGATCCAAATTAAAAGTTCGGTAGCTCGTGCAGGTATGTTCTGAGGATCGTTTGGGGTTAGTACTTGTTGCGGTACCTCATCTATATTTTGCATATACGGAGCAGTTGTTGGCAAGATCACATCGTCGATGAGGATCAAATTTAGTTGTGGAGGCAACAGTGTGATTATTGTCAGGACTATGGTTAGAGAAAAACCGGCTAATGCGCGAGCTTTATACGGTTTTATGTAGGAGAAAAGTCTCCAAAACGTTTCGGTTTTTTGAAGGCAGTTGGGGCAGGTAGTGCTTCCGCTACGTAACGCTAATCCACATTTAGGACAGTGATCGACAACGCTAACAAGGCTTGCATCTTCGTCAACGATTTCTTCGATCTCCTGTTCATCAATACCCGTAGCTGCTTCTATGGCTTGAGGGGTACTTGAAAATTTAAAATAAGCGCTAAGAGAAAATCGAATCAGTTCTACTGTTTCGTTTGCTAATTCGACTAGGAGAGCACCACACCCAACGTGATTTCGAATATATACGCGTTCGATATCTTTTAGGAAAATTTGTTTTAATAGAAAACTTTTTGGTTGGTCACGTTCTGGTTCGAAAACCAACAGGCGTTCATCGGTAAGAGCAAACCAAGCCTCACCGTAGTTTCCGTCAGATCGAATATCTGTTGAGAGTAAGATGATCAGCAATTCGCCCGACCCGAGTGACTGACGTAGTTCGGGTTCAAGGTCTTTGGGGATAGACTCTACAGTGTCCACCACAACCTAGTTCGCTGATAATTCAATTGTGGCTTGGCCTGGAAAAATACACAAACATACAAAAGATTAATTGGTTTCCTATGTCATAACTAACTACTAAAATCGCTTAGCATCACACACACGTAAACCTAAGCCCTTTTTTTTCAAGTGCAATTGTAAACACGAAATAAATTTGTTTGTGTTCACCTTGTAATGTTGGGGGTTAAACAAAATTCAACCCCCAGCGTGCGAGTCCCAAAACAATTAAGATGACTCCTTCCGAACTTTTTAACTTCCAGCCTGTTCGTAAAAAAAGCAGGACAATTGCGATATGAATTGACATCAAAACAAGGTCTGAACGTGATTCGATACTTGTTTCTAATGGATTTATTAGAGCGGTTACGCCAAGAACACCGAGCACATTAAAGAGATCGCTACCCACTAAGTTGCCTGCAGATAGACCTATGTTTCCGCGGACAGCAGCTGCGGCGGAGGTTGCTAGCTCAGGGAGCGATGTGCCGATTGCTACAATGGTTACGCCAATCATCCACTCTGACAGGCCGAAATTTTGGGCAATAGCTACAGCGTTGTCTACGAGTAGTTGGGCACCAATTATAACCGAGATTAAACCGCCAACAAGTCTTACCATATCGGTAATTTTCCACTGACCAGATAATGTTTTTTCGGATTTACCGCTTTGTCGGGCATTTCTAAGTGTTTGAAATACATACAGTGATAGTGTTACGAAAAAGAAAGCGCCTTCCCATTGAGAAATAAGATTGTCATAGGTGAAACCGATAAGTGCCAATGAGGCTAACAACAGCATGGGTGTATCTCGGAAAACGAGTTGACGTGCCGTTTGGACAGAACCAAACAAGACTACGCCACCGAGTATGATACCGATATTGAAGATGTTAGATCCCACTATATTGCCAAGTGAAACAGCTGCTTTGCCATCAATTGCTGCCGTTAATGTGACAGCAAATTCAGGAGCGGAAGTCCCTATGGCTACGACGGTCAAGCCGATTACAAGGTCTGATAGTCCGAATCGCCGCGCCAAGCGTGTTGCGCCTTCGACAAGACCATTAGCCCCAAGCCAAAGAGCAATTCCCCCGATTATAATCAACAGTAAATTTAACCACATTGTGCAGTTCTAAACCCTTTGTGTATAAAAGCAGGAAATTTCAGTGGCCCATTGTATTTTATCGATTTGGTATCTACCGATTGCTCCTCTAAAATACCTGCCCTGCTTTGTATTCTGTTTGATTGGTCTCTTCTCCACTCAGCCAACTTGCCCGGCCGGTTTTGGTCGAGACATATTGGTATCCATAAGTCGGGTCGGGATGGTTGGAGTTTCCCGCTGAGGGGTATCGACTGATTTCTTCTTCAATCAAATCTATTCCTAAACCTGGAGTGTTCGGTACAGTAATATGCCCGTTAGTTACCTCCGGTTGGCCGGTCATAATGCTGTAGCGCTGAGGTACATCATTGGCCAGGTGCTCTAAAATTAGAAAATTTGGGATGGTGGCCATTAGGTGGACAGCAGCCATTTCTGCTACGGGTCCAAGCGATCCATCGTGAGGTGCTATTGTGCAGTAGTGTGCTTCTGCGATGGCGGCGATTTTTTTCATCTGCATCAGCCCACCAGCACGTCCAGTGTCTGGTTGTACTACATCTATTATTTCTCGTTCGATTAGTTCCCGAACGCCCCAAATTGTAGCGTGGCGTTCTCCCGCAGCTATTGGTAAATTGACTGCCGCGGATACACGAGAGATTGCCTCTATGTTTTCTGGAGCAACTGGATCCTCATAAAATAAAAGATCATATTCTTCAAGGCGTTTACCCAGTGCGATTGCGTCACGTGTATTTAACCACGGTGGACCATGAATATCGACCATTAGGTCAACATCTTTTCCCACCTCTTGCCGAATAGATTTTAGGGTTTCAAGTGTATTCTGTGTACCGCCTGTTTTGATTGCGCCGTAGCCTTGGTCTACTAGTGATCGAGCTTGTTCTCTGGAGCTGGCATGTCCATATATGCGAACCCTATCGCGCATTTTTCCTCCGAACAGATTCCATACGGGTTGTCCCAATGCCTTACCTTTGAGATCCCACAATGCCATTTCTATGCCCGTGATTGCCCCGCCACCGACAACACCTGTCATGCCATGTCCCATAATAGAAGCCAACATTTTATGCCAAATTCGTTCGATATGGAAGGGGTCTTCGTTTATCAATAGCGGAGCGAGATCATTTATTGCAGTTTCAACAACACGGGGCCAACCAGATGCTTCGCCGATACCATAAATTCCTTCGTCTGTACATATTTTGACAAAGAGCCAATTTCGTGCAGACCATCCGCCTTTTTCTTCTCTATTTGTCACTCTGTTGTGCTGAGGCCAACCGGCGTCTACAAGATAGGTTTCTACGTCTGTTATTTTCATAAAATCTCTTGCAGGTGAAATTTTTTTTATGTCTGTCAATATAGCGTAGGTCTTGCGCTATGGGAAATAGAAGCAGATTTTTACCACGGAGATACAAAAGTATTTTTTTAGGTCAGTTAACAAGCCTGGATAACTGGAATGAATTCATTTGACCTTTTGATTCTAACGGAACTTGAAGATTTCGAAAACAATTTGGATGTTGCATTGGCGGCGGATGTCCAACTCGTCGACGATATAGCGCGTTATATGTCTAAACTCAAAGGGAAACGTCTGCGGCCAGCTTTGGCTTTACTAAGTGCCAAGGCGGTTGGACTAGAATGCAAAGATGACATTATCGATGCGGCAGTAGCTGTTGAAATGATTCATGCAGCAACCATGGTTCATGACGATGTAGTTGATTCGGCCACCATGAGACGGGGGTGTGAATCAATAAACGAGAAGTGGAGTGGGCAAGTTGCTGTGTTGATGGGTGATTTTTTGCTTGCTAAAGCACTGAGTATGCTTGTTGAAATTGGTAACTTGCAGGCATTAGCGATTGTATCCAAGGCTACTCAGCGTCTTAGTATAGGTGAGATCTTTGAAATACAGATTGGGGAACAACATGATGTGCGGGAATCTTCTTATCTTTCTATGGTGAATGATAAGACAGCGTCTCTAATTTCAGCATCAGTCTGTCTGGGCCCTATTTTTTCGAAGGCTGACCAGTTGGTCATTGATTCTATGAAAAAATATGGCGAATTGTTGGGAGCTGCGTTTCAAATTGCTGATGACATATTGGATTTTACTGGTGATTCTGCTACGATGGGGAAGCCTGTGGGCCATGATTTGCGTGAGGGGAAATTAACTTTACCACTTATCCGTGCGTTGCAGCGAGCTCCATTGGTAAATCGCGATCGGATTAGGTGTTTGCTCCGCAAATCGGAAAAAGATGAGATGGAATGGCAGCAAATCGTGACTTTTGTCGAAGAATTTTCAGGTGTTGCTGCTGCTGAAGTAACTGCGCGTGAATATAGTGCACAAGCGCTTGAATGTCTGCAAGTCCTACCAGAGACGCCTGCTAGAGAGGCCCTTGAATTAGCCGTTGAACTGGTTGTAGAGCGCAAAAGTTAATTTTGCGCAGCTTGAAGATACATTTGAAAAATGTCCTATTTGCAATCGCAACATTGCTTGTTGTATTGTGGCTTTATTCTGTTCGTGACGCTCCTTCGCTTTATCGAGAAGGTCGTGTTGTTTTTGACACCGTTGTGTCCGTCAAATTTTATGGTGGGGAATTAGAACGCGTTAAGCTCACCGACATGGCGTTTGATTCGTTTGTTATGGTCGATTCTTTAATGAGTAGCTACAGATCAAAATCTGAGATCTCGCTTATTTCAAATAATTCAGGAGGTTGGGTTAATTGTTCAAAAGAAACGATTGAGGTTTTGCAAAGAGCAAAGTATTGGGCCCAGGTGACGGGCGGAGCCTATGATCCGACAATAGGTTGTTTAACTATGGCTTGGAAATTTCATGATAGAAAAAGTGTGCCAGGTGATAGTAAAATTGATTCTTTGATTTCATGTGTTGATTTCGAACAGTTGGAGTTAAAAGGCCAGAAGGTGCGAGTCAATATTGATGGTTTGCAAATTGATTTGGGAGGTGCAGCTAAAGGGTATGCAGTCGATCATGCGGTAAGCAGGTTAGAAGTAGCAGGAGTAGAGAATGGTTTAATTGAGGCTGGAGGAGACATACGTTATTGGGGTAGTAAGCCGGATGGGACTTCGTGGCGTATTGCGGTCCAACATCCTCGTAAACCGGATTCATTCATAGAGGTTGAAGATATAGGATTGAAGGCTATCGCAACGTCTGGTGATTACCAGCAATATTTTATAAAGGAAGGCAAGCGGTATCACCATATTCTCGATCCTCAAACTGGATGGCCATCAACTCCAACGATAAGTACGACGATTTGGGCTCGGACAGCTATGGATGCTGATATATTGGCAACTGCCGTTTTCGTTTTGGGTGAGGAAAAAGGTCTTCAGCTAGCGGAAAGCCTTTCAGATGTAGAGGCGTTGGTGTTTACCGGAACTCCGGAAGGTTATCGTGTTAAATCAACAACGGGTTTGCTCGGACGCTTTCGCATTGTTGATTAGCACCCTATTTTAATTTGTTTGAATATTTAAATAAACTTATACATGCAGCAGGTATTGTTTGTCGTGCTGAATAAACAAGATGTCGCAAGGACAGGTTATGAAACGCAATAGTAGGATTTTGCTGATATTAGGGTTGATAGTTGCTGCGGTATATTATCTGATTCCCAGCTTCCAATTTTATGAGATGTCTCGTGAGCAACGTGAAGCTATGGATTTAAGTTCTCCGGCTAAATTGTCTGATTTAAAGAAAAAAGCTCTCAACCTGGGTTTAGATTTGCAAGGTGGAATACATCTTGTGCTTGAAGTCAAGACTCAAGGGATGGAGGCCGAAGAGGCTGCGGATGCCGTGGCTCGTGCCCAGGAAATTATTAGGAATCGAGTTGATCAGTTTGGTGTGGCGGAGCCGACGATTCAACGTCAAGGTGAAAACCGTATCATTATTGAGTTGCCAGGAGTTCAGGATGTCCAGAGAGCCAAAGGATTGGTCGGACAGACTGCTTTGCTGGAATTCCAACTGCTGGAGCCCGAAGCAGAGCGAAATCGTTTGATACAACGGATCGATTCTTTGATAAAAACTAAAGAGGATAGTCCATCGTCAGCTCCTTTGGAAAATAAAAAGGATGAGAGTAGCTTGTTTGAGGCAGAAAGCCTCGAAAGTATGACTGAAGGCACGCGTAATTTGACCTCGATGATTGTGCCGCTAGCTACTGGAGACATAGCTGTATCTTCTCGTGACCTTCCGGCCGTCAAAAAGATTGTTTCGGGGGAAGAAGCACAGGCTGTCGTGCCAAGCGATGTAGAATTTTTATTTTCGAGCAAGCCTGAAGGTCCTGATGGAAATCAGTACTACATGCTGTATTTGGTTCGTACGCGGGCGGAAATGACAGGCGATATGTTGCAAGATGCATATGTGTCTTCAGGACAAGACCTTCAGTATTTAGGTCAGCCAATTGTTAATTTCACGACGACAGATGAAGGTGTAGATTTGTTTGAGAGGCTCACGGGTGCTCATATTGGGGACCGTATGGCTATTGTGCTTGATAATGCTGTTTATTCTGCACCGAACATACAAAGCAAAATACCGGGTGGAAGAGGTATAATAACTGGTAGTGGAGACCAAGAAGAGGCTAAAGATTTAGCTATTGTGCTTCGAGCTGGGGCTTTACCGGCTGAGGTGGAGATTATAGAAGATAGGACTGTTGGTCCTTCTCTTGGTCGCGATTCCATCGAGCAAGGTAAGACTGCGGCACTATATAGCATGATCATAATCGTGATCTTCATGCTTCTTTATTATAGGATTGCTGGTATAATTGCTGATCTATCTTTGATTCTTAACATGGTATTTATTATGGCCGTACTGGCAGGATTTCACGCGACTCTTACGCTTCCCGGTATTGCGGGTATAATCTTGACTATTGGAATGGCTGTTGATGCGAATGTTCTGATTTTTGAAAGAATTCGAGAAGAGTTGCGTGGTGGCAAAACAGTTCGAGCAGCTATTGAAAGCGGGTATAATAATGCTCTTTCTGCTATTCTCGATGCAAATGTTACGACCTTCCTAGTTGGAATAGTTTTGTACCAATTTGGCACGGGTCCGATTCGGGGTTTTGCACTTACGTTGTGTATAGGAATTGTTTCAAGCTTATTTACCGCTTTCTTTGTGACTCGTACGGTATTTGATTTATTGACTCGTAGCACCAGAAAACAGTCGCTTAGCATTGGACCGATAGGGTTTTTGTCTGGATTAAAAATACGCTTCTTGGCCAAAAGGGCCCTTGGTTTTGCGATTTCGGGTTCTGGGCTGGCTTTGGGTATAATATCTGTTGTGGCTATCAATGGCCTGCGTCCAGGGATAGATTTCGCAGGTGGTACTTTGCTTGAACTGCATTTTGACCCTCCATTGCGTCTTGAACAGGTACGTGAAGCGCTAAGTCAGGTACAAGTTGGGGATAAAACTCTTGATTTGAGAAACAATGAGATTAAACAGTTTGGGTCTCCGAATGATGTGTTGATTAGAATAAGCGAAAGCGAAGAGGGTACCTCCGTTGCGGAAGGTGTCATGACGGCCTTAGGTGCGAAATTCTCAAACAATATCTCGGAAGTAGATTGGATTCGGCGGCAGGAAAAGGTTGGCCCGCGTATTGGAGAGGAGTTAAGTAGCGCCGCGGTAAATGCGGTTATTGTAGCGTTGTTGCTCATTCTTGCATATATGGCTTGGCGTTTTCATCGACTACTTTATGGGGTTGCAGCTGTAGTTGCATTATTCCACGATGTTCTTATTACTCTTGGTCTTTTGTCTTTTATCGGGGTAGAGATAACATTAGCAGTTGTTGCTGGCTTGCTGGCTATTGTAGGATACTCTTTGAATGATACAATTGTTGTATTTGATAGGATCCGAGAGAATTTGAATATAACACGTCGAGAAGGTTTTGCTAGTGTTATTGATCACAGTATCAATGGTTGTCTTAGCCGTACGTTAATAACGTCCCTGACCACGCTTGTCGCTGTCGTGGTTCTCATGTTATTTGGTGGTGAAGTGAATCGCAATTTTACGATCACCTTATTTATCGGAGTCCTTGTAGGTACATACTCCTCAATTTTTGTTGCAAGTCCCGTGCTTTATCTTGGTCACAAACGGTCTGAAGCAAAAGAAAAGGGAAGTAAGGGTTAGAGAATTTTGTCGGACAAATAATTACTTAGATGAGGGATAGCTGTATTGGTCGTCTCTTTGTTTTGAATCCATGAGACATATTGTTGTTGCCGCAGTAGTCTTGTTGTTGGGAGCGATGGGGCCTCAAAAGGGCATTGAATCGTCAATGGACCCGTTGTGGTTTATCGGTGTGCTTTTGTTGGTAGCCTATTCATTTGGTCGATTACTGGATAGTTTTGATCTCCCTTCTACAGTTGGTTGGTTTCTTGCGGGTCTTACGGTTGGAGAAACCGGTTTGCAGCTAGTGTTGCCAAAGGAATTTGCGGTATTAAACTTGCTTCGTGATGCAACATTAGCATGGATTGTATTTCATATTGGCCTGAACTGCTATCCCATTTCGTGGTTAAATAAGAGAATCTCATTGTCGATATTCTTTTCGACAATAAGTGTTGTAATATTGGTGTCATTCAGTGTTTGGTTTGTAGTGGGGCTATCGTGGCAGCCGGCTTTATTCATAGGAGCTGTATCTGCATTTTGGGGTCCTTTTTCAGGAATGCCGGTTTCAAGACGATTGTTTGCGGTAGAAATTGGAGGAGTAGGTGGTCTTTTTAGTCTACTCCTCTTTTTGCTCACTCTGCAGTACCTTTCCTCTATAGCGTGGTTAGCACATGAAGCTGAAACATATGTTGGCCGTATAATATTTTCAATGTCGTTGGGAGGAATCGGTGGATATATAATATGCCGTTTTGATTTGTGGCCACGAACTTTAAAAGGTTTGCTGTCTGGAATGCTTGGAGTCTGTCTTTTGATAGCGGCGGCATTTCAGACGTTAAACTTATATGTTTTACCGTTTGTTGTTACGGCTAGCCTTGTAGTTTCACGCGAGAAGCGTTGGAAGCGGAAGTTGAACAGGATCTTGAATAGCGTTGGCATTTTCCCCTATTTGCTTTATTTCGGATTGATGGGGAGTTTCTTGAATTTACGAATTATTACAGAGCCTATTGTTGGGGTGATGACTGCGTTAGGGATTGCAGCACTGACAATTTTTGTATTCAGGGGCATTTGGGTCTCGGCTATGTTTCGAGCTCAATCACTCCCACAAAATGGAAAGTTTGGTTTGGATGTTTTAAGCCGAGGTGTATTGACTTTCGAAATTTGTATGCCAACCGGATTGGGCCTATTTGATTCTATAACCGGACAAAATGCCAAGTTGTTAATGCAATTTGTAACGTTAGATATTTTTCTTTCTTTGGTTTTTTATGCGATTTTTATCCGGTTTGCGCAGATAGCGCTACGCGCTAGGAGGCTTCGAAATAATTGAGTAACATGCGGGGAAGTTGTCTTAAATTGTGTGTTAAAACTGATAACTTTATATTGAGAGATACATACATATGTTGCCGATCGAACAAAATTGGTCAAATTTAATTACTCGTATTGATCGTGTTGCGGGTAAATCTGGTCGATCGGGCAAGGATATTCAAGTCGTTGCTGTTTCAAAGACTCGGAGTTCCGAAGAGATAGAAGTTGCTCGAAGATGCGGTTTAAGTATTGTCGGAGAGAATAGAATACAGGAGGCCGAAGGAAAGAAATCTTCCATGTCCTGTTTGTTAACATGGCACATGATCGGAAGAGTACAGAGCAATAAGGCCGGCAAGGCTGTTGAACTTTTTGATATGGTACAGTCAGTTGACAAAAAATCTTTAGCAGATACGTTAAACCGAAGGGCTGCTGCGGTAGGAAGACGGCTAGATATACTTGTTCAAATAAATACCTCTGGTGTGCCTCATCAGGCGGGAGTCTTACCTGATGAGGCTATAGAGTTAGTTTGCCAAATTGCCGAAGAGTCACAGTTCCTAAGGGTACGTGGTTTGATGACAATTGCTCCCATTTCAGATGATGAGGGTTCCGTTCGCGAAAGTTTTACTAAGGTGAGACGACTATCCGAAGAAATGGAGCCTCTCACGAGTAGAACGGCAGCTATGGACTATCTATCTATGGGGATGAGTGCCGACTTCGAGTGGGCTATAGAAGAAGGGTCTAATATGGTCAGATTGGGAACGGCAATTTTTGGTAAACGATCTCCAATCTGAAACAAATATAGGCTGGAAGTGTAATGTAGTTTAGAGGAGATGGAGGCGTATTGCTTGTTTGATTATAGTGGTTTTTCCTATGGTATTATTGGGATCATAGTAAGCTTGATTAATATCTACAAGTGGGTCATAATAGTTCGGGTTTTAATATCATGGATTAACCCAGATCCTTATAATTCGATCGTACAGTTCCTGCGTGGGGTCACAGATCCAGCTTTGTATGCTATTAGGCGTATCCTACCTAGTTTCCTTTGGTCAACAGGGTTGGATTTCACTCCCTTACTATTAATAATTTTTTTGGAAATAATCGTACTATTCCTTCAAAGTATAAATATCTAAATGGCGAAAGATTCTAAGACTTTCCAATTTGATGAGGTTACCAACCAGGTTGATTTTCCTGCGCAAGAAGAGCAGACACTAGCTTTTTGGCAGGCTGAAAATGTTTTTCATCGCTCGGTAGATGAGCGACCTGAAGAACGTAGTTTCCATTTTTATGATGGTCCACCTTTCGCGAGCGGGTTACCGCATTATGGTCATTTGTTGGCATCCATTATTAAGGATGTGGTTCCTAGATATTGGACAATGCGCGGATTTCGTGTAGAACGTCGCTTTGGTTGGGATTGTCATGGATTACCGGTTGAAAATGAAGTAGAGCAGCAACTAAATCTTCGCTCGCGCTCGGATATTTTGAATCTTGGTGTCGAACAATTTAATGAAACGTGTCGTGATGTGGTATTACGTTATTCCGAGGAATGGGAACGTTTTATCAATCGTGTAGGTCGATGGGTTGATTGGTCAAATCAGTATAGGACTATGGATCCGGATTTTATGGAGTCTGTTTGGTGGGTGTTTAAGTCTCTGTGGGATAAAGGATTAATTTATGAGGGCTATAAGTCTTTGGCCTATTGTCCGCGTTGTGCGACCCCTTTGTCAAATTTTGAGGTTAATCAGGGATATCAGGATACTCAGGATCCATCTGTTACTATCAAGTTTAAAGTTTGTGAAACAGAAGATCTATTCATCTTGGCTTGGACGACGACGCCATGGACTTTGCCTTCCAATATGGGGTTGGCAATTGGCAAAGGTATTAAATATGTGCGCGTCCATATGAAGGATGGAGAGCAATTAATTCTGGCTGAAGCTCGTGTTCAAGATGTTTTTAAGCGCGATCAAGACGAGATTCTTCGGATTGAACCTGAGTCAACTGAAAAGTTGATGGGCTTCCGATATGAACCACTGTTCCCCTATTTTTTTAAAATGGCTGAGGAGGGTGCTTTTCGAGTGGTGGAGGCAGAGTTTGTTTCTACGGACGGTGGTACTGGTGTCGTACATGTGGCCCCCGGTTTTGGAGAGGACGATTACGTATTAGGACAACGCGAAGGTATTCCTACTGTGGCCCCGATCGATGAAGATTGTTGTTTCACAAGCGAAGTTACTGTTTACACTGGGCGGTTTGTTAAAGATGTTGATAGAGATGTAATCCGTAGCTTGCGCGAAAGAGGAAGGTTGTTCGCAGAGAGCACTATCGAACACAGCTATCCATTTTGTTGGCGGTGTGATTCGCCTTTAATATATCGGGCTGTATCGACTTGGTTCTTGAATGTTGAGAAAATAAAAACTCATATGCTTGAGGCGAATGAACAAATTTGGTGGGTTCCCGAGCATATTAAGGATGGCCGTTTTGGAAAATGGCTAGAGGGTGCTCGTGATTGGGCAATTAGTCGGAATCGTTATTGGGGAACCCCGCTTCCTATCTGGCGTAATGAGGACACAGGGGAATTATTGTGCATCGAAAGTCGTGAAGAGCTTGAGCGTTTAAGTGGGCGTAATGTTGAAGATTTACATAAACATGTAATAGACGAAATTGAGATTGATAGCCCTAGTGGAAAGGGCAAATTAAGGCGGGTTCCCGAGGTCTTGGATTGTTGGTTCGAATCTGGGTCTATGCCTTATGCGCAAAACCATTATCCTTTCGAAAATAAAAGCCTAGTAGATGCACATTTCCCGGCAGATTTTATTTCTGAGGGGTTGGATCAGACGCGAGGTTGGTTTTATACCCTAACAGTTTTAGCTGCAGCTTTGTTTGAGAAGCCGGCATTTAAAAACTGTATTGTTTCAGGTATGCTTCTGGCAGAAGATGGGCGAAAAATGAGTAAGCGCCTCAAAAACTACCCTGAACCAACTGAGATGATCGATAAATATGGAGCTGATGCTTTACGACTTTATTTGCTGAATTCTCCTGCACTTAAGGCGGAAGAATTGCGTTTGACCGAAGAGGGTATTCAAGAGAGTCTTCGGTCTGTCATAATACCTTTATGGAATGCATATAGTTTTTTTGTTACGTATGCCAACATCGATGGTTGGATGCCAAGTGATAAGGTTAACCGAAAATCTGACAACCGCTTGGACAGGTGGATTATTTCAGAATTACAGACGTTGTTACGGGATTTAAATCTGGAGATGGAAAACTATCGCTTGTACCGAACGGTTCCTGCAATGGTGGATTTTGTTGAGAAGCTTACAAATTGGTATATACGGCGAAGCCGACGTCGCTTCTGGAAATCCGACGATGATGATGATAAGGCTTTTGCATACACAACATTATACGATGTTTTGGTGACTTTCAGCAAAGCTCTTGCACCAGTTTTGCCTTTTGTAACTGAGACTATTTACAGAAATTTGGTGTGTAAGTTTGAAATAGCAGATCCTGTTAGTATACATTTGTGCGATATGCCGCAAGCTGAGGAAGTTTTGCGTGATGAAGAATTAGAATCTCAAATGAACCTGGCTACGCGTGCTGTAGTTCTTGGTCGATCTCTTCGTTCAAAAAATAACTTGAAGGTACGTCAGCCACTTCGCCGATTGTTTTTGCTCCCTCCGGATAAACGTTCAAGTGACGAAATAACTGATATGATACCTTTATTAGCCGATGAGTTGAATATCAAAGATGTTGTTTTGGTTGAAGATGAAACGGAATTAAGTAAAATTAGTTATAAGCCGAATTTTAGGCGTTTAGGTCCGCGTTTCGGTAAGAGAATTAAAGATGTGGAGAAATTTATTAGTAATATAGAAGAGGATGCGCTCACTAGTCTTCTTAGCGGCGAAAAGCTGAGTATCGCTGACGGGGAAATTGATGTTGAGGATATAGAAATTCATCGAGAAGAAAAAGAGGGTGTTGTTGTTGCTATAGAAAACAATTTTGCTGTGGGTATAGATGTTCAGCTAGATGATGAGCTTATTAGTGAGTGCACTGCACGCGAATTTGTCAATCGTGTTCAGAATATGCGAAAGGACGCAAACTTTGAGGTTTCTGACCGCATAGAAATTGGTGTTAAGGGGACTCAAGATTTGTTGAAAGTTATTGATGAATATTCAAGCTATATTTCCGAAGAGACTCTTGCTGATGAAATCCGCTTAGATGCCTGTCAGGATTTATTTGAGGTGCAGGAAAAATGGGATGTTAACGGATTTGATTGTGTTATCTTAATATTGCGTAAATAAAGCTTAGGATATATGGGTAAGCGAAATACTTGGTTTGATGAACGATTGGAAGAGAGATAGGCTATGAAGCCGGAAGATTTGGCTTTCTTTAGAAATCTAATTTTAGAGAAAGTACAACAAACGAACGAGAATGTTGAAAGTATAGAAAAAAAATCGAGGAATGAGGGAACTGATACTTCCGAAGATCGATCTACATACTCGCTGCATATGGCTGATCACGGAACCGATGCTATGGAGCGAGAGAAGTCTTTATTGTTGGCTCAGCGAGGCGGAGATTATTTGGATTACCTCAATGAAGCTTTGGAGCGTATTGAGGCAGGTACTTTTGGTGTTTGCAGGTTGTGTGGTGGGACGATAGGTCGAGCGCGACTTGAGGCGGTACCGACGGCGACTCAATGTATAGAGTGTAAATCTAGGCAGGAGAAGGCTTAAGTATTTAAATGCATCCTCTTTTTTTAATACCTTTCACAATTTTGATTGATCAAGCTTCTAAATTAATTGTACGATTTAATATGCAACGTGGTGAATCCATAGAAGTTGTGGGTAATTTTTTCCAATTGACCTATATACATAACCCAGGTGCAGCATTTGGATTTAATTTGGGTAGTCCGATACTCCATACTGTCATTTCAGTCTGTGCTCTATGTTTTTTAATCTATCTATACAGAAATTTTAAAAACGAGGAAATATATGGTCGATTTGGGATTTGCTTGGTGCTTGGAGGGGCTGTTGGAAATATAATTGACCGAATTTATTTAGGAGAGGTAGTGGATTTTTTTGATGTAGGTTGGGGGGGTCTGCGTTGGCCTATATTTAATTTTGCTGATAGCTTTGTTACTGTGGGCGTCTTAGTGCTCATTTTTATCCATTCTGCCGAAGACAAGTCAGGGGTAGGTGATAGTGATCAGATTAACGTGAAGTAAAGGTGCATTCTATGCAGAGATTTGTTGTGGAGGTCGAGGCTAATCAGCGCCTGGACCTTTTTTTGCGCTCACACTTAACCGAATTTTCACGAAGTAGAATTCAGGACTTGGTGAAAAATGGTAATGTTCTTGTTAATGGAAATGTCGCGAGACAGGCTTACTCTGTTCAGGTCGGGGATAAGATAGAGTTAGAGGTACCTGAACCTGTAGATTTAATGTCGGTTCCTCAAAATTTACCGCTCAATATTGTTTTTGAGGATCAGGATCTTTTAATTGTCAATAAAACGGCAGGGATGGTCGTTCACCCAGCTCCAGGATCTAAGGATGGGACCTTGGTTAATGCGTTGCTACATTATTGTAAAGATCTCTCCGGTATAAATGGTGTATTACGTCCAGGAATTGTACATAGGCTGGACAAAGACACGACGGGGCTTATGGTTGTTGCAAAAAATGATGCTGCACATAGATCTCTTGCAAAACAATTAGAAAACCGAATTATACAGAGGCAGTATACGGCTTTGGTTTGGGGCGTTGTTTCGCATGATAAAGGAACAGTCAATGCTCCGCTTGATCGTAATTCGAGGAACCGTAAAAAAATGGGTGTTTTATCTGGAGGTCGTTCGGCTCGGACACATTATTATGTTGAAGACCGTTTTCCTTTTACGACCTTATTGAAATTGAAACTCGATACTGGACGGACTCACCAGATTCGTGCACATATGGAACATTTGGGACATCCAGTATTTGGTGATCCGGTTTATGCGGGTCGATCTCAAGTAAGTGGTATTCGCCCGGATATGCAGCGTCAAGCTCGCTGGGGGCTCAGTTTGATTAACCGCCAAGCACTTCATGCGCATGCTATTTCTTTTAAGCATCCGTTAACGAATTGCATGGTGAGCTTTGAAGCTCAATTGCCACAAGATTTGTGTGACGTGATTTCCGCACTAAAGGAGATTTTTTAGGGGAATAATCACATAAGAAACATTGAAGTAAAAGGTTGGAATACTCTTCGCCAATCTCTGTTTTTTATAGGCCTATATTAAATTCTTTGTTGTTGGCTGCCTCTTGTATCTTAAGTGTTGTCCTCATTGTTTTTATAATGTTTTCCGTATATAGATTTGTTGTTGCTGTTTTGTCTGATATGTCGTTTAAAAATGATTGGAAATAACCGCCAGGATTGCTTGGTGGTAACTCTATTTCTTGAATTTTTTTGTCTGTATGTAGTAGAAGATTGGCTACATTCATATTGGCTGAAACCTCTAACAATCCGTGTTCGCCCCAAAAAAGGGTGCGCCAATAATATGGCATAGTATAACCGGTTTTATTTGGTGCAAAATATGAAACATCTCCAATTACTCCGCAGCCATTATCTAGCGAAACCATTAATTGGGCAGCATCGCAGAAGTGAGGATGTTTTTTGACAAAAGCATTCCATGTCCTTGCGCTTTGAAGTTCCTTAAATTCAAGTCCTGTGATCCAGGGAATGGCGTCGATCATGTGAACAGCAATGTCAGTTATTGTCCCACCATGTTTATTTTTTTCAAAATACCACGCGGGGCGGGAATCAAGATTTAAGGGGTGCTGTCCCCCGAATTGTATCGATTGGATCTCACCTATCCGTTGTTCATCATTAATTAGCTTGCGAGCTACAATACAATAGGCTGAATCTCGCATGGTTAACATACAACCGACCTTTAATCCCCGTTTCTGAATGAGATCTGATATTTGGTTTAACTGGCTTAATTTCGTGCAAAGTGGCTTGTCGGAAATAATGTGACGACCACATTCAAGCGCGGTAATTGCGATGTCTCCACGGCGTTCAAAGTAGTCTCCTATGGCGACAATATCGCATTTACTATTGATTAAATCGGTTATAGTTTCGTGAGTAAAATTGATACTGTGATTCTGCTCAAGTTTTTCGCGAGTAGATTTATCCTCTTCACAAGCGCCTACAACGTTTATTTCCGGAATGGTTGTTGCCAGTTTATACAAGCTCAAAATGTGATTATGTCGAAAACCAGCGAAGGTCATGTTTAGGGGTTTCATAATCATCCTTATTATATTGAATGGAAATGATTGTTTCAAATACAAGGTGAGGTGATTATAAGTAGACATTTGTTTTGTCGCTAATTTAAGGGAAAATCTAATGCCTAAACGCCCCAATGTGATCCTTATTGTCGCCGATGATATGGGGTACGGTGACTTTGGTTTGTTTAATGATGGACCAGCACGTACTCCATGTCTTGATGAACTTGCAACTCAAGGTATTTGTTTAACTCAGCATTACGCCGGATCGCCGGCATGCTCTCCGTCGCGTGCGGCGTTGTTGACTGGTCGCTATCCGCACCGTACAGGGGCTTTGACCCCGATGGAGGTGCGTGGCATGGATCGTATTGCTCTCGACGAAGTGACTATTGGAGACATGTTCAAACAGTCGGGTTACGCAACTGGACTTATTGGAAAGTGGCACAATGGTGCATTTGATAAACGATATCACCCCAATGCTCGTGGTTTTGAAGAATTTTTCGGTTTTTGCGGTGGTTGGATGGATTACTTTGACTGGTGGTTGGATCGAAATGGACGACGCGAGACAGCGGATGGGCGTTATTTAACGGACGTGTTTACAGAGGAGGCGATAGATTTTATAACTCGGCACGGTAACGACTCTTTCCTGCTTAGTGTCATGTACAATGCGCCGCATACCCCGTTGCAGGCTCCGGATGATGCTATTCAGCCCTATCTTGATGCTGGTTTGAGTCCAGGTGTGGCCATCACATACGCAATGAACGAAATCATGGATCGAGGTGTAGCGAGGATTGTGGAAACGTTGGATAAACTAGGGTTAGCGGAAAATACAATCCTAATGTTTACCAGCGACAATGGACCTGCGTTTTCTCTTGCCGGCCGGCCCGATCAAGTGCCCGAGGGGGTGAGTACCGATCTGCGAAGATATAATTGCGGTTTTAATGGGGCGAAGGGATCCGTGTATGAAGGGGGGGTCAGGGTGCCTATGGTCATGTGCTGGCCAGGAGGTTTAGAACGGTGTAGACAGGTAGACGAGATGGTGCATGGGGTGGACTGGTTACCGACCTTAGCAGCGTTGTGTGGAATTAAATGCTTGGAAGGGCGATCATTAGATGGTAGAGATGCCTCCAAAGTACTGTACGGTGAATCTAATGCGTCTCCAGCACGTTTTTGGCAGCTAAATCAATTTGAGCCCGTCGGTTGGATCAATGCTGCAATGCGCGAAGGAGCTTGGAAATTGGTGCGCCCCCACGTAGCTCAGCGTCCAAAAACAGAAGCTGATGAACGTTTTATGGAGCGCTATATAGAGTTGGATATAAAATACAAATATTATCCTGACGAAATGACGGAATTGATGAGTGAACCGCCCCCAGATTTAATTACTTCTCCGCCGGTTGAGGCAGAGTTGTATAACATTGACGATGATCCGCTTGAAAAGATTAATTTAGCGATTTCGGAACCAGAGCGTACAGGTCGTATGTTGGGTGAGCTCCAGGCATGGTTTGAAGATGTTGAAGCGGAAAGACAACGCATTCAACTTGATGGGTCTATAGTGGAAATTGTGGATGATTAAATTAGCAGGGCCTTTTTCTCATTAACCTCTGATTGAGGTTAATGAGAAGTTCCTATTGTTTCGATAAATAGAAGCAAGAAAAGTTGTTTTTATAAAAGGGTAGAATCTTTCCTTTAGCAAGATATTTACTTGTCGTTCTTTTGTGCGTAGTTGTGGCCAGAGAGGATTGATTTAACCTCCGTTAATGTTTCGGCTTTCAGTAGCTTACCGATTCGACTTTCTTCTTCCTGTCGGAGGGCCTTTGAGTTTTCCAATACTTTAGATAAACAGTCAGCAGGGAATTTACAGGCTCCATTTTCGTCCATGTGTATGATCTCGCCGGGTGATACGTCCATACCTGCA
The DNA here is from genome assembly GCA_036343635.1 of Candidatus Latescibacterota bacterium. Taxonomy (GTDB): domain Bacteria; phylum Latescibacterota; class UBA2968; order UBA8231; family UBA8231. The sequence continues at coordinate 41,023 of JAYYVF010000086.1, read as the reverse complement.
ACCGAAACAGGCACATTTACAGAATGAACGTTCTGGGCACCATGTCCGGGAGTAATGCCGCTAATTAAATACTGAAATTCCATGGGGCGGATTTCATCAATATCTCTCGAAGGTCCATTCGAAATACAACCCACGCAACCGATAGCTTTCATCGCTGATGTCATATTACCACCTGCCAACCCAACTTTCCCTTGAAGTTCCGGAGGAAATTTTTGCTCTAAAACCAGAATGGTTGGTTTGGGCATTGCGTCAAGTGCTTCGAGAACATCTATGAAACTTAGGCGATTGAAATTTGGATCAGGCAGACCGTAAGTACAGGTAACGGCATAACCGATAGTAGGTCCAAGATTTGGATACATACAGCGTAGACTTTGATCTGTATACCAATTTTCGGTCCAGGGGTTATAAAGGCCCAAGCAAAGGGGGTGCTCTGGATAGGTGGCGACTACGTTGGTAATTGATGGGGTATCGTATGTTTTCAGTTCGTTGATCATTTCCTGACTTGTCATTGTAACCTCTTTTTATAAAACCCACGGTTTGTAATTAATTCTACAAGAATTTTTTAGCGGAATGAAACATTTGCTCTTTGGTATTTTGGTGTAATAAACCGATTGGGTCAAGTGTAGTATTTTCTGCCGGTAAGATTATTTTAGATCTATTCTATATTATTTGATTTCTAATATTTTTGATCTGAGAGAAAGTCTTTCGAAGTAAATGCGATCAATGGAATGACTTACCCTGTTGGGTGAGTTTTCTCGACATAGACGTTAGAGGAAGCTATATTGGCAATACAATCTGGTAGACCGAAAAAATGATTAGCGAGCCGACGTTAGAGATGGAGTAATTATGCAAGAAAAAATACGGTTGTGCGTCCTGTTTGGGGGACGTTCAGCTGAACACGAAGTGTCTGTTATTTCTGCGCGTTCGTTGATCCAATCTGTCGATTTAGATCGTTATGAATTGTTGCTTGTAGGTATCGATCGTGATGGATGTTGGGCAAAATTTGATTCTGAAAACGACTTAAAATCGATAGCACAGGTTTCAATAGAAAATCAAGAAATACTGCGCTTAGATTATATTGACGGAGGGCTTATCCGAGGTTCGGAGGGTACAGCATATCCTGTAGATGTAGTTTTTCCTATGCTTCATGGTCCATACGGAGAAGATGGATCCGTTCAGGGATTGCTTGAATTGGCTAATATTCCGTACGTGGGATCAGGTGTTGCTGGGTCTTCTGTCGGGATGGACAAAGTCATTATGAAAAGTGTCTTTGAAGCGGAAGGTTTGCCACAATTGGAATATTGTGTGGTTTCGCGTAATGATTGGCAGTCTGATAAGACTCAGATTATGGAATTAGTGTTGTCTAAGTTCGGTTTTCCAGTTTTTGTCAAACCAGCTAATATGGGTTCAAGTGTTGGAGTGTCCCGTGTTATTGACGAGTCTCAATTGACTTCGGCAATCGATGTGGCTTCGCGGTTTGATCGGAGAGTAATTATTGAGAAATCTGCAGAAAGTTTTCTGGAAGTAGAGGTTGCGATACTGGGGAATGATTCTCCTGAAGCGTCTGTTGCGGGTGAAATTGAATTGATAGGCAACGTTTATGATTATGAAGCAAAATATTTGGATAACTCGACAAAGCTGCATATACCTGCAAGGATTGACAATCAAACATCTGATGAATTGCGGAAGTTGGCAATTCGAGCTTTTTATGCTGTGAATGGAAGTGGTCTTTCTCGAGTGGATTTTTTTGTCCAACCTGATGGGAATGGAATTTATTTAAATGAAATAAACACAATGCCAGGTTTTACCCCTGTGAGTATGTATCCACTCCTCTGGGAAAAGAGTGGTGTTACTTATTCGAGGCTGATTGACCGTTTAATTGATTTGGCCATCGAACGACACAACGACAAGCGAATGAATCAAATAAATTTGTGAATCTGTAAACTAATCTAATAAATATTGGTTTGGATATTGAGTTATGAGAAAAATTATTGTTGAAAAGGGCCGAGTAAGTAACACTATTACATTTTTTATGCTGATCTTGGGTATAATTGGGACGCCTGAGATAGCTTATGCAGAATGGTTACTCGCGGCTGGTTTGTTCGGCTTTGCCGGTGGTTTTACCAATTGGTTGGCGGTAAAAATGTTGTTCGACCGCGTTCCATTTCTCTATGGGTCTGCAGTAATCCCTAACCGTTTTCGTGAAATTAGGCAAGCGGTAAAAGATGCTATTATGCATTATTTTTTCGATCAAGAGCATCTCGAACATTTTTTCGATTCGCAATTAAATGCAAAGTTGACGAGTCCAGATATTGCTGTCAAAGTAAGGAATTTGCTTGGGTCGGAAGCCGTAGAAAATATTGTTGACTCTGAGATTGATGAATTAATGAAAGGTCCACACGGATTAATGTTGAAGATGGTTGGACCTAAAGTTATTAAACCTATTGTTATGCAGTTTATTTCTGGTGTGGGGGAACAAGCCGCCCCTCTGTTAGCTTCTGAATTTGGGAATTCGGTGGTCGATGTTGATTCTCTTAGAGATAATGTAGACGAGCTTCTTATAGAAAAATTAAAGGAGTTAACTCCTGAACGTGTTAAAGAAATGATGGAGAAAGTGATTCGTCAGCATTTGGGATGGTTGGTGGTATGGGGTAACGTTTTTGGTTCAATGATTGGTATTTTATCGAAGGCTTTGGGGTTATAAAAATGAATTTCTTTGATTTGAGTAATGTTGTTGTTGCTGTTATTGGTGGGACGGGCGTACTGGGGGGGGCTATTGCAAAGGGCCTGGCGGGACATGGCGCTATTGTTGGTATATTGGGACGTAATCAGGATCGGGGATTGAATGCTTGTTCGAATATTGTCGAAGCAGGTGGAACAGCTGGTTTTGTAAAATGCAATGCCTTGGATATCGATTCGCTTAAGTGCGCTCAGGATACTTTGCAAAAGCAATTTGGCAATGTCGATGTTTTAATCAATGCTGCAGGAGGCAATCGACCGAAGGCAACCGTTGCAGATGGTTTGCGTGTAGAAGATATTGCATTAGACGATTGGTCAGAGGCTTTTGATCTCAATTTGGTAGGTGGAGCTTTGTTGCCTTGTCAGGTTTTTGGTCGTTTAATGGTTGAAAGAGGCACTGGCAGTATCGTTAATATTGCCTCAATTGCTGGGCATATACCGTTATCTCGTGTGGTTGCCTATTCTGCAGCAAAGGCGGCGGTGGTTAATTTTTCGCAATTCCTAGCTAGAGAATGGGCTTCGAATGGCGTTAGGGTAAACTCAATTACTCCAGGATTTTTCCCAGCCGAGCAGAATCGAAGCCTCCTCTTCGGTGAAGATGGGACTCCAACACCACGAGCACAGCAGATTTTAGATCACACACCCTTAAATCGTTTTGGCGAAGCGAATGAGTTGGTAGGTGCTACAGTATTTCTTTCTTCTTCTGCAGCGAGTGGATTTGTAACGGGAACAGACTTACGTGTTGATGGCGGGTTTCTGTCAAAAACCATATAACGGCAAGTATAGATTGTGTTTCGGGGTCCGAGCAGACGCTATTAGCCTTTTTTAAAAAGCTGGGTTAAATAGAAAAAAGGGTTGATTATGTTTCTGCGAGGAACGGAATTAGCCATCATACCACACAATAAATCGCTAATGTTTTTGTTTCTTGCAGCAGTATTAACAATAAAATTTGTCCACTGTTTCCAACGCCCTAATTTGTACAGATTAGTGCTGACTCGAAGTTCATTGCCAAGTATTTCCCATAGACGTTTTTCGTAATTCCGTAAGAGAGTGGCTGAATATTCACCCGAATTGTGTGCGGTTTCAATTGTTTCTATGGCTGTCCGAGCTGAATATAAGGCATTTCCAATACCCTCTCCGGTAAATGGGTCAATTAACCCGGCAGCATCTCCCAGTAGCAGGAAGCCATTCCCGTAAATAGTTCGACGCTTTGACCCGACGGGCAAATTCCAACCCACTGGGCGCTCTATAGGGTGTGCACTAGAAAAACGGGAACGGAATGCTGAACTATTAATGACATTTTCTAATATCTGTTTAGGTGAAGTCTTGTGGGATCGTGACTGGCCATGGCTCATGCCAATTCCAATATTGGCTATTTGATCATTGATGGGGAATATCCAAAAGTAGCCGTGGCGAACCTCGTTGATAAAATGAAGCTCTATTTCATTTTTAAGGATGGAGACCCCTGACCAATACTGTCTAAGGCCTATCATAGTATGTTTTTTATCATAATGATAGAGGCCGGTTTTTCTTGCTACAACGGATTTATATCCATCGCATCCAAGTACGACGGGTGCAGAGAAATTTCTGTGTTGGCCAGAAGAATCGTGGCCAGATATGCCGGTAACAGTTTTATCGTTCCAAAGTAAATCTGTTACCGTAAATCTCTCAATACATGAGGCGCAGTTCGATTTAGCTTGTTGAAATAGGAAATCGTCAAATACGGCGCGACGTATGACGAAACCTTCCATGGGTAAAATCTGTCCAGTAAGTCGATCGTGTAGTGGGTAGGATTTTAGAGGCACGCTAACGGAAGAATAGTCTGGACTGCCAAAGAGGATTTTTTTTATCGAGGTCCCAGGTAATTGGCGTATTTGTTCGAGTAGCCCCAATTCTTGTAGTACAGCTACACTTTTTCCAGAAATGGCATCGCCGCATATCTTATCTCGGGGGAAGTGCGCCTGATCAACGATGAGAGTTTTTAAACCGTTTCTTGCCGCGTATAGTGTAGCAATTGAACCGGCAGGGCCTCCACCGACAACGATTAGGTCGTAATCGTACATGTCTGTTTCTCAACTTTGATCGATTGAGGAGCGTGCTACATATCCAATTTTAGTTCAAGGTAGGTATTTCTGGGGCGTCTTGCCAACGGTGGAGGGTTTCTTACATTTTCAAGCTCATCAAAATCATTTATCCCGATAGTCGTCGAACCTGATTAGTGAGGAGTTTATTAGAATGTCTGCTGAGGCTGAAAAAGAAAACAACGGTGTGGAAGAGCGGGCTTTTCAGACGGAAGTACAACAACTACTGCAATTGCTTATTCATTCGCTATATACAGATAAAGATGTGTTTTTGCGCGAATTGATATCAAATGCATCTGATGCATTAGGTAAAGTTCACCATCGCGCACTTGTTGACAAAAACATTTTAGATGCAGAAGCGGATTTAGAAATCTCAATAGATGTTTCTTCGGAAAATAAGACGTTGACTATTCGTGATACAGGTATTGGGATGACTCGCGATGAAGTAAATGATAATATCGGAACCATAGCCCATTCAGGTTCAGCTGATTTTATCAAGAATCTTAGTGAAGCTAGTGAATCTGAAAAAGAACAACAGCTAAAGTTAATTGGTCAGTTTGGCGTGGGATTTTATTCTGTATTTATGGTGGCAGATCGTGTTGTCGTGACGACGAGATCTGCAGAGGTGGATGCAAAATCAGTCTCATGGGATTCGACAGGCGATGGTTCATATACGCTAGCCGATGCAGATTTGGCGACGCGTGGTACAGAAATAAAAATTTACGTTCGAAGTGACTGCGAGGAATTTTTAGACGTACATAGATTAGAAAATATTGTTCGGCGCCATTCTGATTATGTGTCCTACCCTATCAAGGTTGGAGGTAAACAGGCAAACAACACTTCGGCTCTATGGACTAGACCCCGGAATGAGATAACTGCTGACCAATATGATGAATTTTTCACCCATTTGACGGGAGACAATGAATCTCCACTTATGAGGGAACACATTGCGGTTGATGTGCCGATACAATTTTTCGGATTGCTATATATTCCCAAATCTTCTCCCGAACGAATGCTGTACGGCCCCGAACCCAAAATATCGTTGAATCTTCATGTCAAACGTGTATTTATTCAGGATGACTGTGAAGAGTTATTGCCGATCTATCTTCGCTTTGTGAGGGGAGTAGTTGATTGTGATGATTTACCATTAAATGTGTCGCGTGAAGTACTTCAGAAGAACCCGGTGATTGCCAAGATTCGGTCGACATTAGTAAGACGTGTACTGACTATGATTGAAACTTTGGCGAAAAAGGATGATGAAAAATATTTGATTTTCTGGCATGCGTATGGAACAGTCTTGAAGGAAGGCATAGCCATGGACTTTGAAAACAAAGATCAAATAGCCGGTCTATTGCGTTATCGATCTTCTCTCGAAGAAGATGAAGGTTCATTAGTGTCGCTTCAGACATATGTAGACCGAATGCAGAGTGACCAAGAGCATATATACTACCTGACAGGAGAAGATCACCGTGCGATTTCGCAGAGTCCACTCTTGGAGACTTTTCGGAAACGTGGCTTGGAAGTTTTACTGTTAGATCAACCAGTGGATGAATGGGTTGTAAATTCCCTCGATAAGTTCGGTGAAAAAACTCTTCAGGCAATAGATGCTGCTGATCTTGAATTGGAGGATGATGAAGTTAAAATCGAAGGTGCAGATGAAGAGGGGAAAGCTGAAAGAATTGATTTAATCGCTTTTTTAAAGAAAGAGCTCAGCGATCGTGTTTCTGATGTGGTAGAATCAAAACGACTTAGTGATAGTCCATGTGTACTTGTTACCGCGGAAGGTGGTGTGAGTCAAAATATGGAACGGCTTATGAAAATGGCTGATCGGGATTTTTCAGGGTCGAAACGGGTCCTAGAAGTGAATCCTCGACATCAGATTATTCAAAATTTGGCCCTGCGTTTCAAACAGGAGAGGACTGCCTCAGATCTGCAAGATTGGGCACATATGTTGGTTGATTATGTGCTGTTGGGTGAGGGTAAAGTTGAAGATCCTCAGAGAGTGACTAGAATCCTGCAACTAATGATGCAAACGACAATAGAATCCAGTTTGGATGAAATTGACAATGAATAGTGTTAGGGAACGAGCAGATAAAGCCCGCCAGGCAGCGCGTATTTTAGCTGCTTCTCCAAGTGAAAGCCGTGGGAAGGCGCTTGAAGCAGTATCTCTTGCCATGGAAGAGCGTCGGCCCAGTATTTTAGCTGCCAATGAGCTTGATATGGCTGTTGCAAGGGAATTGGTAGAAACTGGCGAATTGTCGACACCATTACTTAATAGACTTGATATTAGTGGCAATAAATTGGACTCTGTGATTTCTATGATTCATAGTATTGTGGCTCAACCTGAACCACTCGAAAATACCTCTATGGCTACAGAGTTGGATGAAGGGTTGAATCTTTTTCGAGTGAGTGTACCCATAGGTGTAATTGGTGTGATTTTTGAATCGAGGCCAGATGCACTTGTTCAGATAGCCTGTTTGTGTCTAAAATCTGGGAATGCCATTGTTCTAAAAGGGGGGCGTGAAGCTGAGCATACAAACAAAATATTAGCGGAGATTATAACTGAGGCAACCTCGAAGATAAAAGAAATACCTCCGGGTTGGTTGGTGCTATTGACTGAGCGCCAAGAGGTTAATTCTCTTTTAGATGAACATGAGAGCATAGATTTAATTATACCTCGAGGAGGCAACGAATTAGTTCAGTATATCATGCGAAACACACAGATACCGGTTATGGGACATGCTGATGGTATCTGTCATGTCTATATCGATGTTGACGCTGATTTAGATAAAGCTCTGCGTATCATTGTTGATTCGAAAACTCAATATGTTTCGGTCTGTAATGCTGCTGAGACGCTGTTAATACATAGTGACATTGTAGAGCGTCTTTTACTCAGAGTAGTGGATGCTCTTGAGGAAAAGAATGTTGAATTACGTGCTGATGAAAGAGCTTTTGCCCTATATCCGGATCGGCTTGTATTGGCCAACGACGAAGACTGGATCACTGAATATTTGGATTACGTTTTGTCAATCCGTGTCGTAGATAATTGTAAAGAGGCTATAGCGCACATCAATCGTTATGGGAGTCATCATACAGATAGCATAGTAACGGAAAATATAAAGAACTCAAAAACTTTTTTGCGTGAGGTTGATTCTGCGACGGTGATGCATAATGCCTCTACTCGTTTTGCTGATGGTTTTCGATATGGATTGGGCGCTGAAGTTGGGATAAGTACCAATAGATTGCATAGTCGTGGTCCCGTAGGATTAGAGGGTCTGACTATTCATAAATATGTAGTTGAGGGAAACGGACACATAGTAGAATCCTATGAAGGGAAGGGAACGAAAAAATTTACGCATCGTAAGTTGGAAGATTGTTGGGAACCTCGATCTAAATGAATTTTGTGAATGGAAGAGGGGCTTTCGTTGCATTGTGTGTTCGGGCCAATATGTACAGGTTTGATTTTTCTATGTTTTTCTATTAAAACATAGTATATATATTCCGAAGTTTAAATCGCCGAGTATCTCATCCTGTCGTTGCCCTCAGGGTTTTCGTTTTTATTGTATGTTAAGGAGTAGATAAGCTGAACAAAGCTAATAAAATAGATTCTCCAAAAATTGACGATTTAGAAATCAAAGATGCCAGCCTTATTTTTGCGCATGTTTGGGCAGATTTGGAGAGTGAGGTTGGTCGCAGAAACTTGATTTTTCCTGGGGAAATCATATGGTTGGGTGGAGCTCCTGGAGCAGGTAAGGGTACAAATACGCCTTTTGTTATGGAGGCGCGTGGTATAACCGCCAATCCTATTGTCATAAGTGATTTACTCAGCAGTCCACGCGCTCAGAAAATTAAGGCTGCTGGGAATTTGGTTGGCGATGAAGAAGTAGTTGAGTTGTTGCTGCGAAAGTTATTGGAGCCGCAATATCAGCGAGGAGTAATTGTGGATGGATTTCCTCGAACTACTGTCCAAACCGAATGTTTAAAACATTTTTTTGATAAGATGATTGGTTTGCGCGAGGAAATGCGTCAGGAAGGCCTTGAACTTCCTCGGCCGTTATTTCGGACAGTTTTGCTTTTTGTTGATGAAGAAGTGAGTGTTAGACGTCAGTTGGAGCGTGGCGAGAAAACTGCTGAACGGAACAGAAAAACCGCTGAATCGGGCGTCGGAAAAAAAGAAGACATCAGACCGACAGATTTAGATCCAGAATTGGCGCGTAATCGTTATCGTTTGTTCAAAGATACGACCTATGATGCTCTAAGTTCATTACGAAAGATATTTCATTTTCATTTTATAGATGCCGCAAAATCTATTGATGAAGTGCAAGAAATGATTGAGGAAGAATTCTCTTATCAATCATCGCTTGAGCTTTCTGGTGAAACCCACGACAGGATACGTACTATAGGTACGGCAGGACAGTTAGTGTTGTATGCTCGTCAGGAATTAGTTGAAAGGTTGGAGACATATAATGAGGATCATCCTCAATTGTTCCAGCGTGTGATCGATTTAATTAATCAAAAATTCATGCCTATTATTTCTAGATATGCAATTACCGGAATGACAGTAATTAATTCCGAAGATTCGTTGTTTGAGGATCCTTTAGCATTAACTATACTGATTGATATTTTTTCTGAGAGAGGTTATCAGGCACTTGTCGATGTTAACCGTTTGGATGTGCCCTACAAAATCGATCCCAAGACGTATGAGGTTTATTGTAAGCAAAAACGGGTTTATAGATTTCAAATCAGATTTTCGGCTTCTGCTATTCGCCGGGGACATGATTAAAAGTCAGATTTCTAAAGTCTTTTCTGTGTTTGTTAAGAATTTATAGAATAATTTTGTGCCAATTTTACGTATTTTTGAGCCCAGTTGATATGATTTTGGTAGGTTGAAGGGGGTAATTTGCGAACGTGACGGCCCGGCATTCCTACTATAAGACTTAATGGCGGTATGTCTTCATTCTCGCGTATGAGAGTGCCGGCTCCCACGATACTCCCGCGACCTATGCGTGCGCCCGATAGAATGATTGCCCCCATACCTATCAAGCATCCGTCTTCAATCTCACATGCGTGGAGTTGAGCGCCATGCCCGGCGGTCACATCATTGCCGATAGAACACGGGTTCGTGTTTGTCACATGAATTACACAACCATCTTGAATGTTTGTGCGGTCTCCAATGTCAATATGATTTATATCGCCTCGAATAACGGTGTTATACCATATGGAGGAGTTTATACCTAAGTGCACATTGCCGATTATGTGTGCTCCAGCTGCGACAAATACTGTTTCCGGTATAGGAGCAGGTGAGGTATTTACTTGATCTGGAATTTTTGTAGGATCATCTTCATTAACCATTTTTTTGTAATTTCTCCCACTGAGCGTCACCCATTTTGACCACCTCTTGATCTGGCCATTTCTTAAGTTTCCTATAGCTTGGATGTCCGGGTTTGTCCTCACATGGATTGTGGCGGGTATTATAACAGCATATTAGGCTCCATCGCGGATTCTTACTTTCATTGGGATCCGAACTGTGTAAAAGATTCGCATGAAAAAACAAAGCAGTTCCCGGATTCATTTCACAATAAACATGCTCTAAATGACTTTTAGCTAAAGCAACTCTTTCAGGATTTGCACCCGTCTGTGTGCCAAAGGTTCCATGTTCGATACGACCAATTTTGTGTGACCCTTTAAGAACTTGTAGACATCCATTCTCTTTGTATGCCTCATCTACAGCAATCATACAAGAGGCCATATCAGGAAATAATGCACCGTTGTTATACCAATAGCCATAGTCTTGGTGCCATTCCCATGCCCCTCCGACTTGAGCCTCCTTCACCATCATCTTGTAGTGATATAGGTAGACTTCGTCCCCCATCAGTGCTTCCATGGTATCTACCATTCGAGATCCATGACAAATAGCATTATATATGTCCTTTTGTTCAATTTCTGAAGTTAACCATAGCTTACTTTCTCTACCTTCAGCATCGCGGGGGGCATGTACCAGTTCATTTTTTTCTTTATCATTTTTCCCGATGTTTAGTAGCAGTGCCATCTCTTTCGCGTTGTAAAGAGAGTCGATCATTAGGAATCCATCGTCTTGAAATTTTTTAATATGATTAGGTGTTATCAGTGTTGTCATAAGTAAACTCCAAATAAAATAAGTTGAGTGTTGGTTGTACTAATTGTTAACTCCGGGCATATTGAGATCCGCAAAATCTAGGAACTGATTCCAATCGTATGGCATCACGCCGTGTCCGCCACGCCGAATGTGGTAACCAATACGGCCCATTACTGGTTGTTCAAGAGTGGGAATTTTTTGGACGGGGAGTCCATCATGTGAGAGTAAATGATATACCTCGTTAGCATTTAAAGCCGAAAGAAACTCACCTTGGGGATCTGCCCATCGATCATCGACCGCGCTTGCAATATAAATGGGACGTGGGGCGGCTAGTGCAATTAACTGATGTTGGTCAATAGGTAGATTTTTCTCATTAAGGTTAAATTTTCTAAAATTGTTGCAAAACCAATGGGGGAAACTCTCGTTTATATGCTCGATAGTTTCCCCATAGCAACGGCGAGATAATGCTGCACCACCGCAGCCAGATTCGTTTGAAATGATGAGTGCGAATCTATCGTCGCAGACACCTGCCCACAAGGCCGATTTTCCCAATCGTGAATGTCCAAAAACTGCCACTCTACAATTATCAATTGACTCATCTGTATGAAAATAATCAAGCGCTCGACTTAATCCCCAAGCCCAAGCTCCTATAGACCCCCATTCATCGTTTTTCGGTTGTTTCTGCTTGGGGCCGTAAAAGATTGGATGTATACCATTTTGGTAGCCGTCGTCAAAGTCAGGATCAATGTCTCCATAGTAGACTGTTGCTAAACCATATCCGCGGTCTATTATTTGGTCTATATCCCAGCGTAAAGCTTGGGTGCCACGACCTTTTTCTGTAGCGTAATTATTTGCTACGCCTTCCCATTTCTCACTTATCCAACTTGAAGTTAAAAGGATTGATGGATCGGATTGAATTGTGTGATTGCCAGCGAAATTTAATCCTAGTAATAAGGGGATGGGTTTTTCAATTTCGCTTGGTATATAACATAATATATCCATGTGGGTGGCAGTAGTATCTGTCTTTTGAGGAAAGAACAAACGAATTTGCCGTCGCAATGCTCGTTTGGATAGAGCAATCCCTTCCTCGATTATTTCCGCACGCAACGGATGTCCTAAATCCGGTGTTTTCCCATATATGTTTTCGGAAAAAAGTTGTAACAACTCTGGGCGCCGTATGTGGATCCATTGTTCGGGCGTAGTGCAATTTGTGCCGTCTATACAGGTAAGAGAATCGGGAAGCTCAAATTTTGGGACTTTAGTTTCGTCATAATTTGTCATTTTAGGTGATCCTTTATTATCGGGAAAAATCAAAGTCTTAATAACCGATTTGACAATAGGATGTTTTAATTAGTTTGGTAGGTCAGAATTTTCAAAGGGTTTATTACCAATAGATATATCGATAGGTAACTTTTTATTGTCTTTCCGGATTAGTAAATATCTGCTTTTCCTATTATTCTTATTGACGATCGAAAGAAGGCTAACCTATTTATTTTTGAGGTCATTATGTCAAATACGTTCATTTACCATAATCCCCGTTGTTCGAAAAGCCGTAAGACTTTGGAACTATTGGAAGAGAGCGGTATAGATTTCGAAGTGATACTTTATCTACAGGACCCACCAAGTTTTAGTCAATTAGATTCTTTGTTACAAGTTTTGAAAATGGATCCACGGGCATTAATTCGGGTAGACTCAGATGAATATAAAATTAATGACATAGAGAATGAACAGGATCGAAACAAGTTGATTGAGGCTATGATAAAGGACCCTATTTTGATTCAGCGTCCTATTGTAGTTCACAATGGCAAGGCACGAATAGGACGTCCGCCGGAAGCGATTTTGGAGATTTTATAAAGACGGGATTCTTAGCAAATAAAAATAGATGATTCATTTGCGTCGGCAGTACGGCATATGCTGGCTAAAGTTGACATTAATGTGAGGACGCCGCTTACGCCCTGCATTGGATTTGTGCGTTGCAGTTTTATCTGTGCTCCATCGCCGTTGGCTTCCAATTCAATGATAGAGGCTTCAAGATTAGGATCTGCAATTAGGAGTGATCGTGTACGATCGAAACCTATACCAGCTAAGGCTGTCGCGGCATGTGAATTGACGTTACGTGGAAATTTGCAGCAAACCTGACGCGTAGGTCCATCATAAAGAACGGTTTCTTTTGTTATGCGTTTGCTGTCGACTTCTTGACATGCAGAAAAATCAATACTTTTTGTTGGTTTACGCATGGTTATTGTTACATTTTCCCACAAATTTTTACCTTCGTTAAGCGCATCTAATCCAAAAACAGCCCCATGTGCTATGCATAGCCTTGTGCCCGATGTTTTTGCCGTATTTATGAGTCGGGCTTCTATGTTTGAATCTGATAAACAGGTTAGTGAGAGTGGCATATAGTCTGCGCAAGAAAGAAATAATTCGCCGTATTGTCGACTAACATCAGGATGGGCTAATTCGATGATTAAATCAGGTGACAGTTCTCGACATTCTTCGATATTATGGAGAATATGATCAGAGGGTATATTTGTTAAGCGTTCCAGACTTCGGTTGAATACAAAGGCAACTTCTAATCCTAATTCAGGCCGCGTTATAATCTGGTCGTATATATATTTTCCTAGGTAGCCGTATCCTACAATTCCAATACGTGTCATGAAAAGTCACCTTTAAGTTTTTCTCAGATCCTATGTGAATCTATGTAATCCCAATTGATATCGTAGCCCATTCCGGGATGTTGTGGAAGCTTTACGTAACCATCCGAATCCAATGGGTCTCCAAGTGAATTCATATAAGGGGGTGGTTCGTTGCAATCAACTCCTGGCGCTACTAGACCGCGTTCGTAAAATTCACAAACGTCTTCACTTGTGGAGCCGAGGAGTTGGAGATTGGCATAGCCACTCATGTGAATCTCACATTTTATGCCATAGGCTTCCGCAATACCTGCCATTTTCTTGACACCTGTAACACCTCCTCGCAGGACGTCTATACGTGTCATGTCCGAGGCACCACGCAAGATCCAATCGGCACGAGAAAAGATACTGCCTTCGACGATTTCTGGGGATAGAATTGGGATGCTTAGTTCGTCACACAATTTTTTATAGGGAGCAACCCGATATTCAGGCATAGGATGTTCATACCAATAAAAGTCAAGTTCCTCTAATTCCCGTCCAACTGTATAAGCATCTTGATAGGTACGATACGTGCCCCAAGGGTCGTAGCTCAGTATCATATCCGAACCGACAGCGTCGCGTACCAGTCTACAGGCTTCCATATCTTCTTTTATGTGTGACGGCCGTCCGGGGTCAGGTTGTCCAGTTGCAGGATCCCAGAAATAGTAAGGATGTATCTTGTAGTGCTTGTAGCCAGCATTCTTACATTCTAAGGCATGGTCAGCGTAATCTTGTGGACTCCCCATATTAGGGTATGTACTGGCATAGGCTTTAACTTTGTCTCTGCAGCCACCTAAAAGTTTATATAGAGGTATATTGAATGCTCTAGCCTGTAAGTCCCAGAGAGCCAAATCAAGAACGCTCATTAAGTTTTCAGAAATTCGATGGGCCGTCCACATCCAATGCCAGATCCTTTCTCGATCAAACGGATCCTGTCCGGCGACTAAGTTTTTTAAACGTCCCTCTAAAGTGGAAGCCTGTTCGGGAGATATTCCATCCATATCGCCGTGCCCCGCCCCTCCGAAGTAGTAACCTTCCAATCCCTCGTCGGTAATAACTTTAGTTAAAGTTTGTCGTATGATTGTTTCACTTAGTAGTTTTCCATTATGAAAAGGTCGCCTAGGGACTTCAAAGGGAATAACTTTTATATCAACGATTTTCATTGGTATTCTCACGGTTAGATAGGTTTATATGCCAAAGCGCAATATGAAAAATAAGTCGGAGTTCGTAAAGGCCGATCTATTCATTCAAGACGAATTTATTCCGTTTGTGAGAAAGCCTTAAATCAAATGGGTTTTTTAGGCATTGAGCTAATTTAGCGCTGCTCACAGCTGAATTTTGAGGTACCCAATCTATTTCTTCCGCCAGAGATTGGCCAAATAACCCCGGGTCATCAGAGCCAATTGCCAATGAAATTCCTGATTCTATAAAACGGTGTATGGGGTGTGCGGACGGATCTGGGACACAACCCATGAATAAATTTGAAGTAGGGCATACTTCAATCACTACGTTTAATTTTTTCAAGCGAAATAAAACAAAATCTTGCCGTCTCCGGATTTCAGCTAAGCGATTTTTATAATAGGGACGTTCTACTTTTTTTTCTAAGGGCATATTTTTTAAGGTTTGTAATTCTTTTTCTATTTTTTGACGACTTATTTTGATTCCCCACTTGGTAAGCTCATCATAATATTTTATATCGTATTGTATCTGGTCGATGCGTTCGCTGATGGTTTCAAGTGAGTGTGCGTTGGGAATCCGATTGATTGATACGTCAGGGTCAAGTCCCAATGCGATGCAGTGACCCAATCTAACGGCACCTAACTCCGCCGCTTCGTGGCACCAACGAATTGAACTTTCCAGAGATTTATCAAAAAAGATCTCTCCGACATGGTAGGTCACATCGAAATGTTTCTGTGGGTCTCTTTTATTGTCTTCGCGTAATTGTGAGAAGAAGTTTTGCGCGGTACGGGGTGGGAAACCTTCTTCGAAATGGCAAAAGTCAAATCCTACTACATAGGGGAGCAGGTCTGGTCTGAGGTCTAACCATTGCCTAATAATATTGTAGCATTCTAAAGGTGAGTTGCGCGGTAAGCTTACAATATAGCGAGCTTCGAAATTTTTATTACATGCCTCACGCAGTGCTGTCACTATAGTTTCGTGAAAGTCAACGAGATCTTTTGAAGATTCTTTTTCATGTGGCGCTAAAGCTCGATATTCTGCGTAAAGGACTCCTTCACTTTGATGTTGGGCAAAGATATGATTTAGTAGTTCGTTTACACGGCCGAGTGTATGCCACCAGTAACGAAAGATACAAAGGCCGAAGTCGTATTTTGCCTGAAACTTATTGAAATCCCCTGTATCTTCTTTACTCATTACACAACAAGGATTTATTGCTCGGTGATTTTTGTCTTTAACTGCTCGTGAAAATATCTGGATTGGATCAGGTGTATAGCCATACGCTTTAAGAAAACTTTTTTCGTAAGGCGTCCAATCAATTTGTCTGTAATGTTCACGGCCCAATTCGAAAAGGTGTTCAGGGCTTAGGCAGCCACCTATATGGACGTGAAGCTCACAGGTTTTTGCTAAATTTAATTCGGACATTGCGAAGAAAAAAAATATTTAATTGCAGTCGTTTGCATTTTTTCGACAGTCTATTCCTTGAATGAGTCGGTTCTTTTCCCAAGTTTGTTTTAGTCTTTTTGAACCGTCAATCGCGTAATTTATCCATATTCCAATTCTCTGATTTAGAAAATATTCACCGTCCCATTCAACCTGACCGTTCACATAGAAAGAGGTGTAAGGCCCCGACAATTTTCCTTGGGCATACGTTGCTTTGATTGTGAGGTTCCTTTCTTGGTCAAATGTTTTCCATATGCCCTGCTTTTTCCCATTGTCGTTTGTGCCTTCTTTGCGAAGACCGCCGTATTGCCAATAAGAATAACTCGCCCCATGACGTTTACCTCGGACAAAGCGTGTTTCTTCCCTAAGAGAGCCGTCAGGCCAATAGCGATTCAATGTGCCATTGATTTCCCCGTCCGTTAGTGGTGTCACGGACTTGATGCTTCCGTCTTCGTATCGTTCCACTACAGTCTGTTCGATTTTCTCTAATGTTCCATTATTATATTTCTCGCGAAATAGAGCTATACCGGTATCATCGTAATGAGTCCAAATTCCGATTTTTATTCCATTACTGTATTCGCCGGACAATTTCTTTTGACCAGTTTTAAAAAATTCAAAATAATCACCGTGAATCTCATTGTTGGTGTATTGAGTATTCACCTCTATCCTTCCGTTTGCATAATAGCTAGTGTAGGTGCCATGCCATTTACCCTCGCGATAACTACCGTATTCACTAATGTGTCCGTTGGGCCAATAAGTGAAAAAAGGTCCGTTCCAACGTTGACCCATTTCCCATGTTTGTCGAAATCTTATTTCACCTCCGTCCTCAAAAAAAGACCAAATACTATCTTTTTGACCATGGTGGTAGTAGCCTGTTTTTTCAATAGAGCCATTGATGTAATACGTTGTGAATTCGCCATGATATATTGTGTCATTACCGGATATATAGTAATTAAATGTTGAATCAATCCTTCCAGTTTTGTTAAAGGAGATGATTTCGGTAGGTGAATCTTTTTCTATGTCTGGGAGGTCTGTGTGAACTGGAGATTTTTGACTGCAAGCTCCCCAAAACACATAAGATGCTGATATTACCCAGCAAAGCTCTATTAGTTTTCCCGTAGCGATTGAGACCCAGTACGCAATGCTGCAAGGTTTTTTCTTTGGGTATTTTAGCACAGTGGTATCGATTGGTCTCGAATAATGCGGATAGTATTTTTTGCAGCTCGTGGGTAGTGTTCGTTCGGTAAATGTTCAAGCAACATATAGCCATCTGGATGTGCTTCGTGCCATAGTTTTAAAGCGAATCCGATGTCGAGCTCACCTTCTCCTGGGATTGCCTCATCAATATGAAGAACTAAGCCTGCCCCGATATTAATGTCTTTACAGTGGCCAAGGATAGAAATTGGATTCATGGAAGAAAAAATTTGATTGAGTCGGTCCTTGTTATTGTAGACTTGTTCAAGGTTTTGAAAATGGTTCACGTAATCCATAACTACTGAAATATTTTTTGATCCTATTTCATTGATGATTTCTTTATTCGTCTCAGGAGATCCCATGATCGTCAGTAAGTGCGTCTCGATTACGACATTAACATCTTCTTGCTCGGCTTTACGTGCAATTAAACGCAGCGTCTCAATTAGTCTGCTCTTTGCGCCTATAGTTTGGTTGGATTTTGAAGGTACATAGGATCCTTTGGGGTTCAGGCTGCCCGTACGTATTAGGCATGCGATAGCGTCTAATTCTCGAGCAACCTCAATCCCGCGATATATTTTGTTCAATACCGAGTCACGGACAGATTCTTCAGGGTCAAATAGGCACTCTCCATAGCCTATGCCAAACTGTACTAAATCCATATGAGTGTCTTTGAATGTTTGACGAACGGCGTGTAACTCTTCCGTCTTAAGGTCGGACATTTTATCACCGGGGTAGTGAAAACCTGCGCCTGTTAGCTCTAAAGCACTAATTGCCTCCAAGTGTTGTGGCGTTATTTCTCTGAAATTTGATGGTACCATGCCGACGACGCCGAGTCTCATATGTTCCTCCTCTTGGGTGTGTTAACGAGAAACCTAAATATGTGATCTGCTATTGGCAAAAGGGGTTGTTGGCTCCTTGCCGAGTACTCAAAGCTAAGCTACTATTTATTGTTACCAAATCATCTGAGAGTTACTATGGATTTTGCTATTCGATGCGTTGTGGTCTGTGTTTCTGGTTTGTATACCTCACTTTGGGGTGCTTTTAAAGACGGTCCATACGAAGGGTTTAAGCTTCGAACGTTTCCTCGAAGTATTTATTTTCACGTCGGAATCTTCTTGTCGTTATACTTTTTACCCTCTGTTAACGGGCGTTTATCGCAGTTAAATTTAGTTGAACTTTTTTTTCTGGTTATGGGAATTGAACGTTTTCTTGCTGAAATTTATAAAGGTTTTTTTCGAACCGAAGATCAAAGTAAATATTTTGTTCCCTCTAGAATTACATTTTTTGGGCGTTACGTAGGTAGCGACATACTTCGTTATAGCGTAGGCTCGCTAATAATATTCGTGGTTTTCGCATTTTTGATTGTTGAAATACCTATTCAATCATTTTGGTCGTATCTGGTTGTTGCATACGCCACCGGATGTGTAGTAGCCTTAGGCGGAGCCTATAAGGATGCCCCGTTTGAGGGGTTCAAACCGCTAAAATTTCAACGGTCGGGAATGGTGTTGGCTATGTTGAGTCCGTTGTTTTTCTTCATGTTTGATCAGCAAGATCCACTTTCTCTGGGTTTTTTGATTTATATGAACGGCGGTTTAGAGCGTTTTACTGTCGAGTATTACAAGACCTATATACAACGAAATATGTCGGGTAAATTTAAACCGGATTTGCCCCGTATCCAGGATCAATTAGATACGCGTGAACGGTTTCATTGTGTGGCACTGATAATAATTATTTCCCTAGCTTTGCTATATGTCTACGAACTTGAATGGATATGATGCCGTTGTTGTAGGATCCGGTTTTGGGGGAGCATTGGTCGCACATGCTCTATTGAATGAGGGACGAAGTGTGCTTGTACTTGAACGCGGCCGTTGGCCCTACCGAGACTCGGAGGATTGGGATCAAAACAAGATACTTTTGGAGCAACGATACAAGGGGCGTGTTCCTACTTTAGTACGACAATATGGCTCGCGGAATTTTTCTGAGATATATGCCAATGAGGTGGTGGGGGGTAAATCTGTATTTTATGGTGGTGCGTCCTTGCGTCTTCGTGAGAATGATTTCACAAACTGGCCATTCTCATATGATGAGTTTGCCGTGTATTATGAACAAGCGGAGAATCTTTTGGGTGTTCATGGATGTGTCGGCAGTGATCCTTGCGAACCACCAGGTATTCTATCTTATCCGTTTGAACCAATAGATCTTACGGCCCCAGCGCAACGAATTGCAAAAGCGGGTATTAAGTTGGGTCTTCATCCTTTTTCAATGCCTCTTGCAATTAATTTTAATGATTCTAGCAGGCCCCAGTGCCAATTATGTAACACTTGTGACGGTTTTCCGTGCCAAATTGAAGCAAAAAATGATGTGGCTACGACTTTTCTTAAAGGTGTGAGATCGGATGCATTGACGGTCAAGACTAATACGATTGTTGAGCGTGTCCATATTAAAGGTAAACGTGCATCAGCTGTAGAATATATCGACAAGACGGATGGTAAACGCTGTGTGGTCGAAGGAGATGTAATTGTTTTAGCAGCCGGGGCCATTCAAAGTCCAGCATTATTAAAGCGCTCTGAAGTACAACATCCCTTAATAGGACGCTTTTTGATGAGACATTGCAACGCAGTTTGCAGTTATGTATTTCCGTTCCCTACAAACCCAGAACAGATTTTCCATAAGCAGTTATGTTTTTCAGATTATTATGAGGACATGCGAGAGGATCTTGGTACGGCTGTTGGTGTAATTCAAGATATTTACACACCGGCAGGGGAAGTAATTAGCCATCATGCACCTGTAGCAATTAGTTGGTTTGCCGGTCGTTTAGCAAACCGCATTCAAAATCTGTTATGTGTTGCCGAAGACGATGGTCAGATTTCTAATAACGTGAGTCTTAGTAGCCGGAAAGACATCTTGGGTATGCCCCTTGTTCAAATTGAACATGAATATTCTCATTCCGACATGATACGTCGCAATTATTTGGTTAAACGTGCCCGCCGAATTTTGCGAAAGGCTGGCGGGTTACTGTCATACACATATCCAATCGATTCTTTTTCTCATGCTGTTGGTACTCTTCGTAGCGCCACTACATCGGAGAATGGAGCATTAGACCCGCAGTGTAGAGTTTGGTCAGTCGATAATTTATTTGTCGTTGATGGATCGTTTATGCCAAGTTCGGGAGGGGTCAACCCAAGTTTAACTATAGCTGCAAATGCTTTGCGTGTTGCTAAGCATATTGTTGCGAACGGAACCTGACTCTTATGAAATTACAAGGAATACATACTTGATAATAGTGAGATACAGTTGAAAAAAGTGTGTATTGTAGGTTGCGGCGCTATTTCTCGTGTCCATGCTAAGCAATTACGGAGGAAGGTGGATCTCCGTTTTGTTAGTCGCAACGTCGAGAAAGCGTCAGCGTTATCCGAGGCATATGGTGGCGGTGTTGTATATAACGAGTATCAGGATGCTCTGGCTGATGATATAGATGCGGTCGTATTATGTACGCCACCAGCTGTGCACGCAGACGGAGTTAAAGCTGCATTATCTGCTGGAAAAAATGTTTTAGTTGAAAAGCCTTTATGTATCTCTAAGGCAGAGCTAGAATCTTTGGTGTCGGTCGCAGAGACGCATCGTGATTTGTCGGTGGTTGTTGCGGAAAATTATTATTACAAGCCATCATTGCTATTAATGAGGAAAATAATAAGGGAAGGGTTCATTGGTGATTTGGAGCGAATCCATGTTCGGAAATGCTTCACCCAACAATCAGAGGGATGGAAAAACGAATGTGGAGCTTTGCTTGAAGGCGGAATTCATTTTTTAGCGCTTATATCAGGTTTGACCGAAAGAGCGCCAGAGCAGGTTGTTGCAAAATTTCCGAGCTTTGTATCGGGAGAATGCGAACGTCGTTCGCATATTGAACTAAATTATTCTGATGGATTGAATGTTTGCTTGGATTACGCTTGGGACATCCCCGATAGAATGCATGGTTTGTTTCAACATTCCATTGTTTGTGGGTCAAAAGGAGAAATACTTTTTGAAAGTAATGGATTATATGTACGAATACGAAACTCCAAAAAGCGATTTTTGAAGTTTCCGGGTGTTTTTGATCTTATGGGATATAAAGCACAAGCGCAAGATTTTTTGGCATGCATCTGTCAGCCTGGCAGGACGCCAAAGTCGGGCATATTACAAGCGCAGCGCGATTTAAATATCGTATTTTCGGCTTATGAACAGCTTGAGGAGTTAAGGGATGAGTGAATCGGAAAAAATTATTTATTCAATGCAGCGTGTTAGTAAACACTATAACCGGAATAAGATTATTGAAGATATTTCACTGTCTTATTTTTATGGAGCAAAAATTGGCGTTCTTGGGTTAAATGGGTCGGGGAAAAGTACATTGTTGCGCATAATGGCGGGCGTCGATGAGGAATTTGAGGGTAAGATAGATCTATCTCCTGGATTCACTGTTGGCTATATGGAACAGGAACCTTCTCTTCAAGATGGAAAGACTGTTCGTGAAATCGTGGAGGAGGGCATTCAGGATACTGTAAATCTGGTTCGGGAATATGAAAAAATCAATGAACAGTTTTCCGAACCTATGGATGATGAAGCCATGAATAAACTTATCGAACGACAATCTAAAGTGGCGGGACAATTGGATGCAACCGGAGCTTGGGATTTGGACAGCCGGCTTCAGATGGCCATGGGGGCTTTAAGGTGTCCACCTGAAGATGATTTGGTAGATCACCTTTCGGGAGGAGAAAAAAGGCGTGTTGCTTTGTGCCGCTTGTTACTTGGGAAACCGGATATACTGTTGTTGGATGAACCAACAAACCACTTAGATGCTGAAACGGTTGCTTGGTTGGAGGGGCATTTGCAGCAGTATGAAGGAACGGTTATTGCGGTGACACATGACCGATACTTCTTGGATAATGTGGCTGGTTGGATTTTGGAACTGGATCAAGGTAGAGGTATTCCATGGAAAGGGAACTACTCTTCTTGGTTGGAACAAAAGCAGGAACGTTTGCGTGTAGAAGAAAAAGGCGAGAGCGATCGTCAGAAAACGCTGCAGCGTGAATTAGAATGGACTCGTATGAATCCTAAAGCCAAACAACAAAAAAGCAAGGCACGTATTCAGGCTTACGAGGAATTGTTGAATCAAGATCTTGTACAGAGAGATGAAGAGTTACAAATTTATATTCCGCCAGGTCCTCGTTTGGGCAATGTAGTTATCGAAGCTGAGAACGTAAAGAAAACATACGGGGATCGTATCTTGTTTGAAAATATGTCATTTGGAATGCCTCCCGGAGGAATCGTAGGTATCGTTGGTCCCAACGGGGCAGGAAAGACGACCTTGTTTCGACTGATTACTGGCCAAGAGCAAGCAGACGATGGTTTGGTAAAGTTAGGAGAGACAGTTCAATTAGCATACGTTGATCAGACTCGCGAAAC
Organism: Candidatus Latescibacterota bacterium; assembly: GCA_036343635.1. Lineage (GTDB taxonomy): Bacteria > Latescibacterota > UBA2968 > UBA8231 > UBA8231. The sequence continues at coordinate 18,161 of JAYYVF010000086.1, read as the reverse complement.
TTTAGATCCTGCTAAGACAGTTTGGGAAGAAATATCTGGAGGTCAAGATGAAGTTGAATTGGGTGAACGTGCTATAAATTCTAGGGCATATGTTGGAAGATTTAATTTTGGAGGAGCTGACCAGCAACAGAAAGTTGGTGAACTGTCGGGGGGGCAACGCAACAGAGTTAACATTGCAAAAATGCTTAAAGAAGGTGCCAATGTGATTTTGCTTGATGAACCTACCAATGACTTGGACGTTAATACACTACGGGCTCTGGAAGAAGGCTTGGAAAATTTTGCAGGATGTGCCCTAGTTATAAGCCATGATCGATGGTTTTTAGACAGATTAGCTACGCATATTTTGGCTTTTGAAGGTGATAGTCAGGTTTACTGGTTTGAGGGTAATTATTCAGAATATGAAGAAAACCGGAAAATGCGCTTAGGTAACGAGGCTGAAATACCTCAACGGGTGCGTTATCGTCAATTGACTCGCGATTAATCAGAATGCGCGCGTCGGTTGTGGATTGGTCCTTGGCCCAAACTTACGGGTATAGCGGTTGCGTTATGGACGACCTTATGTATCTCTGCGCTTACAGATAAAGCAAGAGCATGAGGGCAGTCACCTCCTAAATCAAGACCCGCGGGAGAGTGTAGGTTTTTTGGGTTTGAAGGTAAAATTCCTTTTGCTTCTAGCTCTTTTAATAATTTTTTATTTCTTGCGTGAGAGCCAATGACGCCTAGGTAAGCTAATGGAAGCGTAAGTAGTTTTTCCAATACAGCATGATCTTGAAGATAGTTGTGACTCATGACTATGGCAGCACTAGTTGGTGGAAGCTTCAATTTTTGAGGCCACTGACCAGAAGGCGCGTAATAAATTTTCCCGACATTTGGGAATCTCGAGTTGTCAGCTAGTGCGGGACGATGGTCTACAAGTTGTAATTCCCATCCTAATCCTATTCCACTGGAAATCAAGGGTTTAGAATCGTCACCAGCGCCAAAAATAGTTAATGTCATGGGGGGCGAAAATATTTCATACAATGTTTCTAATCCGCAAAAATTCTTGCGCAAACTACGTGTCGATGTATTGTTTTTAATAGGGTTATGTTGCGAGAAATCGCGGATTGAAGAGCCTATCTCCTTTGGGAAACTGTTCGTGTTATCGGAAGAATAAATAAAGGCATCTCCAGTAGAAAAGTCTGAATGTTCTTCGTGACCAACAACGGTGATGAGGATTGTTGGGTCCCCTTTTTCTATGACGTTTTTTAGCGTGTTTATAAAGTGTTGACCATTCTTACTGGGCATTGGGGTTATAAGAATTTGTAATTGTCCACTACAGCCCATTCCTGTTCCAAACAAATAGTCATCATCATCTGTATAGTCATAATCAATTATCTGAGGCGTACCCTTTTTTATCGCTTTTTGTGCAAAATGTTGTAAGTCTTCTTCCAGGCAACCTCCGGAGATACTACCCGTATTATTGTCTTTTTCTATTAACATTCGGGCACCGAGTCCTCGGTAGGTTGAACCGTGTGTTCCAATAACTGTGGCTATTGCGTAACTTCGTTTGTCGTTTTCTAATTGTTGTGCGCGTGCTAGAATATCACGTAAATCTTTCATAAGCCTAGTTCCTTAATGTTTTAGTAAATATGACGCCTATAGTTACTCTTAAGCAACTATTAGAGTGTTTACAAATGTGTTTAATTTACATTGCTACAGCTTGTTTCTTCCATATATTCTGTTTTCTGTTCCAAATCATACGTGAATCGGTTAGGATTGCATGTCTGTTGCCGAACAATTAAATACAACGAGATCTGCTGTAATTGATCGTTTCCTTAGAAGTTTGCGCAGTTTGCGAGTTTCTGTTCTCGATCGGTGTAATTTAAGATGTCGATATTGTATGCCGGAAGAGGATTATACATGGTTGCCCAAACAAGACCTATTGACGAATAGAGAAATTGTGCATGTTGTTGAATCATTTTCGTCTTTAGGAGTAGACCGTGTGCGAATCACCGGAGGTGAGCCTTTACTGCGAGGAGATCTAACCGAATTAATTGCAAGTTTGTCTGAGATTAGATCTATTCGGGATATAGCTCTGACAACAAATGCAACTAGATTGGCCCAATATGCTGAGGATTTACATACGGCTGGTCTTCAGCGAATTACGGTAAGTCTCGATACGCTTGATCCAGGCAGAATGAAGTTCATGACGGGTCGGCAGGTCATGGCTAAGGTGCGTGAAGGTTTGGAAACTGCAGCAGCTTTTCAATTTGAGAGTATCAAAATAAATACAGTAGTTATTCGTGGATTTAACGATGATGAATTGTGCGAACTAGTGTTGTTTGCTAAAAGCATTGGTGCTGAAATACGTTTTATCGAATATATGGATGTGGGTGGAGCGACCGATTGGTCTTTGGATCAAGTTGTGGGACGAGATGAAATTCTAAAAATATTGACGAACTATTTTGGCACAATTAAGGCGGTGGGTATCAGAGGCTCCGTACCTGCCGAGAGTTTTACTTTAGAAGATGGAACACATTTTGGTATTATCTCCTCAGTAAGTAATCCGTTTTGTTCCACATGTGATCGAAGTCGTCTTACAGCAGATGGCATGTGGTACTTATGTCTTTATGCCTCTAATGGTTTTGATCTAAGAAGCAGACTACGGCGAAAGGAAAATTTGTCTGATTTTATAAAGGATATATGGAAAAAAAGAGAAGATCGTGGCGCAGAAAATCGTTTAAAGGAACCCCAGCGTGAAATACTTTACAGTTTGACTGATTTGAAATTAGATCCTCATCGGGAAATGCATAAGCGCGGTGGGTGATATCATTCCTTTTCATTTGTAATAGATCGTTATGGACTATTTCCGGGCAAAGCGCTATTTAGATACGTTCCCTGATTGGGAGACAGGTAAACCTTTTCTGGGATCGCTTGAAAATTATTTACCTAGGATGTGTGCTTTACTAAAGCGTTTAGACAGCCCTCAGAAACGGTTTCGTTCTATTATTATCGGTGGAACGAATGGTAAGGGAACCGTTTCAAATTTGATTGCAGATTTATTGTCGGGCGCCGGAGTGTCAGTTGGGCTATATACGTCGCCCCATCTACATACTGAACGTGAACGGATTCGCATCAATGGGAATTTACTTACCAAAGAAGTGTGGACTGAGTCTATAATAAAATTGCAGAATGCCATCCAGGATTTTGATCAGGAAGAATTAGGGGCGTTGAGTCGTTTTGAAATGCTAACGGGTTTAGCTGTTTTCACAATGGCCGAGGCGGATGTTGAATGGGGTGTTTTTGAGGTAGGGCTAGGGGGTAGGTTTGATGCGACTAATGCTTGGGATTCTGAGGTGTCTGTTCTCACGAAAATAGGTCTCGATCACGTTGGTATCCTTGGGGAGACCTTGTCCGAAATTGCTGCTGAGAAAATATGTATAGGACGTTCAGGCACTTTGATGTTCACCCCTTCCTCACAAACTGCTGAAGTAGCGGATTTTTTGCTTAAGAAAAGTTCTGATCTTGGTATTGATTTACAGTTTATTGATCCGATAGAGATTGATGATAAGCCTTCTTTCTTTTGCGAAAACGCGGCATTAGCTCAGAGTACGGTTCAGTCATTAGGGTTAGATCTTTCCGCGACCGATCATGTGGGAATAATTGAGGGAAATACCTGGCCAGGTCGTTTTGAATGGGTGAGTACGGTTCCTCCGGTGTTACTTGATGGTGCACATAATCCACAAGCCGCGAGAGCTCTGGCTGAAAATCTGAGGATTGAAGGGTTGAGATGGAACATAGTGATAGGTACTGGTGTTGGGCACGATGTAATGGCAATTTTGGCAGAGTTAGCACCACTGTCGATTCGATTTATTGTTACGGCATCCGATCACCCTAAAGCAGAAAGGCCAGAAAATATAGCTCGTGGTGTTCCAGATGCTGTTCCTGTAGAGATTATAAGAGATTGGAGGGACGCTTTTTCTCGGGGTATAGAGCTAACAAATTTGGACGATGGAGCTTTATGTGTTACAGGATCTCTCCATTTGATAGCGAGGGCACGAGAATTCTTTGAATTATCCTATGAAAGTGATAGTATCACAGAAGATATGGCTTTAGAGAATTTCGATTGTTTCAAAGAGGCATGCCGTAGTTTAGATGTTATTGTCGAGCCATGCAGCAACGATGGTACATTGTACAAGATAATGTCTAAAAGAAAACCTTATTATTTTTGGCGAAATAAACATCCGTTCAACGACTATATGTCGGCTCGTATTGCTGAAGACAAAGCTTTTCAATACGACTTGTTGAGTGAAGCTGGCTTGCCTACTCCTCATACTAAACAGGTTTTCAATCCACTAGCGGATTCACGCTTTAATCGCTATAAGAATTTTGCTACGACCGAAGAGATTGCATCGGATTTGTCAGCGTTATTTAGCTTCCCTTTAATCATTAAGAAGTCTCGGAGCTCTTTAGCCCAAGGGGTATATATTGCCAAAGACGCTACCGATCTTATTTTGCAACTGAGACGAATTTTTGAGCAAAGTGCCTATGCCGACAACGTTCTAGTAGTTCAGGAATATGTTTTGGGTAAAGAATACCGCGCTGTTGCCTCGCAGGGCAAAATCCTCTTGGCTTATCTTAAGGAAGGTACAGTAGGTGGAAATCAGGACATCAATCCACTTCATCAAGGTGATGGTAGAGCCGTGCCTCTCAAAAGCGGTCCACTATTTGAGAATTTATCAGATCTGGCGACAAGGATTTTTGGTGTAATAGATCTAGGGTTTTATGCTTTTGATGTTATTTTTACCGAGAATGGACCAAAAATCCTAGAGCTAAACCCCAATCCCTTTTGTTATTACTATAATAAATCCAATGGTCGCTCTGATTTTATTTCAATTTATAGGGGACTTATAACAAAATATATTTTAAATGGTTGATATGGATTTCTGTCAGCTATTATAAAATTCCGTATTCATCGAAAACCTCTCGCGGTGACCTTCCGTTGGCTAATTCATCGCGAACCGTATTCTCGCCTTTTAATTTCTCCATAGATAGTTTGAATACCTTGTCCTTGATTGTGGATGGGATTACAGCGACTCCATCGAAGTCAGCGAGGATAAAATCGCCTGGATGAACGTGGACTCCTCCACACATGATTGGCTCATTGACGGACTCGGGGACTATACGTCCCGCTGAATCCAAGGGAGAATAGCCTCGTGAGAAACAGTTAAAATTCATCGCATTCATTTGACGTATGTCACGTACGAGTCCATCGGTCACGACAGAATTGACGTCGCGTGCCTGAGCGGCTGTCGACAATAATTCACCCCACAAACCCGATTTACATTCGCCATTCGTAGCTATGACAAAAACGTCACCCTTGGTTACTAAATCATAGGCCGAAAATATTTGTCCATAGGGGTCTGGGTGCGATTGGTGGCTGGCATATGCATTTAGCGTCACAGCAGTGCCGGCAATCAAACTTCCTGGATGACTAGGTCTGATGTCATATGTCATAGCTTGATCTCTGTGACCAAGCTGGTCCATGATGTCGCAAACCAAAGCGCTATAGATAGGTTTCCATTCTTCGTGCATAGTTTGTCCCCTTTTACAGAGTTCACGTAGTTTGTACTCTCGGAAGTAGTAAATTTTTGTTACGTGTTAAGGGTAGGCCTGCAAACGCGCAACGGTTATTCCAAGAGTCTATGGTTTCAGTTGTTTTGTATTCGTTGATGATTGCATGTCGCCCTCGTTTTGTATAGTTGTGTCCTGCACGGTGTACTACCAAAACGTGAATTATGAGTACATCACCTACATTTGCCTCAACAACGACACGGTCCTTTTCGGGTATATTTTCTGGTTCGATCGTGTGACTTTTTTCTTGTGTTTCCCATTCTCCTAAAAGGTGACTGCCCCTAATTGCTTCGGTGGCGCCCGCTTCAAAATGGGTAGGATCTAAGTAAGTTATTGCAGCAGCCAAGTCTGGGTGCGAATGGCGTTCATAGGGCCAATCCTGATGCCAGCTTTGCGAACAAAAGAATCCAGGAGGCTTGTTTCTAACTTTTCCGTTATGAAAATCGATGTTGGGCCCCAATAGGTCGGATATTACAGAAACTATGCGTGGTTCGGTGAATTGATCAAACCAGTAATCACTGGCCAGAGTTTGATCCATAATGCCAACGACATTTAACGGATTAAATGGATCTGATCCATAATCCTGTTCCTCGGGCATAAAAGAATAGCTCATATTCTTAGGACGCATCTTAGTTTTTGTGACAAGGTTATGGAAATGGCGGCGCATTTCCTCCATTTTTTCATCGTCATAGAACGAAGGTAAGTGAAGAAAGCCGTCGTTATGAAAAGACTCTTTTTGTTCATTCTTGAGGTAAGTCAAGGCAGACATGGTCTCTATCCCTTTTCTTGGTCCGTTGGTAATAGTAACGCGATTATTCCAGTTAAAAATGGAAGAAATGATAGATAGCTCAATGTTGTTGTTACTCCGAACAAATCGGCGAATCGTCCAATAATTGGTAGGCTGAGGCTTGCCAAACCCCAACTAAAACCTAGCGGAAGGCTTGAAGCAAGGGCAGAATTTTCTGGTGCCAATTTCTGGGCAAGTGCTACTAAAATGGAGTTAGATGATATTAACAAGCCTCCCCCTATAGTAAGAAATACGTAGCCAAAAATGCCATTTTCTATGGCCATAAAACCATAAAGGAATGGAGTTGCTAGGAAAAGTGAAATATATACCAACAGCTTAGATTCTATACGCTCGGCTAAATATCCGGCAACAAGAGCTCCTACTACTCCCGCTGTATTATATAGACCCAAGGCTATGCCCCCAGAGATCAGGTCTAAGCCTCGCTCTTCACAGAGCAGTGTCAAAAAAGTTCCAAAGCCCAATCCTGTAATTGTGCGAAGTACCACGACAACCGTGATCATTGACAAGGGGAAAGTATGTTTTCTGAGGGATCCCCAATTTGAATTGTTCCCACATGTCGAAGCATGAGGATTGTTTAAAGGAATAAATTTCACTAAAAGGACTACACAAAGGAGGCCGGGTATTGAGGTCAGTGGAAGGAGCCCGAGTCCAATCTTTTTTGCAAACAACGGTACCCATATGGGAGTCAGGCCGATTGCTATGGTGCCTCCGAAAATGAACCATGCCAAACCAAAAGATCGCCGAGGTTCGCTTAATTCACCAGCAAGGGAAAAAACCTGTGGATGGAAAGCAGCTACGCCCGTTCCAACGAAGGCTAAAATAATTACCAGTAGCCAATAATAAGAGGCTACGCCAATAAGTGGGGCAAAAATAGCGCACATCAAAAGCCCGCCGACGACTAGATATCGTTTGTTCATTCGATCGGCCCAAATTCCCATCAACGGCTGACTGATGTTGCAAATTGAAACAATTGTACCAAGAAAACCTGTTTGTGCCAGACTAAGTCCTAGCTGGGTTTTTAACAACGGAAGCAAAGGAGGTAATAAGGAGGAATAGCTATCTACACAAAAATGTGATAGTGAAACTAAGAATAGACGGAGCCGTTGCATTCAATAGCCGATTAATGGGATGAAAGATGCTGCAAATATAATATTGTCCGAAAGATTTGAACTATTCTAAGACTTACTTTTCACGTTGTCCAGATGGCGACAAAGACTCCAGGAAAAAATAGTGCCTAATGTGGTTAATGCGCACCCGACAACAAACGGTAGGCCGGCATAGATATCAATCAAATAGCCCCCAACAAGGTTACCGCTAAACATTGAAATGCTCCATGCTAAGTGGCCTAAGCCAACTACACGATTTCGCTCATCTGGGCCAGCTACCTCGTTTATTAATTTGGGAACTAGTGTAGACACGGCCCAAGCTGTGCCGGTAAGAAATGTTCCATACACAAATATTCCGAATAGTGATGTCGGAAATAAGGCGAGTCCCAAAGTACTGATACAGATACCTAATGCTGAAAAGATTAGCGGGGTTTTGTGGCCTACTCGATCACTGAGAAGCCCCGTACCTAATTGGAAAATAGCCGCGACGACAAGTGAAATGGCGGCAAAGTAAGCGGGTAATGATTCGTTGTTGCTCACTCGGTAAATTAGTAGGGGAATGGCTAACGTAGCCATTCCCCAGAAAGTTGTAATTGTTAGGCGGAGGCTTAAAAGTAACCATATGTCCTTTCGTATAAGTAATGGTTTGTAGGCCGTCCAAGTTGATTCACGGTTAATGTGATTGCCGTTTGATTTGTTGGTGGATAAACGCATAGGAGGGACAAACACAATTGCAAGGCCAGTTAGGAGCAATAGACCCACAAAGGTTACCGTGCCTATGTCAGGGAAAGACCACATTGTTTTGAGCCATCCTGTACAGAGACTACCAAATGCATTACCAAGCGTATTACTTAAAAAATACAGGCCACTCCCCAAACCCAAATAGGCGGGGCGCACCGAATGTATAAGCATGCTCTGTCCCGCAGTAGACCAAGGTCCGCTTGATGCACCCATCACGATTAGCATCATGGTTAAACCCGTTGGATCTGAAGTGTGAAATACGAGTCCCCCGAAAGAACTGCCGATAAGACCAAGAATCAGGGTAAATTTTTGTCCGAACCTGTCGCAAAGGCGGCCTGCTGAAATAGCAAAGATGCCCCCTAAAAAAAGCATTAGTCCTTTCAGGTACCCCGTAAACCACGAAGGGCGTGCCAAGTCTGCTTCCACATAAACCGGAAACAACGCAGAAAAAGGGGAAGAAAGAAAACTGTTCAGAAAGTAAATAGCGCAGAGAACCACAAAGGAACGGCTTAGAAGTCCGCTGACTTCATTTTCTCCATTTTGGTAGTTCGACAAATGAGATTTATTTCTTACTGGCGGCTACTGAGTTATTTAATACGCCGACCCCTGAAATTTCGACTTGTACTTTGTCTCCAGGCTGCATAAATGTTCCGGTGGTTGCACCTACTCCTGAAATTGTGCCCGTGCTGATTATATCTCCAGGCTCAAGCGTAATGATCGCCGAAATATATTCGATTATCTTTTTTACGGGATACAGCATCTGGCCGGTGTTATTGTGTTGCTTTCGTTCCCCATTGATGAATGTGCTTATGTCAAGCTTTTGAGGATTTGGTATTTCATCGCGCGTTACTATCCAGGGTCCTTGCGGTGCAAATGTGTCTAGCCATTTCCCATTCAGCCAATCGAACCATTCATCTCGTGGTCGGCTGTTTGTACGTTTTTTTATTTTTAAATCTCTCTCTGACACATCGTTCATTATTGTATAGCCAGCGACATATTTCAGGGTGTCGGCCGCCTTAATACCTTTACATTTACGCCCTATGACAACGGCCAGTTCTCCTTCCCAGTCTATGGAGTTTGCTACTGGAGGTATTAGGATTTTATCCCTAGGTCCGATTACAGTTGTTGTCGGAGGTTTCATAAATATTCGGGGTGTTTCTTTGTCCTGGATAGACAATTTAGCACTTCCCCCCTCTTCAATGTGGTCTTGATAATTACCTGCCAGGCAGAAGACTTTTTTGGGGTTAGGGACAGGAGCACAAAGCTTAACACGATTCACATTAAAGCTTACTTTGCCGTCCGGTTGTGGTCGTTTTTTCTTTGCTTGTATGATCAATGATTTTGCCGTACTGAGTCCTTTATTTCCGGCTTCTAGGAGCTCGACCATACTTGTTAAAAAATCATTCGGTTTTCTTTTTTCGCGGCGAGCTAACCGGCGATCAATTTGTGCCAGATCTATTATAACCTTGTCATCGTCTATTATGCCGCCTAAGCGCGAACGATTGTTCGCTTTAAATGTTGCCAATTTCATCTTATTGGGCTCCCGATCTGATGGGTTAGTTTCTGCGTAACTTTCTTTGAAAAATAAATAAAGGCACAATGGTGCTATTTCTTAGAAAGACTTGTATCAAACTATGGTAACGTATATTAACTCCGTATGTCATTCAGCCAAACTACAAAAAACTTTTTCCAAACACAATAATATGATTTAGCGTTGTCGTAGGCTGTTGAAGTTGGAACAGTTTAGGAGGTTTGTGACTACTATATGGAAGCTAACACTTAACCCAGTTTTCAGGGCATTCGGTAGCGGTTGACGATTTCAGAGTTTAAATTTACGCCAAGCCCGGGTTCGTCGCTTAAATGGAGAAACCCTTCATCAAATCTCATATCGTGAATAGCTAGTTCCTGAGCTAACGGTGATGGAGCACGGGTATATTCCGTTAGCGGATCATCTAGCGTAGCGGCCCACTGTGCCGACGCGGAGAGAAGAATTCCGGTTCCATAAGCGTGGGGAACGGGGCGTGTCTTTCCGCTGTTGCGGCACCGCTCGGCTAATTGATGAGCCTGAGTTAATCCGCCAATCCGGCCTAGGTCGGGTTGAATAACCTGAATTTGTGCTAAGTCGATCAACGGCTCAAATTCTTCGGCTAATGCTAATACTTCACCTGTTGCAATTGGCAACGGAGACTCTGCACAAAGTTGTACGAATCCGGCAATGTCGTAGGGTTTTAACGGTTCTTCTAACCAGGTTAGGTCAAAGGGGGCGAAGGCACATGCCCGAGCGAATGCGGTATCTGCATCCCAAGCCCGCCCAGCATCGACCATGAGTTGTATGTCAGGACCTAAGGCCTGGCGTGCCGCCTCGACTAGTCTTACATCTAAGGAGGCATCCGGTCCCATAGGAGCCCAGCCATACTTTACTGCGCAGTAGCCTGTGTCGAGAAAGCCTGCCGCAGAATCGGCGACTGCATCTGGGCTGTTGGGCCAAAGGACACTGGCATACGCAGGGACGGCGTCAACGGGGTCGGGGCTAAGAAGACGCCTTACCGGTAGTTTGGCGGCTTTACCTTTGATGTCCCATAAAGCCATATCGATTCCGCTAATTGCATGACGCGCTACTCCGCCCGGGCCATACCAGTATGTCCCTTCAGTCATGGCGTCAAAGGCTGTATCTGTATCAAGTGGATCCATACCAATGAGTATTTCGGCTAACCCATGGCGGAATGGTGCTGATCGGGGTGCTTCGATTACAGCCCGTGCGACGTATGACCCGGAGACTACCTCACCAAGCCCGACTAATCCGCTATCGGTGTTTATTTTTACGATAAGGCAGTCTTGAGTCCCATCAGCTATTTCTTGTATGACAGGGAGTCGAAGGTGGAGTGCTTTGACGTCAGTTATTTTCATGGGCTGATTCTATATTTTTGGTTTTTTCTGGTTGAAGGGGTAATAACAACATCGAAGCCAATCTTGATATTCAAAGAAAAGAAACGGCGTTGTAGTAGGCAAATATCGGAATGTGCCATAATGGCTTATTTGATGACAATATCTCTATGAGAATATGCCAATATGGCATCTCTGGCCAAAATCAGGGCTGATTTGTCTTTAATGTTAGAAATATAATATTTTTATAACTATCTGTTTATTATGGTTTTAACCACATATTATGTTTTGTGGTACGGCTTTTGCGAAACAGTGCTCGAGATTAATTTTTTACAAACAAAGGCACACTAATGAAAGGAGTGTCGGAAATGTTTGCAACAAGAAATACTGAGCCCTTAGCGTCATTTAATACTCTTTCGCAGATTATAAACCATCTGGAATTGGGAGAGAGCACGGACTTAGCTATGTGGTCGAATTCGGAGGAGTTTATTGTGCGGGCGGAGTTGCCTGGTTTTGGAAGTGACGATGTTGAGGTAGAGGTGGAGGACCGGATACTTCGTATCCGTGCAATTGAAAATTCTGATGATTCCGAATCCTATTTAAACGAAAAATCGACTGTGCAGCGCAATGAGCGTCGCGTGCATTTACCCTTCGTTGTCAATATTGACTCGGTCAAGGCTAAGATGGATAACGGCGTATTAGAAGTTCGTCTACCTCGAGTCGAATCGGAACGTCCTCGCAAAATAGAAGTAAATAATTAGTTCAACGTAGAAACATCAAACAGAGGTCTAAGGAGCAAATTATTATGGAAAAAGAAATGGTAACTGCTGAAAACAAAGAAAATGAAGAAAAATATTCGGAGCAAAAATTTGTGAGGCGTGTTATTCCTCATGCAAACGTACATCCGTCAGAAAAGGGATTCGGAATTGAAATCGAATTGCCCGGGGTATCTATAGATGAAGTGGATATATCGATGACCGGTGAGCATTTAACAGTATCGGCGATGCGGCCTGCCGTTGAACATGTAGGTTACAGCGGGCCCTCGTTACCTCCAACTAAATATGCTCGTAGTTTTAGATTGCGTGCAACCGCATTAGATCGCGAGGGGATAACCGCTAAGGTCTCCGATGGGTTGTTGAAACTTTTTGTCCCCAAAGCTCCGGGTTTCCAACCGAGAAAAATAACTATATCGCAAAATTAGTGTCGTTTATTGGATGAACTATTTTACGTGAGTATGGTATTTGTTTTATATTTGTCTGAGCAAAATTGCGTTGGACGATTGCTACAATATGTCGTCCAACGCAGGACCTGATTAAAAGGAGTGTTAAAGTAAAGATGCTATTTTATATCTTTTTACCGATGATAATTGTCGGGTTGGCGCAGTGGAAGGTTCGAAAAGCCTTCAACAAATACAGTGAAGTTCCGGCAAAGCGTAGAATGAGTGGTGCCCAAGTTGCACAATCACTTTTGAGCGAAAATGGGATTCACGATGTGGAAGTAGAGGAAGTTGATGGAAATCTTTCGGATCACTATGATCCTAAAGACCGGAAGGTAAGGTTATCGACAGAAAATTATCGTGGTGGGTCTTTGGCTGGTTTGGCTATAGCAGCTCATGAAGTAGGGCATGCCATACAAGATGCCACAGGGTATTACCCTCTCCATATTCGGACACAAGTCTTGCCTGTAGCGAGTTTGGGTTCCAAACTTGGATTTCCTTTAATTCTTGCGGGATTGTTATTCCATGCTTCAGGACTTTTAAACTGGGGTATTTTATTTTTTGCTGCTGCGGTTTTATTCCAGATAGTCACGCTGCCCGTGGAGTTTAACGCTAGCTCGAGAGCCATGACTTTATTGGCAAAGGGTGGTTATTTGGGGCCGGAAGAAGTGCCGGGGGCACGGAAGGTACTGAATGCTGCGGCGATGACCTATGTGGCAGCTACTGCAGCTTCATTAATGACCTTGCTTCATTATATTTTGTTAGCCAGAGGTGGTGATGAGTGAGGACTTTTGATCAGTATTGATTCGAAAAATCATTGAGAGGCCTTCTGTTTAAATTGAATAGAAGGCCTTTTATTTTGGTAATTATGGTGTAACCTATTAACTGATTGGGGAATGATGATCTCGTATTTCCATCTAATGAAATTTCAGGTTCATATATAGGAGTAGCAGGAATATTTTATTGATCTAGTATAATTGATTGGAAGCCAACCATTCGATTTTTTCTCCAAGGTCAAAATCCGTATTGGAACCGACCTTAATTGTACGGGAAGTTTTTGATCTTTATAAATTCGGGGCTTAAGCCCGACTAATTGCGATACTTTGCTATTTTTTCCCAGACAAATTAAATGAAAAATCCACGTTTTGCTGTTTTATGCTTTTTACTGTTTGGATGTTTCATTTGGTTCACGACTTCGTTGGGCCCCTTGTCCGTTTTTTATGTCTTTAATTGGACTATGCCAAAATGGGAGTCAAGTTTTAGTAGGATTGACGGATCTTTTTTTAGTGGCATTCATCTGAGTGATTTTCGGGCCTGGTCCATTAATCGAGAATCTGTTATCCAATCGAAAGGTTTGAATATCTCATTCTATCCATGGTCTTGGGATTCGGATCGAGTAAGTGTTGCTCTGAATCAGACGGGGCATGGTGGTGTGGAAAGATTACAATGGGAAAGAATGATTGGACGCTTAAGGAAGTGGCTACCTGAATCGGAAATTTCCTCGTTAAGTCTTTCGGTAACAAACAATAGAAGTGAAGAGTTTTCGAAAATTGTGGGATCCATAAAATACACACGTGAAGGACATTTGAATTGTCATTTGGATTCTATAATTGTGGGAGATAGTAATTCAGTTTATGTCGGTGGTGGAAAATTCAGCGTCCGGTTTGCTAAAAATAAAGTTCATGTCGACAGTCTTCTTGTTCGAACAGATTTAGGTGGTTGGGACATGAAGTCGATGGTTGTTGGCTCTTTAGATATGCAGACTTTGCTTCTCGAGCATTCCAAGTTTGATCTGGCTTTGTATTCTGATGTAAATAGAGTAGAAGCGATGGGTGATATAAAGGGCTCGTTGAATCCGTTAAAGATTGAATCCGCAGGTAAGGGGGAACTGCATTTGACCTCTGGCACTTTAGTACCTTGGATCTTCTCGATCAGGACTAATTTTAATGAGGTGTTTATCGATTCGCTTCTTGCTGAAGTTGGAGGTGGAATCGTTCGTGTGGGGGGTGGCAGCCTATCAGGCACAGATTCCCTTCAGTTTAGGGCCTCTTTGGATGGTATAAGATCCATGGGCTTTCAAAATATGAGTGGGGGTATTCTTGGAGGCACCGTAGATGCAGTTTTTGACTTATCATCGGAAAGATTTGGGGGTAGTTCACGACTTACCCTTGAAGAGTTTACACTTGGGGATGCTGCGCCAGTTGATCTGTTATTTATGGCGGAACGCAATTTTGATGGAAATGCAAGTTGGTCTATTGATTCAAATTTATTGAGTCTTTCAGCAAATGGAGATATAGAGTTAGATGCCCCTTGGCTATTTAATTTCAAGGGCTTTTTGAATCCAGACCAACTATTCCCCGGCCATGGGTGGAAAGAGGCAAGGATAGAAGGAATATTAGGGAATAACGGAGTTGCATTGAATCTCAGGATTCCAAAGTCGTCAAATGTTATTGGCGATTTATTAGGTCAATTGGCGGTAGATTTGAACTGGATTTGGGAAACCGGAAAAGCAGAATTAAAAATAAACGGATCTCGTTTGTCTGGCATCAGTATTTTGGACATGGAGAAAAGTTACGTAGATACGTTGAATCTAACCGGCAAATCCTTGGGATTAGATAAGATTGTTCCACAGTTACAGGGGGTTGTTGATGCGTCGATAAACGGATCAGGCCCAATAGACCCAGACCGGATTTCTGGCACCGTTCGTCTCCGCTCGAAAGGGGTAGAATCGTTTAATTGGAATATCGGATCGATGTTGGGCTTTGGAAAATGGAATCAGGGTAAATTTATAGGAGAAATCCGGGGCTCTGGTTGGAAGTTAAAAAGTTTGTTTTCCAAGGATGGTGGATGGGAGATTGACGGCGAACTTCAAGAATTGGTCCTGCGTCAGGGGAGAATAGATTCTCTTGTAGTCGGTGGCGAGATTCTTTTTAAAAGTGAAGGTCTAACAAAGGATCCTGAGGTTGCAACCTTTAATGTACGTCGTTTTGATTATCATAATGGCCCATCGTATTTGTTGACAAATGCGCCTTTTCAACTCAGCTATATTAAAAATGAATGGCATTTAAGTCCGGTAGAAATGAATACCCCAATCGGATCTTTTCAGGCGCACGGTTCTTTTGCTCCAGGCGGCATTAAATTTGAAGCAAAATTACCTGAAATCACTCTTAAATCTTTTCATGATTGGAATCTGTCCACGGGTGGTGCCTATCTGTCAGTCGCAGGGACTCCTAGACAGCCTAAAGGCAGTGGCTGGTTGGAGGTAAAAAATTTGAGGGTTGAAGACCGTTTATTAGGTTCAGTTCGGTTGGATATGACGCTCGCAGATTCGATTTATGCTAGGGGAGTTTTTCGACAACGGATGAGAGAGGTTGGGGGGATTGATGTTGATTTATCGCGGGATATTATTAGTGGCAGTGAAACACCAAAAATAAGTAAAATCGAACTAAATGCGTGGTTTGATGATTTTAATCTGGCAGCTCTCCTAAGCAAAATATTTAATGACAGGGTAAGGGGATCAGTAACTGCAAAGACGCAAATGCAGATTCCAATTTTAAGGTCAAATTCGAAATTTGCTGTGCAGTGGGGTAAAATTCGTGGTTATCTAGGTGTTGATGAACTTAAGGCTGATATGGTGGTTGCGGGAGACTCTATCCGAGCAGAATTATTGGAACCAATGCGGATCGGGGGTGATGGGCATTCGGTTAGATTTGACGATGTTGAGGTGAATTTCGGTCGTTATGATCGCGACCGAGGGGAGTATGTATCTTCCGGGGAAATGGGATTCAGCGGTTCTCTCTCTGACAAAAATGAGCCAGAATTTTTTGTGAATCTAAAAGATTTTGCTACGCCAAATTTAGGCTTTCCAGAAGGGGTGATTGATGCGGAATTGCTCTTATTTGAAGAAGAGGATGACCCCAGCCTGACGGCAAAATTTTCAGCAAAATTGGATGATTGGGGGCGGTTTGACGGTCGAATAAATGGCGATTCGAAAGGAATGGGATGGCTGTCGGACTGGACTACGCCAAAGCTTGATACGTTGACGGTGGAGGGGGGTGTTCCGTGGGAAAAAGATAGTTGGATTCTAAAAAAAGAAGACGGTTGGGCAAGTTTAACTGTCGATCGAGTGGATTTGTCAGCTTTTTCGGAAAGCTTTGTCGACATTAAACCCGTAAGTGGAATAACGAAAGGGAACATACATGCCCAAGGCTTAGATTCTACTTTTACCTTATCCGGTGAAGTGAAATTTGACGGAATACAAATTCAGTTGCTCGAGTTGAATCCATCTTTCCCGTTGCCTAATGGCAGAATAAAGTTTTCGGGACGGACGGGCTCTCTTATGACAGAGACTATGTATAAAACGCATGCTTACAAAAGTATGGGTTTGCGTGGAGTAATTGATTTAGACGACCTGATTGAGCCGCACTGGGATGTTAAAATGCGGGCAGTGGGACTAAACTGTCGTTACGGCGATGTTTTTCAGGCCGACGATATTGATGCTGATCTATCTTTCGTTGGTAACTCGCAATATTCTACTTTGTTCGGCGAGGTTTCTTTAATAAAGCCATTAGCAGAGCCTGTTTTTGTAGAGTTTACTGGATTATCGCTGCCACCACCACCCGCAGCACTAAAGAATCCTTTGTTGGAAAACATGAGACTCGATGTGGGCGTCGATGTCCGTTCGCTGAGTATTGATAGTGAGCTGGCTCAGGTATTGGTCTCTGGAGGGGTGGGCGTAGGCGGCACGTTTTATAAACCGATTTTTCAGGGGGATGCTTCTATTGAAGAGGGAAGAGTAATCATCTTAGGTCGTCCTTTTGAAATGGATCCAAGTCATATTGTGTTCGATGGCCTGGAACCGACGCGGTCGTTGATTGATGTGATGTATGACCCACTGCAGCTCGACCCGGAATTGGATTTACATGCTTCCACACAAATAGTTGACGCAGTTGATACTGATAAGGAATTTACGGTCAAAATGAGTCTTGAAGGTTCGGCGAGGAGGGTTGCTCCACGTTTTCAATCTACACCGGAGCTTGATTTCAATCGAATAGTTAACTTGCTGGCTTTTGGGACTACCGAAATAGATGGTTTTAATTATGGAACTGCGCTAGGAGCTGCGGCGGGACAACTTTTGAGGAAACGTGTGGAACGGGCGGGTATCGATGAATTTTCCATACTACCATCAACAAAAATCATAGGCGTTGAACCGGGAGAGACGGTTGTTCGAATGGGGAAACTACTTCAAGTGCCATTTTCAGTTTGGTTACGTTACGAAGCAGCGCTAAGTAGAATGGGGCAAGGAGAAATTCGGTTGGAACACCGCCTGAATACCCTACTCACTTTGACTGGTGCTGCGCAAAGTGAATATGAACGTTACGGGATAGGCATTGGTTTGAAAAAGGAATTTTAGTGACGAGTTATAAGGCTCAGTTTTTTCTGTTTCTTGTATTGTCGATCAGGACAGTTTCTGGGGATTGGAATGACTCTGATTTTCGATCTGTTGATGGGTTGCAGGTAGATCGTATACGGTTTGCATACAACGGTGACAAATTAGTAAAGAATGGAGTCCTTCGAGCTGCAATGCGTAGTAAGGAAGGTAGTCCATTCGTTAGGCAAAATTTTAACGAAGACCTTGTTACCATCGTAAATCTGTATCAAAGTCGCGGATATCGTTCAGCGCGGATTCCTCGAAAAAGGTGCCAAATCAATTCCGAAGGGGATCGAGTCCGCATCCGGATAAATATTGAAAGCGGGCCTTTATGGTATGTGAAGACACTCCGAGTAAAAACTA
>JAYYVF010000085.1:0-92431 GCA_036343635.1 Candidatus Latescibacterota bacterium | reverse complement strand
TGCTCCCGTAACTGCTGAATTAACAATTAACTTTTTTGATCGTTTCGGCTCCGAACATAAATCTATCGGAAAAGTATTAATGCCCGGCCATTCACTTGAACAGGTGGTTTTTTCTGCAGATACCCGAAGCTACCGATTCGGTGCAGGGAATGAAAAAACTTTATTTCAACAATCTATGTTATTCATATGGCTAGGGATTGAACATATTTTTATCGGCTACGACCATATCATGTTTTTGTTAGCGCTGATAGTCGTTGGGGGCAGGTTACGGGATATGGTCAAGATTGTTTCAGCTTTTACAGTAGCTCATAGTATAACATTGTGTTTAGCTGCTCTGGAGATAGTTTCTTTGCCAGGTAAGTGGATCGAAGCGGCAATCGCTCTTAGTATAGCCTATGTGGCTTTAGAAAATTTATTTTTTAAGCGATTGTCCCATAGATGGTTGCTTACTTTTGGTTTTGGGTTGATCCATGGTTTTGGATTTGCGAATGTCTTGCGTGAATTGGGATTACCGACAGAAGGACTCGTTGTGTCCTTATTTTCATTCAATATCGGCGTTGAGTTGGGGCAAGTTGCAATTGTCGGGATTGTTTTTCCCGCGATTATCTGGTTGAGTATTCAAACCTATCAGCGTAGGGTTGTTGATGGACTATCTTTGTTCATTTTGCTATTTGGATTGGGCTGGTTGATCGAAAGAATCTTTGATATGGAATATATGCCTTTATAGAGCTTTAGTATAGGTAGAATAATCAAGAAGAACGTGTTTATTTTTTTGTAATATGCAATTTTACTAAAAATCAGAAAAAGTATCGTCTTCCGGGTGTCTTCGCATAGTGCGAAGGCGCCACGGTCCTTCGTGGCGAGCCGCTGCTAATCCTTTTTCATCAATCTCAACACCCAGCCCAGGTTTATCTGGCAGGTCTACGTATCCATCTGTCATTTTAAGAGATTCAGTAAAAAAACCTTCTCCAGTCCCACCGCCGAATTCCATAATCAAAAAATTAGGAGTGGGTGCCATTGCATGTATTGCAGCAACAATTCCCAGTGGGTCAGCCGAGCTGTGCGGAGCGATCATAATTTCGTGGACCTCGGCCAAGGCCGCGATATTGCGCATTTCGCGGATTCCGCCGCAATGTCGTATGTCGGGTTGTAGAATTGAGACGGCCTTTTTTTCACAAAGTTCACGGAAACCCCAGCGCGTAGTACATCGCTCACCAGTTGCTAAGGGGATACACGTGGAAAGGCTTAACTCGCGAAGCGGACCAACATTATCCGGGATGGCTTTAGTGGGCTCTTCTACAAAAAGGGGACGAAAAGGTTCGAGTTCTCGTAGGAGTATTTTCGCAAAAGCCGGTGTCGTACAGCGGTGAAAATCAATCGCTAAATCTACGTTGTCGCCTATCGAGTCCCGAATAGATCCAATCCTTTTTATGATTTTGTCAATGCCACGCGGTGTTTCGATAGGGCGTACAGCGGTAGGAAATGGAGTTGTTTTTATAGCGTTGTATCCTTCTTTAACTCGTTCAGAAGCCTGTTGAACTGCAACCTCATCTGTCGGGCCACCGACACTTCCGTATACGCGTAATCGCGAGCGGACTGATCCACCGAGCAGTTTCCAGATAGGGACTGCCAAAGATTTCCCGAAGATGTCCCAGCAGGCCATCTCGATACCGCTTAGAGCGGAGAGCAAGATCGGCATTTGTCTTGAGTAAGATGATCGAAACAGCGTTTGCCAATGATCCTCGATCTGTAGCGGATCCCGACCAATCAAGTAATCACCCATGTCAGAAATGGCTTGGGCAACCGTCCTTCCATGTTCGTAATTCATGGGCGAACCATAGCCAATCAGACCGTTATCCGTGTACATCCGAAGAAGCATGCCGCGATTGTTGAGTGGGATCGTCTCTAAGGAATGTATTTTCAATTAGAGAGCCATTCTTTCACACGCGGATGTTTAAGGACGTCGGGGTTTAATACAAAATCAGGTCGGCGATGTTCTAAAACATCGATAACTTGATTAATAGATGTTTGGTCTAGCCGGATGGTTGATTCTACTGATATGCCGGCATTGTGATTTGTACAGATGATTCGCGGATGGTCCTTATGAATAGAGCGTGGACCGTCCACTGGGTCATCAACGACATAGTAGTAGAGTTTTTCCTCACAGATAGCTTTATGCACATCGTAATCTACTACTAAGTTGCCTCTCGATGGATTAATAAGGGATGCATGCGGCTGCATTTGGGAGAGTAGATCGTAGTGAACTATTGGATCGTCCCCAGAAACATGTAAACTAACTGTATCAGATCTACGGAAGAGCTCTTCAGGTGAGGAAACAGATTCGGCGTTATATTTTCCGCATATTTCATCAATGTCTGGTCGAGTGTCATATACTAAAAGTGTACCCTTCTCGCCCAGCAGATTTCGAGCTCTTTGGCACACATGTTGGCCTATGCGTCCACAGCCGTAGAGTCCTAACGTAGATCCTTGAGCCTCGTATGTTCTAATGATTGAAAAGTCGCCGGAGTGTGATAAACGATTAAGAGTATAAACTCGCTTTAATGTAGCCATCCATTGACCTATCGTGTATTCCGCTACGGTATCCATATGTACCGGTGTCACGGTAATGATCACTCCGTGTTGAGTGGCAGCGTTTACATTTACCTGATCGAAACCAACGCCCCATCGAGCAACAATTCGTAATTGGTCCGCTTTTTCATAGAATTCGTCAGTGTAAAGCGAGGAGCTTGCAACAGATGCAACGACATCCTCAGCGTGGTTGGCTTCCAAAACCGCCGGTTCATCTATTAGTTCGCCGTAAGTAGAAAGCTGTTTCAAACCCTCCGAACGCTCATTTGATGCAAATTCTTTATTTATGAATTGCGGAGTACAAAATATTTTTACCATTTGTCGATTCCGTTCAGGAAATAAGTTGATTTGCTTATCGGTGTTAATGAGATTTTGAATGATGAATGAAAAACCTATGTCTTTATTTCTTGTATTTGAGCAAGGGCTTCCGATTCCAAAAACCTAAGGTCATTATTTACATCTATGAATTGAAATCCTTCGGCAATCCTGGCGGTAGCAGTTTTAGCATCTCGGACTGGGATGCCGCAAGGTATGCCAGCGTGTTCGCAGCCTATACGGAAGGTCTGTAAGGCGGTCTCGTGATCAGGGTGCCCAACAGGAACTCCCATAGATAAGGCTAAATCATTAGGGCCTAAGAAACCGATGTCAACGCCGTCCACGCTTGCAATCGCCTCGGCATTGTTTACTCCTTGCATGTCCTCAATCTGTGGGATACAAAGGACCAAATCGTTAAACTTATTTCGATAATCATCAAGAATGGTTGTGCAGCGCCCGGTACCAGCAGACCGTGAACCTTTTGGAGGGTATCGTAGGCTGTCTGCTAAATGCTTTGCCTGTCCTGGGGTACTAACGTGGGGAAAGACTATACCATAGGCACCAGCGTCGAGAAGGCGCCCGGCAGTTGCAGGAGAATGATCCCATGCACGCGCCAGCGGAATGGCACCTCGGGCTTCTATTGCCCGAAACATGTTGGAAATATTTTCTATGCTATAGGCCGTGTGTTCCGCGTCGACAACTAACCAATTGAATCCTGCCGTAGCCATGACTTCAGCTGCTAATGGCGATCCAAGATTTAGCCATGAACCGACGGAGGCTTTACCTGAATTTAATGTTTTACGAATGTCATCGTTCATTTTATTGGATCCGGTTCGATTAATTGAGTTGACGCGACAAGATGGTCTACTTCTTCTTTGAGTTTTAAAAGAACATCGTCATAAGTGTATTTTCCAATTTCCTCAGGACCACGTTTGAGATTTACAAAATTGGGAGCACACCAGAGCCCTAAGTCAGCATCATCCGTTTCTCCCGGACCATTAACGCGACATCCCATAACAGCTATGGTGATATTGTATTGGTTGGCATATTGAGTGATTTCGCGTACTCTGTGCGCCAACTCTATAAATGCTTCGTTTTCTACACGAGAGCATGAAGGACAGGAGATAATATTGAGTCCAGACCCCATATTTGTTGGGACCGAACGAAAACGCCCCGAGTAAATGTCTTCGAGTATCTGTCGTCCTACATGTATTTCCTCACCTTTTTCGTCAAAAGGAAGCGTTAGCGATACGCGAAGTGTATCGCCAATTCCGGCAGAAATTAGTTGTTCGAAGGCAATACGTGTTTTGATAACTCCCTCTGGAGGCATTCCGGCTTCGGTTACTCCGAGATGAATGGGGACCTCGGGACATTCCTTCGCAAATCGGGTATTTGCTTCCACGACGTTGGCAGGATCCGAATCTTTTAATGATACACAGTAACGTGTGAAACCCAGTTTGTCTAATAATTCGCAGTGCTCCATAGCAGAGGCTAACATTGGGGAGATACTGTCATCTTCTGGGAATAATCCAATCTTGTCAGGATCAACCGATCCGCAATTAACCCCAATTCGAATCGCACAATTATTTTTTTCAGCCTGGTCTATAATGAAGGATACCTTGTCTTTAATACTTTTTGTCCTCTCGTGATGGTATAGATGTCCGGGATTGTAACGTACTTTTTGAACATGTGGGGCCACATTCTCGACTAATCGAAAATTCTCCTGAAGGTCGACGCTAAGAGGGACGCTCGCGTTTTTTGAAATTTCTGCTAAGGCGATCACATCGCGGGGGCTGTCGACGGCGATGCGAATGAGGTCAGCACCAGCTTTTTCAATTACCTCAATTTGGCGTAAGGTCGCAGCAATATCCTGTGTTTTGGTCGCAGCCATACTCTGTACCGCAATAGGGTTTGTGCCTCCAATAGCCATATTGCCTATTTTGATAATACGCGTAGCGTTACGTTTTATCTCCGTCATTCTAATTAAACAACCAATTTCGAAAAACTATGTTAAAGCGGTATGGAAATGTTAACATCATTCACCTAATGGTAGGTCTACGCGACGATTACCCTCAGTGTGTGATTTTAGCATAGCTATAACCAACTCGAGTGCTTTCCTTGCTTCTTTTGGAGGACATGATAGACTAACGTCTTCGCCTTTAAGAGCATTTACCAATTCGGCTACAGCTCCTAATTGGTTAGTATACATGTGGGGTTCGGTAACTACGTCACTTTCTTCCCACTGGTAGTGCGACGTTGCACGGATCAATCGTATGTTGCGATCAGACAGATGTAGTCGGCCATTTTCGCAGGTCAATTGCATCTGCCAACCCGGGAATGTTGTTTTATAGGAATTTAAAAACCCTCTTATCCCATTTTCATAATGGATATATGCAGACGCATAAGGATCGCTATCGGGAGATCGTCCACCATCTCCGCTATATTCGCGAAATGTATCGAACCCCATCTCTAATTCAGAAAAAACCCATTTTGCCGGGACTGCTGCGTAGAAGTTAAATAGATCAATTAAGTGAATTCCGTTCCGAAATAACATGGCTCGTGGGCTGAACATTTCGCCAACGATTGTACGCAATGGGCCTAATTCTTCTGATTGAATTATTTTTAGGGCATTGACGAAGGATGGATCCCATCGACGGGTATTCTCAATTGATAGTAGTGTTTCATTTTCTTCGCACGTACGCGTCATTAGGTCCGCCTCAGCTAACGTTGTTGCAATAGGCTTTTCGCAAAGGATAGCTGGTACGCCAGATGCTGATCCATCAATAACAATTTTGGCGTGTGCATCGTCCGGCGTTACAACGCTCAGTATGTCCGGATTTAGTTTATCCAGCATTTCACGGTAATCACTATAATACTGTAAGTCAGGCCACACGTCGGACCACGTTTTCTCAAATTCTGTTAGTGCTTCAGGTCGTAGGTCACACACAGCCGCAACTGTTGTGTCAGGATGGGAATAATAGGCAGCTGCATGGGATCGTGGCATACGGCCTAAAGGACTAACAGAATTTCGCCCCGAACCGATGCCTGTTAGCCCCACTATTACTGCTGAGTAAGTACTCATGGTAGTATAGTGAAAAAATTGGCTAAAATTATATTTCTTAATACGAGATATAGTGTCAAATTTATTTACTCGTCCTCTGGTGGAAACCATTCATTTATGATGTTACAAATGGCACGCGCTTGTTTAGCACTAGAAATTTCAAATTTACTTCGCGGTATGAATGAACCTTCGCGCTTTTGGTAACGTCTGATCGAAATCTTTTGAGGGCCGAACTCATCGTTCTTTCGGTCCAAATCTTGGTAGAGATACATAATAGTGGCCCAAGCCCCTTTGCTTAAGACATTTTTACCGGTTTCTTTTCGAAGGACTACACCATCTTCTTCATAATGAATTGTCAATTCTTCAACGGTTTCTGCCATCTCAATCCAATCGTTATAGTGAAATAATCGGTACAAAAACACCATTTTTTCTGTGGATTACCGATCCAAAAATATATGCGCAAGTTATGTGTATCGGCAACCCTATTTGACTAATATATTAGTTTATTTTTTGGAAAATCTTGCTCATGCGGAAGGCTGAACGTATTATCAGGGCCAGAGCTATGAAGGGAGCTTTTGCATTTTGGATTTGCGTATTGAAGATAAGTATAAACAGCAGGATGGTTTTGTCTTCCTAACAGGTATGCAGGCAATAGTCCGCCTTGTGTTAGAGAAGCAGCGAGCAGATGCGTTGAAGGGGCCGGTAAACCAAACGTACTTTACTGGTTATGAAGGATCTCCTTTGGGTGGCCTTGACTTGGAATTGGTTCGTAATCTCGATTTTTTGAATGCTGAAGGCCGTACTTTGCATCAATTTGGTATTAATGAAAAGACGGCTGCTTCGGCAATACTAGGAACACAATTTGCAGAAATTGCGAATATAGATGCATTTTGGTACGGAAAAGCTCATGGTACCATGTGGATCCCAGATGAAATTTGGTTAGCAAACCTTAGTGGTACGGCTGAGAATGGCTCCATGGTCTTGTTATGTGGAGAAGACCATCGCTCGAAAAGTTCAGTATCTCCGGGATCCAGTGAAGGGGTGTTGCGTAGTTGTAACGTGCCAACTTTTTATCCGGCAAATATTGAAGAGGTTATTGAACTGGGTTTGCATGCCGTAGCCCTTTCTCGGCACACAGGTTTAGTTATTGCTCTAAAACTAGTGACTCCGGTTTGTGATGGTGGAAGTACTGTCGAGTTGGGTCGCGTTAGGCCCAGTATCGTCTTGCCTAAGCGTAATTTTCCAAAGAAGTTTAACCGTATTGTCATGGCCGAACGAGCTGTGCCTATGCAAAAGGAATTGGTTGAGCAAAAGCTACCGGTTGCAGAGCAATATATTCGTGATAACAAAATAAATCGCATATATAATGAGGCTTCTAACAGTAAAATCGGAATAATCACTACTGGGAAAAGCTATACGGATGTAAAGCAGGCGGTAGAGTATATGGGCGTTGACGTGCCTATTTTACATCTACGTGCAATTTATCCCTTAGACACTGAGACTGTTCATAATTTTGCTTCTGGTTTGAAGTCGGTATATGTAATCGAAGAGCCAGGTCCATTTGTTGAGGACGGAATTAAATCGGCACTGTTCAACAGTGGAGTTGAGTCTGTCATAGGGCACTTAGATGAGTTTCAAAAGCCGTTTATACCGTCTTTTGGTGAGCTTGACCCGGAAATATTAGTGGAATTGCTATCGCCTCGTTTCGGTCTTAATACTGGACGTAATAAGGATTTTGGATCCAATTCCAGGACGGTACTGGATACGCCTAATGTAACTCCGATGTCGTGCGGAGGATGTCCTTATAACAGTTTTCGAGATCTTAAGGAAAAACCTGGTGGAGCTATAGGCTGTTCATCTATTCGGGCAACACCTGCATATGATAATGGAGTTCAATATATCCCTACGATGGGTGCAGGTGGATCGATATACAGCGGTTGGGCTCCGTTTAATGGAAACAAGCATATTTTTCAATATTTGGGTGATGGTTCATTTTTTCATAGTGGGCGAGGAGCGATTCAGACCTGTGTTCAGGGTGACGTTAATATCACGTTTCTACTGCTTTTCAATGGTGTTGTTGCACTTACAGGGGGACAGAATCCAGGTGGAGCGCGAAGTATTCCAGATGTTGTTAATGAACTTTTGGGTATGGGGGTAAATCGAATAGGAGTCGTCTGTGCGAATCCAAAACTTTACAAAATGCTTGATCAGGAACATATCCAGGTATTCGATTTTTCTGAACATGGTGGCGCGTTAGACATCTTCAAAAAGATCGGAGGGACCAGCGTTCTTATTCTTGACAAGGAATGTGCGACGGAGCGAGGACGGCGGCAACGTCGTTCAGGTGTTTCCCCTGAGCATTACATAATGATTAATGATGAGATTTGTGAAGGTTGTGGTGACTGTTATACAAAATCTGAAGGATGCGCGGCACTTTCGCCGATACAGACTGAATGGGGTGAAAAGACACGCGTTCGCCAAACTAATTGTGCACAAGATGAACTGTGCGTTGATGGTGAATGTCCCTCTTTTGTAATTGTGAAACCGTCTCAAGGGGTCACCTTCAAAAAGCGTAGGCCTAAAGATATAGGCGATTTACCTGAACCGACACTACATCCAACCGAGGATGTCTACACCATTTACGCTGTTGGTCGCGGAGGAACGGGCGTGGTTACATTCTCCCATTTGATAGCTTACGCGGCGATGATAGAGAAAAAATATGTTTACTTGTCAAACAATACCGGGTTAGCACAGAAGGGCGGGCCAGTTGAAGCTCCCATAGCTATTGGGTCAGGTAAACAGCCCTCATTTAATCGTTTTTTGCCTGGACACGTCGATCTGTTTATTGGGTTTGATTTGCTTCGAGCTTCCGAAGATGGAAACCTTCGGTATGCTTCGCCTACCAGGACTAGAACTGCAATAAATACCGCAGTTATACCTACTGCAACTATGAACCGTAATCCAAGAAATATTAAAATACCGTCCGTAGAAAGTATTACTCGAGATATCGAGCAAAACATGCTAAGTGGAAACAATATTTATGTAAACACTTATGAGCTTGCGGAATCTCTTTTTTCGGACACAATATATGCAAATATGATATTATTAGGTGCGGCCTATCAATCTGGCGCGATACCCCTTAAATCAGAATCAATAGAAAAGGCAATCCGACTTAATGGGAAGTCGGTACGATTGAATATTCAAGCTTTTCGTTGGGGTCGTTTGGTAGTGGCCGACCCAATAATGATTGAAGATGAATTGAAACGCCATCAGGAAACAGGAAGCTATGAGGAGCCCAGGGAATCTGAGTTGGATTTAAGTCCTGAAATGGTAAAGCTGTGTGAAAAAGTTTCTTCTATGGGGTTACCTTTAGACGTTTATAAATGTGTAGTATTGAGAATGCGGGAACTTTGTAATTATCAAAGTGTTAATTATGCCAACAATTTTATTGAAACATTAGAACTTGTTTGGAATTCGGATCAAAAATTCAATAAATCGGGAGCTCTAACTAAAGCTGCTTCTATGGGCCTTTACCGTCTTATGGCATATAAAGATGAATATGAAGTTGCACGTCTTTCATTAAAAAAAGAGGCCGTCGGAAAAATCCAAAAGATGTTCGATGGCCCAATTGATTTAACCTACTGTTTTCATCCACCGGCGTTACGTTGGATCTTTAGGAAAAAGGTTTATTTTGGCCCTTGGTTTCGTTATGTCTTAGTTATCCTTCAATACGGAAAGTATTTTCGCGGTAGTTTTTTAGATCTTTTTGGAAAAACTCCGTTTAGACAGTCCGAAAGAGATCTCATTATTTGGTATCAAGACCTACTTATTGCAGTTGTTTCTCAAGTGAGTATTGGAAATTATGAGAAGACAGTTGAGTTAGTTAGTAAAGTCGATCAGATAAGGGGCTATGAAGAAGTTAAAGAATCCGCATCTGCACAAGTAAAATCTGAGTGCAGCCAACTTCTCAGAGAGTTGTAGGTTTTGCCCTTTATCTGTAGGATACTAAGTTCTTACTATAACCTCTTGTCTTTGGGTAGAAGGTCCGAACTATTGGTTTTCTTTTTGCATCGCAAAAACCAACATGTTTGCATGATGCGATAGGTTTGTTCAAGCTGCTTAACGAGAATGGTTGCGATGGGAGTCCGGGTTGGGAGAGGCGAAATGAAAATGGAGTCCCACTCGCGAGTGGCAGGTACGACAGCGGGAATATTTTAGACTATTAAGTGAAAATTTATTCCAGTTTAATTTTTTCGCTGAGAGAATCTATTACGGGAATTCATCCATAAGAATCTGAAGGAGTTAAGATGATCAATTTTGGTATTGTTGGTATTGGATTTATGGGGGTAACGCATTATAAAGCAATTCAGAAAGTGCGTGGGGCAAAAGTGGGTGCAATTGTCTCGAGGGATGCAAAAAAACTTCAAGGTGATTGGAGAAACATCCAAGGCAATTTTGGAGGCAGTGGGGGTAGACATGACCTTAGTAAGGTTAGTGCATATAAGCAACTAGATAAATTGTTAGATGACCCCAATATTGACGTTGTTGATATTTGTTTACCGACGCCTATGCACGTGGAGGCGTCTTTGCGTGCTCTTCAATCCGGTAAACATGTCTTTTTGGAAAAACCTATATCATTGACTATTGCAGATGCAAACAAACTTGTTTCAGCTGCGAAACGTTATGGAAAATCTCTTATGGTAGCCCACGTTTTGCGATATTTCCCTGAATTCCGACTTATAAAACAACTAGTGGAATTAGAAGAACATGGTAGCGTGAGGGCAGCCCATTTCAAGCGAATAATTTCTAGGCCATCTTGGTGGGGGCCCAATGAGCTTGATCGCACTGGTGGTCCGGCGATCGATTTGCATATTCACGATACAGACTTTTTACAATTTGTTTTTGGAATGCCTGATTCGGTCGTTTCGCAAGGGACTTTTGGAAAACGAAAAGTGATAGAGTATATTCACACTCTTTATAAGTTTCCGAAAAACATTTGTATAAGTGCTGAGGGGGGATGGCTTGCCCAGTCAGGTTGTCCTTTTGAGCACGGTTACGATGTTTATTTTGAAGATGCGACGTTGAAGTTTAATTCATTGTCGGGACAATCTCCTCAGTTACTTACAAGTGATGGGAAAGTCAGAAAACCCCGGCTTTCTCGAACAGATGGTTTTGTTGGTGAATTACAAGAAGTAACCGACGCGATTTGTGAAAATCGCAAGTCAATTGATTTGGATGCGATGAGTGCACGAAATTCATTAGATATTTGCTTAAAAGAAATCCGGTCCGTCCACCAGTCTCGGCGAATATCAATCTAGGTAACCGAAGTCCAATTGTTGAGTTTGTGTGCAAAGTCTATATCAACTTGAGTTATACATCCTTTGCTGTGGGTGGTTAACGAGACAAAGATAGTTCTAGAGTTTGTATCCAGTGAAAAATCAGGGTGGTGGTTTAGTTCTGTAATTGTATTTACTAAATGGTTTAGGAATGTGGTTATATCTTTGAAATTATTGAATGTAAAGTTGCATTCAATAACCGTATCCTTTCTAAGCCCCCAACCCTTTAAGCTTTTTATGTTTCGTTTTAAAGCTTCCGTGTTAATAGCCGTTTTATTTTCAGTCATTTTTTTGATACCCAAAAAATTGAAATTAATTCGTTGAGAGGATATTCAAACCGTATCATTTTGTATCTCGTGTGCGGTTTGAAATTCATGATTCTGATGATTATTTATAGGTAAAACGAAGAAACGGACTGAGATTTTGATACTCCTCAGTCCGTTTCTTCAAATAAACCAACTAAAAATTAATGATGATGATGGCCATGGTCGTTCCCAGCACCTTCATCCTCATCTTTTTCCTCTGTAACTAAGGCATCCGTAGTCAATAAGAGACCCGCTATGCTAGCCGAATTGCTTAGTGCAGTGCGCACAACCTTAGTGGGGTCAATTACTCCCATCTTTACCAAATCTCCGTACTCCTCAGTCCGAGCGTTAAAGCCGTAAGCACCCTTTTTTGAGGCTACGTTTTCGACAACAACAGCACCTTCAAATCCGGAGTTGTCTGATATCTGGCGGAGTGGTTCCTCTAGCGCGCGACGCACGATCTTAATCCCCGCATTTTCGCCATCAGTTTCACCTTCTAAACTTGCAATTTTGGCTATTCCGCGTACTAATGCAACGCCGCCACCAGGAACAATACCTTCTTCAACAGCTGCACGCGTTGCGTGAAGCGCATCCTCGACTCGTGCTTTTTTCTCCTTCATTTCGGCCTCGGTCGCGGCTCCGACGGCAATAACTGCAACGCCGCCAGCTAACTTGGCCAGCCTTTCCTGCAGTTTTTCACGATCATAGTCGGATGTTGTTTCGTCTATTTGCCGACGAATCTGTTCGACTCTGCCGCGTATTTCAGCAGCTTTCCCAGATCCTTCCACTATTGTAGTATTGTCCTTGTCTATTGCAACACGCTTGGCCTGCCCTAGATCACTCAATTCGACGCTTTCAAGTGATATGCCCAAATCTTCGGTGATAACTGTTCCTCCAGTTAAATCGGCGATGTCTTGCAACATAGCTTTACGTCGATCCCCGTAACCGGGAGCTTTTACTGCGGCTATTTGCAGCGTACCGCGAATTTTATTTACGACTAAGGTTGCTAACGCTTCACCTTCAACGTCCTCGGCAATTACTAACAAAGGTTTGCCAGCCTTGGAGACCTTTTCCAATAGTGGTAATAGATCCTTTAGGTTAGAAATTTTGCCTTCGTGGATGAGCAGGTATGCTCCTTCGAGAGAAGCTTCCATAGCATCTTGATCGGTTACGAAGTAGGGGGAAAGATAACCTCGGTCGAACTGCATTCCCTCAACGACATCAAGGGTGGTATCTGTTCCTTTTGCTTCTTCGACGGTTATTGTACCATCTTTTCCAACTTTGTCCATGGCATCTGCAATTAGTTCACCAATTGCTTCATCGCCATTAGCAGATATCGTACCTACTTGAGCGACTTCACCGTGATCTTTCACGTTTTTGCTAAGAGTTTTCAGGCTATCTATTACGGAGTTCACGGCCTTGTCTATGCCGCGTTTAATTTCCATAGAAGAAAATCCAGCAGTTACTGCCTTCAATCCTTGCGAATATACAGCTTCAGCTAATACGGTAGCTGTTGTAGTACCGTCTCCGGCAACATCCGATGTTTTTGAGGCAACTTCTTTAACCATCTGTGCTCCCATATTCTGATAGGCATCAGGCAATTCAATCTCTTTTGCAACTGAAACACCATCCTTGGTAACAGTAGGTGAGCCCCAACTTTTCGAAATAACGACATTACGCCCACGCGGCCCAAGAGTTACTTTGACAGCGCGACTTAATTGTTGAACGCCGGACAATATATTTTCGCGTGCATCCTCGCGAAAAGCAATCTGTTTTGCAGCCATTGTTGTTTGGTCTCCTGACTTAAGCTACGATGGCGAGAATATCATCTTCACGCATAATCAAGTAATCTTCTCCGTCTACTTTTACTTCGGTACCTGAGTACTTTCCTATAAGCACTTTGTCGCCTTTGCTAACCTCTGGGTCAACGCGATTACCATCGTCTAAGCGACCAGGACCTACGGCAACGACCTCTGCCTCCTGAGGTTTTTCTTTTGCGGTATCAGGAATAATGATTCCACCAACCTTTTGTTCAGAATCGTCGTCCAGTCTTCTGACCAGAATACGGTCAGCAAGTGGCTTGATCTTCATCTTTGCCATCTCTTTTCTCTCCTAATGTGGGGTAAATAAACACATCAAACATATTTTGCATTAGGCAAACTCTATGCCAATGTGTAGTAAATTTATGTAAATTATTGTTTTAACGGTACTTAAGTCCAGATTCGATGATATGGAAAGTGACTTCTGTGTAAATATTTTTTTAAAATGAGAATAAATTTTTTATATTTCGCTTATTTAATTTATATAAATCGTTTAAAAATAATTAATTATATATTATTTCTATTTTGAGAATCAAGATTATATTATTCTCATATTAGGAATTACGTTACCTTCAGTTTTCTCCAAAAATTCCAAATTAGAACAAATGTTGTAAGGGAAGAGTTATAGGAGATGCGTTAATTTTCGGAATTGTTCCAATCTTCAGATTCCACGACTTCACGCGCCAAAGCACCGAGTTCGTCGACTAGCTCTTCCTGTTGTTTCTCTCGGGCACGGTTGGTAATTTGCATAGTTAGTGCGATTAAACCCAAACCAAAGACTCGCTGGAGGCTTTCTGGCGAATCTGGCTCTAGGTCCGGAATCAGTTCGCTAAGCCGCGAAAGTAATTCCCTGTGTTTGGCCGTAAGTTGAATGACTTCAAGTGTCATATGCCCAAAGATCGGTAAGTAGCTTTGTGCGGGCAATAGCTACTTTATTCTTTTATGGTGAAATTGCACAAATCTCCCCTTCTACAGCGGAGAGACGGTTCCAAGGGGAGGTCGGGTCATGGCCCCAGGCTACGGTCCAGCCACTGTCAAGGGAATCTTGTATAAACTGGTTTTTGCGTTCAATTGTTTGTAGCGGAAATGCATCGTAGGCCATATTCCAATGAGTCCGTAGGTGCGCACGAGTTGGAATTAAGTCTCCAGGGAAAGCAACTCTTTTGTTTTTTCCGGTAATGACGACACCTTGGTGCCATTCGGTATGGCCACCGGTGATAAAAGTAGAAATGTTGGGAGTTATAGCGCTGTCTCCGTAAAGGAGATTAATATTTACTTGAGATTCTAATGCTCGCAAGTCATTAATTCGATAACTGCGCTTCATTGGACTTCGACCGTCTATTGCATCGCGCCATTCACCCCGCTGGATGTAATGGATAGCACGGGGAAAAGCCGGGATGAGAGTACCGTCCATTTCTAATAAGCAACCGGCCATATGATCAAAATGTAGGTGAGTTAGGATTACTATGTCGATATCTTCAGGTCTGGCACCGCATTCTAGTAAAGAATCGGCTAAGGTGGTGTCTGGCTCGATTCCGAATTGTTTGCGAGATCTTTCATTTAATCTTGTGCCAAAACCGGTATCAATGAGAGCTAGTGTGTCGGGGGTCTTTATAAGAAGACAGTTGCAACATAGTTGTATACGGTTTTCCTCGTCGGGAGAGAACTTTTTTTGCCACATTACTTTAGGGATAAGTCCGAACATAGCTCCTCCGTCGAGACGGAAGAAGCCGCCTTGGATGTGTGTAGTTGTGACTTGACCGAGGTAAAGGTTTTGCATCAGATGTTCAGCAAAATTGTTGCGCCTTCATAGTCAATGCAAAAACGCATTTCACGAAGTCCTTCATTCGCCATGAGTTGGCGTACTTTTCTGCGATACTCGGTAGGGCAATAGAACATCAAAAATCCGCCGCCACCAGCTCCGAGAATTTTCCCACCGAGAGCACCAGCATCGCGCCCCATCTGGTACCAACGGTCTATGTCTCCATTAGTCATATTTGTTGATCGTTTCTTCTTGTTCTGCCAATGTTGGTCGAGTAGGTGACCGAATTGATCTAGGTTACCCACAGTGAGTGCATCCCGAACTTGGTAACCAATTTTTTTAGTTTCGTGCAAACTTTCCAATGTGGCTGCGTTGCCTGAACGTGTTGCAGAGACCTGTTCAGAGAGTATGTCGAAACTTTCGCGTTGGATCCCTGTAAAGAAAATAAGTAGGCTGCTAGCTAGCTCTCTTTGTAGATCCTTTGCTAATTTAAGGGGTGAGACTATAACATCTCCCGAGCGATCTATTTCTAGGCATGTTAATCCGCCAAATGCCCCTAAAAAAGGATCTTGTTTTCCAGTTGGTTGTTTTGCGCATTCGGCCTCCACGTAAAACGCTTCTTCTGCCAAATTTTTCTTCGAGGCCGTATCTCCTTTAAAAGCGTGTAAGGCTGTCAGTAATGCAACAGTAAAAGAGCCTGAAGAGCCCATCCCTGTTCGACCGGGCACATCGGACATGGCACTTATTTCGATTCCGTTAGAAATGTCAGAATGGATTAATGCTTCGCGCAAAAGGGGATGTTTTATTTCTTTGGGGTCAGACACAAGTTCAGTACTAGCGTATTTAACGCGAATGAAATCTTCAATTTTCAATTTATTTAGTTGGATGTAGACATATTTGTCTATCGCCGCACTTATAACAAATCCTCCATGTTTCTGGTAAAATGAAGGAAGGTCAGTGCCCCCACCGCCCAATGGGATTCTTAAAGGAGCTCTAGTAGAGATCAACGTAGGTCCCCTTTGGGGGGCAGAATGAATGAGCCATCCATTACGGAGCTCAATGCTTCTTTATAGCGCTGTGGAGTGTCCGTAGAAAGGAGCTGTCCCTTAAGCGGATGTCCACGTAGGATCTGTTTGTTCGCTATTAACGATGGAAATACATCTCTGGAAAAATCAACAGGAACGGTTTTCGGGATATGTCTAATCAATTCGGGCTCAACAATATAGCACCCAGAGTTAACCCAATAGTCATCGAATATCTGGTCTTTGCTCGGTTTTTCTATCAATCGATCAATATTGCCATTTTTGTTTAAACCCACTATCCCGCGTGTGGTCGGTTCATGCATCTTGATCAAGCCAATTGTTGCTAGTGCGTTGGAGGATTGATGTGATTCCCATAGGTCGCTCAGGTCAACGTTTGTCAAGTTATCCCCATAATAAACAAGAAATGGTTTATCAAAATGTTCTGCCACGTGCGTCACAGCACCAGCCGTCCCCAGAAGCTGGGTCTCTAAGGAATAGGTTATATTAACTCTCCATGGCGTTCCATTTCCAAAATGATTTTTTATAGAATCCGCAAGGTGGAATAAATTGATCATTACATCGTTAAATCCGTGCTGTACCAAGAGGTAGATTACGTATTCCAAAAGTGGTTTATCCAGAAATGGAAGCATTGGTTTTGCTATACTTTGACCTAGTGTACCAAGACGCGAACTAGATCCAGCAGCAAGAATCATAGCCTTCATGAGGAAACAGACCTAAGTACGTTCATGTCTCTCATATGTTTTTGGGAAGCTGTGTAAAGGTCTTTTACCTCGGGTTGTGTAGTTATCCATTCGACGTAATCCTTTATGATGCTCTCTATGTTTTCTCGAGGAGACCAACCTAATTTGCCTATGGCCTGCCACGAAGAAATAGTATGTCTGGTATCTCCAAATCGATATTCTTGGCTAATAATTGGTTCAATTTTTGGGTTTATTATCCCAGTTATTATTTGTGCAAAATCAAAAACGGTTGTGCCGGATAACCCTCCGACGTTGTATGATTTGAAGTCTGTTCTCGAATCTTCAAGGCATAATAGATTGGCTTTTGCAATATCTTTAACAGAGACATAGTCACGCAGGGATTTCCCATCCTCATAACAGATAGGAGGCGAACCATTGAGGAGTCGCATGGCAAATATTCTACATATACCCGAATAGGCATTGTAGAATGAATTTCTGGCACCCTGCACTATTGAATAGCGGAGATTAGTAGTGGGCACATTATACTTCTGGCCTAGGGTGAATGAAGTGAGTTCAGTTGCATATTTTGAAATACCATATACGGTATGTGGGTTAACTTTTTCTTCGGTTATCTGGATGGGATCCATAAGAGCTGAGCACTCAGGGCAATGCAAGTCCCAATCTCCGTTTTCGAGTTGTTTCGAAGGACGTGGTGGTGGATACTGGAGTCCGTGCGCACCGCATCGATAAGTACCCTCTCCGTATGTTGCCTGAGATGAAGCAAGGACGACTTTTTGCACGTCAAATTTGTTGGCTATAATCTGCTCATACAATAAAGTGGCACCAACGGTATTAACGTGGTGGAATGTTGAAAAATCCGTCATGTAATCTTGATAGGCGGCTAAGTGAATTACGCCGTCGATGTCCTTAAGTGCCTGCTCCCAATCTTCAGATGAGCGTACATCCCCTTTTAATTTTTCAATGTCCTTGGGAAGGTAATTAGGCCAACCATTCGGATGAACGCGATCTTGTAGAGCATCCAAAATTCGAACCTGATAGCCTTTTTTAAGTAGAAGGTCTACCGTGTGTGAACCAATGAAACCGGCCCCTCCGGTCACGAGAATCCTCTTCATAACAGACCGATGTTTACTCCGTCAGGTAATTAGCAGGGGGACACAATATTCAGTAAAACAATATAGATAGGCGCTATTATCTAAGCAACTATACACCGTTGACAAGTGTATTGAGCCCAAGTACTTTGCGTTCACATACTTAGAGGAGCCCATCGGACATGTATCGTCTTTCCAAAATAGCAAAGTTGACAATGTTTGTTCTGTCATTCCTGGTTGGATTAGGGCTTTGTGAAGGCCTACTGGCTTTTTTGTTTCCCCAAGTTTACAGAAGACCTCCCGGGATATGGCAATTTGATAATAGGCTTGGCTGGCGGCATGTCCCTAATGCGGCTGGGAGGTTAATTACTCCAGAATTTGATGTAAAAATTCGAATTAATTCTAAAGGTTTGCGCGGTCCAGAAGCTCCTATGGAAAAACCGATGGGTGTGCGTAGGCTTCTTGTTTTCGGTGATTCCTTCGCAGAGGGTTGGGGAGTGAGTGAGGATGAAACTTTTAGTTCTCGGCTCGAGGAATGTCTTTCTATAACTGATGGAATTACTGATGTGCTTAACTTCGGTGTGGCTGGATACGGTACAGACCAGGCTTATTTACTCTTTCAAGAAACCGGTCGTCATTATCAGGCTGACGACGTGATTCTGCTTTTTTATGGGAATGATCTTTGGAATAATGCTTCCCATCGTGGCATTGGAGCTGAACGCGGTCAAAAGCCTTTTTTTCGTCCTCAATTATCTGGCAACTTAGAACTTGGAGGGGTGCCAGTAAAGCGAACGGCATATTGGGATGAATCTCGATACGACGAAGGTACAGTTTGGCAAAGAGTAAACCATTATATGAGATTAAATTCTCACCTTTATGTACTTTTAAGCAAGTTATTTTCGGAAGAAGTCAAGGGTGGGCAAGTGTCTGCATATTACGACGGTCTTTATGGACAAGACTTGGAGCAAAAATGGAATCCTGTCTGGGATCTAACCGGTTTAATTCTTCGTGATTTTGCTGATTCTGTTAGGAGGACGGGTGCTCGGTTCCAGCTGGTTTACGTTCCGTCAATAGTTCAAGTAGAAGCTAAGGATTGGAAAAGAAAAAAAAATCTACATGGACTCGTCGGTAACTACATACTGGAAAAACCCAATAATATTTTAGCGCGTATTGCTGAACAATACGGGATCTCTTTTTTGGACTTATTGCCGGCTTTTCGTTCTAAAGAGAAAGAAAAAACCTTGTATTTGCGCGACAGCCATTGGAATAAAGAGGGGCATGACCTTGCTGCCACGAATACATGTGGAGAACTGCGGGAATATAGCATTGGTGTGGAGGTAAAGTGAGAGACCGATCTAAAATAATTTGTCCGATTTTCTTGGGTGGCCTAATTGTTTTTTTTTACCGCCATGCCTTAAATACTGATGAGGCTTTCTTTGTTCAAGATGTCATGGTTCAGAATTATCCCTTCCGCGAATATTTTTCTCAATTGGTAAAATCTGGTGGATTCTCTTTCTGGAATTCTGCCATAAGCGGCGGTTTCCCATTATTTGCCGAAGGGCAAGCTGGACCAATTTATCCGTTGAACATTTTCTTAGGCTTACTTCCAACTCACATAGGAATCTCGTTAAGTATCGTTTTGCACGGATGGTTGGGTGCTGGTGGTATGTACTTTTTGATGAGACTTTGGAAAACTACCCCTTTGGCTTCGGCAACTTCGGGACTGGTTTTCGCTCTCTCTGGATACATGGTAGTTCGAGCTATGTCTCCTAATTTTGTTGCTGCTTGTGCATGGCTACCCTTGTTGTGTGCAGTGATTACGCTCTGGTTGCGAGATGGTCGAATATGGGCACTCCTTGTTGTTGCACTGATTGTTGCCATGAAATTTCTAAGTGGACATCCTCAGGCGGCAGCATATGGGATTCTTGCAGCCACCATGTACGCGTTGTATCTCTGGTGGGCACTTCGTAGGCCCTTATTTTGTTTTGCAGAGTTATTGATGTTCCTAATATTAGGGCTTGGCTTGGCCGGTCCACAGTTGGTGCCTACTGCTGAACTGACTCTTTTGTCCGGTAGGAGTGAAGGGGTTTCATTGGGACAATTTGTTAATATGTCTCTTCCTCCTGAGCGGCTTGTTGAATTACTAATTCCAAGTTTCCACGGCAATTCTGCATTCGGAACGTATTGGGGTGGAGCAGCAGGTTTTTTTATACAGCTGTGCCCGTTTATGGGCGTAGTTGCAATTATTTTGTCGTGGATCGCAATTCGGCAATGCTCCTCAGAGCCTGTGGGTTTTTTTGCGTTACTCACGTCTATAGGATTGGTTTTATCACTTGGGAAATTTAACGGTTTTTTTGAGCTATTCTACGAACTTCCCGGATTAAGTTTTTTTAGAATTCCTACTCGATTTTTGTTGTTTTTTTCTTTTGGTATTAGTGCGCTGGCTGGTATGGGACTTGACAGATTGCAGAAAGGCGGTGATCGACGCGGCTATTGTTTTGTAATAGTGACCATTGTTTGTGCGGCCTTGCCGATACTGTTGAATGCCAGATTGTTTTTTGCCGAATCATCGTGGGTGCTGGCTGTGGGGGGGGAAAATCTTTTGCGTTATGTAGACCACGTACGCTCGGAGTTTGTAATATTGATTTCTGTGTGTTTTTGTATGTTGACGATTTTGCTGAGAAAAAACTTTCGAAAACTGTTGGTCATCGTTCCTCTCATTAGCTTTTTCGAGCTATATCGATTTGGCTATGATTTTAATGGTACTATTAATGTCGATTCTTACCGAAAAACACCAGTTACGGCTTCGGCAATACTTGATGATCACGGGGCAATTGTCCCACCCCGTATTCTGAGTTTGGTCAACGAAAAAAATAGCCATTTCAATTGGCACAGCGGATGGGCAGTCGACGCAAGCTCTTATCTCCGCTACAATGAGACTTTGAGGCTATACAGCGGCGGTCAGTATGGGCTGCACAATATGTTACCTGGCTGGAGCCCATTGCATCTACGTAGACAGTGGGAATTTGCCAGTCTATATCCTGGTGCTATCAAAACAGCAGGGATTGAATACCTTGTCTCGATGAACTCGCTCAATGCGCCAAATTTAGAATTAATATATGCCTCAGATATCTATGTATACCGCATTACCAATACACTTTCTCGTGCATATTTAGCAACCGATTACACCGTTGTTAAAGATCGATCACGGCGTTTGTCGTTGCTGAGGGAGGGAGAGTTAGGGGCTAATCTTGTTCTATTGGAGGATGTTCCAGTAGGGTTTAAGTCTGGTGGAGATATGGTAGGGCAGATAGAAATCGTTGAATATAGAGATGAATTCGTTAGGATTTTATTGGGTAATCATAACGGTGGCATCTTGGTTTTAAGCGACACGAATTATCCGGGTTGGCGGGCATTTGTTGATGGAAAGGAATCGCCAATTTTATTTGCAAACCACTTATTTCGTGGTGTTGTTGTTTCACCAGGGACCCAGGAAGTAGTGTTCGAATTTTCGTCTGATGCGTTCCGTTATGGTCTTTGGGGCGCATGTGTAACTATTTTATTGCTTTGCATTGCCTTATTCTGTCGCTACTTAAAAGGTCCACATTATGAAGGCCTTCAATTAGATCCGTTGGCTATTCAGCCTTTTGCACTTCCAGTTAGCTTGCAAATGTTATTTTTCTCACTTGTCTACGGTTTCGTAAAGCAAAAAGATAGTTGGTGGGAAGTTATTGGTAGATGTCGTGTTTTGGAATTTTGGGGAGGTTAAGTTGCCACAATACTCACCGGTGTTTTGTGGATTCATCACCTTTATATGCTATCTTTTAACTATTTGTCCAACGGTATATGTGGAAGGTAGCGGAGAGCTTATCGGTGCTACGTATTTGCTTGGTACTCCGCACCCTACTGGTTATCCCTTATATGTTTTAATTGCTCGGTGCTTAGCTAATTTTGTTCCGTGGGGAGGGCCCGCCTTACAGGTTAATTTGGCTACTGCATCTATAGCTTCTATTGGTGTTGGCCTTTTTGTGTGGATTTTACGGGATAGGGGGGTTAATTGGATTGCAGCCTCTGGAGCGGCTCTATGTTTTGGTTTCTCGGCAACCTATTGGGGACAGGCCACGATATCTGAGGTGTATGGACTTTCGATAGTGTTTTTTATTCTTGCATTGAGGTACGGTCTCCAAGCGATTGAACGAAAAAACGAGCGATTATTTTGTCTTTTGGCTTGGCTAATGGGGTTGGGTTTGACTGCACACCTTAATCAAGCATTGTTGGCCCCTGCACTAATATTCCTAATACTTTTTCGATGGAACAAAATTTTGTTCCGGAGAAGATTGTTGGCTAAGGCGTTTTTGTCTTTAATCGGCGGTTACAGCATTGTTTTATACCTTCCAATTCGAAACGGTTTAGGGGCGGGTTTTCATTGGGGTGACATTAGTACAGCCGCAGATTTATGGGCTCACCTGACGGGAGCCATATATAGTCGTTCTTTTTTTTCGTTGCCCGTAGAGGGATTGCTTATTAATGCGCGTCGGTTCATGACTCTTTTTGTTGAAGAATGGCACGTGTTGCTTGTCCCCCTAATAATATGGGGTGGGTACTGTGCTTTTAGGAAAGACCAAAATTTGTTTTTGTTAAGTATTTTTACTGTAATAACTAATCTCTTAATTGCTCTAAACTATCATCGAGATCCAAATGGAATAGCTGTGTTTTTTCTTATAACCTTCGCGGTTTTTTCTTTATTCCTCGGATATGGGCTTGACCATATTGGAAGTTTACCGGGTAAGGAATGGAGGCGGGTTGTGGTCACTTTTTCGGGGGTGGTGTGTGTTTTGGGGAGTCAATGGGCAAAGGCTGATTTAAGTCAGGAAAATTTGGCTTATGAATATGGACGGAGTGTTTTGGGTGACCTGCCGAAGGACGCTATCTTGATTACAGATGGCGATGATGCATCCTATGTGCTCGATTATTTGATCCGCATAGAGAAAATACGAAAGGATGTCTCAATTTATAACCGTGCTGGTCGTGGTACAGATTTATTAACTGTTTCGGATAGAATGGCTTCACCATCAAAACAGTTTGTTATTCAGAGAGAAAGGGAATCAGTGCTCGCTTTGGGAAAGAGGCCGCTTTTTTATCTCGTCGCAAGGCG
The DNA here is from genome assembly GCA_036343635.1 of Candidatus Latescibacterota bacterium. GTDB lineage: Bacteria > Latescibacterota > UBA2968 > UBA8231 > UBA8231. Next base: position 69,256 of record JAYYVF010000085.1, on the reverse strand, counting down.
TTCTCCGCTTCCAGATTATGCATTTGCTCCCTCTGGTCTGGTCTATCGTCTTGTTCCAAAACGCGAAGTCAAGGATCCTATGTATGAAAAGGAAATTGATTTAAATAGAGCCGAAAATGGGGCACAAAGTTTAGATCCCTGGATTCGTAAAATAGCTAGCAATTATTGGTTTATGATTGCCGAACGGCAACGGGTGGACGGTGATTTTCAGAAATCCATAGATGCCTATAAGCAGGCTGCTTTGGTTGCCCATGATTCGCGAACAGTTCAATATAATATTGGATTAATGTTGCTGCGGCTAAATCAAATCGAAGCTGCCGAAAATCATGCAAGGAAAGCTATAAAATTAGATCCTTTTCGTTCGCACCCATACAAGCTATTAGCAAAAATCCTTGAGAAAAAAGGGGATATTGAAGGGGCTCGACATCTATATAAGATAGCAGTGAGTCAGAGTTTGTAAGTGTTGACTTTGAAAATATAAGGCGTAGTTTTGGCCATATTGATGACACGGGGGGATACCTACTGATATGGTCAAATGGGATCGCATACTAAAGCCCCACCATATTCTTATTGGACTTAATTCGCGTCGAAACTTTGAAGCTATTAGGGAATTAGCTACGGTTTTGGTTGCTGATGGGGTAAATGTTAAGAAGCTGGTTGCCAATATTATTAAACGTGAACGTGAGGCTTCTACAGGAATAGGAAAAGGGGTAGCTGTCCCTCATGCGCATCAGGATGACATTCAACATCAGTTGTTGGCAGTGGGGATCTCTCGTTTTGGTGTTGATTTTTCTGCAATTGACAATGAACCAGTTAAGATAATTGCTCTTCTAGCTACTCCTGTAAAGCACCAAAAACAACATATGGAGTTGTTAGCGGCTTTGTCGCGTACGCTTCAACAGGAAAAAGTACGTTCAGAGCTTACCTCTGCGGTAGACAGTTCTGAGGTGATCGATATTTTTTTCCGGAGTTCTAATCTTAAATAAGTTAGAGTAAATGATTTATACTTAATGATTTATGGTAGTTATTTAATATGTAAAATGAAATAATTTGCATGTCGAAGGTCTCAAGAAATTGTTATCTGAATTGGAATCAACCTAAGGTAAAAATGAGCCCGCCTACCCCAGTAATTGCACTGACTATTAACCAGAAACCTGCAGATCCAAAGGTTCCCAAAACCATACCTAAGAAAAAAGGTTTTAGTCGGCTATAGAGGTTGGCGCCACCGTACTTAAGAATGAGAGTTTTTAATAACCAGGCAACAAAAACAGAGAACCAAATATTTCTAATTGGGTGGGTAAATCCTAAAGTCAAACCGATTGGATGAATAGAAAATCCAACAAAGCGAGCTTTTAATAGAGACAGAATTGCCATTATCGCGGACCCGATTGCTGTGAATCCTAAATGCCAAAATTGTATGGGTTGCGAGTTGTTTATATTGTGCGAGACCCAATTGCCTGCGAAAGACGGTAGTCCGATAAACTGCCACCCAGATAAATTAATGCCGCCGAATTTGTAGGCAATGTGTAGGACGGCTATTATCGATCCGCAGAGGGTTGTAGCGATGGAAATAAGTAAAACTAAAAGTAAACGCCTGCTCTCTAATCTTGTTACCTCTGACAGTTTTAAACCGGTGGCAGCCTGTGCCATGACAAATGTTCGGATGTCCGCTGCCCAGGCGAAACTGAGGCTAAGAGTCGTAAGACCGGAGGGGCCAATAACCCCAGTCCCTAATGAATTTACAGTAAACATTGGTGCTGCTACCGGCGCTCGGCCGTAGGCGAGTCCTGTTTGGGAAACTATTCGCGCTAACCCTACAAAAATAATTATAGCTGTAAGAAAAAATACAACAGCGGTTGCCAAGTTCATACCTGTAGCCGAAAGCCAAAATAGACACAAGACAGTAAAAGACACTAATCCTCCCAATGCACCTCTGTACGACATGAGTTCATCACTATCGTCTATCTGCTTGTCTCCGTTAAGAGCTTTCCTAAACACATTTTTTAGGTGAGATCTACTTTGCCAAAATGTAGACACTACCAAATAGAACAGTGCACCTAATGCTATGTGAGCAACCGATGGCGTCGCCGGGTCAGAAAACGGCTGTATGGGACCAATGCTCCATCCAATAACTCGTTCACAACCCATTATGAAGATTGAAAGGATGGCGAAAAACCAGACGCTTATCGAAACATCAAGGCTAAGCAAATAGGACAAACCAATCACTTCAAAACGGGGAGTACACAAAAGTTCGATATTGTTTCGCCATAACAGTATTTGTGAGGTAAGGTCGATTCGGGGAACGAATGGATAAAATACGTTGAGGGCGTTTATAGAGTTGATAGCGGCAGGAACAGAAAAGCCTACCCAAGTAAGTTTGTTCCGAAAAAAAGGAGCGAGCACACGGTTCGGCTGCGTGTTACACATCTCAAGCGGCAATGTGGAGAGAGGGAAAAGCAATCTTTCGCGTTCTATCCACTGTTTACGGAGTATTACAAGAAGGCAAAGTGTTACACAATACAATGATACGACGAAGAAAGTCCATGCAAATAGTGGACCAAACCACGAACTCCATGGAATAGGGAGTCCTTGCGGTAACCCTTCAAACAGGTTCCATACGGACTCAGAAGATTCGGGCACGAGCCAACTGGGTATATGGGGTTGAATGACCGAACTCCACTCATTCTCAGGTGTAGCATAGTAGAAAAAACCACCGAGGAGGGGGATCAAGTTCATTGTAAATCCCCATGAGGGTATAGCTGAGGCCACTATCATCATTATGTAGATGGTAGCCAATTCTTTCCGAGAGAGTGGCGCTCTACCCAAGTAGGAGAGAAAAGGGTTGAGTAGGCACGTAATGATAAAAAACAAAAACAAGGCTGCTCCAGCAGAAAAGTCTGCTGCCATAGGGGATCCGTTCAGGACAAGCACGCCGTACGGTTCCCCTAATGATATAAGGAAGCAAAAACAACTTCCCAATATCACTGCGCGTTTTGTGATTCCTTTTTTCGAATTCGCTTCAAGCATTACGTTTCACTTTTTTTTAAAAACAAGTAGTTCCAATTTAATGACAAGCGATCCATAGACCTTTGTGCAAATTTTTTCAGTGAATCAAATAATATAAAATTTCTTGACTCGATGCATGCGGTATGGTATGTTTCAGAGGATTTTTCGTAGGTTTTGTTTAAGTAGTAGCCTACATTAAAGCTGTATACCCTCTCCCACAAGGGGTGCGGGGTGGTTTTGGTTGTTTGAAGGGGGCCGAACATTCGGTTTGGCTCAGCCACATTTTTCCGAGCTATTGGAGGTTTTACCATGAAGAAACTCGGTATTGCTTTAGCTGTGGGAGCATTGTTGACGTCCTCGGTGGCTTTTGCCCACCAGGCAACGTACTTCATGCCCCAAGTCCCAAATCCCGATGCTATGGTCATTGATGGAAGTAGCGATGACTGGGGTTGGATTGATCCTGCGTTTGCTATTACGCCGGATTTGATGTACGAAATCCTTGGAAGTGAATGGCCACCAGCTAAGGATGACTGGGATTGTGTGCTTTACGTCGCGTGGAGCTCAGCCCCAGATAACTCGCTTTATTATTTTGCACGCGTTACGGATGACTCTTTGGGGCTATTCGTTGAAAACCCTCAAGAATACTGGAAGGATGATTCGCTCGAGATTATTATCGACCCAGATCATACGAGTGAAAACTTCAATGAAACCGAGATGGTATCCGGTCAACAGTATGGTATCCGTGTTCTTCCTGCTGCCGGTCAAAAAGATGAGTGGATCTTTAACGTACCTGAGGAGAGCATCCTTTGGTCGACTGAAGAGCCCTTCTTTGTATACCGTTGGACGATTGATCCAGCAGACGCGAAGCCATTGAGTCAGCCAGCTGGTAGCACTGTTACCTATACTTACGAGGTAAAGCAGGCAATTTGGGATACCCACGATAAGACCGGTCCAGACGGTAGTGCACGTCACAACTTTGGACCCGACCAGATCATTGGTTTAACGTTCCAATTTGATGAAACGGAGAATCCTGAAGTTGGTCGTGAAAAGCAGCCGGGTACAACACCTGTGAACGGTGCATTTCAAGACAACTCGAATGGATCTGATTTTATCACGGTACCTACTGAGGGCGCTAACGGTGGAACCGGTGGAACTGGAACGGCCGTTGAGGCTGATAGTTGGGGTCGTTTGAAAGCCCGCATGGCTAACTAACGACTGACCGTTATTATGACCGATAAAAGTTTCGTCTATTTCGGGATTTTTTCGGTTTGAATATGTAGTAAAGAGAGGCGGGGTTTTTTACTCCGTCTCTCTTTACCTGTATTACGGATTGGGAGATGGAGGTTGGTTTTTTTCATTTTTTCAACTGATAGATTCGATTTAAGTTCGGTCTGGAGAAGATTGCTGTTGGTAGATAACTTCAAGGAAGGGTTGGAATGGAGCTAAAGAAGTTTGCTAGCAGTGGTTTAGCCGCTGTTGCGCTGATATTTATTCTGTCGGCATGTGGGTCCCAAGTTGGGCTAAGGCGATTTGCAACGCAACCGGAGCCTATAAGTTCCCAATCGAGTGGAATGTCTGTCTTGGATGATGGCAGCATAGTCTTTCGCCAAGATCGTCTCGAGATATCCTTGCAGATCATTGGAGATCAGTATCTCAATCGGCAATTTTCATCCGCCTCTAACCGAGGTACTGAATCAACCAACCCATACACATTTGGGAACTGGAAACCGTGGGGGCAAGATTGGACGCCTGAACGATTCACGGTTGTCTTGTTACGTGTAAAAAATTACGAATATCCGAAAGTTTTTATAGATCCCAATGCTCTTTTACTGACTACAAGAAACGATCGTACGTATGAAGTACTCGATCAGGGACTGTTAGAGGATTATTTTAGTCCGTATCTACGTTCGTATGCAGGGACTGAAAGACGTTCGTATGAAGCTATCACTGACCAACTCACTCGGACCGTGTATCCAGCGGATATGGTTTTTAGTGGACAGGAAACTTCAGGTTACGTGGTATTCCCAACCTTACACAATGACGTTGAGGAATTTACCGTCCATGTGCCCAATGCTGTTGTGCGTTTTGATTATAAAGGTGAGCCAATTGAAGAATTAGATCTTGATTTTAAGTTTGGTAGAGAGATCTATAAGGCTTTGCAGCCTCGCGAGGCTGCAAAATGAGGTTTTTGGCATTTTTGCTTTTTATGGTAATGGGGTATCCCTTTACCCAGTTAGCAAAAGGTGATGAGTGGATATTAGGTGGGGCGAGTTCCGTTCAGTGGGGTGATGTCGTAGCGATTCGGGCGCAAGTTGATGAAAGATCAGTTCCGGGTTCGATTCAAATCCGTGGATTTACGCCTGATGAAAATATCATTACGACCCTAGAGTGGTTGTATGGAAAGCCTAAAGATGTTGTCAGTGAAGGTGGTGCAGCTCTTTGGGATAATACGGCTTTTAGAAGTGGAGATGCGCTAAACATTGTTGATGGCAATGGAGAGACCTCCACGATGGATCTTTTTAAAGCAGCAGGTCAAGATCAGGACGGGCGGGCGTTTATTTTGGATTTTGGCTCTCGGGTACCTGCCGATAGTCTTGTTTTTTATCCTCGTCAAAATGGCACGGCAGCCAATGGACGTCCTTACTCGGAAGATTATGTCAGGAAGCACACGGTGTATATGAGCGACGGTATGAGTTACGTAAATGAGCAACCATTGTACTCATTATTACGTGACGTTCCGGTCAACAATAGTTCTATTTTTTCAATGAAGTTCCCGCAGCAATTTATACGTTTTATTCGTCTTCGGGTTGGGTCGAGGAATCCCTTTGAAATCGCGGAAATAGAAATGTATGGTAATGGTTTTGTTCCTCGTGCGACATATGTTTCCAAAGTGGTTAATTTGGGTAGCGTTTCTAATTATGGTGCTATTTCTTGGGCGGAACGAGCGTTGCAACTTGATAATGGACAATTGATTGAGCTTGATGATCAGGGGATGACTTCCCTTAGTGTACGAATGAAGACAGGTTTAGATGAAAGTCCTTTGGTGCATTTTAAGAAGGTTGTTGATCCAGAGACACGGATTGTGAGCCAGGTAGTTGTTTCAGAGAGTGAATACAATGGGTTGAATGCAGGTGATAAAGGGGATATTGAGGACGATACCGAAAATTGGAGTGCTTGGTCTCTTCCATTAGTCTCTGGCGAACGCATCCCCTTGCCTAGTCCTAGGCCCTATTTCCAATTGCAAATCGTTATGGAGAGTGAATCAGTTACCCAAACACTTCGACTTGATTCGCTCGTTGTGCAGCATTCTGTGCCACCCGCTTCGGCTGTTGTGGGTGAAATCTCCTTGGTGGATGAACCGATCCCGTCAACTGAAATTGGGGTAATAGATAAGGACGATGTTGTTGTTTTGTCTAGTATAGATGGGGGTGAGGAGGTTCGTTTTGCCTACGATGTTCGTGCCACCATTTTTAGTCGAAACGAAAATGGATTTGATGCATTGCGGATTGATACTCCAACGCCTACAGAATTTGAAAGCCTTTTTATGGGTGAACCTCTCAGAGAGGTGGAGCCTGACCTGGTTAGGATAGATAACAACGGGATAGAGGTTGTTTTTACCAGTAATAGAATAGATTTTAATAACAATGTGCCTCTCCGTGTTGTTTTTAAGGGGTCTGCTGTAATATTCGGAACAATTTTTTCTGGGACTGTTTGGGATACTCAATCTGAAATACTTGGCCAGCCTGTTTTGGAAGGCGACGCAAATTACGAGGTTAGAACAAATTCGCTTCGAGTAGCTTTGTCTAGGTCTTCGGTGGGAGAAATTGTGCGGGGCATTGAATATTTGCCGAGGGTTGTTACGCCTAATGGTGATGGGGTCAATGATCAGATGCGCGTTAGTTATACTGTGATTCAAATTTCGGAACCAAAGCCTGTAAGCGTGGGAATTTATGATTTGGCCGGGAAGCGAGTTCGTGTTTTGGCTGCCCGTGACCAAATTGGTGGGATCTATTCTGAAGAGTGGGATGGGCGCGACGATTCGGGAGAGTTGGTGCCGACGGGAAATTATCTGGTTTTGTTGCAGGTCGATAGTGGTATTGGTAATTTTGAACGTATAGGATTAATCGGGGTAGCGTATTGATGAGATGGCTAAATAAAATAAACAGGGAGGATCTCACTGTGCGGTATTTGTTACGAGCTTTGCCGGTTGCAACTATCGGTGTCTTTCTTTTTACCGACTTTGTTCAGGCACAGCGGCTCGGTTTCGTTACCGGACGAGAGCCCCATGGCGTGGATGTTTATGAAATGGCCATGACCCCGTCTGTTCGAAAATGGCAATATCCTCAGAGTCTTTACAATTTTTACCAGTGGACTGGTGAGGAATACAGCAATTACGCCCGGGAAAATTATGAGAGATATGTTTCAACAGAATTAGAGGGTTTTCGTACCTACGACATGTATGGTAATTATATTACCAGAGGTTTTGAAGTTTACGACTGGACAATTGACAATCCTGTAAGTTCGGGTAGTGAAGTCCGCAAAGGTCCGAAATATTCCTCATGGTTTAGTAATTTGGTTGTTTCATCTATGTCAAAAGGGCAATTCTATTCGTCTATGACGATTGGTGAAGCTATTCGGACGACTCTTACTCCTCTCACGTTTTCTAAGCCTGCCTTCAACGGGGTTCAATGGGATTTTGCGTCTGATAAATATCAGACAACTATGATTGCTTCGCGTCTAGCCTCGCCAGGAACGAGACTTCAATTTGAAGTGTCCTCAGGTCAAGTTTTGGGTGATATGACCAATTTGTTTGGGATGCACAACAAGGTTCAATTGGGAGATTTCTCAAATGTGGGATTTACATATTTGAACATTGGGAATTATTCTACGGGGCGCAAGTTAGGTGAAAACTCTTTGCAGGGCGTCTTAACTGAATCGCAAAATGGAGGTAATATTGAGACGATTGTTTTGCGTATTTCAGATGATTCGCCAGAAGATGGGCGTGGCGGAGCTCAGTTGTTTGCCGAACGGATAATTATTGATGGGGTTGATCATCCTGAAATAGTTCCATCTCCCCGGGGAGGTGTTAGAAGAGCAGGGGTGATAGAAGCGAATGGTGCTGACGCCCTAGAGTTGACGTATAATATTTCTCGGGATTTCCGACAGAGACCCGATGACCAGATAACCACTTTTCAAGAGATAAGAAAAATAGAATTCGAATTGGTTATTGCAAATGATTACAAGGTCGATATTACATCAAATTTACAAGTAAATGCTCAAGGTGAACCTGTTTTTCTCACAATTGAGAGGGCACATGGTAACGTGAGTGATGGTTCAAATCAAAGGTTTATTCGTTTTGAATATGGGTTGCCTACAGGTAAAGATATTATAGGCCTGAGCTTTGACGTTGATGATGTAAAGGGTTTTAATCTACGTTCAGAAGTGGCCATAAGTAGGGATTATCGAAGATTCCCTAATCAAAATTTTCAGAAGCATGAATTAGCTAAGCAGGAAGGTCTAGCGTATTACCTGACTGCTTCCCAGGACGCTTACCCTTGGTTCGCATATGGCGAAATTTATCGTATGGAGCCAGAGTATCGGACAAATTCGTTTATCACAGACGCCCGCGGCTTTGTCGACTATGAAGCGCCTGAAAGATATACTTTTGAGATGGTTGATGATAACGATGATCAGGATCGTTTCCCTGATTGGAAGCGACTATGGCAAAATGGAGATTTCGCTTTTGGAGAATCTCCATTCGGTGTTGGTGGACAGGCCGACCCGCAAGTATTTCCTGGCTACGATGAAAACGCAGATTTTATTTCAGACTTTAATCAAAATTCAAACGGTTTACCTGATTTCTCTGAACCATTTTTGCGTTACAACGTTGATCCGCCGGAGTTTTTGTTTGGCGTTGATATGAATAACAACAGCGTTATCGATAGATTTGAAAATGATGTATATGCTGACTACCCATATAGGAAAGATCGTGATGGATACAATCTCTATGGCGGTGTAAACCTCAATGAGCATCTAAAGTTGACCATGGGGCAAACGACATCAGATGAAATTAGTAGTCGTAGGGAATCGGAAATGAATTACGCGATTTTAACCGGCCAATGGAATTGGCCCGGTATAGATTTACGTTCATTTCATTATGCTCGTAGTGTGAGAGATGATATAAAAGATGATGTGGTTCAATGGGTGGATCCAGAGGGTTTTACTGAGGTTGTTGATCCGCTTATTGCCCAGGATACATTTATTTATACTGGATATGTAACACTAGATTATCTCCGTTTGAAAAGCCTAAAGGTTTACAATAAGGTCAAGTATGACATTTACAAACAGCGGGGTGAACAAGCGGAAACAAAGGACGACCGCCTTTTTCTTGGTGTTATAAATCGATTAGATTATCCACTGCCTCTTACGGATAATTTGTCCTTTTGGCCACGTTGGAAGAGTATATACCGTAAAATAAACCCGACTTTCAGTACTGAACTTGACATAACTGAATGGTCACAGTTTTATATGCTGACTTCGAAATATTTTATTTTACCGACTACATTTATTGAGTATGGTGTTGAATGGAATTTATTCAACAACCTTGAAAAACGGCCAGAGATACTTCCTCCCGGCTATGTAGACGATTTCACAGGAACAGTTTTGGCTTTTCAGTTGTCTAATAGGTCAGCTTATTTGGGATATTCATTGACAATGAATACAGGATTTCGTTGGGAGCGTCGCGCGTATGAGGTTGATACGGAGACCAATTCGTTGTTGTTTATTAGAGTCTTTGCCGGTTTGCAACAATAGACAATTTTCCATCTTCATAATAACAAAAAACCTATTTGGTGCTACGGATTTTGGGATTGCCATGAATAGGTTTTTTTGTGTTCGGTGCATTACCTTTTTTATTAGTGAGATATATGCAACAAGTCTGTAATTTGGGATTTTATTTGGGGCGTAGAGTCCTCTTTTGTATATTTTTGTTTATCTCATGTAAAGAGGTTCCAGAGCGATATTCCCTTCAAACTGTAAATCCAAAACATTCGCTTGAATATTTTGAACGTTCTGACTTCAACGAGTTAGACCTACTTTCGGTCAGTGAATTGGGCTGGCTTTATATCCAAAATAACAGGATGCGTTCAGCTGTTAATGTTTATGAACGTTTGACAAATGAAGATCCAAATAATGCTGATTTTTATTATTATTTTGGCGTTGCTTTATCTAAGGAACATAAAAAGAACGATGCAATAGTAGCATTTAGGCGTGCCATAGACCTTCGTCCTGGTTTGGCTGAGGCATACTTTGCCAAAGCGCTACTGCTAAATGAGAGAGGGGATGGTTTTGAGTCGGCAATAGAAGCGGTGAAAAAGGGTTTGTCCGTTGACCCTCAAAGTGCCTACGGCCATTTTGTTAGTGGATTTATATTCTGTTCAAGAGGAGAAAATGATAAAGCACAGAAAGTACTTCAGAGAGCTATAGAGATAGATGATAGTTACGCTAATGCCCATTATTATTTGGCTCTGATATTTTTGCGCAGAGAAGACGACGCGAGGGCGATTGAATCGATGGAGAAAACAATCGATTCAAATCCGTATTATACCGAAGCATACTATAGCTTGGGCACCTTATACGCTCGAACGGGCAGACTTTCTGATGGAGAAAAGATGATAGGAATTTTTCAGAAGATGAGTTTGTCGGATATGGACGAAGATCATTATTTGCGTTTATTACATAGGAGCACTGACCAGATATCTCTGGAAGAGCGCGTTGCAGCTCACTACAATTTGGGCCTTGTTTATCTTAGGCGAGATGATTTAGTTGCGGCGCAATCACATTTTAATTCGGCCTATAAACTTGATAGAACCTACGCGGAGGCAGCACACAATTTAGGGGTTGTATCGTCTCGAGTTGGAGCTCATAATAAAGCTGTTGAATATTATGAATCGGCTGTATCTCTGAGACCAGAATATGCACTCGCTTACAAAAATTTAGGTTTAAGTAGACTTTCTCTAGGGCTGTATGAACAAGCTGAGCGCGCGTTCAAACAGGCCCTATCGTTAGACAGAGAATTAACCGTAGCGGCTGAGGGATTAGCTACTGCACTTATTCAGCAAGGGAAAGTGCAAGAAGGGATAGATATAAAAACTGGACTCAACAATGTACATAAATAAATCAAGAGCGATGGAAAGACTTTTCTTCCCCATCGTCATTGCGGTTTTTTTAGGAATTGGATGCGACAACTCTACTGAAAAATCTAACTTGGGTAAATTTACTCCTGAATTTGTAGATGTTTCAGAACTATCAGGAATTACCGTGCATAAGGTTGTTTCAGGCTCTCCGGAAAAAAATCATATAGTAGAGTGTAATACGGGCGGTCTTGCTTTCCTAGATTACGATGTTGATGGGGATATGGACTTGTTTATTGTTAATGGATCTCGTCTCGACGGATATCCCGAAGGGTCTGCTCCTAAATCGGCATTGTTTAGGAATGACACCAATTGGGTGTTCACTAACGTAGCTGATTCAGCAGGGATTGCGCATGAAGGTTGGGGGATGGGTGTTACGGCCGTTGACTATAACGCTGATGGATATACGGATCTATATCTTTCAAATTACGGCCCCAATGCAATGTACAAAAATTACGGAGACGGCACCTTTCAAGATGTTAGTGCTGTAATTGGAGTAGATTATTCTGGGTGGAGTTCTGCCGCCAGCTTTGCGGATTATGATAATGATGGTGATTTAGATTTTTACTTGTCGAATTACATTGATTTTGATCCTAAGTATGTTCCTAATGATATGAGTTTTTGCTCTTGGCGGGGTATAGATGTTTTTTATGGTCCCCGCGGGATGCCTGGTGACAGAGACCGACTCTATCGTAATGAGGGGCCTGATGAAAACTGGACCTTTGTCGAGGCAACGGAGTATTTTGGCATCGACGCAGATGAATATTATGGGTTTGCGGCTTTGTCGGGCGATTACGATAATGATGGTGATCAGGATATATATATTGCAAATGATTCAACCCCGAATACGCTTTACCGTAATGATAATGGAGTATTTACGAATGTTTCCTTGATTTCCGCTTCAGCATATAGCGAAGATGGGAGAGAGCAGGGTGGAATGGGGCTTGCTAGTTCGGATTATGATGGAGATGGTGATTTAGATTTGTTTGTTACCAATTTTTCTCATGATAATAATACTTTGTATAAGAATAATGGCAGGGGGTTTTTTTCTGATGCTAGTTTTACGACTGAAATAGGGAAAGCAAGTATAACGTATTTAGGTTGGGGGACTGGTTTTTTTGATTATGACAATGACGGCGACGATGATTTGTTCGTTGCAAATGGGCATGTTTATCCGGCTGTAGACACGTATGATCTTGGGACGCGATATGCACAAAGAAACCAGCTCTTTGAGAATAATAATGGGGATTTTTCAGAGGTGGGTTTAGAGGGTGGAAAAGGGTTAAGTATTGAAAAATCTAGCCGTGGACACGCCTTTGCGGATATAGACAACGACGGTGATTTGGATGTTGCAATTGTAAATATAGATGACACTCCTACTTTACTTAGAAATGATGGAGGCAATAGGAATAATTGGCTCAATGTGCTGTTAATAGGCAGTGAATTTAACATTCAAGCCATTGGTGCTAGAGCAATTGCTTATATGGGGCTGACGGCACAATTACGAGAGGTGCGAGCAGGAACCGGATATATTTCGCAGGACGATATTAGACTCCATTTTGGTCTTGGTCGAGCAGATCAATTGGATAGCTTAAGTGTTCGTTGGCCGGATGGGCGTGGAAAGGTGATTTATAACGTAAAAGCTAATCAATTCATTACGATATATCCCCCAAAAGAAGCCACTAGTATCGATTAACTGTTAGGTAATAATGAATTTAATCGTAGTGATAAATTTTGTCGTTATTGCGATTGTTGCCACTGAATCTTTTGCGACAACTGGTTACGTAGATGTAACTTATGAAAAGGGTATTGATTTTATTCATGAAAATGGTGCACAAGGCGATCGCTATCTGCCAGAGACCTACGGATCAGGGTTGATATTTTTTGATGTCAATGCTGATGGCTGGTTTGATCTATATTTTGTTAATGGGGGCCGTATTCCTGGTTTGAATACGGCCCCCATTGTACATAATGAGCTGTATATTAGTCAAAGTAGTAAAGTATTCGTTCGTGGTGGTGAAAACGCTGGAGTGGATGATAGTGGATATGGGATGGGCGCTGTTGCTGCAGACTATGATGCGGATGGAGATACAGATCTTTTTGTTACTAACCTAGGGCCTAATATACTATACAAAAACAATGGTGACGGTACTTTTTCGGATGCTTCTCTTTTTGTTGCCGACGGGAGTTGGAGTACGAGTGCTGCCTTTTGTGATATAGATTTAGACGGAGATTTAGACCTGTATGTAGCAAACTACTTAGAGTTTGATCTTGAAAGTCCTAAGATATGTTTCGTAGGAAATAGTGAAGAACGTCTTTATTGTGATCCTAGAAAATTTGAGGGTCAATCAGATCGTTTGTATATAAATGAAGGGGCCGCAAATGGCTGGTTTTTTTCTGATAAAACGGAGACAATGGGTCTACAGAACGAGACTGGGAAAGAACTCGGGGTAATATTTGGTGATTATGATCAAGATGGTGACCCAGACCTTTATTTAGCTAATGACATGACTCCTAATACGCTATTCAGAAATGAAGGAAATCAGTTTATTGAATGTGGCTTGGCAAGTGGGACTAGTTTAAATGATGCTGGTGGAATAGAAGCTGGCATGGGCGTAGATATGGCTGATGTTGACGGAGATGGCCTCCAGGATATTTTTGTTACCAATTTTCAGTGGGAAAGTAATACACTTTACAAAAATATATCGAATGGGTTTTTTGTAGATGCAACAATTTCCTCAGGTATACATAAAATAAGTATGCCATATCTTGGCTTCGGTGCGGTTTTCCTTGATTCAGATATTGACGGAGATTTAGATATATTTGTCGCAAATGGACATGTTTATGATAACATCAAGAGTATCGATCACGCTAGTAGTTACGCCCAGCGTAATCAATTATTGCTCAATAACGGAAAGGGCGTGTTTGTCGAAGACGTAGATTTTAGACAAAATAAACTCTTTGTTACTAGGGGACTTGCATCCTGTGATTTCGATAATGATGGGGATCCTGATGTAGCATTGGGCAACAATGGTGGACCTGGCCAGCTCTTGCAGAACGATTCAAGGGCAAGCAACAACTGGATCGGAATAAAATTAATTGGTGGCTTGAATAACACCGATGGTATAGGGGCTTTAGTTACTGTTAATTATGGAACTCATAGTTTGCGTCGTGAGCTACGTACTGGGGGTAGTTATCTTTCGGGGCATGATCTGCGCTTACTATTTGGGCTTGAATCAGCAGATCGAGTAGACTCAGTTAAGGTTGCGTGGCCTGGAGGAGATACACAGGCTTTGTTTTCTCCAGCCATCAACACATATGTTGAAATAAAACAAAGGAAACGGCCATGATGCATGTGAAAATATTGGCTTTGTGCGTAGTTGGGTTGATCTTCCAGTATGGTTGTGGGGACGAAATAGTCGAAGAGAACCTAAATAAATCTGATAATAAAATGGAAACATCTTCTGTTGGGCTGACAACGAACGCCTCACCAGCGATGGCTGATCCTAGAATGGTAGGTAGAGCTTTTTTGATTCAAAGTAGATACCGAGAAGCTTTAGAATCTTTTGAGGAGGCACGTCGATTGTATCCCAATTCGGGTGAGATTTTATTTGGTAAAGGACGGGCTCATTTAGCTTTGGGTAATAGTGATAGTGCTAAACAGTTTTATGAAATGGGCATTGCCCTCGAACCTGAAAACCCAAATCTTTTGATCGGCATGGGAAACTTCCATCTAAAGTATAACCGTTATGAAGAAGCAGAAAATTCATTTCGGTCTGCTTTAGCCATTGATTCCACGAAAATCATTGCTCAAAGAAATCTCGCGGCTGTTTTTACTAAACAGGGTCGCTTGGCTGATGCTTCTAGAGAATATGAAAAAGCTCTTGAACTGGTTCCAGGACACATTCCAACACAATTTAATTTCGGTTTGGTGCAGATGCACTTAGGTAAATACGGACAAGCTCAAAGCATATTAAAGAAAATAGTAAAAATAGACTCCATGAATTCTCGAGCCTTTTATGCTTTAGGTGAAGCAATGATGGATCAGGGTGAAAACAGCCAAGCAGAAAAACATTTTGAACGTACATTGCAAATAGATACAACATACGCCTTAGCCCATATACAGTTGGCGCGACTACTTTTAAAAGATAATAAATTAAATGAGGCTGCTAATCGTTTGAGGCGAGCGATTTTAATCGAACCAGGTATTTCTGAGTCATTTCGTTTGCTTGGGCAGATACATCTTCGCCAGGGAAGAGAAAGTGCTGGTCAGAAATCATTAGATGCATACGAAAAAGTGAAGAAGTTTGAGAAGGAAATTGAGTTATTGCGTGAGCGCCTAGGAGATGATCCTGATGACGCTGAGGCTCATTATGCTCTGGGATACATTTATGGTAGACTAGGTTTTACTGGAGTATCATTGCCACATTATGGACGAGTAATTCAAATTAACCCAAGTCATATAAAAGGCCTGAATAATCTTGGGAATATCTATTTCCGTACTGGAAATTTAGACCAGGCATCGGCTGCCTATGAGCAGCTTCTTTCGCATCATGAAACTCATGTGCCTGCTATGACCGCACTGGCTCAAATTTATCTCCAACAGGGGAAGATTGATGATGCAATTCTCTATTTGGAAAAAGCCATAAATATTGATGATAGTTGGTTGCCAGGTTATATGGGTATGGTTGAAGCATACAAAGCTCAGGGCGACATACGGCGTAGTGAAGAAGCGCGGAGTCGTGTTCTTGAATTAAAAGGAGAGCAACGAAAGTGATAGGTAAAATGTATTTCAAATTTTCGAGTGTTGTTTTTGTTTTTGGCATTTTTGTTAGTTGTGGAGAGGAATCAGAGGTTAAGGACAACCACAAGATTATTGTTCCAGAAGGAATGTTGGCAGTTATAGGTCAGCAAAGTATTACCAGCGAAGACCTTATGGAATATGAAGAAGAGATTCAACAGGTCCATCGATCTCAAAAGAAAGGTTATGAGAGACATCATGACCACTTAAGTAGTTTGGTAGATGAATATCTGATGGTTTTAAGAGCTGAGGAGCAAGGATTGGACAAAGATCCGGAGCTTAAGGTTAAACTAGGCCGCGTCGAACATGTTGCTATGATCGAAGCATATTTACATGAGACGGTTGGACAAAACATACCAATTAGCGAGGAAGAACTGCGGGAGAATTTCAACTCTCATCCCGCACGTTACGCTGTAAGAGGAGCGCATATTCTGGTTTCCTCTCAAGACCGTGCAGATTCGCTTTATAGGTTAATTTCTTCGGGTGAACGAAGTTTTGAGGAATTAGCAAGAGCCTATTCGTTGGATGAGAAGACGGCCATTAACGGTGGTGATTTTGGAGGATATTATGCCTATGATAGAGTTTCTGATAAGGTATATCAAAAGGTTTTTAGTGTTGAAGTTGGAGAAACCAGCAAGCCCTTTCGTTCTCCCCAAGGTTGGGAAATTACCAAAGTATTAGATCGAAAGTTAGTTCCTTTTGAGAAATATCGGACTGTTATTTTACGTGCAACAATGATGAAGAAGTTTAACGCATTAAAGAAAAGCCACATAGACAGCTTACAGTTTCGTTTGAACTTGAAAGTAAATTCTCAACTTTTGACTCGTTTTATATCATTATGGAATGAGAATATCGGATCTCCTGAATTAAGACCAGAAGAATTTTCGAAATCTATGTACACATTTGATGGAGGAGGAATTTCTGCTGAAAATGTGATGTATTTGCTGCAAAATACGAACTTGGGCCAATCCAAGATTGACAGTGCCATGGTAGAAAGTCGTGTTCGTGAAAAAGGTGCACCAGATCTACTTTTGGGGCACGAAGCTCGCAAACAGAATTATGATAAGAAACAGATAGTTCTTGATAAAGTAAGAAAAGCAAGGCACAAGGTGTTGCTACAGAGTTTTTGGAAAAATAATATTCTCAAAGATATAAAACCAACTGAAGCAGATGCACGAAAGTATTACGATAATCATCCTGAGCGTTTTAAAAAACCTGCCGAAACGGTCGTTCAAGAAATACTTGTTGCTACACGAACTGAGGCGGAAGATTTAGTTAAATTAATTCGAGCTGGTGAGGACATGTCTGATTTAGCCACCCGCTTTAGTCTCAGGAAGTTTTCGGATGAAAATGGAGGACTATACGCCATACGCCCCTTTGAGAGATTAGTTTACGGCGAACTAATAGATGCCGTAAACACTGCTGAATTGGATGAATTAATTGGTCCTGTTGAGATTACTTCTCCTATGCCTTCTACTTTGCGAGAAATCCAGAACATTGATTTAGTCTATTCAGTTTGCAGGGTGTTAGAACGTATTCCAGAAAGAACGCAAAGCTTTGTTGCACAACAGGATAGGGCCTTATTCTTCGCAGAGCAAATTATGCAACAAAATTTTGTTTCGGATATGACTAAAGTTCTGCGGGAAGACTATGCCGACCGCTGGAGAATAAGTGTCGCAGCCTTACAAGATTACTCTCAAATTGAGGGCAAAAGTAAAAGTAAGGAAACAGTTGCAGATTAGTAACTTTAAAACTATTTTTTATTTATCTTAAAATACTATATAAGACAAAAAAGAGAACTTAGGTTTTCATGATGCCATTGATCAGATGTTTTAAAAATCTGTCCTGCGTAGTTTTTATTTTAGCTTGGTTGATATTGATCAATACAGTCGATGCGGAAATTGGATCGTGGAAAATAGGCGGTAGTGGTCTTTCTTGGTCAGAGAATGATTCCGCTCAGGTGCTTGTGGAATATCAACCTTTAGTCAATGCTATTAATCCGCTACTGGTTCATTCCGATACAACCGTGTTCGCTTTCTTGGATAATTGGTCTCCTAAGCGAGATCCAGATGAGTTAGGTTTTGTAGATGGCGAAAGACCGCGAGCCTGGAAAGGTTGGTCTGGTACCAGTTCAACCGTAGACAATGCGTTAAATTTAATCGACGGATCGGGTGAGACATACAACCCTGTTACGAGCAACGCCATTAGCAGCGAATACTATACGATTGACCTGGGGGCTCCCATTCCTCTTTTTCGGTTTGGTATGAGGACTCCAGATAAAGGCTTCTTCCGTGCCGACGGTACTCCGCTTAACGAGGATGCTATCCCTGCTTATGAAGTTTCGATAGCTTCTGACACAAACAATGATGTGTTATTTACTGCCGATCCGATAGGCGAGATCATCGCAGAAGCACGTGAAAATGTAAATCCTAATATAATCGCAGATTTCCCAATTCAGTATGTTAGATATGTGCGATACAAACGTAAGAATTCTGTATTGGACGCCTTTAGTAATCAATCTTCTTTTCACGCAGGGACAGCAAGAAAAGGCACTTTAGGTGATTTCTCGTTGTACGGTGAAGGGATACCGGCTCGCGCCAACTACAAAACGAAGATAGTGGAGTTAGATGACGTCGTTAACTTTGGACGTCTTCACTGGAATGTGACTCCAATGCGTGTTGTGGATGGAGTGGCAGAGGAGTCGCCGGATGCAAAGGTTTGGGTAGAAGTTGAGGCTCGTACGGGATTGGATGCGAGTCCAGAGGTTTATTACGAATTTACTGACATGGGTACTCGTGTCCCCGTGACGCAGGAGAGATACCAAAAGAAGTTGAAGGATCAGTCGGGCTCAGTTACCAATGCTGACGGTTTAGGTGGAATCATGACCATCACGGTTCGACCCAAGCCAGGAATTCGGGCTGGAATAGAATCTGATGCTGAAAATTGGACCTACTGGTCTTTCCCAGCTACCGAGTCTGGTCTACCATTGAATCTAAATCGCGGTTCTTTTCTGCAGTTGAAGGTCGTTCTGCATAGTGAGCGTTTCGATGTCTTTGCTCGGTTAGATTCGCTTTGGATAGAGACTTCACCGACATTGGCTACGCGTATTCTTGGAGAGATTGCCCGTCTTGACCGTCCTGAACCGGGAAGGGGAGTTGCCGAGGTCAATCTTGGAGAAGAGACCACTTTTGTTTACGATATCCAGGCTGAATTTTTGGGAACGGAAAGAGGTTTTGATACTATACAAATTGATGTGGGAAGCGAAGAAGCAGTTTTTCATTCATTAAAATTAGATGGGGTTGAGGTTGCGCCTAAAGCGGTGGAGATTTCTGGCTCATTACTAAAGATAACGCTGAATTCGCCGATCACCCGCAGTCAAAATCCTTTGATACGTACAGAATTTAGTTCTAAGATGTTTGATTATGCGAGAAAATTTTCGGCAGAGGTCCTCAATACAAATAGAGATGATCTTCCGCAACCTGTAGAAAATGGCGACGCGGGTGATGGGATAGGGACCAATGATTTGCGCGTTTTAGCTATTTCCGATTCGGAGATTACTGCTGTACAGGACGTATTGACTTCCAGTAGTATTTTTACTCCAAACCTCGATGGTATAAACGATCAGTTACGCATATCCTATCAGCTTTATGGATTACCAGAGCCGGTAGGTGTGTCTCTGCGGGTTTTTGCTCTGGATGGAAGTGTTGTAGCATCGGTAGAACAGGGGATGCAGGTCTCCGGAACACAGCAGGCAGAATGGGATGGGCGGGATAGCTATGGTAATATTTTACCTCCCGGGTTGTATTTAATTGATTTACAGATTGCTGCAGAGAACAGTACAGTCGTTAAAAAAATACCAGTTGGCATTGCGTATTGAGTTGCTGGAGAGGATTTGATAATGAGTAGGGCAAAATCTTTATTAGTATGCGTTGTGTGGACATTAAATGTGATCTATGGCTCTAAAGTTGAAGCTGATTTTTTGACTTTTGACGATCAGACCGCTTGGGAGGCTGGCTGGAATTTAATACCTGGGATAACAGTATTTGATGATGATAGTCATTTAGGACTTATCAAATACCGCAAAAATATTAATGCTACTCAGGATGCCCACCTATATAAACATCCTACCAATGAACGGGGCGAAGTTTCTGGTGGTATTTGGTCGGCGTTAAGCAATCCAGCAGATGCGAACCAAATTATAGATGGCGATTTGAAAACTTCCTGGTTGCCAAACGAAAATGATGAATTAGACCAGTGGATCGTGCAAATTGATCTGGGTCGCGTCGTTTTAGCTAAAGAGATTCGAATACACTTTCCGGATGAAGAAGGACGTAAGCCTTTTCGTCAATTCAGTGTATTTGCCTCAACGGGTGCGTATGTTTCTGCTGTAGAGGATTCATATCGTTTTTTCCCAGTATATCGGACGACCAAACCTAATTATGAAAAATTAATATCTGTTGGATTTCGTCCTGAAGTAGAAGATACTACGCGTTTTGTAGATCAATTTGTTGCAATCAATAGCCAGGATGGAGGCTCTTCTAAGGGTTCGGAAGTTTCCGAGGAAGTTTCTCTTGGTAAGGCGAAACTTTCTAATTTTTCTGCAGATTCGGCAGTCCGAGATGTTGAAGATGTAACCAAATGGAAGACGATTCAATTCCTTCGATTCATTGTAGACGAGAAACAGTTGGATGGTGCACTTGCAGAGATTGAAGTGATTTGCGTTGGCGATAACATTAGTTTAGGCGTTGAATCAAAGGGCGGAAATTACGTTAATGGATCGCGAGCCCCGGATCCATTTTTTTGGCTTGATGGAAATTTAAATACTTATGGGGTTGTTGAGGTACATCAACAGTTTACTGAATCAAGAGGAACGGCCTTCGATGGCGGTTTATGGTGGAAAGTGGACTTGGGTGTGACTTACTGGGTTGATGATGCATTTATGTATTGGCAAAAAGCAGGTGAGCAACTTTCAACATTTCGTCTTGGTACAAATAATGCCGGTACCGGTTATACTTTTTATGGATCTGACGGCACACGATCTTTGTCTGGTGACTTAGACTATGACGAATGGATCTTTGAACCGGAATGGACTAATGTTAGAGAGGAGTACAAACGCCATTATAGGTATCTGTTCAAGCCTCGAAAGGTGCGTCATATTTTCTGGCTTGCGCTCAAGGATTTGGGTTGGCGTGCTCATCCGATGGAGTTTCAAATGTTTTCGCCGGGTTACCCTGCTGAAGTTGTACTATTGTCTGAGTATATTAATCTCGGTGAATTGGCAGGAGACGGACAACCGAAAGTGATAAAGGCCATCCATTGGGATGCCGATACCGCCCCGGGGACTCAAATTCAACTCCGAACTCGTTCTGGAAATGAGCAAGGTGAGCAATACAGTTTTTACAATAAAATTGGCGAGGAAATAACGCAGGAAAAATGGAACACAGTACCCAAGGTTTTACGTGGAAAGGTAGACACGTCTGTTGTTGTTGGAGAAGACTGGAGTAATTGGAGTAATATGTATAAACGATCTGGTGAAGCATTTAAATCGGATAGTCCACGTCGTTTTATTCAAATGGAATTAATTTTGTCCACCGAAGATTATAATGTTGCCCCTTTGGTTCGTTCGTTGTCATTAGAGTATGTTGATGCTTTAGTTAACGGGGCACGCGGATCTGTTTTCCCCAAAACAGCTAAACCAAACGAAGATACTAATTTTAGTTACAAACTGGCTCCTGATCTTAAGTTGGATAATGTTGGCTTTGACACCATGCGTTTGATAATACCGGACCTTTCCTCAGTGCATGATGTCGAGGTTCGTTATGATGAAAAGTTGATCCCAATTGAGACGCTCGATGTTGTGGCTGATTCGGTGCTCATCTCTATGCCGGCACGTGTAGTTGCAGATACAGTACAGATTAATTTTACGACACGACTTGTCCAAAATTCTGCTGTAATAAAGCTTGATCTTGGCTCTGCTGATTCGCCTGGGTTGTGGCAGAATGTAGAACCAGATGAACGGCGTTCGGACGTTGTTTTATTGCCGGAGTTGGTAACGAGCAACCGTGTATTTGATGAGTTGGTAATTAGCAATCGAATGTTGACGCCGAATCAAGATGAGATCAACGATGACCTTGATCTGAGTTTTGTTATGTTAAAAGTGGATGTTGCTGACCCTGTTGTTGTCGAAATTTGTGATCTGTCTGGCAGGGTTGTGGCGAATTTAAGTAATACGGGTGGCGGATCTAATTATTCTTATAAGTGGGATGCTAAAGGATCTACGGGAACTATAGTCTCGCCGGGCATATATTTTTTAAAAGTTAATGCTAATTTAGATGCTGGAGATATTACCAAATTTTACCCTATTTCAGTCGCTTATTGATTAGCCCTCAAAGTTTCCGGTTTACGCTATCTAATCTAGATATTGTTAATTTTTTATAGCGCTATTTGATTCGCCTTAGAAAGCCCAGATCAAATTATTGGCAATTTCCCTTATTTAACGAAGATATAGAATTTTGGAGTTTTTTCTCAATGCAGATCCAACTGATTTTAGGTTTGTTTTTGTTACGTTCGGTAGGATCAGCTGAAACGCTGACCTTTGATAGTCCAACAGAATGGAGTGGCTGGTCTGTTCCCGAGGACGTTGTTTGGTTTAGCGAGAGCGGCGAACTCAAACTTAAGCAATATAGAAAAAATATTAATGCGGTTTCAAACGCTCCGTTTTTCACCCAGCCAACCCAAACCAGGGGTGAAGTTCGGGGTGGAATCTGGCAAGCTGGCTCTAGCTCTCGGTTAGCTCAAAATATTATAGATGGAGATTTTTTGACTACGTGGAGGCCCGACCAAGGCGATGATTTGGTCGATTGGGTCGTTACAATTGATCTCGGCAGACCTGTTTTGGCTGAACGAATTCGCTTACACTTTGTTGACGAGAAGGGTATTAACCCTTTTTCTCAGTTTAGTGTCTTTACTTCTACCGGTGCACGTATTGAGTCAGCCGGAGACTTATTTAAATTTTCTCAGGTTTATTCAACCAACAAACCCAATAAAGAGACTTTCATTGATATACAGTTAGCAGGTCAACAAGACACCGCACGGGTTGTCGATGAAGGACTATCTGTTGACTGGAGTGAATTTCGTAATTTCCGTACTATTCGTTTCGTTCGTTTTCGCGTGGATCAAAAAACCGAAGGTTCAGGGTTGGCAGAGATTGAGGTGATTGCGGCCGGAGATAATGTTAGTTTGGGCGTTCTAGCTCGGGGTGGGGAATTCGGGAATGGATTATTGGCTCGTGAGCCCCAGAATATGTTTGACGGAATCATGGATACCTATGGAAATATCTTCACGGTAAAAAGCAAAGGGGGTTGGCGTGAAAGTGGGGTGTGGTGGGAAGTTGATTTAGGAGCTCTTTTTTGGCTCGACGAATTATTTATTTATTGGCAGGATCGTGGAGAAGGATTGTCCAGTTTTCTTTTTGAAGGGCTTCAGGCAGGCCGTGGTTATGAACTTCTTTTTTCGGAAGGACGTCGCACTCTTTCTGGTGACATAGATTACACTCCGCTGATATACGAACCTGAGCCCAATGACAGTAAAAGTGCGCAACTCCGACATCATCGTTATCGTTTTGCACCTCGTAAAGTTAGGTATCTTTTTTGGCATTCCCATTTCGATCAGGGTTGGTTCTCGCATCCTATGGAACTTATGCTCTTTTCTCCAGGGTTTCCGGCTCAGGTAAACATTACTTCTGATTTTATCGATTTAGGGGCTTTTGTCGGAGATCGTCGTCCCAAGGCGATTGAAGCAATACGTTGGGAGGCAGAATTACCTCCCAATACTAGGTTGCAAATGCGCTCGCGCTCGGGGAATACCCTTCAAGACGTTTATACGTTCTATGATCGAAAAGGAGAAGCTGTTACTGAGACGCGATGGTCTTCTATCCCCAAAGTACTTCGTGGACCTGTTGATACAACTACTGTCGTTGGGTATGACTGGGGAGAGTGGAGCAATTTTTACCAATATTCGGGAGAATCGTTCAAATCCGAAACTCCGCGTCGATTTATTCAATTGGAATTGATTCTGTCTTCGGATGATTACAATGTAGCGCCATCTTTGAAATCTTTATCCATAGATTTCAAAGATGCTTTGGTGCAGATTGCACGGGGCAGAATAGATCCTCGTGTTGCGGAGGTAAATAGAGATAATTCTTTTGTTTATACTTTGTATCCTGATGCCGATGATCGAGATAGCGGATTTGACCGTTTGCGTTTAAAAACGCCAAACCGTATTTCTTCTGAAGTTAAACTTTTTATAGGATCAGAATCGGTTTTACCTGACTCTATAGAGTTACTTAGCGATTCACTATTAGTAATAAATCTTCCGAAGACAGTTTTCAGTGATTCCATACAAGTAGCTTTTGAGACGCGAATTTTAAGTAACGCAACTGTTATAGGCATGGATCTGGGAAAAAGATCAAACCCTTCATTATGGCAGTCTGTAGAGGCGATTGAACGTAAGTCTAATGTTGTTTATTTGCCTGAATTGTTCGAAAAAGAACAACTTGTGACAGATATAAATTTCGATTCGGTCTTTTCGCCTAATCAAGATGGAATTAATGATGTTTTTCATATGGAATTCGTTTTAATTAAGGTGACAGAATCGGTCCCAATTATTTCTATTTTTGATATTTCTGGACGACAGGTTGCAAAACTGAGGGGAAGAACTTCAGGTGGGAAAACGCTTGTTCGGTGGGATGGGATTGAAGAGTCTGGTGTAATTGCTGGTCCTGGACTGTATGTTTGTAAGATTAATCCGGGAGCCGATACTAAAACAGGCAGTATTCTACGTTCTTTTACATTGGTTTATTAAACTCATTGTAAGGAAATGATTTTTCTGCTAATGGTTATTAGGTGAACAATGAATTTTTCTATGCAAAGAAATCAGAAATGGATCATTTCTCCTTCGGCAGACGTTCTTTTTTTTATTGGAACTCCTCTTTTCTGTTTAGTTCCCCTGATGGCCTTGCGCCAAGTTGTTGACGCCCAGACGATACTATTTTTTATAATGTCGTTTTTTGCAATGGGGCATCATCTTCCAGGATTTATGAGGGCTTATGGCGACCCTGATTTATTTGGAACGTTTAAAGAGAAATTTCTTGTTGCTCCGTTAATTGTAATTGTTGTAGTTGCGATATCTCAATTTTATACCCTTCACGGGCTTTTCCTTATGGTATTACTTTGGGAAATTTGGCATCTATTTATGCAGCATTATGGGATAATGAGAATATACGATGGAAAAAATAAAATCTTTTCTAAATGGAATGCGAAATGGGATTGGTTTCTAACTGTTTGTGCTTTTGTTACCGTCGTAGTCTATAGTCCGGAATATTTTTATCGTATATTGGACCACAATCAAAACGTAGGTCTGCCATTCCTTTCCGTATCAAATGTCCAATTGATAAAAACAGTTTTATTGGGAATTACTGCTTTTGTACTATTTTGTTATTTGGTCAATATAGCTTATCGATTCACAACACGACAAAAGATTTCTTTTCCTAAGATCGTTGTGATGTTTACAACGTTATTTTTGATCTATTTTGGTTGGATATACATTGGTGACTTGACGATTGGTTATGCAGCGTTTGCTGCATTTCATGATATTCAGTATTTCGCTATTGTATGGGTTTACAATAATAATTTAGTAAAAAAACAAGTAAAGACATCACGCCTTTTGCGTACATTTTTTACCAGCCGCTCTGTTCCAGTTTTAGTGGGATACGTCTTGATAAGTTTTCTTTATGGAACTATAAATTACAGCCTTGAATTATTTGATAGAGCAACGTGGATACAAAGTATAGAAGTGTTAGTTATTAGTTCAACGTTGCTACATTACTACTTCGATGGATTTATTTGGAAGATGCGTGATAAGCGTAATCAGGAAAATTTGGAGATAGAAGCAGACATCGGATGGGATCGTATTGGTAAAAGAGTGCAAGTTAGTAGTATTTTTGAAGGTTTTGGTGGTTATTTTAAAGAAACAGGTCGGCTATTAATTTACTTTGCTGTTCCAATTCTCATACTGTCTTTTGTTCAATTTTATAAACATTCAGATGAACTCGCTGCGCGTGAAAGTTTTGTTCAGATTTTTTCAGAATTTCCTGGTGTACATAATGACCAAGGAGTTTTGTATTCCCGTTTAGGAGACTGGGGGCGTGCCAGTGAAGCGTACTCTCGGGCACTAGAGCTAGACCCAAACAGCCATGAAGCCTTAAAAAACATGGGAGTTGTTCGTGCGCGGCAAGGTGATTTAGAATTAGCACATAGCTTCTATAAAAAGGCACTCGAAGTTAAACCTAATTTCGTAGAAGCGCTAAATGCTCAGGGTCTAATCTTTCTAGAAAAAGAGGAGTTTGAAATAGCTCAAGATAGGTTTCTTGAGGCGGTAGCTGAGTTTGATTATGCGCCTGCTTATAATAACTTAGGCACTGCTTTCTTACGCGAAGGTCGGTATGACGAAGCTATTGCAGCGTATCTAAACGCGGTAGAAATTGATCATACAAACGCTTCTCACCACTATAATCTTGGTCTTGCTTATCAGCGGAGTGGTCAAAATAAGGCTGCGATTAACTCTTTTAAGACTGCGATTAATATTCTTCCCTCACATGTTAGGGCCTATTTAAGTCTGGCCCTTTCTTACCAGCGTACTGATGAAATTCCCAATGCTCGCAAAGCACTTGAAGAGGTCCTGCGATATGATCCAGGACATTCCATGGCCCGTCGATTATTGAATCGGCTATAAATAATACAAATTTGGAAAAAATCACAAGGTATAATGGGCAAATGTGGGCCATAGCGTTATTTCTATTTCAAATTATCTCCGTAAGTGGTTGTAATGATCCATCTCCATCGCAAAGTGCAGTTATGGTTGCGAGACTTCAAGAAATAGCGAGGACAACTGATCCATTAAATAATACATACTTAAGTGATAGAAGGGTTGCTGTTTATAAGGCAGAATCGGAGCCAAGAGATCCAGTATCTCAGATTAGTTTTCGAATTCGTTTAGCGAAAGAGCTCCTTCAATCTGGTTATAATGATGAAGCTATACGGCTTTTTGAAGAATCGATTATTCGTGCTCCTAAATATGGGATAAAAACTCGACCAACCCTTAAAGAATATTTAGCGCTTTCTTATCTTAGGTTGGGCGAACAGCAGAATTGTGTGGAAAACCACAATAGTGAATCCTGTTTGTTTCCAATAAATGGGGGTGGTATTCATTTTATTGGAGATGGAGCTCGTAATGCTGTGAGTTTATACACAGCATTATTCAAAGATGCCCCTGATAATTTATCTTTGCGATGGTTGTTAAATATCGCTTGTATGGTTTCAGGTCAGTATCCTGAGGGGGTCCCCGAAGAGGCATTGATCCCTCAACATCTTTTTTTAAACAATCACATAATTCCACGTTTCAAAGATCGCGCTGCGTTTCTTGGTGTAGATGTAATGGGCTTAGCCGGAGGAGTTGCTGTAGATGATTTCAATAATGATGGGCTTCTTGATATTGTTACGACTTCTTGGGCATTGGATGGCCCAATTCATTACTTTCGAAATGCGGGGAACGCTGGCTTTATTGAAGAATCAGAGCTCGCTGGCCTGTTAGGTATTGTAGGTGGTTTAAATCTTCGGCATGTAGATTATAATAATGATGGTAATATAGATCTTTTTGTATTAAGGGGGGGATGGTTTGGTGAACAGGGTAGACATCCTAATTCGTTACTGAAAAATTTAGGGGGTGGTAGATTTGTTGATGTGACTGAACAAGCTGGGCTCCTAAGTTTACATCCAACTCAAACAGCTTGTTGGGCAGACTTCAACAATGACGGGCATCTTGATGTTTTTATCGGTAATGAATCGATTGGAGCTCGGCCCACTGCGTTTGTAGGTGATCAGTCAGGTAAAAATTCTGAACATGCTTGCGAGCTTTATATAAATCAGGGCAATGGGAAGTTTGTTAATGAGGCTTTAGCCGCCGGTGTTGCAGTTCAAGGTTTTGTAAAAGGGGTCACCTGGGGTGATTATAATAACGACGGCCTTATGGATATATATGTCTCAATATTACGTGGGTCCAATCTTTTATTTCAGAATCAAGGGATTGATTCTGCAGGTATACCGCATTTTATAGACATGGCGGAGAAAGCTGGTGTCACCGAACCATACTACAGTTTCCCGACGTGGTTTTGGGATTATGATAATGACGGTCTTGAGGATATTTTTGTGGCTGGTTATCGTGCTGATATCGGTGATATCGCGGCTGAATTTTTAAGTATCCCTCATAGCGCAGAAACCCCTAGGTTGTTTCGAAACAATGGGGATGGAACATTTCAAAATATAACAGTAGATATTGGTCTGGATCGAATTTTATATGCGATGGGGTGCAATTTTGGTGACTTAGATAACGATGGGTCTCTTGATTTTTATGTGGGGACGGGTGACCCAGATTTTCGTTTGTTAATACCAAATCGAATATTTAAGAATGTGTCCGGCATTTTCTATGAAGTAACAACTTCTGGTGGATTCGGACATCTTCAAAAAGGGCACGGTGTGGCATTTGCTGATTTTGACAATGATGGAGATCAAGATGTTTACGCCGTTATGGGGGGCGCTTATTCCGGGGATCGCGCAGCAAATGTGTTGTTTGAAAATCCCGGAAAT
Organism: Candidatus Latescibacterota bacterium; assembly: GCA_036343635.1. Classification (GTDB taxonomy): domain Bacteria; phylum Latescibacterota; class UBA2968; order UBA8231; family UBA8231. The sequence continues at coordinate 40,556 of JAYYVF010000085.1, read as the reverse complement.
GAATTTAATTGGATAAAATTAAATTTGCGAGGAGTTCAAAGCAATCGCATGGGAGTTGGTGCACGGATAATAATTGACTTGGGTGATCGTCAGATATATTCTCGGGTTAGTCTTGGTGCAAGTTTTGGGGGGAACCCATATCGTCGTGAAATTGGAGTAGGATTAGTTGAGAGGATAGGCCATTTACGTGTTGAATGGCCTTCAGGCATTGTCCAGCAGTTTGATGATGTCGCAACAAAAAAAAGTTATACTATAGAGGAGGGAGGGGAATTGACAACCCAGCGGCTTCTGACGTGGTCTGATTAGACCTTTTACCATTTGACATGTTCGGTTTTTTTTTGAATCCAAATCGGACAAAACCAAAAATTGGGGTTTTATTCGACCTAAGTATACATGAGCCTATAAAAGCTTTTAAAGCTCTATCATTTTGCGTCGAGTTTATGTAAGAGTCTGTTTTTCCCAGGAGTAATATATTTTAAAACGGAGAAATCCAGTAAGTAATATACTTTTAATTTAAACGACCATAGAGCGTGTGCGATGTGCATCGATCCACTGTGATATTAACTATGGTATTTGCAGGAACAAATTCGGGAATAACGGTAGTCTTGTTGTGAGGGGTTTTCCCAAAACATCTTTCTTTTCCGTCTTTCCCTTTGCGCTTTGATTTTCCTTCAATCAGAATAGGATATGAATTTCCTACGAACTTTTTATTGATTTCAAGTGAAATCTGTTCTTGTAATCTGATTATATGCTGTAATCTTTGACTTTTTATTTCCTCAGTCACATCATCGGACATTTTTTTAAAGGCAAACGTTCCTTCGCGCGCGGAATATTTAAACATGAAGGCAAAGTCAAATTGTATTTCTTCCATTAATTTACAGGTCTCACGGAAGTCTTTTTCCGTTTCTCCGCAGAACCCTGTTATGATGTCTGTGCTAATGGCTATATCTGGAATTTTGTTTCGAAGTTTATCTACTAATCTACGAAAATCATCTACAGTATAGCCTCGCCGCATCGAGCGCAATTGTGCTTCGGATCCGCTCTGAACGGGAAGGTGAATTGATGGGCATACACAATTTAATTCACTCATAGCCATTATGACATCGTCACTAAAATCTACTGGATAAGGTGATGTGAAACGGAGACGTTCTAGTCCATTTATTTTGGCTATTTCACGTAAAAGTTGTGCGAAGCCCACGTTCATATGTTTGTAGGAGTTTACGGTTTGCCCCAACAACGTTACTTCCTTATATCCTTCGGATACAACCAATTCTATTTGGCTTACTATATCTGTTGGGTCAATGCTGCGCTCTCGCCCCCGTACATATGGTACAATGCAAAATGTACAAAATTTGTCACATCCACGAATAATGGTTACCCAAGCATTTGTCCCTTCGCGTCGAATAGGAGTAAGGCCTATATAATTTTCTGATTTGTTAAGGCGAACGTCTAGTAGCGCATCATCACTGCTTTGAGCCAAAAGATCCGGTAGACGTCTGTAGGAATCAGGCCCCATAGCAATATCTACAAACGGTGCTCGTTCAGTTAATGTTTCGCTTAGATGTTGAGCCATACAACCCAGAATTCCGATTGTTAGGTTGGGCCTTTGAGCCCTTAGGGCGTTTAATTGGGATACGCGACCAATGACACGCTCTTCAGCATGTTCTCGTACTGCGCAGGTATTAAGAAGTATGATATCAGCGCTCTCGGCGCGGTCTGAGATTAGGAAGCCAGCGTCATTCAGTATACTTCCTACTAGCTCGCTATCGGCTACGTTCATTTGGCAACCGTATGTCTCAATATAGACACTTCGATTATGGTTCTGAGGTCCATGGCTTGACTCTAAGACTTGAGGGTCTACGTTTTCTACTACTGGTAATAATTCAAGTGTCATCTTACCACGGTCCCGTAGACAACTTCCTCGCGAACTTTTTCAACTTTGATGGAAACAATTTCGCCGGCTTCTGCAGATCCTGAAATAATTGCCTTTATGTAATTATCGGTCACGCCTACATGTATTTTACTGTTTTGAGTTTCCTTGTCTTCAACTAATGGATTTATGACAGAGCCAATGTGGCGAGTGTTAAATTTTCTACGTTTTATTTTCCCAAGTTCGATTAAACGTTTGCTACGGTCTTTCTTAATCTCGCCTGAACAATGGTTTCTGATTTTTACAGCTGCAGTTCCATCCCTTTTTGAAAAAGGGAAAACATGAAGGTACGTCATGGGAAGGTCACGGATCAAATTGAAAGTTTCTAAAAAATCGTTTTCACTTTCTCCAGGGAAACCAACCATCACATCTGCTCCTATGCCACAGTCTGGAATGGAACTGGTTATCTTTTCTACGCGATTTGCATAATGATGACGTGAATAATGCCTCCCCATTTTTTTTAAAGTAATGTTTGAGCCGCTTTGAAGAGGGATATGGAAATGACGACAGAAAATACTTGATTGGGAAGCGTAATCAATTAGTTCGTCACTTATATAGGCCGGCTCGATAGAATTAAGACGAATTCTCAACAAATCTGGTATTGTCTCCAAGTCTTCAAGGAGGCTCACTAAAGCCGATTTATCGTCTAACTCATATCCATAGCTTCCGGTGTGGATGCCGGTTAATGCTAGTTCCTTATAACCAGCATCCACCATTTTTCTTGCTTGTTCTATAATTTCATTCTTGGGACGACTGACGCTTTTCCCTCTTACGTTTGGAATGATACAATAAGTACAATGTTCGTCACACCCATCCTGAACCTGTAACATTCCCCTCGTTCGACCACCTTCAACGCGACCGTTTATACTCAAAAAGTGTTCTTTTCGAACTTGGCTATCTGTAGATTGCGCGAGTGGTAAAGATCCGTTTCGGAGGAACTCCACCCGATCAACCAATTCATTTTTTCGATCGTTGCCAAGAATTAAGTCGGCCCCAGCCTCATCAAGTTCATCTGGACATCGTTGGGCGTAACATCCTGTAGCGACGACGGTGGCATCTGGGTTATTGCGTCTAGCTTTCCTAACAGCTTTCCTTGAATCGGAATCACCAGATCCTGTTACGGTGCACGTATTAACCACATAAACATCTGCATCAGAATTGAACGGTACAATCTGGTAGCCTTTAGTATGAAAAACTCGACTTAGCGCTTCAACTTCGTAGGCATTAAGTTTACAGCCGACATTTTTCAGTGCTACTTTTACAGGATTTTCGATAGAATTTGGAAGTGTCTTCAACTGAGGAGATTTCCCTGATTTATTGTAGGATGTTTATTAAAAAAGTAACAATGACAAGCTTATTCTGCAATATTGCATCTGTAACGCATATCACCTTCGATAACTTTTTCTGTACGACGAATGTCTCCCGCTGTTGATATGTGGAGGCGTTTCGTTTCCATTGGAATTCCCATGACCATCGCACCTGAATTTATTAAACCTTTAATGGCATCAGTAAATTCTATCTCACCTCTTATCGAAGTTGACAGCTGTTCTAAATATGTAAATATAGATGGTTTGTATATAGCCATTCCGGCCTGATTCCAGCCAGGTTTCGGTTTTTCTGGTTTTTCAATGATTGAGATGATTTTTCCATTTTGAATATCAACGGCTGCGCCGTGTTGCGTGTTTTTTACGTGATTTAGCATCATAAGAGCTTCTGGTTGTATTCGTTCGAATGTTTTAAACAAATTTTCAAATTCATTTATAGTAGCTAATGAGTCTCCCCAACCAAGGAAAAATGGCTCTTCTTCTACGAAGTCGCGAGAAAGTAGAGCAGCGGCACCAGTTCCATCGGGTGTTGTTTGTTCAGCAAACGAAATTGTTAAAGCATATTTTGAACCGTCAGCATATTCCGAACGGATATGCTCACTGAGATAACCTACAATGAGAAGCACTCTGTTTATACCAACCGCAGCCAGGTTGGAAAGTGTATAATCCAACATTGGTTTCCCGAGCAATGGGAGCATAGGCTTAGGCAACTTATCGGTGTGCGAGCCTAGGCGTTTGCCTCTTCCAGCTGCGAGAATAACGGCTGATTTAACATTAGGGAAAGAATTTGGCATTCTTATCCTGGTTCTAATTGAGCGAAGGCTACAGCGATTTTTTTAATATGGGGACCAAATTGTACAGATACTTTCATTTTGTCTCCAGTACCCTCGCGGGCGACAATTTGTCCACGGCCCCAGTTTGCATGTCGTACCCATTGACCCACGGCTAAAAAATCGTCTTGGTCAATTATATCGCCAAAACTAACTTGACTACCTTCATCCCACTCGTAATGTACGCCTTTTGTACTTATATTCGTCTTTTTTCGAGTTATTTTTCCAGGTCTCTGGAAGTATGTTTGTTGCTTATTTTCAAACCGGTTTTGACGAGATTGCCTGCTTTTTGGATTTATTTCGGATAATTCTTGATGTAAAGAAACTAATTCTTCTGGGATTTCCTTCAAAAACCTAGAAGGAATACAGTCAATAAGATTGCCATAAGCATATCTTTGATTGGCATGAGTAAGCACTAATCGATCACAGGCCCTGGTGATTCCAACGTAAAATAAGCGACGCTCTTCCTCAATCGATTCTGTATTTTCATGGCTTTCTTCGACCGCACGGGCAGTCGGAAACAAATTCTCTTCGAGACCGGTAACAAAAATCATAGGGTATTCGAGGCCTTTTGCACTATGTACTGTCATGAGTGTAATAGTATTATTAGTATTACTTGTATCATCTTCGGGTGACATCAGTGCTACTTCTTCAAGAAAGGTTAAAAGGTTGGCTTCTGGATTAGTCTCCTCGTGTTCGCCCATAAATGCAATTAATTGTTCTACATTTTCAACACGACTTTCGGCCTCTTGGCTTCGGTCTTCTTTTAGCATTACTTCATACCCGCTACGTTCGAAAACCAGCCTCCCTAATTTCGGGAGTGGCACCTCGTTTTTTGATTTCTGAAGAAAAATCATGATCTCGTGAAATTTTTTTAAATTATTTACACTTCTTGAATTCAAACCATTTATGTTTTCCAAGTTATTTAAGGTTTCAAAAAGGTTGAGATTATTTGCACGAGCATATCGTTGCAAATGGTTTATTGACGTTTGTCCAATACCTCGACGCGGCGTATTTATTATTCGCATTAAACCAATGTCATCTGCGGGGTTCATTAGTAAGCGCATAAATGATAGAATATCTTTAATTTCACGTCGCTCGTAAAAACGGGTGCCTCCAACTATCGTGTAAGGTATGCCGGACTTCTGAAGCTCTTCTTCAAGCGGCCGAGATTGTGCGTTGGTACGATAAAGTACAGCCATTTGTCCCGAGGTGTACTTACTGCTACTAATCTGCTGACGCATGGTTCGGACGATATATTTAGCTTCTCGACGATCCGAGTCACATTCGACGACGTCGATGAGATCGCCATTATTACCTTTAGTCCAAAGGGTTTTTCCTTTACGATTTTTATTACGAGAAATCACCTCATTAGCGGCGCGTAAAATTCGTCCAGTGGAGCGGTAATTTTGCTCTAATCGTATGATTTTTGCGTCTGCATAATCTTGTTCAAAATCGAGTATGTTCCTAAGTTCAGCACCACGGAATTTATAAATAGATTGGTCGTCATCACCAACAACACAGAGGTTTCGATTGTTGCCGCTCCATTGGCGACATAGCATATACTGAGGTCGATTCGTATCCTGGTACTCATCAACGTGAGTATAAAGAAAACGATTCTGATACGATGACATTACGGAGGGGTTTGCATCAAAACGTCGAACAGTTTCTATTAATAGATCATCAAAGTCGAGAGCATTATTTCGATGCAAGTCAGCTTGATAAGAAGTATACAATTCTGAGATCAGCTTACGGGAAGGAGTATCTTCTCCATCTGATGCAAAAGATGTTGGAGATAGCATAGAATTCTTTGCTTTGCTTATTTGGCTAATAACTGAACGTGGAGTAATCTCTTCCAAATTGATATTGTGTATTTCAAAGATTCTTCGCATCGCGGACCGTCGATCGGTTTCGTCGTAGATTGTAAAATTGCGATCCAAACCAAAATTATCGGCTTCATAACGTAAAATTCTAGCACAGATTGAATGGAATGTTCCAGTCCAAATATCTTTCGATTTAGATCCGACTAGTTGGTCGGTTCTATCCTTTAGTTCACCAGCTGCTTTGTTTGTGAATGTAACTGCTAGGATATTCCATGGGGCAACACCTAACTGATTTATGAGATATGCAATTCTATAAGTAAGTACTCTCGTTTTGCCTGAACCGGCTCCAGCCAGAATTAGTAAAGGTCCGTCCGTAGTTTCAACCGCATCACGTTGAGAAGGGTTTAATTGGGAGAGCAACGACATTGAGCAACCTTACTTTAGAGTATTTTTATGATAATAGCATAGCCAGAGATATGCTGATATAAAAGTAGCTTGATGGTTGTGCGTCAAGATGGTTTATTGTCTTGACAAACGTATTTTCCGTTTAGCCTGTTCGTGTTCTCGATTCGTTCTACTAAAAACATGAGATCCATCACCTTTAGCGACAAAATATAGGAAGTCTGTAGCTTCAGGATTAAGAGAGGACCAGAGTGCCGATTTGCCCGGATTCCCTATCGGGCCAGGTGGTAGCCCTAAATTTCGATAAGTGTTGTATGGTGATTCGACTTGTAAATCCCGATTCGTTAATTGCTTTTTGTGTCGGCCCAGAGCAAATTCAACCGTCGCACATGATTCAAGGCGACGATTTAGAGATAGGCGCCGCAAGAATACACCTGCGATCGTGGACAATTCATTTTCTTTTGTAGCCTCTAATTCTACAATCGATGCTAAAGTAACAAGTTCGTGACGTGTTAGATTTACATGCTTAAGTAATTTTTGTAATGAATCCGTAAAAACTTTGTTGAATTGATTTACCATTCTGGTTATTACTTGTTTCTCACCGTCAGCAGGAGAAAAATGGTAGGTCTCCGGGAACAAATATCCTTCTAAGGTTGATGAGGGTATTCCATGAGATTTTGTAAATACGGGATCAGTGGCAAGCTGGGCGAATTTTTTTGCATCAACTATCCCTTGTTTTTCCAAAATTCTTCCTGTTTCTAAGATTGTCAATCCTTCGGGGACAGTAGCTCTATTAATTACTATGGGAGCTTGTTGTAGCTGGCTGATAATAGATATAGTGGATTGTAATCCATTTAACTGATATTTTCCTGCTTTCAATGACTTTGATTGATTGAGCAAACGAACAGCCCAAGAAAAAATGTACTCACTTCTAATTATTCCACGAGACTCAAGATTTTTGCCTATCTCTTGGGCACTTGTACCAGGCTTAATTGTGAAGGGGGCACTTATAGCTTGTCCAGTCGGTCTGTTTCCTAAATAAATCGAAAATCCTACGCAGCAGGAGACAATTATAAAAAACGATAAATAAGTGACTGATTTAGACATAGCTATTTTGGGGTGGAATATATTGCACATATATGAAAATCGGAGGGAATAAGAAAGAAGTCAATCGCGATCGTAATAAAAGATGCGAATAAACAATTCGAGAATCGTTTTACTAAATGGACGTACATCCCATCCAGATTTGTAACTCGAATATTGACTAGAATGTATATTGGATTTCTTTTGTATTTTCTTCTTTAAATACGATGATTCGTTCAGCTTTTTCTTAAAAACCTTATATCGCGATAGTCTTTTGCGATATGTTGTACGTATTTCACTAAGAAAGGCCGGAGGTGATGTTTCCCATCTTGATTGAGCAGAATCTAATTCAGATTTCAATTTATAGAAGGTCTTATTCTTTCCAAGGCATCTCTGGTGACCGGAAAGATGAACAAGTTCTTTGTCAGCGATTAAGGCCTGCCCAGATAGAAAAGGCTCTCCAAAGGCAATGGTTTGTCCAGTATGTTTCCTAGAACTCTTTAATATGTTGGTATTTTTAGTAACCTTATTAATTCGATCGAAAAGGCTGTAGATAGCATTAGGGCCAACAATTTGATCCGATGGGTGAGACAAGGCTTCAGTAAGGGCTGAATATAGAGTTTTTTTATAAGAGTCTTCAAAAAGCTCTGGATCTGAAAACGATTCAACATATAAGCTGCTTCCTACGCTAAATACAACTCCAACTTGACCTTCATGAATTGGATATGCAGGACTAAGGGAAATGAGGTCCTTCTTTTGTTTTTTCAAAGAATCGTATAATGAATTTGTCGAAGATTCAGTTTTTGTGTCATTCAAATACTTTCGGATACGTTCCCAGACCCAAAATTGTATAGGCTCTCCGTTACGTGCCAATTGCTCGTTTTTGAAAGATCGGATTGGCCACGGACACGCCCCATGGTCAGTAAAATTTTCGTCCTGAATTGTAGGTCGGCCTTCCTCTACGCAACTTACGGCGATCGAAGTTTTATCTCGGGGTGGTAGGATGCAACTGAATTGGATTGAGCGCTCCTGAGTATTACCAAGGAGTATATCGGATTCTATAGCAAGGATCGGAGCCTTATGGTCGTTACGGGCTTGAACTCGACCGATTATCCCGGTGTCGACCAAATCAAGACCGTTGTTAATAGCTTCGCCAAGGGTAATAATTTTAGGTGGAGTCTTTGAAAGAAAAGAGGGAAATAATGGATAGGCTACCATATTGTTTAATTTTCCGCTTTTGTCGTAAGACGGGGGACCGATGGAAAGATTATTTAGATAGGCGCCGATTTTATCCGAAAGTACTGAATTCATAGTTTCAATGTGTCATAGCTTTAGCAAATTGGTACACGCCGGAGACAAAGCCCAAACTACTATAACCAGCAATTAAAGCCAAGACGATACATATAGGGAAAAGAGCTATCATTTTCTGATCTATTTTTGGTTTAGTAACAATCTTAGTGATTGCTATAGTAGCATCGTGTCCGAGTATAGAGCCCACAATAGAAGCTACGATAGATAAGAAAATCTGTGTTTTGTCAGAAAGGATAGAGTAGCTTATTACAAAGCTACTAAAAGTGATGATTTTTATACTAATAATCGAAGAGACGTATGGCGATAATTTTATCAAAGGAGTTGTCCAATGCTGGAGGGCCGTTGAGAAAGGTCCTATTATTAGAATTCCTAAAAAAAAAGCGACGGCAATTGCAAGTATGTATCGAGGATGGGAATCGTAAATTGCCATAAGTACTCCAAGGACAAAAGAACATAATAAAAAGGGAATGACAATTTTTAATCGGCTACGAAAACCGGGCATCTTTGTAACTCACATTAGGAAAGGCTGTTTTCTTCAGGATAGACTCACTTTGACGGCCTTGGAGCAATAAGGAAAAATAGAATCACCCGATGTTATTGAGTCGGTATTTTAGATAAAACTAAGATAGTTGTCAATTAGACGAGCAAAGGTGGGTTAGGGAAGACAAAATGGTCGCAGCAATTAGTTTGTATGTTATTTTCTTAGGTTGTTGCCTTACTCTAAAACCACGGCTATAGATGACTAAAGATCGTCCTTAGTTCATATGTTAAAGACAAAAATCTCTCAAAAGAGGCATCTTATTTACTGTTTATTGACCGTTTACTATACAGCATTTAAATTGACCTAAGGTAACAGTTATATGGGAAATATTTTGAATACTGAAATACACTTGCGCGTTATAGAATTAAGTTACAAATATAGTAGGAAAAGAGGTGAGTCCAAGGGCATCTCAGTTGGTGATGCGGCGAAATTATTGGCTTTAGATAGTGTTAATTTAGATGTGAAATGTGGAGAATTTATTGGTGTTTTAGGGCCTAATGGTTGTGGGAAATCTACACTGCTTAAGATCTTGAACTCTACTATACGACCGGACAAAGGTGAAATATTAATTGCAGATGAAGTGTTATCGCCAAATAACAGTGCACTCAAGTGTCAGATTGGCGTAGTTTTTCAGGATCCTGCTCTGGATCCAAAATTGACGGTTAGTCAGAATATAGCCTTCAGTGGTCAGCTCTATGGTGTTAGCGGCCCTCAACTTGAAAAACGTACAGACAGTTTGCTTAACCAGTTAAATCTTTTTCCAAGAAAAGATGATTTGGTCGAAGTGTTATCCGGAGGCATGGCAAGAAAAGTTGAGTTAGCAAAGGCTCTTATATCAGATCCAAAAATATTACTTATGGATGAACCGAGTGTTGGTTTGGATCCGGCTTCACGTCAGGAATTTTGGGAGATAATAGAGGGCGTTCGCCAAGAGGGTACTACAATCTTGTTTACGACACATCTCCTTGACGAAGCAGAAAAATGTGATCGAGTGGCTATTCTTTTTGAGGGTAAACTGTTAACCTGTGCCCCGCCAGTAGAGCTAAAAAGAAATGTTGGAAAACAGGTTTTAAATGTAGTTAGTAAAGATGACCTTAATCTCTTTCTGCGCGATATCGAACAGCATCTTAAGGTTAAGGGGCGTATTGTTGGTCAGTCCATTCATATCCCATTGAATGATACGATAAGTATTGACTCATTTTCTGAACAATTTGGGCAACGTATTATTAGTTTGTCTACAGCACAACCCTCATTAGATGACGTTTTTTTTAAATATACTGGAAGAAGGTTAAACACGGAGCCCGTTGAAATCTTATGATAGCTATATGGGTTTTAGCCCGTAGGGAAATGATACGTTTTGTTCGACAACCTATGCGGTTTGTTAGTAGTTTAGCGCAGCCATTTTTCTTTTGGATATTCCTTGGGACAGGTTTTTCAAAGGTGTTTGTCCTCGATGGGGCCAGCATGGATTACAGAGAATTTGCTTATCCCGGAATAATATTAATGTTGATGCTTTTTTCTTCGATATTCTCAACAATAACGCTAATCGAAGACCGAAATATGGGTTTTCTCCAAGGAGTAATTGTGGCGCCCGTCTCTCGCGCCAGTATTGTTTGCGGTAAATTAATTGGCGGGACGTTAATTGCATTGTTTCAGGTTCTCATTTTTCTGCTATTTATTCCTATGACAGGAATAAATCTTTCGTTGTTGAATTTTATTGTTTTGTTGTGTTTTTGTTCACTTATTGGAATTGGATTTACGGGGATGGGTTTCTATGTAGCTTGGCGGAGTGAAACGGTAGCTTCTTACCACGCGATAATGAGCGTGGTATTTATTCCGATGTGGTTGCTTTCAGGTGCACTGTTTCCTTCTACAGGCGTAGCAACCTGGCTGGTATGGCTAATGAGTGTTAACCCAGTTACGTATGCCATGAGAGGTCTACGTACGGTTTTTTATTCGCAGCCAATAGACCTTTTAGATGATGTTTCGTTTATGTTTTCTTTATTGATAACATTTGGATGGGCTTTATTTACTGTGTCTATGTCAATGAGGAGTATACATAGAAATATGTAGGTCGGATTGCAAGTTAGGTCAATCGTTGTTGTTCAATTCTGTGCTGGACCATATGTAGAGTAGGCTGGTTGGGTTATCATCTAAATAAGGTAACCTATTGCTGAGTAAATCTCTTGGTTATTTCTAATTGCATGTCAAATTTATATTTAAAACCAATCATTATTTGTATTTTAATTTCATTGGGTAGTTTATCTCCAGTTTTTCCTCAATTACGTGCAGGGGCTTCTTACGTCCATATTGTTCCCGCCCAAGTGGTTGGAACACCAATGAGCGGGTATGATCGAGGTTATAATACACGGGCTGTTGGATTGAATGATAGTTTAGGAGTAAGGGCGCTGTTGCTCGATGATGGTCGATTCAGAATAGCAATAATTTCATTGGATTTGCTTGGTTTCAATGTCGATTTTGATTCCAGATCTGGACGATTTCAACAGAAATTGGAAGGGTTGGGTGTTGATAGGTATATGATTGTTTCCACCCATACTCATGGAGCACCCAAAGTCTTAGATCTGAGTAATCCATATAGATCAGATAGAAGTTGGCCAGGAGACAAATCCTATGTTGGTTGGGTTGAGGAGCGTATAGTCACAGCCGTCGATGCAGCCATGTCTTTACTCGAGCCTGTTACTATGGCTGTTGGATACGGGCGAGTTAATATAGCCTTTAACCGGAGATTGGTCCGGCCTGATGGGACGGTGGAAATGATCTGGGGACGTGGAAGAGAAATTGATTCAAAGTTATTAGGTCCAACGGATCCAGAGGTGGTTGTGATTCGTGTCGATCGTTCTAACGGAATTCCTTTAGCAATATTGTTTAACTATGCGTGTCATCCAGTGGTTCTTGGCGCACAGAACCGCATGCTTACTGGAGATTTTCCGGGATACGCTGCAAGACATATCGAAAAAGCATTTCCAGATGCTAAAGCTCTATTTTTACAAGGAGCCGCAGGAGATATCGATCCATTAATTGATGTACAAAATTCCTTTGAACCAGCAAGGCTTCAAGGGGAAGAATTGGGGCGCGAGGTCGTCCGTATTTCTAAATCAGATGTGGAAATTATTAATAGCAGCGAACTTCAGTGGAAGGCCTTTGAAGCGAATTTCGGTAGATTTAACGATTCAAGCTCACCTCTATTGGTGCGATACGGGTTATTAGTTTTGAACCAAGATATAGCATTGCTTGCCTTGCCGGGAGAGCCTTTCATAGAGCATCAACTGCGGTTTAAGAGCTGGTCTCCGTTTCCTCATACTTTGTTGGTTGGATATACTAATGGATATGTTGGTTATTTGCCAACTTTATCAGCTTATGATGAAGGAGGATACGGGGCTAATTATGGGGATACTATGCATTTAGATCCTGCATCGGGTGAAAAAATGATTGATACAGGGTTAGATGAAATCAACAAGTATGTATGGGTTGAACCGCCTCCTGAGGAGGTTGCGGTAGGGGAGCTTGGAGATTTTGAGGCCATTGTTCACGGTGATTTTGTGGAGCCAGGTACAGAAGCTATTTATGCTGACCTAAGTGACCTTAATGGATCAAGCCGAACATATCTAACGAAAATTCCGTCTGGAGATTGGAAACTAGAGGCTCGAATTTTCCCCAGATGGCCCTCAAATAATGTGGAAGTACCGCTGATAAAAATGATGGAAGATGGCTCGTCTGCTCCGTTGTTGCGTCATAGGACATCATCCATCCCGACGGCTAATTTAATGATTTGGATGAATAGACTTGACCCTAATTGGGAACTCGTTGCGGGAAATGGTACCCAATGGAGCCTTGGTCATTTTTATGGAGACAGTGATGTCTGCGTCGTAGATATACAACTACCGGAAGATAATTCATTGGCTAATTATTGGAGTTTGGATTGGTTACCTACGAGACCCTTTGATGTAAAAAATTATTCATCATTGAGTTTTGAGATTAACGCAGGTTTGCTAACTGGGATTAGGGAACCTAAAATGACATTATTTGTGAATGATCAAGTAATAAATCTACGCAATAAAGTAGACTGGAATTTGGCTGAATGGCAAAATATCATAGTTGAATTTGAAGAAATAAAGCGAGATACAAGACTTGATCGGATTCGGTTTTGGGGTCGTTCGGAGGGTAGTTTTTTTATCCGAAATATGGGATTAAACCTAAGAAAAAATCCTACGTTTATTAGTGAAACACAGAGGAATAACCATGGTCTGAAACGATTTTTAAAAGTCAATCCAAATCCATTCAATGCTGAAACGACCGTAGAATATGGGCTTGTTGAAGATGCACATGTTGAAATTTCAGTATATAATTCTCTAGGCCAATGTGTTACTACATTATATCGAGGCTGGACTTCGCCTGGGCCACATAAAATTTCCTGGAAGGGAAGTAGTGCCAGCGGAAAGCCTCTTGCCACTGGGATTTATTGGATTCGGATGATTTCGGATAGGGACACAATCCCCTACGTGAAAAAAGTTCTTGTACTAAATTGAAAATACTAATTGCTTATATACTTTTGTTATTTTAATACGCTCTTTATTTCATTGATATACGGCATAGCGGAGGCGGTTCCCTTTCGGGTTACTGAAATCCCTGCTGTGGCTGATGCGAAATCCGTTGCTTTTAACATATCTCCCTTGAAATGGATTAAACCAGCACCTAGACCACCCACAAATGCATCTCCGGCGCCCGTAGTATCAATAGCTTTTATTCCTTCAAATACGTTAATTTTCTTGTAAAGATCTTCAGTGCATAATAAACTACCGCGAGCTCCAAGGGTTATTATTAATACGCTAACGCCTATTTCTTGACGTATTTTGTTCATGGTGTTTTTTGGGCATTTGAGTAGATCGGACGTTGGTTTTTCTATGCCAAGGTTTTTTATTAGGTCGGTAAATTCATTTTCATTCGGTACGATTATATCGACATGTTTCAATAAATCTAAATTTATCCCAGAGCGCATCGGAGCGGGATTTAAAATTGTAGTTACCTTACTCTTTTGAGCAGTTTGCAGACTCTTGGCTGTTGCGGACAGGTTTGACTCAAATTGACAAATAAGTATACTGGCCGAGGTAATCTCTTTATCAATTTTGTCCGAAGAGCATAGGTTGTCGTTAGCACCAAGGTCAACGACAATCTGATTCTCGCCTTTTTCATCAACCAATATGGCTGCAGTGCCAGTTGGAGATCCCGATTTTTCTATCAAATGATAGTTCAATCCTTCAGTCGCATAGAATGACCGTGCATTCTTGCTAAACGAATCATTTCCTACGGCCCCTACGAAACAGACTGTAGCTCCGGCTCGTTGAGCTGCGACAGCCTGATTGGAGCCTTTGCCACCTGGTCCGGATCTTAAGGAACCAATGACTGTCTGACCTGATTTGGGTAGAGTTTTCGTCTCCCAAATCAGGTCTTGGACAAAACTACCGATTACCACAATATCGTTATTCATAACTTGAATGGACTTTTCATTAAAGTCGTTGTTATACTATTTATCTAAATACTGCAATTGAGTGTTATATGGCATATCGGTATTATAGAGATACTTTGTGAGCAAAATTAAACATCCTCAATTAACTCGTGTCTCATTACGAACCGGATACACGAGATTGATGCTCCAAGATTGAAGTGAAGATTTACTTCAATAATCTTTACTAATTCAATCTTGGTTTTTTATTCGGAATACCAAGCCGGATTGACTATTTTGTCACTAACCATCGTTGTTTTTCCCGATTCTATGTCTATGAGGTGTAATTCTGTATCACTTATTTTATAGCAATCTGGGGTAGACACAAAGTCCTCGGCAGGCTGTCTATCGACATCTTCGCCACATCCAGGACTTAACCTGTTATTCATTACCGTAATGAGCAGTTCCTGCGAATCTTGTGACCATCCATGAATTGCCTCTAAGCCAAATAAAAGAGCCGCGATAGATTGTTGAGACTGATAAAGGAGCTCTTCATCAACTCCATCCGTGTTAGCAATGTAAATATCTATACCATTTCCCATTCCAGGTCCCATTTCGCTCTGTGCGTCTTTTTCAACAATTCGGGTCATGGCGGTCCGGATAAATGCTAATTTCTTTCCATTCGGGGACCAAATAGGTGTTAGCCCGCGTACTAAAGGCTCTGTCTTGCGGTTTGTTATGTCGACTATGTAACTCTGTAATTGCGACACGTCGGTTCCATTTTCCCCAACATTGACCTGACTATAAGCCAGTTGTGTGCCATTTGGCTTCCAGGAAGGCCAACGCGCATTTTCCGATAGAAGGTCTTGGGCCTGAGTGGACATATCCATAACCACGAGGTTAGTGGTGGCATTATCGTTGTATCCTATAAAGGCTATATATTTTCCATTGAATGATAGGGCTGGAGATCCTCCATTTTCAATAATCTTCGTAATACTCATTCCATTATTATTTGCTGTATATATAGTAGGTTTATACTCAGAATCTCTTGTGTTAATACTGACATAAACCAGCTGTTCCCCATCATACGACCAACTCGGTTCCGTCCCTACTTCCTCAGTTAGTTGATGGTGGTTGCCAGTGACGACATCAAAAATTATCAATGGACATCCCATACACATACTACCAACCAAGTTTCCTCTGAGATTATTGATCTCTACTTCGGAGTGATCAGGTGGGCTCCAATGCTCAGCGTTCGTACCTTTGTCCCCATCGCATCCGACACTCAGTATTACGTGCGACGTCAGAATTAACCAAAGTCTTTTTTTCAAAGTCGTTGTCCTTGTTTTTTTACTAATTGACTACATTATATATACGGAGTAGGGGGGGTGTCTGCCAACAAAACCTGGCAACTTTTATATGCACCCCATTTTTTTTCATCAATTTGGAGATTAAAAAAATGTAATCCATTGAAATGCAACGAGTAGCATTATATAATTATCTGTAGTAATTAACCCATAACCTATTTATTACCAGTGCCTTTTTGCGACGTTGGAAAAACTGAAATATCCTGTGTATATATGAGGATATAGTGTATCACGATAATGGAAAAGTTAGTTCGAGAGTTAACTATGTGGATGGGCTAAAACAGGGTTTGATGTTGGGATACTATTCAAGCGGTAATACTTGCCGATCAAGATAGATTTAGGGACAGTACGTGTGTGGAAATGTGCGAAGGGGACGAATAGAAGGTTCGTCATAGCCGGTGGTATACCCGATGATTATACTGATTTTAACAGGACAGTTTCGGACTAAATATAGGACTATTTGTAGTTTAAGCGCGATGATACTCCAAACTCCAACACCTTAAAATAATAAGGTAACCCATTAAAATGCAATGAGTTACCTTATGGAGCCACCCATCGGAATTGAACCGATGACCTATTCATTACGAGTGAATTGCTCTACCATCTGAGCTAGGGTGGCTATTGCCGTTTGACACTGTATATATAGTGCTTTTCTGCCTGTTGTCTTTCTCTCCAAATTAATTTTTCGCCCATTTTGGACAAATTTTGGACAGATCTGAGAAAGCGACTATGCCAAAACTATATGTAGTTCACAGAATTGGCAATACGACGTTGTATAATAAATGTAGTATGGAGTCTATGTATTACGTTGGATTTAGTCATCCGTACAATCCGGCTGTTAGATGGTCGCTTAAAACCTGCGATATATTGCCGGGATAAAGGGCATCTAAGCAAACTTATGACGGTGGGTGACGTGAGAGCGTTACTTGATACTTTCCCAATGACTCATGTTAACGGAGCTTTCAATTCGGTTTTCTACATGGTCCTCCAAATTCACGAAAAAATTGATTCCAAGTCATCGATAGTAGAGGCAAACGTATTAAGTGGTTTCTTGGACGGTTTGTTTCCCAACAGAAAAGCGATGCCTTCAATCGATGGCTTTGTGATGTCCAGTAAAGCTTTGAAATAGGCCTTAGGAATTGATACTCTGTTAGATCCAATCGTAGGCAAGTTCGGTTCCCAAAGGGGCCCCGTTATTACTATTAATTCTTCTGATCTCAATTTATATCGCCCGACGTGAAGATTTGGAGCCATTCCAAAGAAACGCCCAAATCATACTCATTTGGCTAATTCCATTTGTTGCTGCAATAGGAATCTGGTTGTACTACCGCAGTCAAGAGGATACGACCCACCGGAAACGTGATGATACAAATAGTAGTGGATACAGTGGTGTGTGTTCGGGAGGGTGTTTAAAAAAAGAATTGGGGCTTGGTCAGCAGGCACTGGATTTGATGTGGGGAATAAGGAGTAGGTCTTCTCATTTTAATCGTTATAATTTAAGAGCAAAATTCCAAGGTTCTTATTGTATTATCAACATTTAGAACATATTAAAAAACCCTCCTAATTTTCCTAATATGCCCCCGGACCTTCGGTTCCCAGATTGGACTTGGACATGCTCAGAGCCCACTAATTCTTCATTGCTCCCATGGGCGTATCGTAACATACCAAGTCCCACAGCGAAAGAGGTTTCGTGGACTGATTGTGGAGCAGCAACAACACCCTGTGGCGCTCCAATACGAACCGGCACGTCTAAGACCTCTTCAGCAAGTTCGGTCACATTTTTTAGCATTGCTCCACCGCCGGTTAATACCAGGCCGGCAGGTAGTAGAGTTTTTTGTGGGCTTGAATCAATTGCCTCACGGATAAGCTCAAATATTTCTCGTTGGCGAGCTTCAATGATTTCGCTAATCTGTTCGGCTGGTATTTTATTTTTTCTCCCAGCTGTTGTATTAAACTCTACAAATTGTTCCACTGATTGGCTCTTAGTATTCAGCCCTAATTCCAATTTTAGTCGCTCTGCTTCGCTGGGAGAAACTTGGATTATCGTGGATAAATCTTTTGTCAAATCTATGGCTCCAAGTGGGATCTCTGCGAGATGACGGATTGGCCCAGAAAAAAGAGCTAGTTTTGAGCTACCTGCTCCTAAATCCAATAAACCAACACCCATGGCCCTCTCATCGAATGAAAGCGTTGTTTCAGCGGCAGCTAATGTTTCGTGTAGAAAGCCGGCAATTTCTAAGTTGGCACTTTGGCAAGCTCTCTCGAGTGTTGTGCTTGCGTGGTCCGAAACGCCTATGGTCATAGTTTCAATGGTCAAACGATTCCCGTGAAGCCATAGCGGATTTTCTACTGATTCTCCATCGACAGCGTAGTTTTGTTTTATCCGGTGCATAATTGTGGTTGAGTTTGTTGAAAGTTCCGGATCTGATGCAGTTAATGCGCGAGCTATATCATCTTCATCAATTGGATTTGATTCGCCAATAATGGCTACCGTACTTCTGTGATTTTCAGTGGAAACTCCTTCACCAGACATTCCAACGTATGCCCCTGTAATTTTTAGCCCAGCGGTTCTTTCTGCTTGATCTACAGCGGTTCGGATAGACTGAACCACCTTTGTCATGTCGGTGATTGTGCTACGTTTCTTTCCTGAACAAAGACATTCACCCATTCCGAGTAATTTTATCTGGTCGCCAATAACTTCTCCGACCATACAAAGTGTTTTTGAGTTACCAACGTCTAAGACTACTATGGGAGATTCCGTCATAAGATTATCCGTTGTTCCATAGTTAATATTTTGCTCAATCTTAGTTCTGTCTGTGTGTCGATCACGCAATGCCTTTTAGATACAGAACTAAAAAATTGGCCGTCCAACAGAGGACAAGCCAAAAGGAGTTAGAACAGCAGTGGGGGCATCTGTTGATCAAGTGCAAAAGATAGGGGGGGAGTAGCACTTTTATCGTTATCACCAGTCGCTATTCTCAATGATAATTACAATGTCCGAAAAAAGTCAAGTGCTTTTATAAGTTGGATTATTTTTTGATTTTATCGAACTAAATTCTTGATTCGCGCGAGAAAGTACTAAACTGATGGTCTAAAGGGTTGACGCTGGTTTATATGGAACGTACCATAACGAATGGGTTAGCTAAAAGGATTTTATATCAAAGGAGAGTTACTATGGCTGGGGTGAACAAGGTAATAATAGTTGGTAATTTAGGGCAGGATCCTGAGGTGCGGTATACACCTAGTGGGGCTGCGGTGGCTAATTTTTCTGTTGCTACTTCTGAAAATTGGAAAGACAAAACCACAGGTGAGCAGAGAGAGCAAACGGAGTGGCATAATATTGTGGTCTGGAATAGGACGGCTGAACTTGTTAAGGAGTATTTGAAAAAGGGAAGTAAGGTTTACATAGAGGGTAGCTTACAAACTCGTTCGTGGGATGATGAGTCGTCGGGACAAAAGCGCTATAAAACTGAAATTCGTGGGAATAATATTCAGTTTCTTGACCGTCGCGAAGGGTCTGGTGGCGGTAATTCTGGAATGGGCAACGGCGATCCTGGACCGACACCTCCGCCGTTCAATTCTGGAGAAGACGATGATGATTTGCCATTTTAGGGTGATTTTAAGCGAAATTTATTATTAAATTGGTGTTTAAGGTTTGCTTCGTAATGTTTGGAGATTTATAGGGTAAACATTGGAATGGACTAAATTTTCATCATGGTTGTTTCTTTGTGCGTCGTTTGTGGGACTTGTGATATATTTCATAATATCACGATTGCGCGGAAATCCATTTGTTGAGTTTCTAAGACGATTTTATCTACATCACATTTTGGTCGGTTATCTTATAGGTTATTGCAGTCCTTCCTCTCTTAGCCAACTAGT
Source organism: Candidatus Latescibacterota bacterium (assembly GCA_036343635.1). Classification (GTDB taxonomy): domain Bacteria; phylum Latescibacterota; class UBA2968; order UBA8231; family UBA8231. The sequence continues at coordinate 20,604 of JAYYVF010000085.1, read as the reverse complement.
TCTTCAAGGCGTGTCGCTGTCGGCCTTAATTCTCATTGCTTGGTTTGCAGCAATGATTGGGGCGACGCTTGATATGCGTCTTGTTCGTTATTTTGACTGGCGTAAAGCAGGGATAGAATTTCTTATAATGCTTGGTATGATGATCGCTGTGTTTGTGACACAGATAGTAATCCCTGAATCCTATTCTATCTCGTTCTGGGCGTCAGTAACACTTTTTGCAACGGTGGCATTTTGTTGGCCTCCTCAACGAATTTCTGATCGTCATGTTCGAATAGTTCGTCACGACTCGTGGATGCCCTCCGGGGCAATGATGTTAGGTGTGATAGCCCTTGGCGTGGCTGGATTAAATCAGAAAGAAATAGTTTCGATTTCATTCGCACAGCCTTTTGCTGCTCCTTTAATTTTCGATAGTCGTATTGAGTTTGCGATGTTGAGCTTGGGTATGGGGTGCGTATTAGGTTTACTTCTTGACTTAGTTACTCGAGGTTTGTCCCGGAAATATATGGCTTATGTTGTCTCTGCGGGGCTGATGGTTGTTGTAGGTATTGGTTTTTCTGTAGGACTTGACCCTATTTGGATCGGTTTTGTCGGTGGAATTTGGTTTATAAATACTACGATAGAAAGAAGGGAAATTCTATTGATCTTTGGGCAAGGGGATCAGATGTTGAACCGCTGCGTTTTCTTTGTTTGTGGCCTGATAATAGGTACACAGTCAGCTTTGGATAATATAGATTTTAAGCTGGGCATTTGGTCTTTAGCAATTTTTGCATTTCATCTCACGGTTGGTATTCTGTTTCTTCACAAGAGGACACCCCACAAGGTCGGAACAGATGATTCAGGATTTGACTTGAATATATTTGGAATTTTGGGCTTCTTTTCAATGTTTCTGATTGGAAACCAAGGTGGTAGCGCCGGTGCTTTGATGGCCTGGATATTGGTCCGTCTTATTTGGCTGAATGGCGGAGAAAGATTGTTTGGGAAACTTTTGGATTTATCAGAATATTCTAAATCAAACCAAAAACTTTAGGCTAGGTTAAAAAAAGCACCTCGTTTCGGATAGACAGCCTCACTACCTAGCTCTTGTTCAATGCGCAACAACTGATTGTATTTAGCAATTCGGTCTGATCTTGAAGCCGACCCTGTTTTAATTTGGCCTGCATTCGTTGCTACGGCTATATCGGCAATAGTTGTATCTTCAGTTTCTCCAGATCGGTGCGAAATCACCGGAGTATACCCGGCTTTTTTTGCCATTTCAATTGCATCGAGTGTTTCGGTTAGCGTTCCTATTTGATTGACTTTAATTAGTATCGAGTTTCCAATCTTTTGTTCAATACCTCTACCTAGTCGATCAGTATTAGTCACAAACAAATCGTCACCTACTAATTGAACCTTTGCTCCAAGTTCGTTGCTTAAAAGACTCCAGCCATCCCAGTCATTTTCATCAAGGCCATCTTCAATTGAAATAATTGGATAACGGCTGCACAAATCTGAATAAAATGCGACCATTTCTCTAGAATTACGTTCAGCTCCACCTGACCAATGAAATGTATATTTGCCGTCTTCATACAACTCGCTGGATGCTGCGTCAAGGGAAAGTAGTACGTCTTCTTCGGGTTTGTATCCAGCATTTTCGATTGCGATGAGTATTACATCAAGAGCTTCATCGTTTGAACCCAAATTCGGAGCGAACCCGCCTTCGTCTCCTACGGAAGTGGCCAGGCCTTTGTTTTTTAAAACGGATTTAAGATGGTGAAAGATTTCCGTTCCCATTCGAAGGCCATTACTGAAGGTGTCTGCCCCAACGGGCATAATCATGAATTCCTGAAGATCTACGTTATTATCCGAATGAGCACCCCCGTTAAGAATATTCATCATTGGCACGGGTAGGGTTTTAGCCTCTTTCCCGCCTAAATATTTATACAATGGGAGGTTTGTTGTAATAGCTGCCGCCTTCGCCGAAGCGAGTGAAACGCCTAATATGGCATTTGCTCCAAGGCGCCCCTTGTTGGGGCTACCATCCAAGGATATCAGGGTATCATCTATGTGTCGCTGGTCAGCTGGATCAAAGCCAATTAATGCAGGAGCAATTTCTTTTACTATATTTTGTACAGCCTTCTTGACGCCTTTACCTAGGTATCTATTTTTTTCGCCGTCTCGGAGTTCAACAGCTTCATGCTCTCCGGTAGATGCTCCAGAAGGTACTGCGGCCCGACCCATGTCACGATTATCTAAAATTACGTCGACTTCTACGGTGGGGTTGCCTCGGGAATCAAGGATTTCTCTGGATGAAATTTTAGCGATTTTGGACATAATTAAAAAACTTTCTGCAGGGGTTCTGTTCTAATGAAGAAGAACAATAAAAGCTATGTGAGCATACAGATACTGTCAAGTTTCATGGTGTTACAAATATTGGTTTTTCCTGTAGAAAAGGTCGTTGCACATCCAACCGTTAATGTACCGATAAATCATAATGTATATGATTTTGTCGAGAGGTTTGAGGCTAGAGGATTCCTTTCGAATTTGGTTCACGGTATTCGTCCTTATTCGCGCAAGCACATTGCGGACATTTTGATCGAAATTCGCAATGGCGTAGATGGGAAAAAAATAGGCATTAGTACCATAGATGTGGCTCGTCTTAAGCGCTTCGAAGCCGAATTTGCTGTTGAACTTGGTGAAATGGAAAGTAATACTAGGACAAATCGGTTACGTCTCGGTCAGAGCCTTTATAGATATGATGCCGAGGAAGGAGCTTTGTGGGTTGACCTTCTTGCACGGTCAAGAGCCAATATTTTTGATGGTACGGATGAGAGGGCTAACGAAGAGATTTTTCGCAATGGTTCCGGGGCGAAAATCAGAGGGGAATTGGGTGATGTGGTGGGTTTTCGAGCAAGCTTCCTGCAGACGCGCGAACAGGGAACAAGAGATTATACATGGCGCTATCGTGTGTTCCAGCGTCCGTTAGAGATACCTCAGTTAAAAGGAGAGGTTGCTGATTATCATGAAGCAACGGGGTATGCAGTATTTTCACTTTTAGGTGTCGACCTCCTGTTTGGTAAAGACGAGGCCATGTGGGGACCAGGCCCCAGAGACAATCTGGGTCTTAGCCATAATGCGCCATCTTTTACGATGTTGCGGATGCGTTCAAAGATAGGAAAATTAAATCTTGTAAGTTTGACTGGAGCGCTTCGGCCATGTCCAGCAAGGAGAGATTCGCCGATATGTGGAGATATTGCGTCAGAGGAGTCTTACGTAACAAATGGGCAATCTCGGATCCTTGAACGCCAAAAATATCTGTCCGGTCATCGCCTGGAAATCTCGTTAACGCCATGGCTAGATTTGGGTTTTCATGAATTGGTAATTTATGGTGACCGGAGTATTGAACCGACATATCTAAACCCATTTATGTTTTACTGGGCTGCGCAAAGCCACCTGGGGGACAAGGATAACGTGATTATGGGGATAGATGTTGATTTACGGCCTATGTCAGATACTCGTTTTTATGCTTCGTATTTTATTGATGACCTTAAAAAGGCAAAGATCTTTTCCAATGATTACGCTAACAAATTTTCGATACACCTTGGTGCTCACAGGGTTGACCCTCCTGGTTTCAAAGATGGTGATTTACACCTTGAGTATGTGCGCATTGAGCCATGGATTTATACTCACAAATTTCCTATAAACACGTATCGGCATTTTGATTCGCCGCTTGGATATAATCTCCCGCCCAATAGCGAGAAATATGGGGGGACTTTGCGGCGGAGATTCCCCCATTTTATCACATTTGAACTTGGTGTTGAACGTATACGTCACGGAGCTAATTTCATCGATGAGGAAGGAATTGTTCGCAATGTTGGCGGCAGCCTTAACCACGGTTGGCGACCTGGTGACGATCGAGATAGCAAAGAGTGGCTTTCCGGGAAGCGGCAGAAATGGACGGCTCTAACTTTTAGTGGTAGTTGGAATCCCTTGCCTATTTTGATGGTAGAGTCTGGTTATCAAAAAATATGGCGAGAAGGATCTGTCACCAATTCTCATTTAGAATTTGATTTTGGCATGGAGAATAGTTACCTGAACAGCCTAAAACGTGGTTGGTATATAGACGCTCGGTGGGGACTGTTTTAACTATGGAGCTGACCGTAAGTCTTTTGTTGATTGTTGGGGGAATCCCCTATTTATTAACAATTATATGGCTCTGGCTCGGGCTTAGATGTCGACCTGTTTTAACGGGTCACCAAATTCTCTCCGTAAGTGTAGTCATAGCAGCAAGAAATGAAGAGAAGCTTATAGAGGAATGCCTCAAATCCCTAAGAGACCAAAACTACGATGGTGATTGGGAGGTGATAGTGGTTGATGACCGGTCAATTGATAATACTCACGAAATAGTCTCCAATATAAGTTCGGATTGGGATAACTTAAACGTGATTAGTGCTCCTAATCCGCCGAAATTATTTTGCCCTAAGAAAAGCGCACTGGCTGCCGGAATTGAAAAAGCTAATGGAGAAATTCTATTATTTACGGATGCCGACTGTGTCGTTCCCCCTAACTGGATATCGTCTATGGTAAGTTATTTTAATGAAGATGTAGGATTTGTAGGGGGTTATGCGGCGACTGGCAAGGGCACAAGTTTTTTACAGCATATTCTATCCGTCGAAAATATCGCGATAGGTGCTTTAGCTGCCGGAAGTTTTGCTCAGGGCAAGCCGCTTTCTTGCACTGGTCGAAATCTAGGTTACCGAAAATCTGTGTATAAGGAAGTAGGTGGGTTTGCTGAATGTGGGCATCTTTTGGGAGGCGATGATGTCTATATGATGCGTAATATCAGACGTCTGACAAAATGGCGCATGTGTTTTAATAGAGAATCAGTAGTTAAATCTAAACCAGCTCCAACAACACTTTCTTCTGTTATCCATCAAAAGGTTCGACATGCTGCCAAAGGGGGTAACTATAGCGGACCGGCTTATTTTCTTGGTATCTCGGTTTATTTGTATCATTGGGGTATTTTGATCGGTCTGCTTTTGTGGTTATTTACGGGTATCGTTTTATCTTGGTGGATTTCTTTTTTGGGAGTTCGGTTGATTGTAGATTTTCTTTTATTAAGAAAAATGAAAACAATAGATACTGTTAACAGCTTGTCTGTTTTACCCTTTCTCGAAGTTTTATATATTCCCTATGTATGCTTCTTTCCTATAGCGGGGCGTCTGGGTCTTTTTAGGTGGAAGCAGTAGTGTTTTTTAGTTGATTTGTTAAAAAAATCAACTAAAAAATTGTGGTATTTATTCTGCCGAGAGCAAATTCTAAGCGTAAGGTTGATTTTATAGTTATGGCTTATTTGGTTGCATCAAAAGCTTTGCCACGTTACGTAAAGCGTTATGTGCGTATTTTCTCCTTTAGACGTTTATTTAATGTCTTTTCGGTTCTTCTTTCAATGACGGTTTCTTTGATTTTTCGTCGCCCAATTATATGGGGACAGCCGTTCATGCTGATGGTTGAGCCAACAAACTATTGTAATCTCAAATGCCCTCTTTGTCCCTCTGGTAATGGGGAGATGAGTCGTCGACGTGGAAATATGTCGTTGGATGATTATAAAGCGATGGTTGATGAACTGGCTCCTCGGTCGTTCATGATGATGATTTGGAATCAGGGCGAGCCCTATCTCAATGGATGTTTTAACGAGATGGTTCGTTACGCCCATGATAAAGGTATATTCACGTTTACAAGTACAAACGGTCATTATATAAGAAAAGATTCTGAAGCAGAATCGATTGTTAATTCGGGCTTAGATGAAATTATAGTTTCGCTAGATGGGGTAGATCAGGAAACCTATCAACAATATCGTATAGGCGGCGACATCAATAAGGTTTTTGACGGAGTAAAGAGACTTGTTGCAGCAAAACAGCGCCTCGAGATTGAGACACCGCTTATCAACCTTCAGTTTATTGTTATGCGCCATAACCAAGACGATGTCGATCTTGCCGAACAATATGCACGGGATCTAGGTGTAGATAAGTTTCTGGTGAAGACGGCTCAGGTATATAGCGATGCCGATGCTGATAAATTTCTTCCGTCGGAAGACTTATATAATCGCTACGAAGAAACAGGTGAAGGACTGGTTGTTAAGGGGCAACCCAGAAGGGGATGTAAGGTTTTATGGTATAGCTCCATGATAAATTGGAATGGTGATGTCGCCCCGTGTTGCTTTGACAAAGATGTAGATTTTAAAATGGGGTCAGCTTTTGAAAAAGGATCCTTTAAAAATATCTGGAGAGGCCGTAGCTACATGGATTTTCGTAAAACAGTCCTGCGAGATCGTAGGACTGTTGATATGTGTCGAAATTGTTCTGAAGGGTATCGTGGCATGTTTTCTCATGTTAAGGAATTACGTAGTTAATTGTTCGTGTTGTCTTCCCTCGAATCTGTTTTAATTATTATCTCATTTTTAATAACTCACCTTTATTGTTTTGGTATGATCTGGTTCATAACCGGAATACGTCGCAATGGTTTTGTGGTATCCGATCATTTTGAGGTGAGTATAGTTGTTGCCGCCAGAAATGAAGCGGATCGAATTGATAGCCTCTTATATGACCTTTCTAATCAAAGCTACACCTTTCTTGAAATTATCGTGGTGGACGATCATTCTACAGACGGTACAGATCAAGTTGTTAATGATTGGTGTCAGAAGGATTGCAGGTACAAATTAATTTCTTTAACAGAGACCGAAGGAAAGAAAGCAGCACTCACTGAAGGAATATCTAATTCCAATGGAGAGATAATCCTTACCACGGATGCTGATTGCAGGGTGGGGGTAGAGTGGATTTCAGGGATGGTGCAATATTTTACTCCCGAGGTGGGATTTGTAGTAGGTTTCTCTCAATTAAAAATGCATAGATCTAATCTACGGTCATCCTACGAGACTATCGATTTTTTAGGTCTCATGGCTTGTATTTGGGGCAGCTGTGGTCACGGTTATCCTATGGCTGCTTCTGGACAAAACATGGCCTTTAGAAAGTGTGTTTATGAAGAGGTTGGAGGATACACTGGTATCATGCATCGCGTTTCAGGTGATGATGTATTGTTCATGCAGAAAGTGCGCGCCTCACGAAAATGGTTGATAAGTTTTGCCGATAGCGAAAAAGCCTATGTATCTCATCCCTGTTCTTCATCCTGGCGCTCGCTGGTTAATCAACGAACACGTTGGGCATCTAACGCACCACTGATGTTGCGAATGGCCCCACTTTTTTTCATTTATTTATCTGTTGCGTATTTGATCAATCTTTTGGCGATAGTTCTTCCGGTACTTTACTTGTTTGGTAAGTTTGCGCTGTGGCCGATTATAGTGATGCTTTTTTTAAAGTTGGCTGTGGAATGGACAATCTTTAGGCGAATTTCAAAAATAGTCGGCAGGTTAGAATTGAACAAATTTTGGCCTTTTTGGGGCGCGCTTCAGCCTCTATGTGTTGTTTTATTTGGGTTTATGGGATCTTTGGGGGTGTTTCGATGGAAGCGAAGGAGTCAACGTTGGGGCAGGAACTTATAACAGTAACTTATAATAGATTAATAGAAGATACTCTAATCAAATGTTTATGAGAAAGTTACAGAAAAAAGCGGTAAAGATTGATCTAGCCCTATCAGAGTCTTTTCCAAATGCCAGAGTAGAATTAGATTTCGCTACGCCAGTAGAATTACTCGTTGCTACGATGTTGTCTGCTCAAAGCACGGACGTAAAAGTTAATCAAGTTACAAAATCTTTGTTTTTAAAATATCCGACATTGAACGATTATTTGTGCGTTTCGTTAGATGAATTAGAGTCTGATATACGATCGATAGGGCTTTATAGACAAAAAGCAAAAAACATTCGCGCTGCATTAAATATTATTCATGAAAAATTTGAGGGTGTACTGCCCTCAACTATTGATAGCTTACTATCCCTCCCGGGTATTGGCAGGAAAAGTGCGAATGTTATTCTCGGGAATATTTTTGGAATTCCCGGAATCGTTGTTGACACGCATGTTAGCCGAGTGAGTAGGCGACTGGGGCTGACAATTCAGAATGATCCAGTAAAGATCGAGCGCGAACTTGGAAATTTATTGCCAAAACGGAAATGGACTAAATTCGGTCAAAGGGCAGTGCTTCATGGTAGGTATGTATGTAAGGCGAGAAAGCCTTTGTGTGAGGATTGTAATATTATATCAGAATGTATATCAGAAGAGAAAGTCTTAGGCGAGAACACCTAAGTTTTGTGAAGAAAATGTATTATGTCTCCATCCTGAACAACGTAGTCTCGTCCTTTTTGCATAAATTTTCCTGCAGCTTTTAATTTTTCTTCGTTTCCGTGTTCAATAAGGTCGCTATAGGCCATTATTTCTGCCCGGATAAATCCTCGTTCAATATCTGAGTGGATTGCTCGTCCAGCTTGTGGGGCGTTTGAATTCTTTCTTATTGTCCAAGCACGAACCTCGTCAGTCCCAACCGTGAAGAATGAAAGGAGGCCCAAGCTTTCGTAACAAATCTGAGTTAATCTGTCGATTGCAGGTTCTGAGAGTCCGAGATCTTGTAGGAAGGCGGGTCTTTCGGGTTCTTCCAGTTGCATAAGTTCGTCTTCAATTTGTGCCGATACATTTACCCAAGAATATGTTGGGTCTGAGTAATCTTCCATCAGTGTTTTTATGATAGATGAGTTTATATTATTCTCGTCGGTGTTAACAACATTGATCACGGTTTTCCGAGTAAGCAGGGGGTAGCTTGCTAAAAGGCTCTCATCTTGCTCTGAAAATTCAAATGTTGATAAGGAACCAGTATCCTCAAGGTAGGACTTCATTTTTGTGAGAAGGAGTTGCTCTGTTTTTACCTCATCGTCTTTTTTATTTTTGTTTTCTCGTTTGAGGCGTTCGAGTCGCTTGTCAATGAAAAATAGGTCATTAAATTGAAGCTCCTCTGCAAAACGACCGATGTCTCTACTTGCGTCAACGGTTCCGCTAATATGGTAAACAGATTCGTCTTCAAAGGAACGAATTACGTGACAGATGGCATCTACGTTTTCAAGTGCCTTTAGGGCTTCAGCGTTTCTCTCAGCATTTTCGTCTAGGTCTGGAAGAAGTTCAAACTCAATTACGGCAGGGGTTTCTTTGGCGGGATTATACATGTCACATAACAAATCGAAACGCGGATCTCTAACTTTGGCTAACCCTTGAAATTGGTTGGAGATTTCGTCTGTAGGTTGTCCAGTCAACAAAGAGAACATGGTGTGTTTCCCAACCTTTGGATAGCCAACTAATCCTAGCTTCATAAAATAATTCCGACCGTAGAGATTGGAAAAGAGGTGACTAATGTGGTTTTGCTTTAAACAAAAATAGGTTATTTCCCATTGTTTACAACTTGTCGCTACTCATGAAAGTGGTAGATTGCATTAGTCGAGAGCTAAAAATTATCTTTATAAACTCATAATAATCGTTTTTAATAGGAGGTAACCTCGTATGGTCGAAGAAGGGAAGAAGGCTCCAGGTTTTTCATTGCCAAATGCTACTGGTGAAACAATTAATCTTTCGGATTTCAAAGGGCAAAACGTGGTACTTTATTTTTACCCAAAAGATAATACACCTGGATGCACTAAGCAGGCTTGCGGGTTTCGTGATGCATCGGAAGAATATGATGCGGTCAATGCGGTTGTAATTGGTATCAGTCCCGATAATGAAGCTAGCCATCAAAAGTTTCGTGACAAATTCGAACTCCCATTTTTACTTTTGGCGGATCCGGATCGTAAGGCCATTGAAGCCTATGGGGTATGGAAAGAGAAAAACATGTATGGCAAAAAGTATATGGGAGTTGAACGTTCGACCTTTATCATTGATAAAGATGGTGTGACGGTTAAAATTATTCGGAAAGTAAAGGTGGAAGGACACGTCGAATCGGTTCTTTCTATGCTGAGTGAATAAGCTCTTCAAGTAGTCCGTATCTAACGTCGCCAATGGATGCTATGTATCCATCGAAATTATTCTGTGTCAAAAAAGTGTCTAATATTAACATGCCAGCACCAATTATAGCTGACCGATCCGGGCCAATCGCTGGTATGTGCGACAGTTGGTCTGAGGTCATTTGTAAGTATTTTTCACAACATTGCGCGACAAATGATGCCTTGACATATCGGCCATGTAATACAGGATCGAAAATGTTTTCGCTTCCTGTATCAATGGCAGCAATAGTTAATGCCGTAACTGAAACGGCAATTAGAGGTTCGTTTTTCTGACGATGATATAGGCTGGCTATGTCCTTACGTAGTTTTGAACGTATATCTCTAATTTTTGATTTGCTGTTTGCTTTATTTAGTTCGTATCGTTCATTTAATCTGAGTGCACCAATATTAAAGGGTTTTTTTGAAGTAGCTCATCTGTTGTTCTGTAGGAGACCTCGGTTGAACCACCCCCTATATCAATAACGGCAAATCGTTTTGGCAAATTTAAACCATAAGTTGAGCCAAAATAAGTTAGTCTTTCCTCATCCAAGGCTTTCAGCTTTGTTAAGGGCATCTCGAACAGCAGAAGTACCCCATGCGATAAGGTTCATAACTCCCAAGTGAGCCGCCCCAGTTGCATATATTTTCAGCTGCTTGTAGGCGCGGTCAATTGCCCCAGAATTTAAAAGTCCGGTGGAGTCAACGCCGTGCCCGAGTCGCACAGTAGGAGGTTCATCGGTTAAAATGATAATTTTACCACAGGGCTTTATTCGTCCGACAAGCATCAATGCAGTATTGGTTCCTAAATCTATTACTCCTACTGTATTTCCAGTCATTCAATTAGCTGGATTTTAAAAGGTGGGTAACCTCGGCGGGTGTTTGGGAGGCGAGTAAAGCAGATCTAAAGCTGGCCGTTCGAACTAAATTTGCAATTTGTGCTAGTAACGGAATATAGCTTCGATAGTTTTGGCGTGGAGTAAGGAGTAGGAAGATGAAATGTATTTTCTCGCCAGTAGGATTTTGAAAATCGAGACCGTCTGGGCATATGCCTAAGCAGCCTATAATTCCCGGGAGATTGGTTATGGGAGCGTGGGGAATAGCAGTTTGATGTCCCAAAGCTGTTGAACCTTGACGCTCTCTATTTATCGCAGCAGCCAGAACCATATCGCGTTTTTCAGAAGGGAACTGTTCCTCTTCTATTAAGACATCAATCATTTGTTCTATAGCTTCCCATTTATCTTTAGGGCGAAAATTTAACCGAATCATTTGCTCCCAAAAAACTTTACTTAATTTTGCATCTAACGTTGATGCTGAGCGAGCCATAAGAGCCGAACATCCAACGCTATTAGCGATTTTGTCAGGGATTGATCCACTGAGATATTCATCTTGACGCCAGTCATTAGAAGCTCCCATGACAACCAAATCGAAGTTCTTTGAATAATCCGTAACTGCCGGCACAACATGCTCTGCAGATATTATGCGGACAGGGGCAGAAATTTTTAATAGTTCCAACTGCATCTTCGTATCCTCCTCCAACTGCTTACAATAACGTTTGTGGAGTGGATTACTAGGATCCCTATGAAGGTCACGTGCTATTCGCAGTATTTCTATTTCTGCTCCCCAGTTTAGTGCCAAATCGTGGGCGATCTGAATGCCTAAAACTGAATGTGGCCCACCTCCGGTAGGAACTAAAATACGTTCAACCTTTTGTAGATTGCGTTCCTTGAAAATAAGTGTGTCAAGATTTAAGTCTTTTGTAAGAGATCTATTGTTGGAAGCAAGGATTGAAATACTATTTATTTCAGCACGCCAGGCCATAAATATCATATTGCAGGATAATTGTTGAATGCGGTCCTGTATTTCTGTGACAATATCTTCGCCATTTTCGACATGGAGACTAGTTCTCACATCGTTCAGAGTGGAAGATTTGGCAATAATAGAGAGGTCTTTTAGGATGACATGTCTATTATTATAGCTGTTTTGAGCAACATGAATTAGATGTAATTCGCCTCGTGAGGGGCTTGCTATACGGGAGGCTAAATCGACGATAGTATTATCGTTTTTGGGATCCTCTATAGGTACAAGAATGTTTAAACTCGTGGGTGGCATGACTGAAAAATAAATTTTGTAATTTTGGTATGTATTTAGTGTTGTTTTATTCAATATAGGAACTTGAATTATCTCATGCCAATGCCAAATTCGAAGTAGCTGTTTGGATTATTTTAAGAATAAAAACAGAAAGATAGTTAATTTAGTTAGGAAGAAAACCTGTGTATTTTGCGAGCAAAAAATTAACGCAAAGGTTATACGACATAAAACAATAAATTCAATACTTGAATGAGTCTATTTGGACATCTATAATTAAGTTCAAAGCGATGTGGTTTATCACATTATTGAACGGAGAAATATTTGTTAATAGACAATGAGACCATAGTGTTGGTGAACATAATCTGTTTCTTTGCTGCTGCAGTTTCTGCTTTAACAGGCTTTGGTTATTCTCTACTTGCTACACCATGTGTTTCGTTGATTATGGCTCCTCGATTGGCTGTTCCCTTGGTACTTTTTAGCTCTTTGGTATTACTAATATTGCTTACCCTAGATGCATGGCGAAAAATGGATTTTGTACGTATTGGGCGTTGGTTGATAGGAGCTGTTCCGGCAATTTGGATAGGTGGTTATGCGTTGTCTGTTTTCGCTGATGTTTATATGCGCTCATTTATAGGTTGTGCAACTTTAGTCGGAGCTTTAGCAATATGGTGCCGTCCCGGTGTACCGTTTAAGAATGAGCGACCTTGGGCCATTCTTTCAGGTGTATTCAGTGGTGTAATGGTCGGGGCCTCCAGCATGTCGGGGCCTCCAGTTGTGTTGTTTGGGATAAAACAGCAGTGGGACCACAAAACGTTTCGGGCTTCACTTGTAGGCTATTTCTCAGTAGTACATCTTTTGGCGTTGTTGGTTTTAGGAGAGCTTGGTGTAACTGGTTTTGGTCATGTGTTACAGGGGCTGTGGATGTTGCCAGGACTCTTACTTGGTTTTTTTGTTGGAATGAGGTTTCGGGAACGAATTGATAACCAATTTTTTCGGAAGATAGCTTTGGTATTGCTTTGTGTAACTGGGATTTTGGCTCTGTTCATTAAAGTTGCTTAATGTTCACGTCTATCGAATGATTATGGAAAAACAGAAACGAATCGAAATTGGCCAACGGTAAAAACGTTCTCCTGATTACAACAGATCAACAACATTGGAATACACTTGGATGTATTAACTCCGAAATTTCTACGCCTAACCTTGATAGGTTAGTTTCCGAAGGTATGTTGTGTAATAGGGCATATTGCCCTAACCCAACCTGTACTCCTACGCGCGCATCGATTATAACTGGGTTATATCCGAGCCAGCATGGAGCATGGTCTCTCGGTACTAAATTATCTGAAGATGTCCATGTTGTAGGTGATGATTTTTGTTCAGCCGGGTACGAAACAGCCCTGGTTGGAAAGGCCCATTTCCAACCATTGCAAGAGACGGATGCTTATAGATCTTTAGAAGCCTACCCGAAATTACAAGATCTGAATTTTTGGCGGGAATTTAGTGGCCCATTTTATGGTTTTGATACGGTGCGTTTGGCAAGGAATCATGCAGATGAAGCCCATGTAGGACAACATTATGCAGTTTGGATGGAAGATAAAGGATTTGATTGGCGAGATTATTTTAGACCTCCGACTGGAACGAATACTACCCAAAAACATCGTTGGGAAGTACCTGAGGATTATCATTATAATACTTGGATTGCCGAGGAATGTTGCAATTTTCTTGAATTGTTTGAACGCAACGACGACTCCTTCTTTCTTTGGGCCAGTTTCTTTGATCCTCATCCCCCATATTTGGTTCCCCAACCATGGGATGAAATGTATGATGTGGAAAATTTAACGATACCTAAAGTTCAAATAGGAGAGCATGATACAAATCCTCCGCATTTTAAACTCACTCAGGAGGAGAATCCCGATTTTTCTTCCTGGGTTGAATCGGGTCATGGTATTCACGGTTTTCATTCTCATAAACGAGAAGATTTAGCTAAAGATGTCGCGGTTTACTATGGGATGGTTAGTATGATGGACAAATATGTCGGCCAAATAGTTAGAAGACTTGACGATTTGGGCATGGCAGAAGATACGCTAGTGGTGTTTACTTCAGATCATGGACATCTGTTTGGTCAACATGGTATGACGGCTAAAGGCCCTTTTCATTATGAAGATTTATTGCGTGTCCCATTTATTACTCGATGTCCGGGTGTGATACCCGCAGGAGAACGTTGCAATTCTCTCATTTCTTTAGTTGACTTACCAACCACATTTCTTAGCTGGGCTGAGATCGAGATACCTAAATCTATGGTTGGTAGAGATCAAATGCCTGTTTGGTCAAAGGATGTAAGTTCGGTTCGTGATGACGTCGTTGTAGAAAATAGGCAAGAATATACTACCGTTCATGTAAAGACGTTAGTAACTGAACGTTTCAAGTTGACCGTTTATCTTAATCAGTCATATGGTGAATTATTTGATCTGTTAGAGGATCCACAGGAATTGCGGAACCTTTGGGATATTGCGGCTCATCAGGGATTAAAAGAAGCTCTGGTCAATCGTCTGCTATTTGCCGAAATGGAAAAGGAGCCTATATGGATGCCTCGAATTTCTGGAGCTTAGATATAATATTTAGGCTTTCAAAAAAATCAAGTTCGGCTAAAGGATGTTTTTAGAGCGGCCTGGTGCAGTTAACGAAAACTTCTCATAATAATCAACGGCTCGGGGAAGAAAATGAAAATTTTGATTACTGGTATTACTGGCCGTATCGGTGCCAATTTAGCTACTCAGCTTGTTCAGGAAGGTCATTCGGTCAGAGGTTTTGTTTGGCCACGCGATTCGCGTGTGGCCAACTTGAAAGAATTGGGGGTTGAATTAGTAAGCGGTAGTTTAACTAAGCCATCTCAGGTTCAGGAAGTAGTAAAAGGTTGCGATATTATTTTCCACTTGGGAGCTGCTTTTCAAGGAGGAGGACCTTTTACAGAAGAAGAATATTTCGAGATTAATGTACGAGGAACATTCAACGTTTTAGAAGCCGCTCGAAGTTGCGGAATTCAGCAATTGGTTTTTGCGAGTTCTGACGCATTATATGAAAAGTATGTTCCCGGGGGCATTCAATCTCCGATAACTGAATCCATGCCTATCGAACCACGAGGGGCCTATGCCTTGAGTAAAGGTTTAGGTGAAGATTTGTGTTTAGGGTACTGGCGTTCGTATGGTGTCCCGGTAACTGTTTGTCGCTTTGCGATGGTGCGTGCTGCCGATGAGATTTTAGATTTTCCTCAGTTCTACCTTAGCTCCTTATGGAAGACGTATTCGGAATTGGAAGACGTATGGAAGGATGGCGAGGAAGAAAAATTGGTCGTATTAAAAGATTCCCACGGTCGAGTTTTTAAAAAACATATAGCAGATGCTCGCGATATTGTTCATGGGTGTAAATGTGTGATTGGCAAAGAAAAATCCGTGGGGCAAATATATCAGCTTGCAGGTCCCAGTGCATTTACCTGGGATGAGGCTGTTGCACGATTGGCAGAAATTCGGTCGTTAAAGGTAATAGAAATGGAGGTTGGGGGAGTTCCGACTTATTATGAATTTTCGATTGAAAAGGCTGAGCGCGAACTAAGTTTCAAGCCAGAATATGACATAATTCGAATGATTGATGATGCCCTAAGTTTTCAGCGCGGAAATACTTTGGGCGTGTTGCCACATGGTTAAATAGTCTTTTTCTGTTGTTGTAAGAATATCGTTCCACCTGAATAATGTGGCGAAGAGGATAATATGGATGTCGATTCGTTGAAAAAAAATGTATGTGCTTTCATAGACCAGAAAGAAAAAGAGATTATTAATATTGGTGAAACCATTATGGACAATCCTGAGCTAGGTTTTAAGGAATTCAATACGGCCCAAAGGGTATGCGAAGTTTTTGAGGACTTAGGTTTGCCGTATGAGGACAAACTCGCCCAAACTGGTGTCAAAGCAAGACTCAAGGGGAAACAGTCGGGTCCAACGGTGGCTATCATGGGAGAATTAGATGCTCTGATTTTGCCGGAACACCCTCGTGCTGATACGCGAACCGGCGCTGCGCATGCCTGTGGTCACAATGCACAGATTGCTGGAATGTTAGGTGCAGCCTACGGACTCGTTGAATCAAGTATTTCTGAGCAAATATCTGGCGAGGTGGTTTTTTTTGCAGTACCAGCGGAAGAATTTGTTGAAATAGAATATCGATCGGGATTAGTTCGTAGCGGGAAAACTAGCTTTATGGCCGGTAAGCCTGAACTCGTTGCATTAGGGCACTTTGATGACATAGATATGGCTTTGATGATACATAGCAGTAGTCCTGAATCTGTAGATGGATCGATGGGTTTGGCGGAGTCGAGTAACGGTTTTATAGCAAAAACGGTGAACTTTATAGGGAGGGCGGCTCATGCGGGCGGCGCTCCCGAAAAAGGAGTGAATGCCTTAAGTGCAGCTCAGCTCTCTCTTAGTGCTATTGACGCACAACGGTCGACATTTCGCGATGAAGACTGCGTGAGAGTTCATCCAATTATTACTAGAGGCGGTAGTATTGTAAATATCATCCCTTCTGAAGTTTCAATGGAAACCTACATTCGAGCTAAAACGGCTGAAGGAATATTGGATGCAGAGAAAAAGGTAGATAGGGCTCTGAAGGGGGCCGCATTTGCTATGGGATGTGAAGTAGACATAGAGACTGTGCCTGGAT
This sequence comes from Candidatus Latescibacterota bacterium, assembly GCA_036343635.1. Lineage (GTDB taxonomy): Bacteria > Latescibacterota > UBA2968 > UBA8231 > UBA8231. Next base: position 3,863 of record JAYYVF010000085.1, on the reverse strand, counting down.
ATCTGCCATTAAATAATAGTCCAGGGCTGGCCACTTTATTTCGTACAAATGCGACTTTGATTTTTGGAGAAGATAAATATCGAGATTATCCACATAGTGGAGGATCAACGGATGCTGGTGATTTAAGTCAGATTATGCCTGTTCTTCACCCTTCAATGACTGGAGCCGCTGGTACTATTCACGGTAGCGATTGGAAGATTGCGAATCAGAATGCTGGTTATCTTGCGCCTGCTAAGACGTTGGCGATGATGGCAATAGATTTACTCTGTGCCGGCTATGCGGAACGTATTTTAGCTGAGGAATCGCCCAAAATGAGTCGTGATTCGTATCTACGACTACAGCATGAATTTTTTCGAAGCGAACGCTACAATGCCGAAGGAGAAATGGTATGAAATTGGGTTTGGTTACTTATAACTTAGCAAGCGAATGGGATTTTGAAACTTTAGAGCGCAATTGTATCGAAACCGGATTTGCCGGTGTAGAATTGCGTACACAACATGCTCATGGAGTCGAAATAGATCTTGATCAAAATGCAAGAAAGGTCTTAAAAAAACGGTTTTCGGAATCGCCATTAGAGGTCGTTGGTTTAGGCAGTATTTTCGAATATGATTCACCTGATCAGGAGATTTTGCAAGAACAGATTGAAGGGACTAAGGAGTATATCAGACTAGCTCATGACTTGGGAGTTAGTGGTATAAAGGTAAGGCCAAATAAATTACACGAAAGTGAGGGAGTCGACCGTATTGATACCCTCGAACAGATCGGTCTCTCTCTTAATCAGTGTGCTGAATATGCTCAAGAATACGGTGTTCAATTGCGGCTCGAGGTTCATGGTCGAGAAACGTGCGAACCTAAATTGATGCGGACAATTATGGATGCTGCTCCGTCGGTTAATGCTACTATATGCTGGAATTCTAATGATTCTGATATGATCGATGGAGACATTGATGCGAGTTTTGGGCTGTTGGGGGATAGAATTGGGATGGTTCATATCACTGAGCTTTGGAGTTCCTATCCGTGGGCCCGTCTTTTTCAATTACTTCGACAAAACGGTTATTCAGGTTATTGTTTAGCAGAGATTTCTCCAAGCCAAGATGCTATACGTTTAATGCGCTACTACCGCGCTCTTTTTGAGGCGTTTGGTGGAATGGGTTAACTATGTCTGAGTTGGCTTATATCAATGGCGCATATCTTGAATTGTCGGAGGCAAGAATACCAGTTGAAGATAGAGGGTATCAATTCGCAGATGGTGTTTACGAGGTTATTGGTACCTATAATGGTCGGCCGTATGCATTAGATAAACATTTGGTGCGTCTGCAACGCAGTCTTGATGAGCTTTCCATAAAATTAAATGTATCTGACTACGGAATTGGGAAGAAAATCTTTTTTGGGATTAGATTGGCAAAATTTAAGGAGACCCTTGTCTATATACAGGTAACTCGGGGGGTAGCACCCCGACGACATGAGTTTCCCGATTCACATATAAAGCCGTCAATCGTTATAACGTTTAGATCCCTTGAACGTTTGCCACACGGTGTATATAAAACGGGTGTTAAAGTTATATCCCTGCCCGATCTTCGGTGGAAGCGGTGCGACATAAAGAGCACAGCTCTCTTGGCTAATGTGTTAGCAAAGCAAGAGGCGACTAGGAAGGGTGCATTTGAAGCTTTGCTGGTGGATGAAGAAGGGTATATCACTGAGGGCTCTTCCACTAGTGTTTTTTGGGTAAATCGAGGGAAATTATTTACTACTCCGTCCGGTGAACAAATTTTGCCAAGTATAACTCGAACAATTCTTTTGGATATTGCGACAAATTTACAATTGGAGACGAGCCAGTATTCTTGCTATCTTGATGATTTACTAGAGGCTGATGAAGTGATATTAGCCGGAACTACGACAGAAGCGCTTTCAGTAACAAGAATTGATGGCAAACTGATAGGTGAAGGGGTCCCTGGGCCTATTAGTAAAAAACTGCGTGCAGCGTTTTTAGACCGTTGTTAGCTGGTTTTTAAAGAAAAATCGGAGCAACAACACCGTTGTTGCTCCGATCAAAGAAGATTTAATCAGATTATGAGCACTAGTGGATTACCACCATTTTCGTTTCCGTCATTTCCTCAACGGCATATTTCGGTCCTTCTTTACCCATCCCACTATCTTTGAGCCCACCGTAAGGCATCAAATCTGCTCGCCATTGCGTTCCCCAGTTAATGTGGATATTTCCCGAATTTACTTGTTGTGCATACTGTACAGCCCAATTAATATTTTCTGTAAAGATAGCTGCGCTTAGACCATAGTTTGTGTCGTTGGCCTGCGTAATAGCACTGTCAATATCATCAAATCTGCTTACCGCGATAGCTGGACCAAAAATTTCATCACACGAAATTCTCATAGCAGGGTCAACGTCAGCAACAATGGTTGGTGCATGCAGCGTACCTTCACGAGTACCGCCTGTCACAAGGTTCGCACCTCCAGCGACCGCATCAGTAATCCAAGCATTTACGCGTTCGGCATCGCTATCACGAATCATAGGTCCCATTTTTGTTGCCGGGTCTAATGGATTGCCGGTTGTTAATGCTTCTACGGTGGGTTTTAGTACATCAATGAAGTCACTGTAAATCGCATCATTTACCATAACTCGTTGGGCTGAAATGCAAACTTGTCCTGCATTGGCAAAACCGGTAGTTGCCGTGGCTGCCGCCACTTTTTCTAGGTCAGCATCAGCCATGACGATAAGCGGTGCATTCGAACCTAACTCCATGGTAACTTTCTTGAGCCCGGCTTTTTGGCAAATATGTTCGCCTATGTCACGACTTCCGGTAAAACTAATCTTACGTACTCGGGAGTCACCGGAGATGGCATCCCCAATCACTCCACCTGAACCTGTAACGCATTGAATAGCTTCTGGAGGGGTGCCAGCTTCTAGCAAGATCTCAACTAATTTTAGTGCGGATAATGGGGTGTCGGTTGCGGGCTTTATAACTATCGAATTTCCAGCAGCTAGAGCGGGTCCGACTTTGTGGCAGACTAGGTTTAAGGGAAAATTAAACGGAGTGATAGCAGCTACCACGCCACAAGGTACACGTAGTGTAAACCCAAATTTACCAGCTCCATTAGATGCACCGCTTAGATCAAGCGTTTCTCCAGTTAGTCGTTTAGCTTCTTCGGCGGCAAGTTCTATGGTCTCCTGTGCTCTAGCGGCTTCCCCTAAACCTTCACCCAAAACTTTTCCCTCTTCTAGTGTGATTGTTCGCCCCAAATCATCTATGCGCTCCGTCATAAGTTCCGCGGCACGATGGAGGATTTTGTAGCGTTCATAGGCAGGCATATTTGCCATAATAATTGCTCCTCGTTCGGCTGATGAAATAGCTGCTTGAACATCGCCAGAGGTAGCACTTGGGATTGTATCAACTACACTTTGATCAAATGGATTTAGAACGTCGATTTTATCATCGCGATCAACCCACTCACCGCCAATGAACATTTTCATAGTTTGTAGCCTCCAAAATTAAAAGGTCTCGAGTACTGTAACCGATCAGATAAAATTAATTTATGCTTTGTGCGCAACGAACTCCTTGGAGCTCTGATTTTATTCCAGGGGATCCGTATAAACGTGTAGCAATCCTGATATTATAGACCCCTGGGGTTCCATAAGAGCCTCCTTTTATTACACGCATTCTTCCTGAAGTAGGTCCCTGAGGATCTTTTGCACCTTCAGTTTTTTGGTAATAATCAAAATCAACCCAATCTTGAACCCATTCTTCTGCATTTCCGGCCATGTCTTGGATTCCGAACGGGCTAATACCGTCTGGGAAACTTCCCGGAGGAGAGGTGTATTGCCACCCATCAAGATTTCTTTTGTCTTC
>JAYYVF010000084.1:0-5818 GCA_036343635.1 Candidatus Latescibacterota bacterium | reverse complement strand
GTCTTTAGTATCCCGTCCGGATCAACAATAAAAGTCCCCCGCAGGGCAATACCCTCATCCTCTATGTATACGCCAAATGCGCGACTCAATTGACCTGTGGGATCAGCAACCATCGGATATTCCACCTTGCCAACTGCTTCTGAGGTATCATGCCACGCCTTATGCACCTGAACAGTGTCAGTGCTAACGCTTAGCAGTTCAGCATCAAGCTTTTGAAATTCACCGTACAAAGATGCCGCATCTTCTAATTCTGTTGGACAAACAAAAGTAAAATCCTTTGGATAAAAAAGTAACACCATCCACTTGCCGCGATAATCCGACAATTTAATTTTCTTGTCCTCTTGATTATGAAAAACACCCACTTCGAAATCCGGAATTTCCCTACCTATTTTGACCATGACGCTGTTTCTCCGTTATTATTGATCATCAGTTTATCAGATTATTATATTTATGCTATATGACTAATTTACTTACACGGTTTCTGTTCGTCAAAACAGTTAGCTTCATCAAGATAAACTAAATACACCGAACCCCTATGATAACTGAAACAACTCGTATTTTATTTCTTGCTCGTCGTTATCCCCCAAGTATTGGCGGAATCGAAACACATTGCTATGAATTACACAAACGGCTAAAGTTACGCGCCTCCGTGCGGCTCGTGGCACTACGTAAAAACTCATTACTCCATCTGCTCTGGTTTCTCCCATATTGCCTTTGGACAACATTTTGGGCGGTATTTCTTCGGCGCGTCGATGTAGTATATTTTGCCGATGGAGTTGCTGGTTTTATTGCTCCACTTGTGCGTCCTTTTGGACCAGCTCGTTTCTGCATAACAATCTACGGACTCGAAATGACTTACAAAAATCCTTGCGCCCGCTTCCTGATGCAGAATGGTGCAAAAACATGTAACGAGGTCGTTGTAATTAGCGAAAATACGAAAAATATTACGGCTAACAGTGGTATCCCAGAAACCAAATTATCCATTATTCATTTAGGAGTTGAACCTCAAGCTTACGACGTTTCTCAAGTCGATAATATTCAACAAAAATTTGAAAATGAGCATTCTATCGAATTTAAAAAAGACCGGATTCTATTTATGTTCGGTCGCCAGGTCCGACGCAAAGGAATGGCAGAATTTATAGAAAAAGGTATGCCACTCTTAGACCCAGACATCAAATTGATTATTGGAGGTATTGGGGTCGAAGCAAAACGTATATTTACTACTAGAGAAACTAATAACTTAACCGATCGTATACTCATAATTGGATCTATACCCGACGATCAACTAGCCATGCTCCAACATTGTTGCGACTTATTTCTCATGCCTAACATCCAAATTCCAAACGATGTCGAAGGATTCGGACAAACCCAATTAGAATGCATGTACGCTGGGATGCCCGTAATAGCATTTGCCGTAGATGCACTCACGGAAAGTGTACAAGAAGGCGGTTACTTGATTGAGCCAAATAATTACTCAGCGTTTGCAGAACAAATCCACGCCCACTATAAACTCACACAAAGAGAGCGAGAAACAATACAGGAAACATGTCGCAACTACGTACGCTCTAACTACTGTTGGAACACGGCAACAGATCAGTACATTGAGTTATTTCAGAAAAAAACTTAGGCTTTAGTTAAACCGTTATATAACCTAAATTGTTGGTTCATCGATAAATAGAATAGCGTCGATATCCAAAGCATTATACGGGCCCTTTATTGGGTCCAGCAAACCCAGTATTCGGAGGTAGATATTATGGAGCTTGATCCACAGCCAGATCAAATTTTTGATGCTGATGAAAGCAATTTTGAGGAACTTGTAATTCAAGGATCTGAAAATCGTGTGGTTGTTGTCGATTTTTGGGCACCGTGGTGCGGTCCATGCAAGACGCTCGGCCCCGATATCGAAGCCTCCGTTCGTAGTCTTGGCTCTGGAATTGCTTTGGCAAAAGTCAACGTAGATGAGAACCAACAACTAGCTGCAATGTTTAGAGTTCAGAGTATCCCTGCAGTAAAAATTGTGCATCAGGGAAAGCTTGTTCAGGAATTCACTGGAGCCTTACCCAAAGAACAAATCGATGAGCTTCTTCGCCCTCTTTTGCCTAACGCACCTGAACCAGATGTAAATCCAATTGATGAAGCAACGCAACGAGCTTCAATGGGAGACTTAGACGGCGCTTCTGCAGTCTATAAAAATATTCTTGAAGAAAAACCAAACGACGGAGATGCCCTAGTTGGGCTTGCCCGCTTAGCATTACAGCAGGGCGACATCGAAACTGTTCACGAATATGTGAATTTGGTGGAGCTCGGTACACCGCAACACAAACAGGCACATGCCTTACTTGCCCAGTTAGAATTTGGACAAAAATGTCACGAAGCCGGTGGACGAAGTAAATGTGCCGAACGTGTCTTATCTGACTCAAGCGACACTGAAGGACATTATCTGTTGGCATGTTGTCAGGCTGCCGAGGGAGAATTTGAAGAAGCTTTGAACAGCTGGTTAGATTTGGCAACAAAAAATCCCGGTTACGCTGACGACGCTGCCAAAAAAGCTATGATTTCGGTTTTCCACCTGATAGGCCGAGAAAATGACATGGTAAAAGACTATCAGCGACGCCTATATCAGGCTTTGAATTAATGTAATGATTACTCCAAATATATTAATTCTGCCATTCACCTTTATGCTTTGAGTGCGGATTCACCGAAAATCATAGGAAACAACTCACCCGTATCACGCATCCGAGTAGCTCCTTCCATGTATGCGATGGCAAAGGCACGCCTAGGTGTACTACTAGGATTAATCCCAGAACGATGAAGGAGCAAATTATGTAGCAGTATAACCTCTCCCGCCTCTGCTTCAAGGTATTTCACTTCATCCAGCTTCACATAATCAGCTATCTTTTCCTCAGGCAACCAGTGTTGTTTGTTAATTGTTCCGTGCTTATGGCTACCGGGAACTATCTGCATACATCCGTTGGAAACCGTGGCGGGATCTAGTGCCGTCCAAATCGTGATGGTTGGATCGGTGTCAACTCCCCAACCCCAGCCCACATCCTGATGCCATGGAAGTTCGGTCCCTTTATCGGCCGGTTTATTCATAAACATGGCTCGATAAATAGAGACCTCATTACCGATATAATATTCCGTTATTTCACGAAAAAGTGGGTGTTGCATATACCTCAGGAATACAGGGTCCAGCTCCAAACCCATGATCTTTCTATAGGCCAAAGTTGCTCCTTTATGACCCAACGACGCGGCAGGAGCATTACTGTAGTCTCCGTCTTCACTATCGAGCTGAAAAAGCATATCATTATATACTATTTCACCCAGCATAATTTCGTTGATACGCTGCTTTAATGCCTCTAATTCCGTTCGTTTCAGCATACATCCAAGACGTGCGTAACCATACGTCTCAAAATGTTCGCGGGATGTAGCATTAAAAACACCAGCCTCGATCATAAGTAACTCCCCATAAAGACAAATTGCACTACACAAAAACTTGAGAACTAACCAATAAACTCTAATCTATTTCACAAACGCAAGAGAAATAAGTAATTTGGTACTGTAGATCAAGAATTTCTTAGAAATCCAATGAAAAATGGAGATAACTCTATGACGTATGAATTACGCACTTATATAATTCCCCAAGGCAAAATGGATGACATCTTAAATCGTTTTGAAAACGTTACAATGCGATTGTTTGAAAAACACGGTATGGAAGTTGTTGGTTTTTGGACAACTTCAAAGCCCGCCGAAAAAAATACTTTAATCTATCTCATGAGATATGAAGATGAAAAGCACATGAACAGCGCGTGGTCTGCTTTCCGACACGACGAGGAATGGATCATGACTCGAGAAAAAACGGAAGCTAACGGTCCGATAGTAGAGGAAGTCATATCCGAACAACTTTTCCCAACATCGTTTTCGCCAATACAATAATCTGTTTAAATGTTTGACTTTAAAATCATTAGAGCGTTGTTATTTGACCTTGGAGGTGTTGTAATAGAAATCGGCTTTGATCGCGTTTTTGATTCGTGGTCAAAACATTCATCCCTGAACCCTGAACAAATACGCGACTTATTTTACTTTGATGAACCGTATCAACAACACGAACGTGGAGAAATAGAGCCGGAAATCTATTATGAGCATATTCGTTCCAGTTTAAACCTCACCGCCACAAACAAACAAATCGAATTGGGTTGGAATAAGATATTCTCAGGAGAAATAGACTCCGTAGTAAAACAAATCAAAGACATTAAAAATAAGATCCCCTGCTATGCATTTACTAATACGAATAGGGCACATCAAAATGCATGGGAGATATGTTGCCCTAGTATCTCTCTCCTGTTTAAAAGAGTATTTTCTTCCTGGAAATTAGGCTTTCGAAAACCCGACCCCGCAGCTTTTCGAGCTGTGTTAGATTCAATGCAAGTAAACGGAAATGAAGTAATCTTCTTTGACGATACGGAAGAAAATATCACAGCCGCAGAAAGTTTAGGCCTACAAGCGCAGCTAGTGAAGAGTTCGTGCGATATAACAAATATATTGAGTCGGCTTGAAGAATATTGGGATTACAAGGAATATCCGACCGTCCCGCGGGCTCCAACTTCATAGCCAAAGTAATCCAAGTAGGCTGATCCAGGCAAAAACTCATCATCACGAAATGATAATTGTCGCCCTAATTCCGCGTCTATTTCACGCCAAGCCTTATCATAAGAGGCATCACCCAACAAGTTTTTTAACTGAAATGGATCTCGCTCGTTGTCATAAAACAACCAGGGCCCTTCCAACGCTCTTACATACGTATAGCGTCCATCTCTAATACCGCGATAAGATCTTCCTCCAGCTCCAGGCCACCATTGCCCAAACGGATGCGGACACTGCAAAAAAGCGATCCCGTCACTGGGATCGGATCCGCCACTCATGTAATCCGTAAAATCTCGCCCCTCACACGCCTCTGGAATTTCTATGTCACACAATCCCAACAGAGTGGGCAAAATATCAGGAATATCGATTGGAGCTTTCAAAGTCTTTCCCTCTTTACCAAATCTACTCGGATACCGTAGTAAGAATGGGACACTGACCGATTCCTGCCACGGTTTTTGTTTATTATTCATTCCATGCGAACCCACCATATCGCCATGATCAGAAAAAAATAATATGATCGTGTCATCAGTTAACCCTTGACCGTCTATCTCTTGAAGTAACTTACCCATGCAATCGTCTAAAGCAGTACAATGAGCATAATAACCAGCTAACGAATCCCGCGTCCAGCCAATATGACTTTCTGGCACGTTTGGGCGGAGCTCAAGAGACTCGGGGTCATATAATGCACGATATTCTGATGGTGCCGTCCCGTAAGGATCATGGGGGGGGCCCCATGATAAGACCATTAAAAAAGGGTCGTCTTCTAGACCATGATTTCGTATGTATTCAATCGCATCGTGAGTCTGGGTAATAGCATCATAACCATCCCATTCGAGTTTTTCTTCGCTATCTCCAGAATAGTAATGTGATGCGTTATAATCATGCGTACACTCCAAAACCTTCCAATAGTCAAAACCACCGCGACGTTCACGTGGAATATAATTTGACCGTCCACGCCCATCGACATGCCACTTACCTATATACGCTGTTTCATATCCTTTGTCAGAAAACAGTTTACCCATAGACGGGCTACCCTGATTCAGCGAAACATCATTAACAATAACTCCGTGAGTAAGTGGAGATTGGCCAGTCAAAAGAGAAGCACGAGCTGGGCAGCAAACAGGACATCCGGACACAGCATTTTCAAAGTTGAGACTCTCGTCAGCCAGTCCGT
>JAYYVF010000083.1:0-29156 GCA_036343635.1 Candidatus Latescibacterota bacterium | reverse complement strand
CATCCATATAATCCTGTTGGTACGACTATGGAACCGTATGGATTACCATTTTATGATTTGCCTGACATTAATTCTGTTAAGGATCTAGTTGATCCCGCAAAGGCACGATTAATGGGAGAGGAAATGCGTAATCGTTGGCGGGCGGGTGATGCTCCGGCAAACTTGGCCATTACTTCGATGATGACAAATGCATTCATTCTTACTGGAGAGGAAAAGTATCGGAAGTGGGTCGTAGAGTATACCGATGGGTGGATGGTTCGTGCAAAGGAAAATGATGGTCTTTTGCCAGATCAAATTGGTCCTTCTGGAAAAGTAGGGCAATATGTCGGCGGTAAATGGTACGGTGGTCGCTATGGGTGGACGTTCCCTCATGGGTTTTTGACGATGCATTTTGCAACTGTTGATGCAGGTGCAAATGCCTATCTGTTGACTAGAGATGAGACCTATTTAGAATTACCACGACAACAAATGGATCGTATACTGGAATTAGGTGAATCAAAAGATCCACATAATGAAGAGATGAGCGTGCGTGCAAATTGGTCTCATCACCTAGATGCGGTTCCCGTTGGTCAAAAAACGTTTCTTGTACCCTATCGATATGGAGATGCTGGGTGGTTCGACTGGATGCCTATGGGGGGACTCTATCCTATCTATTTATGGTACCTTTCTATGCGGGATGACGATTTGGAACGAGTAGAGAGACTTCGAAAAGCGGAAGCATATGATTGGAGTGAGGTCCATTCTTTTCGGGATAAACATGACTCAGGTCATGAACAGCCATGGTTCGAATTTCTAGAGGGTCGGAACCCACATTACCCAGAACTAATTCAGCAGGGGAGTCATACGCAAATAGCTCGTAGGATGGCACAAGTTATGGCGGATAAAGACGTTGGGACTCAGCATCATGTGCATCACTGGCAATGGGGGAACCCTGTTACTTCTGAGGCGTTGATTCAGCTGGCACTGGGTGCACCTCAACCTATATATAATGGAGGATTACTCCATGCGCGGTTACGTTATTTTGATTTAGATCGCCGCCGGTCAGGCTTGCCTTTCGGTGTAGCAGCTCTTGTAGAAAAGCTATCAGCTGATAGCACGACGGTTCAGTTGGTCAACACTAGTGTTACTGAATCCCATAGTCTACTGATCCAGGCAGGAACTTTTGGAGAGCATCGTTTTACAGAGGCCCATTTCGAGACTTGTACCAGCAATTGGCCCGGCGGACTAGGTGGATATGCTGGTACTTATAGAGCGGAGCCGCTGGTTACGAAAATGGATTCGGTTACTGTGAAAGATTCGAAAATTGAAATACAAATGCGACCCGGTATGGAAATCCGATTAAAACTTAAAACACAAAGGTATGTAAATGACCCTTCATATACATTACCTTTTTAAACACATTCTCTTTGATGCCGAGTATGGGATGAAGGTATTTTTGAAATGAGAGAGTATGCTTACTCTGAAGATCTAAAAGTCTCTCTTTCTCATGGCAATCTTATTGGAATTGTTAGGTCACATGGTTGGTCACAGTTGGCTCCTTATTATTGGGATGAAAAATCTCAAACATTAAATCGCATTGAGCGTTTTAAACAACAAGTTGTGCACTTAAAAATGGAACAAGGAGCGAAAAAAGAAGTCAGATGCTCGGTTTCGAGTCGAAGCCCGTTGCGCTCTGCTCTGTTAAATGAACTTTCAATGCGCTTACAGTATATGTTAAATTCTGCTTCGGATTTTTCCCAATTCATGAAAAAGGCACGTTCATTAGACCCAGAAATTTATCGGATTGCAAAAAAAGAAATAAATCCTTTATTGCGCGGATCTTCCCTGTTTGAGGATGTGTTAAAGACGCTGTTCACGACGAATGCGTCTTGGGCTTATACAAAAAAAATGTGTCAATCTTTCTTGGATGTATGCACTAAATATTTTGGTTGGGCTGAAGCCGAAAAGACTTTTCCATCAGTTTCTCAAGTATTGTCCATTCCTATGGCTGTATTAGAAAGTGAGGGGAGGTTGGGATACCGAACCAAATATTTGTGCAATATATCCACAACATTTAAAGATTGTGATGAGTTTGTTGGTTGGTCTATAGATCCAATACTTCAACGGTTAAGGACTGTAAAAGGATTGGGCGGTTATAGTATAAATCATGTAGCTATGTTATTGGGTAAAAATGATAAGATCCCAATAGACTCTGAGGTTCGAAGGTGTATGCGTATTCTCGGCAGGTCTGAACAGAAAAAGTCTATTGAAGAATACTATGCTCCCTGGGCTCCTTATCAAAACTTAGCATACAGGTTTGAACGAAAAACTCGTCAGGTTTAGATTTAAATAGCATATGGAGAAAATCGAGTCCGTAAGTTGGCTATTTTGTTTTATTAATCGCTACGGTCAATTAATTTTTTAAACAGTGTAGCTTCTTTTTGTTCCATCAGATTGCTGTCAATCTGCATGGCTTTTTCGCGATTCGCGGTACCAATTCTTTCTCTTAGGTCTGTTTTTTTCCATAGTTTATCTATTGCAGTTGCGTATCCAGTGCCTGTATTCTCTACCACTATAGCATGTACACCAATAAATTCTGGTATATCCTCCCAGAGCGGTTGGTTTACGATCACAGGTAACCCGCATGACATTGCTTCAAGGACTGGAATACAAACTCCAGGATAACGGATAGACATACAAAAAACATCATGCTCCTGATATATTTTATGTAGCTCAGAATTAGGTACAGAAGGCAAGAATGTCACTTTGTTTGTAATTCCCAATTTTAAAGATTGTAGACGGAGTGATTCACTTAGAGGCCCCTGACCTACAACTGTTAATTTACATCCAACACGGGAAACCCCTTTCAGGATTGCAGATGGTTCCTTGCCCGGTATGTGATTACCTACCGTTAAAACACGAATAGTGTGGTTGTTTTTTTCTCCTGCTGGTTTAAATCGATTGGTATCAACACGATTATAGATGATTTCAATGTTACGACAGCCAGCCCAACGTGCGTGTCTTGCCGGAAATTCATAAGCACAAGTGACGGCTGTGGCTTTACGCAGGCAATAGTGTTCCATGTAGGATAGACGGTAGGCCAGTTGATAAATAGATCTGGGAAGTGTCGATGGTCCGGCAGCTCGGAGGCCTCTCCAGATAGAATGATCCGAATGGAGTGAAACGACAGAAGGGACGGATAGTTTATTTGCAACATAAACCGCATAATAACCCATTATTAGTGCTCCATGACCTTTTATTAGATCTGGTTTAATATCTGTACAAAGATCGAGAGCTCGTTTTCGAACGGAAAGAAAATTAGCAAGATTGGGACGACCGATCGTGTGGATAAAAAGCTTAGCATCGCCGACAAAATCGTGTACCTTATCGGGATTTATATCAGAAGAGCATAGCGAAATAATGTGTACTTCTGAAAACATGTTTTGGGGATTCCAGTAACGAAGCTTTATTTCGCCTTTTTCGAAATATTTGTACAGTGGATCTCCTGGAAATACTATGAACCGTCTCATTCGTTGCCCTTTATAGATCATGTAAGAAGGGTTCTATTTCGGACACGAAAAAAATCGTATCTCAATTCAGCATTGCAATTGATCTGACCAAACTGTTTTATATAATGAGGAGATAGTAATACAAACCGTAACGGAGAGGTTCCTGTTTATTAAGTTTACGACATTGTCTCAAGCAACGGGATCTATCTTGACTACGGCCTTGCGGTCTCTATCTGTTTCCTTATTTCTTTCAATGTGTTGTCTCGTAAATTTTCCTGGACTTTTTTCAGAGGGAATAGAATTCATTTCAACGCGATATTTACAACGATCATGACAATAACTTGGATAATCACCCGATATCATCAGGTCGCGTAACTCGCGGAAAGACTTTCCATTCCACACTTCTTCAAAAGACATTTCTTTGAGGTCTCCCATGTGGACAACGTTAGTAAGTCGACAACATGGTGCAACAAAGCCTTCGTAGTTGAGTGTGATATATCCGAAAAAAGGATATTCGCAAAGTGTGAATGGTTTTGAGAATAGAGGGTCAAAGTCCGGTTCGTCGACGTTTGTTTCCAGTCCGTAACGCTTACATTTTTCTGATATTATTCCTTGAAATTCGACCATCTCTTCGCGTGTCATAAAATAATCATCACGATTCCATCCTAAAAACTCAACTTCTACTGGTTGAAAATATAGTTGTCTCACATTTTCTACTTCGCGCAACATTTCAGGGACGTTAAGTAGAGATTTCCAATTGTTTTGACTCATTACAGAGACAGTTGTTATGGGAACGTTGCTGATAGATGAGAAGTATTTCAGGTTATCCAAAATTTTCGTGAGCGAGGTTCCCCGCACATTGCGAAATGTTTCTTCATCTGATCCATCAATGCTTACTCGAAGACTATCAAGCCCACTTTGGGCTAACTTCTGTGCTCGTTTCCCGCGGATTAAAACGCCGTTACTATGCAGTATGACGGTAGGTACATATTTTTTTGTTAGGGCTATGGCCTCAGGCGCATGTTTGCACGTTAACGTTTCTCCGCCTCCTGTAAACATAGCTCTATTAAGCCCCTCTAATTTGGGAGCTATGCGCTGGAATACGTCCCATGGGATTTCTCTTACGGGCACAGATTTATCAGCATAAAACTGTGTATCACACCAAGAACATTTGAGATTACAAACATTGGAAAGTTCAATGTCTATACTTATTGGTTGGTTGTAGGAATACGACGACGTTTTACGTTTCAATGTCCGTAATTCAAGTTTTTTGCAAGCACATAAAAAAGACGTCTTAGGTGATTGGCGAACCATACGGCTAATACGGTTTATTCTGTCGTTTGTTATAAGGGGCATTATCGCTAAATCCTTAGGAGGCTAACGGTTGCGTTTTAGTCATCAGTTTTAAAAAGAACGGAAATATTTTCTGCCCAATAGTATACCAAGGTAGTAAGTATGTTTTTACTTCGTTCGCCTTTTATTACTAAAATATGAGACATCTTATAAAAATCAAAGAATGGAACACTGAATATGTTATCAAGAGCCACGAAAAGTTACCACGATTCTTAAGGTTTTAAGTTTAAATTTCCTTTTTTAATTGACTTAAATGATCTCGAACGACCTTCACAACTGCTGTACGGCCGAATCTTTCGTTTACTCGCTTTTTAGCCTGGGCAGCTCTTTCCTTTACTTCATCTTTATTATCTAGCAAGAATTGTACCGTTTTGGCTAACTCTTCGGGATGCTCAGGTTCATAAAAGAGTGCGTCATCTTCCGTTAGGAACTCCCGGATCACTTCAATGCGAGTTGTGATTACTGGAGTGCCTTGTGACAGAGCCTCTAGTGCAGAGACGGGTGCCCAAGAAGGCTCGTTCATGTTGATAGGATACAAATAGGCATCTACGGCTGATAATACTAAAGGTAAATCCGTTATCTCACTAACGAGGGTAAAATGTTGTCGCACTTTGTGGTGATCTAACAGAGCGTAAAATTTATCTACGGAAGCCTGTTTGGCAAAGATGGGCATTGAAATGAGAAATGTAAATCTTGATTTATCATCTAAATGTTTTGCCGCATTTATAATGTCCAACAACCCTCGTTGAATCAAGGTATAGTCCCAAACGGAATCGGTGTCGATTTTGGCACAGTAGGTAAATAAAAGTACACTATTATGATCTTCTATTCCGTAAATTGTCGAAAGAACATCACGGGGACTTCCAATAGGTAGTTCATTAGTGTTTATTATTGGTGGGATACTACAAATTTTATGATGCTGTAATGTTTTTCCTGTGGCAAAAATTGCTGAGAAAAACCAAGGATGTTTGAGAAATTGTACGGGACCACTCCAAATTGATAATATGAACGGTATACGCCTAAGCAAAGCAATAAAACGTAGGCTGATAATGCTAGCATTATTTACCCAATTGAATCCGGCATAGGGCCGATAGATTATGATATCAAATTGACCATATCGGCAGATATTTGCAAAGTGCGTTAATAGGGCCTTCCAATTGCTGATATTTCCACCGGGTAAAAGTGAGTACTTGATTCCGTGGATATCAAGGGTTTTTGATGTTTGCCCTTCCGTATAGGTGGTTAATATTTCGACCTTAAAACCAACTTCATTAAGACCCTCTGCCATTGCTTTTAGTGATGTAATCCGTCCGTCTACCCAAGGTTCATGCATACCGGGTGTAACGATTAGAATATTCATTCTAAAAGCCTATATTGTGCAAAAAATGTTTCGCCCCAATTTTTTGTGAATGAGCATTGTGTCAATTTTAAATATAGTTTGAGTGTCCATTTTTTCGAGATTCGGCCCAATATTGGCAAAACTAAAGGGAATCCTAATCCAGCTATATCGCCGTCGACGAATTTATTGCCAAATAGCATCCGTCTTTGCTGTGTTGTAATGAAGGTATCATTTAGCCCCCAAGTATTACGTTTTCTTTGTCCCAAACATCGAATGGTTTGGTAGGATTTATTCCATAATTCGGCTATAAAAATACCATTAGATCTGAGGATTCGGGATATCTCAACGCCGAATTTAGAATAGTCTTCTAAGGGGATCATTTGAAGCATTCTACAACAGATGACCGCATCGAATGAGTCGGCGTTGAATGGCAATTTAAATGCGTCGCCTTGAACAAAGCTCAATGGGATTTCTGAGGGCTTTTTTCTTCTTGCAACCTGCATCATTTCAATGGTAACATCGATTCCGACGACTTCAATTCCTTCCGAAGCCATTCTAATGGATGATCGTCCCGTTCCCATTGCGACATCTAGTATTCGAAAAGGTTTTTGCCTTGTAGAATTTTCCGATTTAAAATTTGAACGTAACATTTTTTTTAGGGTAAGATAGTGCGCCTCGCAATATAATTGACCCGCGATGGATCCAAAACGTATGTTGTCGTAACGTTCTGCATCATCTGCAAAAAGCGTTTGAAGTGTCTTTATATGTTGATCCAATTTGCGGTTTCACTTTCTACTAAAAAGTTACATGCTTATTATAAAATGCAATCAATTTTTTTGCTACCATTTGTCCCTCGTGGTTTTCAGTAACCCACTCACGACATTTCGATCCTATGAATTGTAATTGATCTTTATGGCAAATATTTTTTAAAGTATTGTAGATTTCCTCTTCACCATTCGCGACGGGAGTTGGTGGAAGATCTGAATAACATTGTATGGCCAAATTTTTGTCTAAGTAAAGAAAAACCGGTCGTTCGCATGCCATACCCTCTAATGCGTTAACCCCAAATTTTGGCATTCCGAATTGATCTACAATTAGATCACAGTTACGATATTCATTTATAAGTTGCTGTTTGTTTAATGGTGGAAGGAATTCAACTATTTCCGATAAACCGAGATCGTTAATGAGTTTTTTTGTGACCTCGGTGTCGGGGCCTGCCGCTATCACCCGTAAAGCCAAGTCTTCGCGCTCTTTCGCAAATTTGCTGAAGGCGTGAAAGAATAAATCATTGCGCTTAGATGTGGTCTGTTTTTCAGTCCAATCCAAAAAAGAAGAATGAAGTAAGACAATTTTGTCTTTCTGCTTGGAGCCGTTTTGGATCTCAGGGTGATATTTTCTAATATCAACAGCAGCTGGGAAGTATTGGGATTGATTAAGTTGTAATCTTTTTGTGTGAGGGATGTGGTCAATGTCGGAAAAGAGTAAACACTTGGATCTGAAAAAGGCCCTTTTCAATAGATAACCAGTTAAACTTGGTTCATGAACGACTTCTTTAAGGTCTGCACCTAAGGCGTGAGTTATTAAAGGTCGCCCTAAGAATTGACAATAAATATTTGGTAAACCAAAAGCATGTATTAGATCATAGCTCCGCAATTTAACCATTGCTTGGAATAGTGATATTGGATTCCTTTGGTCGTAATAGTGCACCCAGGTAGAGTTTGTACTGTCTATTTCTGGATCTTCCCACTCAGGGTAGGCATTGACTTGTTTTCGTTCTTTCTCTGTTATAAAAACTTCGGCATTTAAACCTTCTGCACGAAGTGCTTTTGCATAGGTATAGGCAGTATTAGCCAGATTTCCGAGAAGTGCTACTCGCATTGCAGGGTTGACCTTGAATTATCAGGTTTCTGGATTTTGGGTAATGACATACAAAATATTCTATTAAATAGGGTAATAGTCTTGTGTTTGATGGAATTAATAACAGGATTCCTTCACTGCATTTATAACATCAGAGACGTCTTCATCTGTCATATTAGGACCGAGTGGAAGAGAAATTGTTCTTTCTGAAACATATTCTGTTGCTGGGAAATCACCTGTTTTGTAATTGTATTTGTCACAATAGTAGGGCTGGAGGTGTAGGGAAGTATAATGGATACCCGTACCGATATTTTGTTTTTGCATACGTTCCTGAAAAGTGTCTCGATCACATCCGACGCTCTCCCTATCAATTAGAACGGTGTAGAGATGTCGAGCATGGACCAAGTTCTGCGGAGTCTCAACAGGAGTTATTACAGGCAAGTCCCGAAAAGCACCGTCATAACGATTCCAAATTTCGATCCTTCGCGACAGACATTTTTCCACTCTATTCAATTGATGTATACCTATACTAGCCTGTAAATCAGTCATATTGTATTTAAATCCGGGAACTATCACTTCGTAATGTTTGAAACCAGAGTCAGAATAACGTTTCCAAGCATCTCGACTCATTCCGTGTAAGGCGTAAATCTTGAGTTTGTCTGCCCAGTCTTTTCTATTTGTTGTGATCATACCACCTTCAGCAGTAACCACATTTTTTGTTACATAGAAACTAAAACAGGAAAGATCAGCAATAGCGCCGATCTTTCCTACGTCAGATCTGGCTTCTATAGCATGTGCGGCGTCTTCAATCAAGTACAGCCCATGAGCCTCAGCAATTTTTGAAAGAGCATGCATCTCACACGGGCGCCCAGCAAAGTGTACGGGCAAAATAGCTTTTGTTTTATTGTTTATTGCTTGCTCAACTAAATTCGGATCTAAGTTCATGGTCTTTGCGTCAATGTCAACAAATACAGGTTGCGCACCAGCGTTTACAATTGCATTTGCTGTTGCACAAAAAGTCATGGGAGTAGTTATCACTTCGTCTCCAGGACCAAT
Organism: Candidatus Latescibacterota bacterium; assembly: GCA_036343635.1. Lineage (GTDB taxonomy): Bacteria > Latescibacterota > UBA2968 > UBA8231 > UBA8231. Next base: position 20,063 of record JAYYVF010000083.1, on the reverse strand, counting down.
ATCAGCAACAATCATTGAAAGGTGCAGGGCTGCGGTGCATGAACTTACAGCAATGGCGTATTCGGCACCAACATAATTCCTAAAATTTTGTTCGAAAACACCAACCTTAGGGCCCGTTCCAATCCATCCCGAGCGTAAACTGTCTACTACTTCAGCAATTTCCTCTTCCTCAATTGCTGGCCTTCCAAATACCAAAAAATCATCTCTCATTATAAATATCTTTAGCCGAAGCGGTATACAAAATAGTTGTGTGTTCTTCTTCTCTACAGGCTTCTATCCTTAGATAATACGAAGATAGCCCATGTCATCATTTGCTGCCAAACTAGATTGTTTTTTTAGTTATATCGTCTTAACCAAAGGTTAATTTTTTTTTATCAAATCGTTCTTTAAAAAATGGAAAAAAAACAGCAGTTCATTTCGTGAAATGGTACCGCTCTTATATATCAGGAAGATGTAAACAATAGCTCCTAAACAGGAGCTGATTATTAGAGACGAAAAAGATTCATAGGTGAAAAATTTTACTATACCAGCACAAATAAAAGAGCAAACCCAAATTTTTATTAAATTGATTGAACCAAAGTCGAATGTAAAATGACGAGAAGCATATAGATAGAAGATGACGGTTTGCAGAAAAAAGGTTATGAAGGTAGAAATCCCTGCTCCCAAAATACCTACCTGTGGGATCAAAGCAATATTAAGTAATATATTCAATGCGGCAGTTGCAACATTGATCCATAGAATTTTTTTAGTTTCTTTTGTTAAATAGAGAATTGAAACAAAGAAAGTTCCAACCATCAATGCTAAATAACCCAACAAAATTGTTAGTAATAAGGCCGCACTTGTTACAAAAGCTTTTCCTGCAACAAGCTGAATCAAAGGCATACCCCACATGGGCGCTGAAATGACAATGGGTAATGAAAAAAGTGCGGGATATTTTATATTCTTACATATGAATAGTCTTAGATCATCAAATTGGCCGTTTTCCCACAACTTGGTCACTGAAGGTGTGAAAAATGCAAAAATAGGACTATAAATAAAGGCGATCAAACTGCCTAAAGCATACGTGGCTGAATATCTTCCAACGTCCTCTTTACTTAAATAAAAATCAATTAGATAGCGGTCACTCATTTGTATGGTCCAATATAGTACCCCCATTGGGATGAGTGGTACAGCATACGAGAGGTATTTTCGCAAGGTTTCTCGGTCAACGCTGCAAAGGCCAATTTCACTAATAATTTTTGGAATTCCCCATAGGCAAATTAATATTTTGATGATAATTAGTGCCATTAGAGGAGCCATGATTTTCCAACCGACTGATATAAAAATCATTGTCGCTATGATAAACCCGAAGGATTCCAAAAGCATCATTAAACAAAAAACTGTTGTTCTTTCGAATGTACGAAAATAATTGATACAAGAATTGGATATAGCACTCAGAATAACTAGCATCATCAATACCCAAAGTAGATCGACAATCTGATTCATTTCTTCGCCAAAAAATTCCTTTGCCGGTACTGAGATAAATAGGACCACAAGACCCAAAATTAGGGAAGATGTTAGTGCCACCAGGGTTGAAGTCCAAAAACCAATTTTGATGACATGTTTGTCAGTCTCAGCAGCTAAAAACCTAGTTGCAGCGGCCGGCAAAGAAAGAACGAATAACGGTATGAGTAATTCGATCATTGCATAAAGCTGCGACCATAAACCATAGATACTGACTCCTAAAGTTCGAGACAGGATTGGTAACAAAAATATATTTCTAGCGTACATAAAAACATTAGCTATACCGATAAGTATGATGTTCTTTGTATGCCGACTAAAATTCATTTAAACCAAATTTTTTTAACTGATGGATTATCAGTTTTGAGTCAAAAATATTACAAAGACGAGTGCCTATTTAATTGCCTAAGAATGGATTGCTTTTAGGTAAAAGAGATATAGGGATCAGTTGAGTAGGTTTTCTTTTCCACAGTAGTGTTCGGGAAAGGTTTTATTTGATTTCACGGCTTTAGCTAGTATGGTCAGGCTGATTCGATTTAATAGTGGTATATGAGATAAACATGTTTCAATGAAGACTAGAATTGGAAAGAATTTTGGATATCTTTGATGGATTGAATTATAAAAATTTATGAAAGAGATAGAGCCTTTCAATGAAAACCCAACCTGCGTAAGGTTTTGGCTTAATTCCTTCTTCGTAAATGGGTAAATTGTGAGACCAGGATTTTTGTATGCTGACTCTGGTTTTTTAAGGCGCACTATATTTTGAAGCGCAAATCTTGCGCTATTATGTACGCTTGTTATAAGAGTACCATCCTTTTTAATAACTCGGTTTATTTCTTTAAAAGCTATACTATGTTTTTCGTGGGGGATATGGCTGAGAGTTTCGATACAGATTACCAGATCGAATACTGCATCATCGAATGGGAGATCCACGCCGGACGCTTGACAAATCTTTAGTTTTGGTTGTCCCACATATTTACGGGCCGACCTTAATGAGCCATGGTCAATATCCAAAGCTATAGGCTTGATACCTAAATCGATAAGGTATTTGGTGTAAACGCCATTTCCGCAACCTAAATCAAGCACGTTTTTGTTAATAAAGGGTTTGAGCCATTCTTTATTAGAGAGAAAACGAAAATCTTGGCTTCTTTTGCCCCGTGAAATCCTTTGTAGGTTTGAACGACTACCCATTTATGACCATTTAAAAACTGTATAAGGTTCTAATAAATGTTTACCCCAGTATCCCGTATAGAACATTTTCCACGTATCTCCTAATTTGATTACATTGGGAAATCCGACACCGTGTCTTTCGTACTTGCCGTCATAATTCATTCTGATGCCGTCTTCGATGGAAAAATCCAACCCATTTTCTGTTAGGGCAGAGTAAATACAGCAATGTAAGGCATTTTTTTCGGCTCCACGGTAATAGAGCCTTAGCAGGCCGTCTTTTGCTTGAACTATTGAGGGGTTATCCACGCGCGCGGTCATACCCGGTTGACCATGTTGAATTCTTGGCCCGTCTTCCATCTGCCAAGAAAGCCCGTCTTTAGAGACTGCACTATGTATATTCTTCTTGTAACAGAAATACATACGCAGTGTATTTTTGCTTCTATAAAAACAGAAATCTTCAACGGGATGTTTGAAATCAAAGAGTAAAGGTCGAGGGTTAGAAAACCTTCCACTATTTGATGTGCTCATCACAAACGTGAAAAATGGAGCTGTTATTTGTTTTCGAGCACAAAAATACAACAATTTTTCACCACCAAATTCCACGATTCGCGGGGTTTGAACGTGCTGAAACCCCGCAAGAAAATCGGTGTTTGATTTTAAATTTGAATGGACATTCCATTTTGAGTTTCCGTGTAGAGTAGCATAAGAAATGGTACCCTTCCATTTTCCTCGGATTTTCTTAGAAACATGAAAAAACATTTCGAGATTACCATTTGGCAAGGCTATGACATCTGGAAAATAGAACATTTCCGGTCGTATTATAAATCTACTCTCGATACAAACTTCTGAATCTCTCTTAAAAGATACACCGTCTTGGGAAGTCGCGCTGAGTATACGGTCTACCGGAAAAATATTTATCCGGTTTTTCCTAATACAAGTGAGGATGTTTTTGATCTTGGTAGGGCCAGCTTTTATAACAAATTTGCTTTTTTCTCGAAGTGAATTTTGAAAATTATTATAAACCTTGCTAAATGAATAGTAACGTACTAATTCACCTCCCCATCGTTTTTTGAAGTTGTAAATGCCTGCTTCTTTTGAAGTTTGTGTACTTGGATCAGGAGATACGCCAACAGAATCTACATTATAATAGCCATTGTTGTGCGCCCATTCTAATACATGCCACTGCATAAGATCATTGCCAGGGACTTTGTGTTTGATTGCATAATCTGAAGTGGTTACAGCACCCAAAATTAGGTTCTTTCCGGCGGTTAAAGCCATTTGGCCGGAAATGGCGACACCCTTTTTCATAGAAAGAAAAATTTTGGTGTTTGGGTCAGTATGGCAATGTAAAAAAGCGTTCCAGGCCTTACTGCGTAGGCCGTTTCTTTTTGATAGCGTGAGAGACATATGATAATATTTTTTTAAATTATCTATGTCTGTAACCTCAATGATAGAAACACCCTGTTTTTTGGCCTTACGTACTTTTGACCGACTTTCTTTTCCAATTTTTTTCCATAGCTCGTCAATATCTCCGTCAACTTGCGTTATAAAAGAGCCCCACTGACGTGAGGTGAATCCATACTTCTCATAGATCGCGCGAGTTTTATCATGATCTAATTGGTTGTCATGAATCGGCGGTATTATATTACGTACGCTCACACTAGATGGAAATATATTTGTATCTAAGTATTTGACGAAAGCTTCCAATATTTCATAATAGTTGGAACGTTTAAAAATTATTGGACCATAGAGCAAACGGTGGGTCGGAAAAAGACAATTCAGTAATTTTTTCAAAAAGGGAAATGCAAAAGAGTCGGCAAACGAGCGATTAAGGTCACAACCGACGAGCAGAATAGTTTGTCCAACAATACACCCGTCGTCTTTGGCGATTAGATAAATTGGAGTAAACCCGTCTAAACTTGATGTGGGATGATGTAAAATAGCAGATAACTGGTAAGTGGTTGTCTCTGGAACTGTAAGTCCTCGCTTATCCCAAGCATTGAGGTCGGCTGCCGAAAGTTCAATGATCTCCATTTTTACCTAACACGTATAATCATTCTTTTGGGGTCGCTATAAGTGTTCCGTGAGTACCGATAAAGGGGAAAATATCTTTTATAGCTTTCATGGTAACATTGAATACAGAGGAATGAAAGGTTGTATAGGCATATATATTAATTTCGAAGCTATTTTGCTGAAACAGGTCTGCGAGTGTATCAATGTTCACATTGACAGTAGCTTGGTCTGGGGTGTGTCGGACTAGTGGGGGAGGTTGTTTCAATAACCGATGAAGTAAATAATCAGCTCGAAGAAAGGCTGATTGAAAAAAAGATTGGGTATACCCCAATGTCAACGGAATACTAGAAAGGTAATAGACGCTCTTTGGTGCAACATTAATTATTTTCTGAAGCAATTTTTCGTGATTAGGAACGTAATGCAGTACTGACCCAAAAAAGAACATATCAAAATCACGCAAGGCATCATGGCTGTGTTGATCTATGAAGGATCCCATGTCGTTGTTGTGGCAGGTCAGTTTGGTGTCGGGATATTGTGTTTGAAATTTTGTCTTTGTGAGTTTTAAAAAGTGTTCATCAAGATCTAAACAATGGATATTTTTTATTCCTGTTGCCGCCGCCAAGAGTGAATAGAAACCTGTACCACTTCCGACATCTAACAGTTTGGCCTTTGAAAAATCTTTTTTGCTGTCGATAAAAGAGATATCTTTTTGTATTCGTTGTGTTTCGTGACGAAAAAATTCAGCCCGACCACGATCGTAATATGGAGCATAGGCTTGATAAAAAGCTTTATTTTTTTCTATTATATCACAATCATTCATTTGTCACATCGATCACTACTCGCTCTAAACATTAATGTACGGACGACTTGAGCTGGACATGCCTTACATTTTTATAATTTTATTAATGACAGGAAATATAGTCAAACGCTTCTCCTCTGCCGGGGTTTTAGATTTTGTGCCGAAAGTGTGTTTCCTAAGGTTTTTTAATACTTTTCGTATATAATTAAACCGGTAATGATTTAATGTTTGGTTAAAAAGGATTGGAATTATGAATTTTTATCAGGTTGGATAATTACAAGATCTTTCTAGTATTATTTAGAAAACATATTGTATGTTGTTGTTAGTCAAACCAGGAGCCGTTGATGCCCGATTCAAAAGTTTTACGAAAGCAAACGTTAAAGAACTATGATTTTACGTGGAAGACGCTACATGGCGACCCTGATATAAGGTCTGAATTTTGGCTTAACAATGTTCAAAAATTTCTCGCAGAGCAGGAACTTTGTATAGATCCAAGTTGGTTTAAAGGTAAAACTGTATTAGATGTAGGCTGTGGAGGTGGAAGGTGGACTTACGGTTTTCAAAAGTTAGGTTGTCATGTGACCGCAGTAGACGCTAGTGCTGCAGCGGTTGACTTTGTGAGAAATGAAGTGGCCAACGACATCACAGAAGTTTATCAAGCGGATGTTTTTGATTTACCGGAGGAAGTTTTTAACAAACGATACGATCTTGTATTTTCTTGGGGCGTTTTGCATCATACGGGCAATACAGTAAAAGCTCTAAAGATTATATCGGAATTGGTGAAAGACGATGGGATACTTTATATATATCTGTACGGAAAGCAATCTTGGAGTCTGTTAAAACATACTTTGGTTCGTTTAGTGAGAACTGTCTTGTTTCCCATTCCTCCTAGCGTAAAATTTTCTATTTTTAAGTTGCTACTGGGTGAATATAAAGCGGGATTGGCAATGGATGTATTTGGTGCTACCATCGCACATCGTTACACCCAGGAAGAAGTGGACGGCTGGTTAAAAAAGATAGGTTTCGAAAATATTGTGAGGACTATTTCTACTGAAGAGATCTACCGTAAAGCGTTCAAAGAAACTTCATCTGCCCTTTCCTATGCAATTGAGCCAAGTGATGGGCCTTACTGGTTTGAAGATTGGCGAAAAGAAAATTATGAAAATCTTCTCCGGAGGGATACATACGATCCTGGGAAGTAGGTCAAAATGTTTATTCAAACAAAAAATTTTGAAATATGAAATAAACCCTAAGATGATAGTGTTCAACGTATACCAAAACCGTCATCATTTGATCAGAGATAACCGACGCTTTGTTTCATAACTTCCTGATTGCAGATAATAAAAATATATTCCAGTTGACATCTTGGTTCCACCGTCACTGTAACCCTCCCACTGAAACTTGTAGTTACCTGCGGGAAGCGGTTTATCCACAATTGTTCGTATTTTTCTTCCCAAAACATCAATTATCCACAACCTTGTTTCTGCGAAATTCCCTATATTAAATTCGATGTTAGTTACACTGTTAAAAGGGTTTGGATAGTTTTGCGACAGTTTAAAGTCGGTGTTATGACCTTCTATGTTCTCCGACACATAGGTTGCCAAACCCATACTATTTATCCAATCGGCTATTAAACTGCTACCAGCCTCATCAATTACTGACGATCCAATTGAAGGCATACGGAAACTTTCTAGGTTTAGCATTCTCAGGTATATCGTAGAGTTGTTTGCTGTGCCGGGAGCAAGTATTCGAGCGTCAGTGCTCCCCAATGCTCCCAAGGTGGGATATACGTTCACCGTGTTTGTTTTGGATAGTTCAGTATCATAGCGCAAGTCTAATATGGTCCGGCCCGCGCTTTTAGGACGATGGCACTGGGAACAATTTGTCGCTAAATACGAACGAGCACGTTCCTCTAATGATGTTCTTGTATCAAATGGATTTGCAAGCCGAGGTAGTTTATCCAGATCATTTGGTAGTTGTTTCCCAAAAATATTTGCTTTTCCTAACAGTTGTAGTTGGTTATGGCCATCGTCCATTTTCCGGTTGAGTTGACTAGTACGAAAGCCCAAGACTCTGCCTGCAGCTTTGGTATGGCAGGAGAGGCATTCATCCCTAGATGGGAAGTAATAGTCTTGTAGAAAAAACCCCGTTGATGAGTCGCCTGGGTTATCAATAACAAATGTGGTGGTTCCACTGCCAGACAACAGAAATGCTTCGTTGGCTTCCTCATTCCACTGATAGCTATATCCGTTCCAAGAATCGTTATTACCATTTTTCACCAACAAACGCGTTTCGATTATTGTACGACTGCTTGGGTCGTTTCGAACAAGATCTAAATAAAAATTTTTAATTAAAACGGTTTCCAATGGAAATTCGTAATTTCCATTACTTGAAAAGCCAACCTTTCCGCCACTGGGAAGCAAAATAAATCTATTTTTAATGGTACCATCAGACCAAAATGGGGAATTAACTGTGTATGGAACTAGGTTCGCGCGAGGGTGCTGTTTTTCAATCGGGTCAAAAATCCCCATATCGGACAGAAGCCTAGGGGGAAACTCTTGGGCTTGGATAGGGTAGGCCGACAATGAGAAGCAAAGAAGAAAGAAAAAGAACATGTCGGCTTCTTATCTACTTTAAAAGGGTTAATTGTCGTGTCTTTACAAGTCGTCCGACAGTGACTTGGTAATGATAGTTTCCACTTGCAACCAAGCGTCCGTTGTCATTTCGACCATCCCATACGAAAGTGTGGGAGCCCTCGCCGATGTACTGGTCTGCTAATGTTCGAACCAGTTGCCCGGCTACACTAAAAATTTGTAAGGATGTTTCGTTACCCGCTTCAAGCGTCAATTTAATATGGGTTTGGCCATTGAAGGGGTTCGGATAATTTTGGGCAAGTCGAAACTTGTTGGGTGTGGCTCGTTCGGTGCCTTTAACGGAGGTGTTTGTATTAGCCTCTGGAAGGGTTATTTCCCATAGACCCCGACTTCCACCCCATTCAATTACGTATATTTTATTTTTTATCATAGCCGCATCAATGGGATTGCTGAAACCATCTACTATACGTGTTACCTGGGCTTGGTAATTGTCGCCTTTTTTTTCGAGGCTTAAATGGAGGAGATCTTGGCTCGCGTCCATGAATGGTCCGTTAACGTTGTCCCCATTGGGGTCTCCTTCGGTCCAACTTAAAACGAAGCCGTCGCCCGTATATGGTTTGCCTGCGGAATTACCAACGTCGAATACTAGTCCAAGGGGAGAGCGATGGGCTGTGAAGGTTCCGAACGGAACACCTTCTTTACTTGCGTCCTTCACTAGGCCATCGACTGGGTCGCGGTAACTGTCGGCGTCTGGGCCTATATTGAGGACGGGATCCGTGAATGCTTGCGGCGGTGTCGGAAATTTTGGGTCGTTTCTATAGAAACCGTTTCGCACGGCATTGAAACTAGCGGGTAGCAGATAGTCATTGGCTGGCTGGTAATTGGAATATTGTTGGGGATTATTTTCTAGACCCATGCGCCAGGGAAAGCCGTAATGATGTCCAGGGCGAAGCCAATTTAATTCTTCAGCCATGTCACGGTCAGGACCGTTTTCCGTCCCGAAAAGGTCTCCATTTGGTGCAAATGCCAGATCGTAGGCATTACGCAACCCCTCCGCAAAGAGAAGACCTTGGGCTTTAAGAGTGTTCCGATCATTTGGAAGTTTTAAGGCTCGACTGTTTGTTGGAAGGCGTAGAACAACTGCTGTGAGATCGGTCTCTCGTAAATTAGGGAAACGATTATTGGTGCTTTGAATCTCTCCATGATCAGTTCGGGAGCCACTATTTACGAATAGATAGCGGTTATCCGGACTTACTGCCAGACCGTTGACCTTGTGGTTGAAGATACAGTCGCATAATTCAAACGGATCTGTTTCAGCTAGTGTGAACCACGAAATCTCTCCGGTAAGAGGATCGTTTTGACCCTTAGTTATGGTCGCTATGTTATGATTGGAGTAATCCAGTCTGGTATAGATATAGAAGACACCTTGCTCATCAATAAACAACCCGCTGGCACTACTCATTTTATGATCGGCAGAGGTATAAACTGTTCCCGACGGTGCTAACGTTACATCACCATTTCTTTTTACCACATAACGGGTGTTCGTTGATTTGTCTAAAGCTAAGTTGTTGGAAGATAGAATTTGCTCGAGTGGAGTATCTTCTGGGGCGGAATCAGGATCTATAAAGCTCCATCTGCGTTCTCCAGTGTCCGAATTGATTAATTCACCGCGAGCTATCGGTCCAATTCCGCCGTCGGCGGGACCATTGCGGTTAGCACTAAGATAAAAAGAGCCATCGGGGCCAATTGCAAATCCCGTTGTGCCTCTACTCTGGTGATCTGAGGCACTGTATACTTGTTCCGTCACGGCAGGCTTACCACTTTTGGAGATTATCACGCGTTCAATTATCCCATTTTGTCGTAGAAGATAGAGCGTGTTATCTCGAGGATTTTTGGCTATCCGGAAGGTGCCCTGCTTGAGTCCGAGAAGCCGTTGTATTGCTATATTATCGCTAGAAGCCTTAGGTTGGGCATTGAGTGTCTGGGGGAAAGAGGCTAGAAGGGTTAAGGTTGTAGCGATAACTATGATAGTCATAAGTTTCCTTTTGGTCGTTAACAATTGTAGATCATTTACGTTGCCTTCAGTAAAAATGTAATGAAAATCAATTATTTAAAAAAACCTGGCGCTTACGCTGATTTATATGGATCGTCATTGACATTTAAATTTGGACTCTTGAACCATTCCTCAAAAACATGGATGACCATATGTTCGAACCATTCGCGTAGCTGTGGTACCTTTTAATTGAGTATTATTTGTAAAAAGTTCTGGTTAAAATTTTAAGGAGCGGCTTTGATGTTACTAGAAAAAAAAAAGGGTCCTAACGTATTGGTCTTCTTTACTGATCAACAGAGGTGGGATACGACGGGTCTGCATGGGAATCCAATGGGGTTAACACCAAATTTAGACAGGTTCGGCCATGAATACACGCATATAGCTAATTCGTTTACTTGTCAGCCGGTTTGTGGGCCGGCTAGGTCGTGTTTTCAGACAGGAATGTATGCAACTAAAACGGGATGTTATCGTAACGGTATTGCTTTACCTACCAACTGTAAAACGTTAGGTAATTATTTTAAAGATGCGGGTTATCATACAGGATACATAGGAAAATGGCATCTATACAACCAAGAAACCAAAGGGCCTGTACCGGCCTCGCATCGGTTCGGATACGACTACTGGTTGGCTTCGAATGTTCTTGAATTTACGTCGGATGCATACGACACGGAACTATATGATAATGCGGGGAAGGCTATAAAGCTGCCAGGCTATCGGGTAGACGCGGTCACGGATGCTTCGATTCGGTTTATTGCCGAAAATCAAGATCATCCATTCTTTTTATTTACCTCCTTTATTGAGCCACACCATCAAAATCATCGCGATGATTATCCTGCGCCTGATGGATATCGGGAAACCTATACCGGAGGTTGGATACCGCCTGACCTTGCAGAACTCGGAGGATCCACACACAGACACTTAGGCGGTTATTACGGTATGGTAAAGCGTTTAGACGAAGCCTACGGCCGTATTCAAGATGCGTTGAAAAGCCTCGGATTATCCGACAATACTATCGTTCTTTTTACTTCTGACCACGGATGCCATTTTAGAACTAGGAACGGCGAATATAAACGATCTTGCCACGAAAGCTCGATACGTGTTCCAACCGTGTTCACGGGACCCGGATTTCGAGGTGGCGGTCGCTTGGAGGAGTTGGTCAGTTTGGTAGATTTGCCTCCAACTTTACTAGAGGCAGCAGGTATCGAAACACCTGTTTCAATGCAAGGTAAGTCTATCGTGCCGATTCTTGGAGGAGACCAACATGACTGGCAAGAAGAAGTATTTATCCAAATTAGCGAGTCGCAAACGGCTCGAGCGGTGAGAACTGCGCGATGGAAATATGGTGTAGATGCGCCGGACGCGACAGATCCAGGTACAGATCATTTCGTTGAACAGTACCTTTACGATTTAAAAGCAGATCCGTACGAATTGAATAATTTGATTGGGTTGGAATCGCATGGTCCAGTCTCTCAATTTCTATCGAGGCGTCTTATTCGACGCATGTCCGAAGCGGGAGAGAATATACCTTATATCGAACCTGCAGATGTCATACCATCAGGGCAGTATAGAGTAAGTGACGTAGAAGTACGTAGCTAAACAGCAGCTTTAGGAGATGTTATCATGGTGGAAGAGATACATGTTGATTTGGCGGTAATAGGTGCGGGCCCAGCAGGTGAGAAAGGTGCTTTACAGGCAGCCCAGGAGGGTAAAAAAGTGGTCTTGGTCGACCGCATGGGCATGCTGGGCGGATCTTGTTTGCATCAAGGTACGATACCTTCGAAAGCTCTAAGGTTAGCAATCCTCGATATTACTGGATTTCAGCTTAGAGCTTTCTACGGAGACCAAAGTCGCCACGATGAAATATCAATGCCAGATCTGCAAGAAAGATTGTTCAAGGTTGTAGCAGAGCAGAATGGCCAAATAGAAAAAGAGTGTAAAGATGCGGGGGTAAAAGTAATATATGGATCTGCATCTTTTCGAGATCGGCATTGCATAGAGGTGTTTAACGCTGACTCGAAACTCGAAAAACGGATAAATTTTAGTTACGCGCTTATTGCAACAGGTTCCCGACCAAGGCATCCTATTGAAATACCCGAAGATAGCGATGTTTTCCTCGATTCGGATCACGTTTTTAGAATGAAGACGATACCAGATCGATTAATAGTAGTAGGGGCTGGGGTTATTGGATGTGAATATGCGACAATGTTCGCAGCTTTAGGCGTTGAGGTAACTTTAGTGGATAGACGTAATGGTATATTGCGGATGCTTGATGAGGAAATAGGTGATTTATTTAGTAATGAAATGCAGAAGATGGGAATCGATGTTCGGTTGGGCTTGGGTGATGATATTGTTGAGTTAAGTCACGCCAAAACGGGTCAGGCGCAGGTTGTGTTTCGCAACGGCTCGGCAGTCGAGGCCCCATATCTATTTTATTCCATGGGCCGTTTAGCCAACGTCGATGGTTTGAAGCTTGAACAAATAGGAATTGAACTAGAAGATGGGCATATAGCAGTAAACCCACTTTTTCAGACGGTATGTCCCCATATTTATGCTGCAGGGGATGTTATAGGTCTTCCAGCCTTAGCTTCTACTTCAATGGAACAGGGACGATTAGCTGTACGTAATGCTTTTGCTATGGGTAGCCATCATTTTCCGAAAATTTTTCCAATAGGCATATACGGTGTTCCGGAAATCTCGAGTGTTGGGTCGACAGAAAAAGCACTAAAAGAAAGAGGTATTAATTATGAGGTCGGGCGGGCGAAATATAGTGAGATTGCTAGAGGGCCGATGGCTGGAGATACTTCTGGTCTCGTCAAGTTATTGTTTCACTCTGAAACGCTTGAATTGTTAGGTGTTCATATTATCGGAACCAACGCAACAGAAATAATTCCGATTGGGCATATGGCAATGAATTTTCGTGTTCGTATAGATTATTTTGTGGATCAGGTATTTAATTATCCGACCTTTTCTGAAGGCTTCCGAGCGGCTGCACTTGACGGTCTCCGTAAGACAAAGAGAGAAAACACAAAGTAGGTATATTTACTGCCGACAGTAACGGCCCAGTACTTAGGGAAAAAAGTAGTGCATTTATTGACCAGCTTATTTCTTTTTGATAACGTATTTATAAAATAAATTCAATTTAAAAAAGTTCATAGAAGGAAGTGTGTGTATATGTCAAAAGGTTTGACAAAAAAAGAACCAGTGCAAAAGGAACTGCTGTGGGTAGCTAAGAATGGAGTTAACAAGCAAGTGGAAAAGGCCTTGGTTCAAAATAATTTTGTCACCTATTGTACTACCGACGTGGATCGTGCTTTGGCCTTACTAGACGAAAAATCGTATAAGTTTATTGTTTACGATATCCAAGGCTTTGGCGATAACCCATTACCAAGAATTGGTTTACTTGCAGAGGGAGGACGTCAGGTAATTGCTGTAAACGGCAAACCCCTAATTCCTTGGGTGGTAAAGGCCATTCGGGCAGGTGCGTTGGATTATTTGCCCGCACCTTTGATGATGGATCAACTTCTGGAAATTATATCTGTTCCATTAAAGGAAGATTTTCCTTTTAGAGTACATAACGACCCTGTGGTTGATCATATATTTGCTCATGCTCCAGCAATTAAGACTCGCGAAGAGGTTGCTGTGCGTTTTGGTATTAGCGCAAATACAGTTTCAAGTAGAGTACGTTTAGTTGCCAGTAAGACATTTACGGACTTTTTGCATGTTTGTCGCTTGAGAGGAGCACGTCGTCTCCTTGAAACGACGTCTTTAAATATTTCCCAAATTTCTGCAAGAGTTGGTTTTAGTACGCCTGAGCATTTTTCACGGATTTTTAGTCGCCACGTGGGGCAATCTCCCGCTCGTTATCGGTTAAGGCGTCGAAGTGTTGATTTGGTCTCATAAAGTTAAATCAGATAGAAGTTGTGCATTTGGACAGACAAAACGGCTTGTGCGGTTGACTGATATGTTGCAGTTTCATCACGCGTTTGTTTTCAGCCTCTCAGCTCGTTTCTTGTCGAGCGATACCAGATACTTCTAAGGCGGTGTGGGGAGGTTGTTTTACGGCTGGTAAAAAAAGTCGCTCCATTTTTTTTTTGGGGCGACTTTTTTTTGCATATTTTTTTAGTGTTCCTTCAACGAAGAATGGTCAAGCAAATTTTGAATAAGAATTATACTTTTGTGGTCACCACACCGCGCGGATGTACGGATCTACTTATTTCGGAACTTCAAAAACTTGGCGTAAAACACGTTCGCCAGCGTTGGGGAGGTGCGGAGTTTGAAGGGTCGGTGGCGTTGGCTTACAAAGCCTGTCTTTGGTCCCGGATTGCTAATCGTGTTTTGATGCCATTAAAAGAATTCGAGATCGAGTCGACGGACGACCTTTATGCAAGTGCACAACAGATTAATTGGATGGAGCACTTAAGAGTTGATGGTACGCTTAGGGTAGACTGTCAAATATTTCGTTCTCCTGCTGTTTCCCACAGTCATTACGCGGCGCTTAAGGTTAAAGATGCTGTGGTTGATCAATTCAGGAGTAAGGCGGGTACTCGGCCTTCGGTGGATGTTAAAAATCCTGATATTCGCATTCATGTTCGAGTTAATGAGAAGTTAGCTACCTTTTGTCTTGATCTTTCAGGTGAAAGTTTGCACCGGAGAGGGTATCGCAAAGAAGGTAATTTGGCGCCACTCAAAGAAAATATAGCTGCGGCTGTATTGTACCGATCTGGATGGCCAAAAGTAGCTGTTATGGGAGGGGCATTAGTCGACCCAATGTGTGGATCTGGCACATTGGTTATTGAGGCGGCATTGATGGCATTTGATATTGCACCAGGCCTTTTTCGTTCAAGGCCGGGTTTTATGGGTTGGACTCAGCATCGGGAGTCTGATTGGAAAATGTTGCTTGACGAAGCAAATGATCGTCGTTGCATACGCGAAAGGCCTTCATTGGCTCTGATAGGTACAGATAAAGATCCCAGTGCAATAGCAAACGCACGGGCTAATGCGGAGCGTGCTGGAATCAACGAATATGTTAAGATTTCTGAACAGGACTTTCGGGATAGTAAACCACCTACGGTAGATTGCGGGTTGTTAGTGACAAATCCGCCATATGGGGAAAGGCTTGGTTCGGAACACGAGTTACGACGCTTGTATGCAGACTTAGGAGGTTTGATCAAAAAACGTTTTGATGGTTGGAAGGCTGCTGTATTTACCGGTCGTCCCGACCTAGGTAAAGAGTTGGGTATGCGTGCAATATTGACCAACAAATTTAATAACGGGTCAATCGATTGCCGGTTATTCCGATTTGAGGTGAATGAAAAATTTTTTGTTTCATTAGCTCCGAGCGAAAAAAAGGTTTCTCCGGGTGCCCAGATGTTAGCGAATCGCTTGAAAAAAAATCTGCGGTTGCTGGGACGTTGGGCGCGTCGCAAGAATATACACTGCTACAGGTTGTATGATGCAGATCTGCCGGAATATGCATTAGCAATTGATCTCTATCAAAGTAAACATCTATGGGCTCACGTTCAGGAGTATAAGGCGCCCAAAAATGTGGATGTCCATCGTGCGAAGGTCAGACTTGAGGAAGCACTAGGAATTTTGCCTGAAACATTGGGTATTTCACCCGAAAGAGTACGATTTAAAGTTCGCCAACGTCAACAAGGCTCTAATCAATATGGGCGGGCAAATGTTCAAGGCAAATTTTATGAAGTACACGAGGGGATAGGTCGGTTTTGGGTGAATTTTGATAAATATATAGATACAGGACTTTTTTTGGATAATAGACTCGTGCGTGAGCTTATTGGTTCGAAATCTTTTGGGAGGAACTTCCTGAATTTGTTTTCTTATACGGGAACCGCATCGGTATTTGCAGCTTTAGGAGGCGCTCTTTCTACCACAACAGTAGATATGTCAAAAACATATATAGAGTGGGCCAAGCGAAATTTTGTACTAAACGGATTAGCGGCAGGAACAAACCATGCGTTTCAAGCCAACTGCCTAGAATGGTTGAAACAAAATCACACTGAACGATATGGTCTAATCTTTGTGGATCCGCCAACTTTTTCAAATTCTAAGCGAATGGAAGGTCATTTTGATATTCAAAGAGACCACGTTAAACTTTTGCATGATGTGGCAAGACTTTTGAGTGGCGACGGTGAAATAATATTTTCAACAAATTATCGTCGATTTAAGATGGATAGTTCCGGGTTTCCAGAGTGGCAAATCGAGGACTTGACTTCGCAGACCATAGACCGTGATTTTGAAAGAAGATCTAATATACATGCCTGCTGGAGTTTGAAGAGGCCATCGTGAGTGGGGTGACTATCAATGAAGTTAGTTGATGTAAAGGCCGTGTATCCAAATCACAATCATACGACGCAATCATGGCGTACGCATTTTTGGCAAATAGTTGTTCGAGTAGAAACCGATTGCGGTATCATTGGCTGGGGGTATGGTGGCGGTGGTGTTGCGGCGGTTGAAGTTATTAATAAGCATTTTAGAGAATTTATAATGGGGAAATCCGTTGATAGCGTTGAGGATATTTCTGCGCTTTGGGAATTACTTTATAATGCTAGCGTACCATACGGTCGTGGTGGGTTGGCTTTAATGGCACTGAGTGGTTTGGATCTAGCCTTGTGGGATGCGCTTGCGCGAGCAGAATTAATGTCGACTTGTGAACTTTTAGGTGGTGTGACCAGAGACCGGGTTAAAGGATATGCGACATCCCAAGATCCCATGCGTAGTAGGGATGATGGTTTTACGGCATTTAAGTCTACACACCTGGCTGGGGAAAAAGACAAAACGAATTTGGACCAATTAATCGAGAATGTACGCTCTGCAAGAAATGTACTTGGAAATGATGCTTTACTGATGGTTGACGCTTATATGTCATGGGACGTGAGATATGCTCTTGAGGCGGCCAAACGGCTTTTAGAGTTTGGTGTTTATTGGTTCGAAGATGTTTTGTCACCAGACGATCTAATCGAATTGGCCAGATTGAAACCACAACTATTTCCTGTAAAGCTTGTTGGTGGAGAGCATGATTTTACGAGACATGCGTTTGGACATATTGCTCGAGCAGGCTCCTTGGATATTTGGCAACCTGATATCACGTGGTGTGGAGGTTTAACGGAACTTTTGCGTATTTCTGAGTTGGCCGATTCATACCAGATACCAGTTTGTCTCCATCGTGGTGGGGAGGTTTGGGGGTTACACTTTCTGTCTGCGGGATATGGAATGGATCTAGCCGAATGTCATATGGGTCATTTTACCCAAGAGGGCCCACGTTTATGGTTGCATGAGCCAAAGCCCGAAGGAGGCTATTTGAAAATAGGTGAAGGCAAAGGCTTCGGTGTGGTGCCCAATGAGGCTCTTCTTTGATTGATTTTTTTGTTGCAATAGGTTAGATGTCATTTTTCTACGTCAATAGGCGTGGCAATTAAAAACATTTATCTACACGTGTTTAAATGTCCGTGCGTTGTATAGGGGGAGAGATGGAAAACGAAAGAAAGAAATACAGAGTTGCTGTTGTGGGAGGAGCGGGTATGTGGGGACGTCACTATTTACAGACGTTTGCTGGAAGAAAAGATTGTGATGTTATACTTGTTGATTCTTCCAAGGAACGTGCAAAGCAGTTTGCTAGGGAATTTGGCGTTGTTGATGTACTTGGAAGTTTAGACGAACTACTGCAACGCGAGGTTCCTGACGTTGTAGCGAATATTCTACCTGTGCGCTTAAGCTACGAGGCTGTTATTTCTTGTGCAGAAGCAGGAGTGAAGGTGGTCTCCTGTGAAAAACCAATGGCGGTTGAGTTAAAACATGCTGATGAAATGGTTCGTATCTGCGAAGAAAGAGGGACAGCATTCGCTTGTGCAACTGCTCATTGGGAAGTGCCTCATTTACGAGCTACGGCGGAGTGGTTAAGGGATGGAAATTTTGGATCTATTATGACTGCCAGTATTCCTGGAGGGCTCCCAATTGAAGTTAGTGGTGCAGGTTGTGTGCAATTAACCCAACTTCGTTTAGCCACAGGTATGGAAGTAGTGTGGGTAGAAGGTTCCGTTTTGGCCGCGGAAAAGGGTTGGGGGCTCCCTGACGGTGCTGCTGAACATGAAGTGGATTGTCCTGCTTACGGCCGGCTTGGTCTATCGGGAGATGTTGTTTGTGAAATACCCGAACCAGTTCATGATGCAAAGGTACCATGTCGGGTATGGTTAGAATGTGAAAAAGGTCAAGTCTGGCTAAACGGTCCACAACCCGTATTCATTGAAGGCCATGGTGCTTCATCCACGCCAATATATCCTGAGTTTCTTCGAGAGGAACCGGAGTCGGTTTTTGTCGGAGTTTGCAATCGCCTTATAGACGCAGCAGAGCGAAACGATGGAACAGTACCTTGCAGTGGATATGATTATCGGCAGGCGTTAGAGATTGCGTTAGCTCTTAAATTATCAGCACGTAACTCTCACGGCCGGGTGTCGCTACCCTTGGAAGATAGGTCTCTCAAGATATATCCTCATGACTATCGGCTCCGAGGTGGAGATGTTGCTGGGTGGAAGAGTATTGGTTACGAGGGGCCTCCCCCGGTACAGGGTCGCGTCAAGTTGAATCGTCCTCGAAAGGAATCTTAAGCCACAAGGAAAGGGAATTACGTTTGACTTAAGTTCGATTTCCAAAAATTGAACAAAAGCGGTATCTAAACTTAGCCAAAGAAAATTTTTAGCAAACGAAGTTCAACAAAAAAAACTAACCTGTTCTTAGTTGTGTGTTGTTCGTCAATTAAATGGTTAGGGCAAGGAGTCGTATCATGAAGATATGGATGGATGTGATGCGTGATCTAGAGCATCTCATGGAAAACCACGAAATTATTTTCGATGGTTGGCAAGCGGGTGGAGTCGAGGGATTGGTGGTGGGACCTCTTGTTTTTAATTCACCCAAATTACTACCGGGAACGATATCGGCTCCAATGAAAGAAGCCCCGGCTTTTACATACGATCCCAATCCGGATGTTTATAAAAAGTTAGGTGTGACGGCACCTCCAGCGCCCGAATCTCATCCTAAGAAGCGAGAACAGCTTTTTAAGACCTTGACCAACGCTAAAGAGAGAGGGATGGAAATATGGATTTTTCAGGCTCACCATGGAGCAGGTCCGGGTGGAGATGGTCATGTTTTTGGAGATGAACGTTCGCTGGCTGCAACGTCTGCACGTATGATTGATACACTTGAACAGTATCCGATGGTGGATGGTGCAATAATGGATGGGCCGGAGTGGGGTTACGAAATTGATCCCTATCATATGAATTTTCGTTCATACATTTTTAACGACCTGCCGGATTCATTGCGTTCAAGGGCTGAAGAAATGGATTATGATTTTGACGCTATGGTGGCAGCCAAGGATCGCCTCTACAAACAAATGCATAATTTGACTTCAAGTAGTATACGGTTGCATGGAGGTGGTGGGTTGCTTGGTGGGTTTCATCTATTTGGTTCAGATCCGGACATTTTTTCATGGTTGAGTTTTCGAGTAGAGGCACTGACCAAATATTTTGCGAACATTAAAAAAAACTTAGATGCTCATGCATCGCGCTCAGTAGGATTAGGGGTTGGCCCGAGGTCTGCTGCTTTTGCACCGCTATGCGGTTATGATTTTTCTGCGTTAGCTGGTGTCGTCGATATTTTATTGCCGAAACACTATTTTTGGCACCGAGGTTTTGATGGTATGGTTGGGACAGTTTTCAGATATGTGCAAACCCTTTGTGAATGGAATCCCAACCTTAATGAAGCCGATGCTCTCCAAGTTGTAGAGGCTTTATTTGGTATAGTCTTGCCTAACGTTAGTGAGAGCTCTGATTTTGAGCGTGCTCTGACTCCCGAATTTTTTGAGCTTGTTGTCTATGATGAAACGGCCCGTGCGTTAGCTGTAGTAGACGATCCGAAAAGAATC
>JAYYVF010000082.1:0-50512 GCA_036343635.1 Candidatus Latescibacterota bacterium | reverse complement strand
TAATACGGATATCAATACGACTGAAAACGAACATCTATTATACAACGTTTTTTCCCTTAGAGGCATTTTGGACCCGCGTGTATACAAGGACGAAAATACCCGAAGACTCCTCGGGAATTACCGAGCTGTATTCGCATACCTCTCCGACAATTACGCAAACAACAATAACGTTGAAGGTTTAAAAACACTAGTTGATTGGGGACAATCAACTATTGGTATCGATTGGCATACTCTCTACATCAATGCCGATCGCTTTTACGAGATGGGCCGACCTGATTGGGCTGGAGATTACATGGAAGCCGCAGCAAACGGCATAAAAATAGCCATAGGCACCGATCCAAATGCTACACCTTCGAACATTGTTGCGATCGGAAATATCGTATTGGATCGTTACATGCAACCCGATCGAGCTTTACGTATTTACGACTTAGCAATACAGATCAACCCATCCTCTGTCGACGCTCATTTTGGCATCGCCACCGCACTCCAATCACAAGGGAACGTTAGCAAAGCTATAAATCATATCGAGGAGTATATAAATCGCTATGGCGAGGAATCTACTTTAATAAATGCAAAACACATATTGCAAGAGCTAAACCAATCAGAGCAAATACAATGATCGAAAATAATTTAATTTTTAAATTTTCTACTAAACAACTATACAGCTAGCTAATCAATTGTGATTTCCAAAAATGTATAGTATAGATAAAATAAAAGCAGAGCTTACTTCATATACTCCGAACGTAAAATCTTCTGGACATGACGCAGCTGTAGCACTAATTCTAAGAGAGCAATTCAATCAAATTGAATTACTTCTTATTGAACGCGAAACCATTTCTGGAGATCCTTGGTCCGGACAACTTGCTTTCCCTGGTGGAAGGATCGTAACACAAGATAAAGATCTGTGCGCAACCGCAATTAGAGAAACGGTAGAAGAGACTAGTATAAAATTGGATGACACGATGTTAGTTGGTCGGCTGGATGATGAGACCGGAAGTCTTATAGCAATTCATGTTGCATGCTTTATATTTATCATACCCCCACCCCAGAGAATAATATTAAACAATGAAATAAAGCACTTCTTTTGGTGTTCGTTAGACCAAATTTGTAATCCAGATCTACGATGCACACAAATGACAGAATCAGAATCTATGCCTGCCGTCAACATACTGGGCTTTGATCGTCCTCTATTATGGGGGTTGACGTATCGTTTCACAGATCGCCTTACCAGTCTTTTAGGTTTTCCCCTATCTGATATCCATCAAACCGACAATTAACCAATGGATTCTACACTTGAAAAACGCCTACTCGCTATCGTTTTTGTTTTTGCAATGGCTATGGGATCTGGACCTGGACTATATTTAATTAACCCCAGCGAAAATGCAATTCAATCGGAGTTATTGTTTGTGGGTTTACCTCGTATCTATGTGTGGGGTCTGATGTGGTATATAGTACAAATGAGCGTCATAATTCTCGCATATACTAGATATTGGAAAGACGAAGATGATGCCTGATCAAAGCCTAAATGAGTTACCACACATCGTTCTGAGTCTTTACCTACTACTTCTACTCGCGTTCGGTATTCAAGGATATCGTCGACGGGGTGACAACAATGCAGTTGATTATTATTTAGCAGGACGCGGTCAAGGTTGGATTGTTACTTCACTAACGATCATGGCGACTTTCTTTAGCTCTTTTGCTTTATTAGGAGCCCCAGGTATGGTGTATAGAGACGGAGTCGTTTTCTCTCTGTTTAGTCTAAATGTTCCAGTTGCAGGAGTAGCTATATATCTATTTGGAACACGTATACGAAAGATCGGAAAAGATTTCGGATACGTCACGCCGGCAGATATGATATCAAATCATTATGGCAGCAAAATCTCTTTACGTTTATTGGTGGCTCTTGTCGGACTACTTTATACCGTTCCCTATGTCGTCATCCAAATTCAAGCAGGCGGGATCATATCCCAACAATTATTTCCCGGAGACGGTAATTTCGAGATAGGAGCTGTAATTCTGTCCGCCATCACCATGCTTTACATCATGGTCGGTGGAATGCGTTCAGTCGCTTGGACCGACGTTGTCCAAGGATTACTACTCGTGGGAGGTATGTTTGTCGCAGGAATTTGTGTCGTGACAGTACTCGGCGGTCTCGGAAATTTTTTTTCGGCCGTATCTCATTTACCTCCCAAGTCGTTGACTGTACCAGGAACAACGGGATACTGGACGCCATCTATGTTATTCACAGCTTCAGCATTTGCATCTTTGGGATCAATGATACAACCCGCCCAGTGGATGCGTTTTTATGCCGCTCGCTCCAATGCAGTGTTGAAGCGAAGTGCCCTTATTTTTTCTGCGGTTCTTACCTTGTGCTTCTTTTTCGGAGTAATGCTTGTTGGGATAGGCGGCCAAGTTTTATATCCCTTAGTCGATATAAACGGATTCTATCAAATGAATTCAAATGGATCGTTGTTACCTAACCCCGCCGTCGGCAACTCTCCCAGCGACTTTGATCAAATTCTTGTAGTCGTATTAAAAAACCATCTTCCGGAATTATTTGGCCAATTTGGAGCATTCTTAGCGGCCCTAATTTTAGTTGCTATTATGGCCGCTGCAATGAGTACTGCAGATTCTAATTTACATGCCCTTTCTGCGCTAATAACACATGATATTTACGACCAATTTATTAGATCCAATGCCTCTGAGAATGAAAGAGCCTGGATCGGAAGACTCGTTATCGCATTAGCCACACTTCTCGCGTTAGCATTAGTTATTTTGGGCAGACATAGCCAAGCCAATCCACTTGGAATGATCGTTGCTTTGGGCTTGTTGGCGATTGCATTTTCTACCCAATTGTTACCGATGACTGTTGATATCCTCTATCTACAAATAGGAACACGTCAGGGTGCGGTAGCAGGCTTAGTGACTGGGATTATCTCAATCTTACTCTTGAGCCCAATATCACCACTAACTTTGTATGATTCAATGGATCTCACCTTAGAATTACTTCGAAGTACTGTAGATATAGGCACCTGGGGACTCATGCTTAATTGCCTTGTTTTTTTTACCATTAGCTCCATCAACAGAAGAAATCTAAAAGCTTAGGCTGAAATTTTTATTAGGATAATTAGCAAATTTTAGGATTTTTTGACCCTTGAATTATAGCCAATAATCTCGATATCACTATCCACACATGGACGATGAGTTGGACGGCGTAAACGTTCTCTCTCGCCGACAAGGAGAACCAAGTAAATAGTTACCAACATATCCGGTGGGACCAGTAATAAAAAAATTAGACACCCATAAAAAAAAACTGTATTCCCATGGTATGGACACACCGATCGTCATCTCAAAACAGGGCCTACTAAAAACCCACTTGACAATCCTTTCTCCCTGCTTTTATTCCAATGATCGAGGTCTATTATCAATATTTGTGATACAGTCATGTCATTCGATCGGTACAGTTATGGAATCACCACCGTCAGTTAATAACCCTCCATGGTATCGAGCTCTTTTACGTTGGGTTGATTCAGAAGCATCCGATAGAGATCAATTTCTCGAACGGCACAGCGTAGAATGGTTGCGAGTCATTCCTTTCGGCCTAGTTCATTTAGCTTGTGCTGCCGTATTCTGGGTTGGCTGGAGTCCGTTAGCCGTAGGAGTGGCCTTCAGTGCATACTGCGTCAGAATGTTCGCTATAACTGGTTTCTACCACCGCTACTTCTCGCATAGAACATTTAAAACCTCTCGTCCAATACAGTTCTTTTTTGCCGTCTTAGGAAACAGTGCGTTACAACGAGGTCCACTCTGGTGGGCTGCTCATCATCGTCAACATCACCGGTATGCTGACCAGGATAACGATCCTCACTCTCCGCATCGACACGGATTCGTTTGGAGCCACATTTTATGGATCACCTCACGCAAAAATTTTCCGACCAATATGCCGGCCGTTCGAGATTTGTCGCGATTTCCCGAATTACGTTTTCTTAACCGCTTCGATTTTTTAGTACCAATTTTATTAGCTTGCGGGATGTACCTTTTAGGCGAACAATTGATTCCTTACGGGACAAACGGATGGCAGATGTTGATATGGGGATTTTTCGTTTCGACCATCGTTCTATTCCATGCCACGTGTACCATCAATTCACTATCACACCAATTCGGTTCCCGCAGATTCCAAACAAATGAAGAGAGTCGCAATAACCCATTGCTCGCACTCATTACATTCGGAGAAGGCTGGCACAACAACCATCACTTTTGCCCAAGCGCTTGCAGGCAAGGTTTCTATTGGTGGGAAATCGATCTGACTTTCATCGGATTAAAGTCACTTTCTTTTCTTGGGATTATTTGGGACCTCAATCCAGTTCCAGATCGCGTTTACCAACGAGCAAAAGAAATAGCCTAAAGGTGGACACAAAAACAAATGGCAAGCAAATAGCCATTATTGGAAGTGGGGTTTCCGGTCTCATAGCCGCGTCCAAATTAAGTGCAGACTGGGACATCTCGTTATATGAACAAGGAAACCATATCGGCGGTCATACCAATACCATTGATGTCGATCACGATGGAAAAACTTACTCAGTCGATACTGGATTCATTGTGTATAATGAAAAAAACTACCCCATTTTTACCGAAGTCCTCGACACCTTAGGAGTTTCAACAAAACCAACAGAAATGAGTTTTAGTGTTCAGTGCCAAGAAACTGGACTCGAATACAACGGAACCTCTCTAAATAAAATTTTTTCTCAACGATCAAATCTACTACGACCATCCTTTCACCGTATGTTACGAGAAATTATTCGTTTTTATAGGAGTGCACCGGAGCTTCTAGAAGGTATAGATAACAGTACAACCTTAGGAGACTATTTAGATCAAGGACGCTACAGCCAAGAATTCATTGAACAACATATCATACCCATGGGGGCAGCAATTTGGTCAGCCTCACCGGAAGGAATGTTTGATTTTCCGGCACGCTCGTTTGCACATTTTTTCGACAACCACGGTTTTTTACAATGGAAAGGACGTCCTGAGTGGAGAGTGATTTGCGGTGGATCCAAACGTTACGTCGAAGCTTTAATTAAACCTTTCGTCAAAAAAATCCACACCAACTCTCCAATAAAATCTATCTGTCGCGAGGGTGATGTTGTAAAACTTGATATGGGCACTAAACCACCCAAGTATTTTGACAAGGTAATTATTGCTACACATAGTGACCAAGCATTAAAGCTTTTATCGGATCCAACCCCGATTGAGACCGAAATACTTAGTGCTATTCGTTATCAAAAAAATGAAACGACCCTTCACACCGATTCAAACCTACTACCAAGTAAAAAACTTGCTTGGGCGAGCTGGAACTATTTTCTGCCACGAAAAAGCCAGAATACTGCCACTGTTACTTACAATATGAATATCCTACAAGGTATCAAAAGCCCAGTCCCTTTTTGTGTAAGCCTTAATCGTCAACATGAGATTGAGGAATCGACTATCCTCAAGCAAATCACCTATCACCATCCCGTCTACGACTTAAATGCTCTTAGTGCTCAATCAAAACGTCACAAGATTAACGGAGTGAACCAAACCTATTTCTGCGGTGCTTATTGGGGATATGGTTTTCATGAGGATGGAGCACGATCGGGAATCGAGGTTGCTGAAGCAATACAGAAAGAATATAGTCGTGCATAGTTGTATTTACGAGGGGAACGTACGTCACAGGCGATTTTCTCCAATCAAACATCATTTTACTTATAAACTCTTCATGATGTATTTGGATCTCGACGAATTATCTAGTCTATTTGACAGATTTTGGTTTTGGTCATGTAGAAGTTCGAATCTTGCTCACTTCAGACGCTCAGATCACATTGGGAATCCCCATCAGCCCCTCAAAGATAGCGCGCACGACCTCGTTGAAGCTCACTGCGGCAGTCGACCAAGTGGCCCGGTCCGCCTTCTAACTCACCTCCGCTATTTTGGTTACCGCATAAATCCTGTCAGCTTTTACTATTGCTACGACAAACAAGACAAAAACGTTGAAGCAATTATCGCCGAAATCAATAATACACCCTGGGGCGAACAATACGCTTACGTATTAGACGAAGCATCTAATACGGGAAAACAAGAAAAAAAATGCTACCGCATAGATAAAGCATTTCACATATCACCATTTATGCCCATGGACCAAAAATATCAATGGTATTTTACTTGCCCCAGCAAGCATCTGAATGTCCATATGCAAACATATGACGATGACTCAACTTTATTTGATGCAACAATGAATTTATCGCAAACAAATATATGCCGTACTGCTATGAGTAGAGTACTTGTTCAATATCCATTTATGACCGCACGTATTGGAATGGCAATATATTGGCAGGCATTGAAGCTTTGGAGTAAACGGACTCCGTTCCATCCTCACCCGAAAACTAATCCGAAAGGTGAAATACGTGACGGAGACTAAAACAAATGAGATAAAGAATTCATCAATATCTTTCATTAATTCACTGGCGCGATCTTTGGTGATTTCGAAATTGACTCGTTTTAAATATGGATATATCCGTCTGGAAGATGGGGCCAAACATTACAGCTTCGGTTCGAAAACCGATACACTTCGATGCAGGATTCGCGTTATCAACCCCGACTTTTACCGCTTTATGGCCATGGGGGGTAGTTTAGGTGCCGCTGAAGCATTTATGGATGGATTGTGGGAGGTTGACGACTTGACCGCTCTATGTCGAATCGTTGTCCAAAACGGAGAGGCCCGAGACAAAATGGAGCGTGGCTGGGGCTGGGTAGCAAAGCCAGCACATCAGATTTTTCACAAGTTACATAGAAATACGACGCAAAACAGCAAACGTAACATTGCCGCACATTACGACCTCGGAAACGACTTTTTTCGCCTTTTTTTAGACGAAAATTTAATGTATTCTTCTGCAATTTTCCCAGAAACGGGTAGCAGTTTAGAAGTAGCATCCCAAAACAAATTAGATCGAATCTGCCGGAAATTAGAACTCGAACCTAACGACCATATAATCGAGATCGGAACAGGATGGGGAGGTTTTGCACTATATGCTGCAAAGCATTATGGATGCAAAGTTACAACAACAACCATATCAGCAGAACAATATTGTTTAGCCAAAAAAAGGGCCCGAGATGCCGGACTCCATGAACGAATAGAGGTAAAACACACCGACTATCGAAACTTAACAGGACAATTTGACAAATTGGTCTCCATAGAAATGATTGAAGCAGTTGGACACCATTATTACGATACCTATTTTTCAAAGTGTAGTGGATTGTTAAAACCTGATGGCTTGATGCTTCTTCAGGCTATTACTATCGGAGACTGGTTTTTCGACGCACACAAACGCACTGTAGATTTTATCAAACGATACATATTCCCCGGATCTTGCATCCCTTCTGTAAGTGCCATTAGTAAATCAATAGCTAAAGAAACGGACCTACGTATTGTTGACTTGTTAGACATTGGACCCCATTATGCACGCACCCTACGCATCTGGCGAGAACGTTTTTTTTCTTCTATAAATTCGGTAAGAGAACAAGGATTCAACGAAGAATTCATCCGCATGTGGCATTTTTACCTTTGCTACTGTGAAGCTGGTTTTTCAGAGCGTTATATCAGTGACGCCCAAATCTTATTTGCTAAACCAAAAAATCGGCGTCACGCTGAGTTGGCATAAAGTAATTTCAGTGGCTAATTATCCTACATCATTTTTGCTTTTGCTCCACGGATTCCTTGGAGTTAACATAATAATGCTCACTCTATGGTTCTATCAACGTCACAAAAAAGATGCAAGTCATGTCGATATCGGTTGGGCCATTGGAATTGCTCTTTTAACCTCATATTATGCAATGTATGGACAAGGCGATCCGAATAGACGTTTCCTCGTTTGGACAATCACTTTTATATGGAGCCTACGATTAAGTTGGCACCTATCTAATAGACACAAATCAGGAAAAGAAGATGGTCGATATGCATTTCTACGACGATCATGGGGAAAGAATGCACAAAGAAATTTTCTCGTTTTCTATCTAGCCCAAGCAATTCTCTCCTGGACATTTTCGTTACCCTCTTTTCTATCCATAGCGAACCCCTACCCTCTTAGCATAATAGACGGAATTGGGTTGGCAATTGGGCTGATTGCAATCGGAGGAGAAAGTATTGCCGACACACAATTAAATAGATTCAAATCTAATAAGGAAAACGCCGGCCAAACTTGTATGTCCGGCCTATGGCGCTATTCGAGGCACCCAAACTATTTTTTCGAATGGTTATACTGGTTCTCTTTTATTCCATGGGCCATACAATATAGCTGGGGTTGGGTAAGCCTATGCTTTCCTTTTATTATGCTCTATCTTCTCTTTAATGTCACTGGTATCCCGTACACAGAAAAACGTGCTATTAAAAACCGCGGAAATCAGTATCTAAATTATCAGAAAACTACAAACGTATTCTTCCCCTGGTTTCCTCAAAAGGTGTAATAATATGAAAGCAGCCTTGAAAATAGCCGAACGAGGCCTCTTATCCGATACTATTATACGTATCGGTATCCGAAAACTATTGCGAAACCGTATCAATGAGATTGACCCCGGAAACTGCGAAAATCATACTAGACAACTACAGTCATTTATAAATGAAATGGACGAAAGTCCTATCGCATATAATACGCAAGAAGCAAACGAACAACATTATGAGCTACCTCCACTTTTTTTCCAAAAGGTCCTAGGAAAACATTTGAAATATAGCTCATGCTATTATACAAATGGTGAAGAATCTCTCGACGAAGCAGAATCTGCTATGCTCGAAATATATGGTGAACGTGCTCAACTCTCTGACAATATGGATATATTAGAATTGGGATGTGGATGGGGTTCCCTTACCCTTTGGATGGCAAAAAATTACCCCAATAGCCGTATTACCGCAGTATCTAATTCCACCCCTCAAAAAACATTCATCAACGAACAATGTAATAAGCTACAGATCAGCAATGTCACAGTCCTGACAGCAGACATGAATGAATTCCACACAGAAGGGCGCTACGACCGCATAGTCTCGATAGAAATGTTTGAACATTTACGAAATTACCGTCGTATGTTGAACAGGAGCAGCCAGTGGCTCTGCGATGAAGGTAAATTATTCATTCATATTTTCGTACATAATAGACATCCCTACTTATTTGAAATAAAAGATGATGGAGATTGGATGAGTAAACATTTCTTTACGGGAGGTATGATGCCAAGCGACGACTTACTACACTATTTCCAAGACAATCTGAAGCTAGACAACCACTGGCGTGTGAACGGCAATCACTATAGCAAAACGGCACGCCAATGGCTAAACAAACTAGACTCTCACAGAAACGAAATTATGCCAATTTTAACCGAAACTTATGGGAAATGGAAGAGTAAACTCTGGTTACAACGCTGGCGGATTTTTTTCATGTCATGTGAAGAATTATTCGGTTTTAATAACGGACAGGAATGGTGGGTGTCTCATTACCTCATGACAAAACGTCAAAAATAGCACCCATCATAGCATTTCTTTATAAGGATTAATGATAGTATCATTTTAACAGTCCACGCCAACGTACGTAACCAATTTCCTTGTACTAAACGACGGTGTACTTCCTTGTCGAAACCTAGTAAAAGTTTGTTGTGTAATGGAATTTGAATGAGGAAAGTCGAAAACCAGATAAACAGGAGTATTCCTAAATTCAACCAGATAAGGTATGTAATACTATCACAAATATTCCCAACTGCTAAACTGATAGACGCTACAATTTCTATCATCATCAAAGGTCCAACCAAATTCCCCGTACGTCTGACGTGTTGTTTTTGATACTCTATAAAACTGTTAGCGTCAACCGACCCCAACAATGGGTAATGTACAACCTGAACGAACCAAATTACTCCACTCATTATGCATGAAAACGTAGCATTTAACAGTAATAGCCAAATCATGATTTTGACGCAGAAAAGGCCATTAACGCTCTATCACGAGCAAAAGAATGGTCTATCATAGGTTCCGAATAGGTTTCACCCAGGTTGACTTGAACTTTTTTTAGTGATTCAGAAGATATCGTCCATGCCGAATGTATATATCGAAACAGGAGGCGTGCCAGTTCAGGAACCCATCTGCGGACATAATCTCCTTCAGGATCAAACTTATTTCCTTGAGTAACCGGATTGAAAATTCTAAAATATGGACCTGCGTCAGCACCGGATCGCCAATCAATCTTTGACTAAGGATGACACCATGTTTCAAAGACGTCCTTTGACCCACGGGATTGCGGTGCGCAAAACTGGAAGATATGCAAAAAAACCTGAGGCGGCGTCCCAAAAATCGCGATGCATTACGATATACCCGTCATCCGTATAACGGATCTGACTCATACCGTCTGAAATTCCCGGTTTCCCCTTATTTAAAGATTTAAAAAAGATCTTCATTTTCCACCGGTAGTAAAAGTCTACTCCACTAAAAGCAACATCTTCTACCGTGACCGAAACACCATTTGTAGCCGCCAAACTCCGCTCCATGTACCATGCGATCTCATCACGTCCGTTCAATTCCTGGAGCGTATCGTTAAAGTAAGCGTCGGAGGCGTAAGTCGCCTTCACTTTCTGCTCTATCGACTCTGGCGACATCTGGCTGACAAAATCCTCAAACACCTCAGTGAAATTTTTACGTAATTGTTGCACCTTGTCTTCAGTCTCAGAACATGTTGCCTTTAAAGCTGAATCATAATTCATCTATTCCCCATTTTTGGTCTGCAAACTTTCTCTACTGTGTCTTATATCAGAATCTATTGGAAAACACTGAAACTGAGAAGGGATTAGTTGACAGACATATCGAATTCATTTTCCTCAAAACATTCTCGTATTTTCCAAAAAGCACAATTACGCAATGCCGAACACGCTCACGTGTTACCCCTAAATCACTACCAATTTCCCCAAGGATTTTGCTGTCACCCTGTCCGAAACCAAAATATTGTGAAACCATATTCGATTCTCTGTCATCCAACTACTCGAGGCTCTCGTTTAAGACTTCCATTGATTTTTCACTGTCGACTCGGTCAAACAACCCCCGCAGCCACTGCCATTGAAGCAAACTCATGGAATCAGATAAAAGAGATACATAGGTAGAGAAAAACTGCTCATAGTAAAGATAAAAGCTCCCCACAAAATTTTTTATTGTCGGGAGCCTTTCCATGAACAGGATTTATTGCTTTTATATTCATTATGGATACAATGAATCTGCCGCTTGCCCCAGGCCTTAAAGGCGCATTAATGTTCGTCGCTGCGTTTTATATAATTGGGTTTCCCCTCAAAGCTGTTGGTAGTCTGCTTTACGGCCAGTCACTCATACAAAAATGGGTCTTTTTCATTCTAGCTCCGTTCTATTCCCCGCGATCGTGGCAATGCTGTCCAAATCTTCAAAACGGTCACCTAAGATTTGCAATCAAAACAACGGTCTTCTGGCTAACCATAGCCCTTTCAGTTTACGCAGCATACTGGTATGTAGTAGACAGATACAGCCCCTCCGGAGCTATTCGTTCCTACATGGCCTTTCCAGCGTTTTACGTTCTTACAGAAACACTTGGAGCTCTGTTCCGATTATTGTTTCTGCTATCTGGACGTTTACTTCCTCCCGTGCACGACCGCCCTCTTCTTTCCCGTTCATTATCTTACTTCTGGGGACGATGCTGGAACCGATGGGTAGGTGAATGGCTACGACACTTGTTTTATTACCCAATGATGCGTCGACCCCGCTTCGGAATACTTATGGCCTTCACTGCCTCAGGTATTTGGCATGAGCTAATTATCACACTTCCACACTATCTGCGTGGAAACACTGTGCAATTCGGACCAATGGCTTCTTATTTCATGATACAAGGCGTTGCGATGTTAGTCGAACCACGACGCTGGAGTCCCGGTCTTAAAAGAGCATATATGTATGCTGTCGTAATTATTCCGGCTCCATTGGTGGCTAGCCCAGCCTTTCTCCATGCCTTTTTCCTTTAAGGATGGATATCCTCATATTTGGGGAGATCAGTTCGTTGAAACAACGATCAAATCCGAATACCGCTTTAATCATCGGCGGCAGTGGCCTAAATCAATTCAAAAATGAATCCCAAAAATTGCGAGCCGTTCAAATAGACAGCCTCATGCAATTGCGTCCGATGTTAGCAGATTTAGCTTCCATATATTCCCCGCAAAAGTCAGTCTTCAATTAACCCGTGAAAAATCAACGGCAACCCTACTTGAACAAATTAACTGTATATCTTCCAATCTTTTTTAAACTTCCAACTGTAATAGCTGTTTTCGTGTATCTAAACGTAAGTACTGTAGTTGCTGCAACGGTAAACGGTTTCGTCACCGACAAAAGTAACGGTGAAAATCTGCCTGCGGCTACCGTTACTTTCAAAGATCTCAACTTAGGCACCCTGAGTAATGACGAGGGATACTACGCCATAAAAAACGTCCCTAAAGGCATCCATATACTGCGAGTAACTTACATAGGATACACAAGCCGATTCGATACAATCTCAGTGTCTTCCAATCAACAAACTAGATTCGACATTAAATTAAACCCTGAATCTGTTCTTCTCGACGACGAGATGATTGTAACAGCTAAAAAAATGGAGGAGGAATTACTCCCTCAGACAAGCGTCACAGTATTACAGGCCAAAACATTAGAGCGTTTGCCATCGGTTGGCGAACCCGACTTACTTAGAAGCCTTCAATTGTTACCAGGTGTCCAGTCTGCTTCGGATATCAGTAGCGGTCTATACGTTCGCGGTGGAGGACCAGACCAAACAAGAATCCTACTAGATCAGGTCCCATTATATAATCCTGCACACGCCTTTGGATTCTTTTCAACTTTTAATCCCGATGCAATCAAAGATGTAACTTTTTATAAAGGTGCTTACCCTGCTCAATATGGAGGTACGCTTGGTGCTGTATTAGATGTTCAAAACCGAGAAGGAAATCGCCGTAACATCAGCGGCAAAGGCGCCATGAGTTTGATCTCTGGTCGTATGTTGTTAGAAGGCCCCATAGAAAAAGGTTCATGGACCTTAGCCGGTCGCCGGACATACCTAGACCCTGTATTAAATGTCGTCCGGAACAGAGGTACGGAGGTTCCGGATTACTACTTTTACGATCTTAATGGGAAAATAAATAAGCAAATTGGAGATAGGAACACATTTGTAATTAGCAGTTATTTTGGACGAGATTTTCTTGACTTTCAACTCGACCCCAAAGCAGACTCTTTTTTTAATATTATCTGGGGAAACAAAGCTGTAATGGGTCGATGGAAAAGAATATTTGCGCCCACTGTTTTCGGTCGATTTGTAACATTTTTGTCCCAATATGAAAGCGACATAAATGTTCGCATTTTTGATACGCCAGCTGGTTTCAGTAATAAAGTGGAAGATCTGACACTGAAGTCTGACATTTCCTATTTCGCCAACAACAAACATACAATTACTACGGGTTCACAATTAAGTTTTTTCGATTTTAATTTTGGATCCTCTTTCAACCAACAAGAACAATTCACTCTAAAAACCAAGCCAATACAACTTTCAATGTATATTCAAGATGACTGGCAACCCAGTCCCCTAGCTGATGCTCGAATTGGCTTGCGCTATGTATATTTTAGTGAGGGGAATTATCAGATGTTGGAACCTCGAATCACATTGAGCTACGCATTGAGCTCTTCCCTTAGAACAAAAATAGCTACTGGCATTTATCATCAATATTTACAATTGGTTACATCAGAAGGGTTTCGCGGTGGGGATTTTTGGGTGCCTTTAGACGAAACTGTGCGTCCCGGAAAGTCTTGGCAATTAGTTTCTGGATTCGAATGGGATCCTACTCCTTCTTATTTTTTTAGCGTAGAGGGCTATTACACAGACTTATCTCGCTTGGTCATCATCGACACAGAAAACGTGGTAGACATAGAAAGACCTCGTTCAAAAGATATTTTTAAAACGGAAGGTACCGGCTACGCGACGGGTATTGAAATGTTTATAGAAAAACGAAAAGGTGCTTCACGAGGATGGATAGGCTATACACTGGGATGGACGCGACGACATTTCGATGAAATAGATGGAGGGCGATCATTCGCTCCCAAGTACGATCGTAGACACAATATTTCATTCACGGGAACCTACCAAATGAAAAAATGGACCGGGAGCAGTAGCTTCGTTTACGGCACTGGCCAGGCCTTTACCCCAGCCTCTGCCAGATATTCACTACGAGATCCGGCAACCGGTTTGTTCTCTGATCGTGCATTGGCCGCCCGAAGAAATACCGCCCGCCTCTTACCATACCATCGCTTAGATATTGGACTTCGCCGATCTACAATTATTTTCGGAGCAGAGGGGGAATACTATTTTCAAATATTTAACGTATATAGTCGTCGAAACGAATGGTTTGTTCAATACGACACCGACAATCCGGAAACAGAACCGAAAGTCATTAAAATGTTACCACTCGTGCCGACCTTCGGCCTTAATTTTTCATTCTAGATTTCTATGCTAATCTTACTTGTTGCTCTACCAATTTTATTCTCCTGTTCGGCCGAACGGGCACCAGGAGACCTCTTCGGCCCAAGCGAAACAGGCACTCTTGTCGTTGATGCCATACTAATTGTCGGTCAACCTCTACCCGAAATATTCCTCTATGAAACTGCGGCATTAGACCAGCCTTATCAAAAGCATGAGGTAGCAATAAAAAATGCTCAAATCTGTATTAAAACCGAAGAACGAAGCATCAACTACCAATGGAGTTACGATAAGAGATTCGATTCAAATATGGATTCGACGGGACGATATATTCCCATCGAATCTCTTATCGTAACTCCAAATACCTTGTTTAGTTTAGAAGTAGAAGTTTCTGATGGAAGAAGTTTACGGGCATCAACAAATACCCCTGATCAGATACATGTTCAGAAATTGTTACTTCTAAACGAAAACGACCTTTCTATTCAGCGTGAACTAATTCTGTTCTCAGAACCAGAAAATACCCCATTCGATGCACCGGAAAATCAAATAAATTACAGAGATGGCATAGTAGAAGCTTTGGTCGGACCGATCGATGTTCCTGCATATCAATTGGCAATATTCAACCTCGAAACAAATTCCAAGCTACTTATAGAAGCTGACTTTTTAGATGAAGATGATTTAGCAAAATTTGAAAGATCCGGAGCTTCACCACCTCTTTCCATTAGAGACGGGCGAGCAAGGCTGCCATGGTTCGGAGTAGCATACGAAGGTAAACACTTATTCATAATATACGCCATCGAAAAAAATTGGTTTGATTTTATACGAACAGACCCTGATGGAAACCGCGATAGTGGAGGTGGTTTGCTAGGAGAACAATTTCAACGACCTAAATTCAATATTGAGGGCGGGATTGGTATTTTTGCTTCTGCATCCGTTGACTCTGTTGGCTTTACTGTCATAAGATCAGATGATTAATTGAGTTCCTGCGCAATCCTGTGAATGTCTGCATGGAAGTCAGCCGTCATTTCTGGAGTTGGTGCATAGCCACCCGCCATCAAAATAACCATAGGAAGAGAGAGCTCTCGAATCAAACTGACTACAAACTTTTCTCGTTTTCGTAAACCTTCACGACTTAAGTTAATCCGACCGTATCTATCTCCAGCGACAACATCAACTCCGGCCAAATAAAATACGATGTCTGGCTGAGCCTTTTCTAAAACCTTCGATAGATGAGTATTTAAGACATTCAAATATTCGGCATCACCGGTCCCTGTATTTAATTCCACGTCAAGGTTAGAATTCTCCTTAATAAAAGGATAGTTTTTTGCACAATGCATAGAAAATGTAAAAGTATCTAAATCTTCCCTAAATGCTGCAGCAGTCCCATTTCCCTGATGGACATCCAAATCAATGATCAAAGCCCGTCTAATATTGCCTTCCTGAAACAAAATTTTAGTTGTTACTGCCATGTCATTCAGTACGCAAAAACCTTCTCCGTGATCTGGGAATGCATGATGTGTCCCTCCGGCCAGGTTAGCTGAGATACCATCCTCTAATGCCATTCTTGCAGCCATAAGCGTACCTTGAACAGCCAAACGTGACCGACGAACCAAAGCATCTGACCATGGTAAGCCGAGACGTCTTTCTTCACTCCTACTGAGATTGCCATTTCGCAATTTTTCCAAATAATCAACACTATGAACGCAACTTAGATCTTTCCAAGAAATTTCATTTGGTTCATATATGTCCTCCAGAGACAACAAACCCTCGTCTAAAAGAATAGAATGCAGACAACTGAATTTAGTCATAGGAAAGGGATGACCTTCCGGTAGTGAAATACAATACCCTGGGCTATAACTAACACGCACATTAGTCTCCTATTCGTTTAACACAAAATAGAGTTACACGGATACACAAAATTTACGGTAAGACGATGGCCAATTATTAATCA
Organism: Candidatus Latescibacterota bacterium; assembly: GCA_036343635.1. Lineage (GTDB taxonomy): Bacteria > Latescibacterota > UBA2968 > UBA8231 > UBA8231. Next base: position 34,039 of record JAYYVF010000082.1, on the reverse strand, counting down.
AAAAAATTACCAACAAACATCAGTTTAACATTGCGAATAAAGCGCTCTCTAATTTAAATTGATCAAATTGAAAGCCTTCCTCTAATAAAACATTTGGAATCACGTATTGACTCGAAACAAGCGCTTCGTCAACCATGGAACCAAATAATAAGCGCAATGCCAAAACAGGAACTGGAAGCAATGCAGGGCGTTTTAATACCGTTCCCAGTATTCGAGTAAACTCTTCATTCCTGACCGGAAACGGAGATACAATATTGACCGGTCCCTCAGCAGTAGACCTGTTCAGAAGAAACATCAGAGCTGAAGCCGCATCGGAAAGTGTTATCCAACTCATATAATGGCGACCATCACCTAATCTTCCGCCTACGCCTAATCGAAATGGTAACAACATCTTAGATAGTGCCCCGCCATTTGGAGAAAGTACAAGGCCGAAACGCGTATGCACAATACGTTCCACTGGAGCTTTTGAGGCCATCTTCTCCCAATCCGAGCTGAGATCTGCTAAGAAACCCCTTCCGATATTACTGCGCTCTGTTAGTTTTTCATCTCCTCTTTCTCCGTAAATACCTACTGCCGAAGCACAAAGAAATAGTTTAGGCTTCACGGGCATTTCTCCAATAGCTTCGACAAGCAACTCAGTGCTATCAATACGACTCGAGCGTAATTCGTCCCGAACAGTGTCTGACCACCTCCTATCAGCTATAGGAACGCCTCCTAAATGAATTACGGAATCAATAGAAGGAATAGATTTAATCTCGATCCTACCCTTGGGAATATCCCATTGAATCTCATCACTGGAATAAGGTTCCCGACGAACCAAGCAAATAACTCGGTGGCCCTCTGAACGCAATCGAATAACTAATTCTTTTCCAATCAAACCGTTACTTCCACCAATTAGTACATTCATTTTGGTAATTTCTTCCAAGAGTTCCGGATGGCCTCAGCCACTTGTTGTCGTTCTTCTGCAGGGCCTATTGTAATTCGAATACACCGGTTTAATGGAGAAACACTAGGCATTCGGACAAAGACCCTTTTTTTTATTAGCTCGGATGACAACTCTTTTGCACGCTCACTGGAACCTAAATCCATGGCAACAAAATTGGTGGCTGAGGGTATTACAGACAAATTCAATTCAAGTGCTAAATCCTCATAAAACCTTTGCCCCTCCGCAACTTCTTTAATCACCCAATTTACGTAGGATTCATCTGACAATGAGGCCATAGCACCCGCCTGAGCAATTCGATTTACACCGAAATGATTTCGAATTTTGTCCAAACCCAAACAAATTTCTTCGTTACAAATAGCGTAGCCAATACGAGCACCAGCCATACCATGAGCCTTCGAGAAAGTCCGTAAATGAATAACATTCTTAGGAGTTGATTTAGGATTTAATAAAGCATTTGTAGGAGCAAAATCGGAATATGCCTCATCAATCAGAACAATACATGTGGAAGGAATATTGTTTACAAACATCTCCAATTCATCTTTCTCGTGCCAGGTACCCATTGGATTATCAGGATTAGCCAAATAAACCATTTTTGCATTTTCAGACTGTACCGCATCAGAAAGTCCCACAACATCCTCTTTATCATCAACGTAGGGGACGCTATAAAGTTGACCGCCAAATCCTTCAACATGGTAATTAAGCGTCGGATAAGCCCCCATAGACGTTATTACTTTCTCACCCGGTTCAATAAATAATCTAACGAACAAACCAAGTAAATCATCAATTCCGCCTCCCAGCGCTATGTCTTTACTATCGATACAAAATTTTTCGCCCAACAATTTACGTAAATCCATTCCTTCTGGATCGCCATATTTGTAAACCATATCTATTGAATTTCGCATAGCCAAAGCTACGCAAGGAGAAGGACCAAAATTACTCTCGTTAGCACCTACCCGCAGTAGAATTTTTTTGCCTAAATTACGCTCTATGGCTTCAGGTGAAATAAAAGGTGCTTTATCAGATAACCCCCGTACCGTTTCTGCAAAGAGATGGTTCAATTCCATAAATTTTCCTATTCGATATTTTGTTCTATGGATTTGAGAGAACCTTATTTTTCACTATTTACAAAGTCCTCATAGCGGATGAAATTTTATCACAACACAGCGCACTAATCAAATCTAAATAAAATTGGTTAACTTCCATAGATGTAGTAAACTAATTAGCATTAGCGCCATCTTAAAAGTGATTATATATGTCAAGAAAGACCAAGAGGTCCAGTGTGAATTTTTCTGCTATGAAAAATGATTTTGAAAAAAATGGTTTTGTTGTGTTACGAAGCTTTTTCTCTTTAACTGAAATGGAAGAAATTAACAGTGCCTTAAACAGCTATATCGATCATACATTGCCTAAGTTAGACGAAAATGAAGCATTCTATGAGAATAAAGAAGATCCCAAAACACTCATGCGATTACAAAACATGGGAGCACACCATCCATTTTTCTCCGCCCTTTTTCATGGGGAACGTCTGCATGACATATCTCAGACTTTGTTAGGTGGATCGGTGCGAGGTAAAAATCTTCAGTGGTTTAACAAGCTACCCCTTATTGGAAAGCTCACCCCTCCACATCAAGACGGTTTCTACTTCATGCTTGAGCCAAATGAAGCAATCACTTTATGGTTAGCCCAGGATTCAATCGATAAAGCAAATGGATGTATTCGATATCTGCCGGGGTCACATAAAGAAGGTATGCGGGCCCACCAACGAACTGATGTCCTTGGCTTCTCTCAAGGATTATCAGAATATAAAAATACTGACATAGAAAAGGAGATACCTGTTTGCGTCGAACCAGGTGATCTAATAGCACATCATTCAATGACAATTCATCGAGCGGATGCAAACAAAAGTGACCGCCCGCGACGTGCTCTGGGTTTTGTATATTTCTCTCAAACAGCTGCCGAGGATTCAAAACAAGCAGATGCATACCGAAAAAAGCTATACGAAGATTGGGAGAAACAAGGGAAGATATAGAAAAACTATACGAATTTTATAACTGTTCCGCTCCATTGGTAGCATTACAAACATAAACGTCAGGATCGTTACCGGTGGAACTCCTATAATCTTCTGCGGTTCTCCTAGAAAACTCTTCTATATACGGGGTTTCAACCAAAGCAACGGCACAGCCACCAAAACCTGCTCCAGTCATCCGAGCTCCAAGGCAACTCGGCTGTCGATGCGCACATTCAACCATTTCGTCTAATGCTATACTCGAAACCTCAAAGTCATCACGCAAGCTGACGTGACTATCGTCCATTAGTTCACCTAACTCTATGGCATTATCCATCTCCATAGCCAACGCGGCTCTTTCCGTACGGGCATTTTCGCTAACTACATGTCTAGCCCTTCTGAAGGCCACAGGATCCAATATACTTTCCTTGTTCAGCAATTCCGTCAAATCAATATCACGTAGTGCATTTACGCTGAGCGCGGAAGCCGCATCCTCACATTGATCCCGTCGATCATTGTAAGCTGAATCAACCAACCCTCTTCTAGTTCCGGTATCTAAAATAACGATAGATGCGTTTGAGGGTAACGAAACTAATCGGCCCTCTAATGAACGACAGTCGAACAACAATGCGTGATCTCTTAACCCTCGAGCAGATATCATTTGATCCATTATACCGCATTGAACTCCGACCCATTGATTCTCTGCACGCTGACTGAGCAAGGCCATTTCAGTCTCATCCCAGACAAATTTCGACACAACTTGGCATGCACGAGCTGTAGCCAACTCTAACGCGGCCGAAGACGACAATCCAGCTCCGATCGGGACATCTCCAGCAATTACACCTGTCCATCCACTTAAATGATAACCGGCTGACTTCAAAGCCCACATCGTTCCTTTTACATACTCAAGCCACGTTGTACTGTTAGGCTTCAGTTCATTTATTTCCTCAAGTGGAAAACTTCCATTCGTATCATAATCCAAAGAAAATAATTCTACCCGATCGTTGTTATTAGGTATCCCAGCAATGTACACAGAACGATCTATAGTCATAGGAAGCACAAAACCATCGTTGTAATCGGTATGCTCCCCAATTAGATTGACACGCCCAGGAGAACGTATTACCCAATCGGGACCTACGTGAAAGTAATCAGTAAAGGCCTTAACTATGCGTGTTTGCATATCGATCACTATTCCTCCTTCTGTAAATAATGCTCACTACTCAGGTTCCTCAAATGCTCTGCGGCCTGTTCAGGTGTCAAATCTCTCTGAGCTTCAGCCAACATTTCGTAACCGACCATAAATTTCTTCACCGTAGCAGATCGTAACAAAGGTGGGAAGAAATGTGCATGAAGCTGCCAGTGAGATACATCGTCATTTTTCCATGGAGCCCCATGCCAACCCATTGAGTAGGGAAATGAAGTTTCGAACAGGTTGTCATAGCGAACTAAAAGCAATTTGATCAAATGGGCCAATTCCTCACGTTGAATACAATCAAGTTGATCCAATCGCTGCAGAGGTTCACGACAGAGAACTATAGTTTCGTAAGGCCAAAGAGCCCAATACGGAACTACCGCCATCCATGAACCATATTCCACAACAATCCGCTCTTGGCGATCCTCTTCTAATTCAACGTAATCTGATAATAGCCTCCGGTTGTTTTTCGTAAAATATACCCTCTGCATTTCATCCTCACTAAAAATTTCAACTGGCAAGTCATTCTGTGCCCATATTTGGCCATGGGGATGCGGGTTCGAACTACCCATGGCAGCTCCCTTATTCTCAAAAATCTGAACCCATCGATAATGCTGACCAAGTTCAATATTCTGCTCTGCCCACAAATTGATCACGCTCAGAATCTCATGAACATCCATTTCCGCCAAGCTTCGATCATGCCTTGGGGAAAAACATACTACCCTACAGGTACCGCTTACACCTTCTCTTACCAACAATTGATCATGAATCACCTCCGGTTTAGGACAATCTTCCAATAAAGCAGGAAAGTCATTCGTAAATACAAACGTGTTGGTGTAATTAGGATTCCAAGAACCACCATATCTTTCATTACCGGGACACAAATAACATTCTGGATCATAATCAGAACGAACGACAGTAAATCCTGTATCTTCTAGTTGACCCTTCCATGGCCGCTTGGATCGATGGGGCGACACAAGGATCCACTGCCCATTCAATGGATTATATCTTCGATGTGGATGTTCTTTATCATTAAATTCCATGATGATCCTTATAGCCATGCGGATATTTGTTATGCCATGCCCATGCGCTCCGTACAATTTGCTCTAATTCGCCAAATTGGGGGCACCAACCAAGCAATTTTCTAGCTTTTTCCGAATTCGCTACCAAGAAAGAAGGATCTCCAATCCTGGGAGATTGAACGTCAATCTGAATACTGTGCTTCGTGACACGCCTCGCTGTTTCTATCACCTCAAATACAGAATAGCCCTTACCATTACCTAAATTCACAAATTCTGAAACACCACCATCCCGTAAATGATTAAGCGCAAGTATGTGTGCTTCAGCCAAATCCACAACATGAACATAATCCCGTATTGGCGTGCCATCAGGCGTTGCATAATTGTTACCAAATACAGAAATCTTTTCACGACGCCCCATGGCAGCAAATAAAACATTCGGGATCAAATGTGATTCAGGTATATGATCTTCTCCTCTGTCTTCAGAGGCACCCGCAGCATTAAAATATCGAAGTCCTACAAAACGCAGACCATGGGCAGCAGCAGTTGATTTCAATGCTCGCTCAACAAAGAGTTTACCCCATCCATATGGATTCTCAGGACACTGAGGATGCATTTCATCAAGTGGCGAATACTCAGGTTCACCATAAGTCGCTGCAGTGGAAGAAAAAACCATCATTTCAACTTTGCCACGAACTAATTCTTCAATAAGAGTCAAAGTTTGGACAGCATTATTTTCGTAATAATGCAAAGGGTTTTCAACAGATTCACCCACATAAGTTAGTGCAGCAAAATGTACGCAAGCTTTAATAGAGTGCTTTTTAATAATTCTCCGGATTAATTCTCGATCCCCAACCTTCCCTTTGTATATAGGAATATCCGAGGCAAGTGCAGACTCATGGCCTCGGTAAAAATCATCTACGACAACAATATCCTCTCCCGCAGCACGTAATATTTCAACAGTTACGCTACCAATATACCCCGAACCACCAGTAACCATTATAGTCATAAATATACTCCTAATCGACGCATTCGATAATCGATACGATATGATTTGCAAAATACCGCATAAATTCGTTTTGTTCCCTATTTTATAAACAGAAACACCTTAGGTCTGAGAAAAAAAGCTAAAAACTATCGTACGTCAAAAAAACATTTTAACGAGATGACATCATGTGTGGACGCTTCGTACTGCATCACGATATACCCGAATTACAAAACCATATTTCATTTACGGCGGATATCGATAGCATTAATCCAAATTTCAATATCGCTCCAACCAAACCCGTTTTAGCCATCACAAAGTGTCCTAAAAAGTCTGATAATAAATTAGATGTTTTCCAGTGGGGACTTGTTCCGAGTTGGGCAAAAGACCCAACATGGTCAGCAAAAATGATCAATGCAAGGTCAGAAACTATCAATGAAAAACCTTCATTTCGAGCAGCATATAAACGCAGGCGATGTTTAATTCCAGCCAGTGGTTATTATGAATGGAAACTGGAGACAAACATAAAAACCCCCCACTATGTACACATGCAAAATAAGAGCCCAATGTTTTTTGCTGGTTTGTGGGACATTTGGTATGATCCTGATGGAGGTGAACTCTTTACCTGCACTATAGCTACGGTTGCTGCAAGTAAACAACTCTCCGCTTTACACAACCGTATGCCCGTGATCCTACAAGGACATGCCCGTAATAAATGGTTAAAAACAGGCGAAGAAGAAGCAACTCTCTTAGATTGTTTAGTTCCATATGAATCTGAAGACATAACGTTCTACCGTGTGTCTAAGGAAGTAAATAAAGCCATTTGGAACAATTCACAAGCAATAGAGCCGATGGATGATTAATCCTAAGATTACTCTGTGCTATTTTCTATTTTATGTCATTCATTCTTCACAGATTAACTGTGTCGAAAAAATCAAAACATTTTGACTTAATCGCACTCTATCGTATAATTTTTCAATGAGTATTATAATGCTATCTTGCATCAGACACTTGGAGAAAATGGACTATGGCAAAAATATTCGGACGCTCATACAGTAGAAGACGAATTTTGGATAGAGTCGGTGACATTAGCCAACTTATCCAAGCCAGACAAGCAACTATGCGCGATGGCTTTTCTAACGGAACGGACGTCGTAGAAATTACAAATGCATCTGGATTACAGTTCAGTTTGTTACCAGGTCGCGCTCTGGATATTGCATCAGCTTCCTACAAAGGCCATTCCTTATGTTTTCGAGCTAGTCCTGGAGACGTTAATCCAGCCTTCTATGAGCCAGAGGGTTTCGGCTGGCTTCGGGGTTGGTACGGGGGCATGTTAACTTCATGTGGAATGACTTTTGTGGGTCACCCAGAAATTGACCCAGAAATCGAAAATGAACTCTTACCATTGCATGGACGTTTATCATACATTCCGGGGCGAAACGTCTCTATCGATAGTAAATGGATTGAAGATGACTTTGAACTAAGCATTTCGGGGAAAATGCGTGAATCTATCGTTTTTGGTCCAAATTTAGAATTAACGCGAGAAATTTCAACCAAATTAGGAGAAAAATGCATCCGAATATCGGATAGCATAGAAAACCTTAGTGTAAATCCGTCTCCTATCATGTTTGTATACCACTGCAATCCAGGTTTTCCAATTCTAGACGCTGGATCACGTTTTGTAATTCATAGTAGTCTGAGCACAGAATGGCTTGCAGATCAACCCATAGAAGCCCGCGAATATAGCATCGTGAATAGTCCACAGTCCCGCGAAAGAGATGATGTATTCGTTCATCGCCCTATAGCTGACAAATCAGGCAATGTTCATGTTGCTCTTATTAACGACCGCCTAGAACTCGGGATTTACTGGATTTTCAAACAATCGGAAATGCCTCTTTTAAATCATTGGTTACACTATCATAAAGGCACCTATGTTGCAGGCGTTGAACCAGGAAATGTTTCTGTGCTCGGGCGCGAATGGAATCGTAAGAATGGTTACTTGCAAGAAATGAAACCAGGAGAAATTCGGAATTTTAATTTAGAGATCGGAGTCTTGGAAGGCACTAAAGAAATTGCACGATTCGAACGCAAGATTGTTCGAAATTTAGTTGATAAAAGATAATTTTCTCCTCAGAATTTTACGAATCTGGAACAACCGATTGGTATAATCTGACAATGCGTTCAGTGACATGCGCTTCGGTATAATTAGCTTTAACACGCAATACGCCTTCTTTAGATATTCGCTTTCGAAGGATCTCGTCATTTATTAAGCTATCTATCACTGCTACAAATTCGTTTACATTGCCCGGCGGATAAAGCAATCCTGTTTCACCATCAACGATGATTTCTTTACACCCGCGAATACGCGTAGCAACGGTCGGGATGCCCATCACGGCAGCCTCAAGCAAGCAACGAGGCAATCCTTCTCTATATGATGGCAATACACACAGATCCATAGACAAATACAGTTCCGGCATATCAAGTCTGTCTTCCAGCAACACACACTTATCAACAATCCTGTATTCCTTTGCAAGTTCTACAGGGTCGACAGCATCTTTTTGATCCGTATTTTCAGGTATTCCAACTAATAAAAATCGAGCATTCTCATAACGCTGACAAATAATTGATGCTGCAGCAAAAAAATCAATACAACCTTTTTCTCGAACTAAACGCGTCACCATTCCCACAACAAAATGATTCTCACTAAACCCCAATTCAAATCTCTTTTTTTGACGTGCTTCAGGGTAATTGTCCTGATCAAAACGTCTTTCGTCTACTCCATTTCCTATCAAATGTAAACGGTCCGAATTCTTGAATATTTTCTTTTTTGCGTATTCATAGTCTTCTTCACTTTGAAAAAGCAAATGATCGGACCAAAACGCGCACCACCGCTCAGCAGCCAATGCTGCTATACGATAAAAGCCTCTACTATATTCGTTAAACAAAAAACCATGTACGGTATGTATAACCACAGTTGAACCTGCCCACTGAGCCGACACTGGACCAAGTAGTGTTCCTTTGGGATTATGTGAATGAGCAATAGCATATTGCCCTCTTCTCAAAGCGGCACGTAACGACCATATGCACTGGATGTCCACTACAGGAGATATTTCTCTTGCAAAAGGTATAGTTACTACATTCAAACCACATTGCCGGAGGCGCTCAGTGTAACCTCGATCACCACAGAGGACACTTATGCAAAAACCTTTTTCCTGTAAACGCATTAAACGCGATCGCATCAAATAAGCAACGCGATCTGTCGGAAATACGTGTGCAACTCGAGTCATCATTGAAATTTAATCACTTGTATATCAGTCAACCCCTCAAATTAGCCAATGCCCAGGACGTAGTCGATAAGGAACGTAATATCAATTGTCTCCTCGATCAGATAGCGACATTATTCTTAGGGGCACCCTGAATAAATGATAAAACATTTTCAACAGCACCCCCGTTTAATAACTCAACTCCTTCAGGTGTCTGATCTGCAGCGTGCGGTGTCAAGACTATCTGATCACAAGCCAATATAGGATGATTCGATGGTAATGGTTCCTCAGGAAACACGTCAAGTCCAGCTCCACCCAAATCCCCGGCATTCAAGCACCCACAAAGTGCATCAAGATCCAAAACATCACCACGAGCTCCATTAAGTAATAGCGCAGTTTTTTTCATTTTCTTCAACTCGTCAATGCTGATCAAGTGATGAGAATCCGGCGTAAGTTTCACATGCAAACTAACAACATCCGAAAGTCGTAAAAGTTCATCCAAATCTACATACCGAACACCTAACTCCTCTGCTCGCTTTGACGAAGGGTTAAACGTCCAAGCCATCACCTCCATCCCTATCGCCCGTCCTAGCCGAGCCATTTCGGCACCAATCGCCCCAGTACCAATTATTCCCAAAACTTTTTTTTGCAACATCACATTCATCTGCCGCGTCCACCGCCCACTCTTCAACTCTGAAGTCTGGAAATGAGCACGCTTTGCCAAAGAGAACATTAAACCAAACATATGCTCTGCTACAACCGGAGCAGTGCGACCTGGCTGGTTAGAAACTACAATTCCCCTCTTTTTCGCAGAAACCAAATCAATCATGTCAGTACCAATAGAACAGGTCGCTATCATCTCTATATCAGGTAAATGCTGAAAATCTTCTTCTCTCCACGTTACTACACCACGTGAATTAATTATAATCTGAGCATTTTTAGCACGTTCTATTTGCTCTTCTTTATTCTCCGGACGCTTATCATAAACAATTACATCCCCATGGACCTTTAACCGTTCCAAATGTGGCGACCCTCCTATCTGAACAGGATCATCCCCAGGGACAACAACCCTCAAGCGCTTGGCCATATTGAACCTCCTGCAAATTGCTGATATTATAAATTCACTCTATTTTGACAGACAAAAATATAGCTAGGCAGACAGGTACATTCCAGCCTTTAACTATAACTACCACCCACTTAAAGTGGAGAATTCTCAGGATCTAATGGATAACGGAATTAAATTATGCGAATCTTACTTAACACAATCTTACTAGAACCTAATCGTTGGACGACTGATAAAATTCCATATCAACCTTTAGATAAATTATTACCCGAGGTGAAAGAATTCGGATTTAATGAACTGGAGATTTGGCAATATCATATTTCTCATCAAAGCAATAGCGGAGTATTGCAACTGGTTGATTCTATTAATAATCTCGATATGACTTGCCCTGTTTTGGGAGCCTATCCTGCCCTACACCTCTTGAGTAGTAATACGCAAGAGTCTCAAAAATTGGACCGCCTAATACAATTTGCCTGTAAATTGGAGGTAAAAATTTTTAAAATATTTGCTGGAAACATAGCAAGTAAAAACATGAATCCCGATCAGACACAACAAGCTATCCGATCTCTGAAGTCATTAGCATCACAACTGGAAAATCACGGGATATTTCTGGCATTAGAGACACATGCAAACACATTATGCGACACGCAAGATAGCACGATGAAAGTTTTCGAATCTCTTGTTTCTTCAAAAAATGTAGGTTGTTGTTTTCAGCCATATATGGAGAGCAATACAGAAGAAGCTTTAGAATTCTTTGATAAAATTGCCCCGTGGATTATTCATATACACCTCCAGAACCGGAAAGCTATGAAAATGGATTGCTGTCTTTTATCCGCAGGAGATTGGATCGACTATAATCGACTTCTTCCCCACTTGTATGATTCTAATTATAACGGAGATCTGTCTATAGAATTTACCGCCAACATGGCTACACCGAAGAATCCAGACACACCTATCCAAGCAATATTAAAAAACGCTGCATTAGACCGAGATTTTGTTTTGTCACATTGGCATTAATGATAACCGATTTTGTTGCATTGAGTGTAAGTACTACATAACTTCGTTAGCTGAAGATAGGACATGGTATTACACACAACCTCTACCAGCCAAACTTGAAAAATCTGAACCTAAATTCACCACAATTATATATAAACCGAGAATTATCTTGGCTCGAATTTAATTTTCGTGTACTCGAAGAGGCCCAAGATAATACCAATCCTCTCTTGGAAAGAGTAAAATTTCTCGCAATTGTCGCCAACAACCTTGACGAGTTTTTTGAAATACGTGTAGCTGGTTTGCTACAACTCCTCAAATCTGGAGCAAACCCATCTCGGCCTGACGGACTAAGTCCACTGGAACAACTAAAAGAGATTGAGGTGCAAACACGAAAAATGGTGTCCGATCAATATCGTTGCTGGAACGAGGAGTTGCTTCCGGCATTAGGTGAGGAAGGTATTTGCATATGGGAATCGAAAAAATTGACAAGAAGCCACGTCGACTACGTAACGTCTTACTGGCAAGAACAACTTGAGCCTGTCCTCACGCCTATTGTAGTTGACCCAGCTCATCCTTTTCCTAGTGTAATAAACAAAGCTCTTTGCATTGGGACCCTACTTAAATCGAAAGATAGTATACTCATGGGTGTCTCGACAGTCCCCAGAGTATTACCGCGTCTGGTTGAGTTGCCGAACATTGATGGCAAACAACATTTTGTGCCTCTTGCAGGTATTATGGACCTTATGATAGACAAGCTTTTTCGTGGATATGAAACGATTGCATCAGCCCCGTTTCGAGTCACGCGTAATAGCGACTTATATCTTAACGAGGAAGATTCAGACAACCTTTTAGAAGAAATTGCTGAACAAGTAAAAAGTCAGCACTTGGCCGACGCCGTCAGATTAGAAATATCAGCCGCGGCACCAAAACCATTAATAGACCGCCTTCAACAACAATTCTCTGTTGGAGATGAACTCACTTTCCTTACAAATGGACCTGTTAATTTATACCGATTCATTTCTTTATATGACTTGGTCGGACGCCGCGACTTGAAGTACATACCGTTCACTCCATCCTTGCCCACGGTAAACCCCACCCCAAAAAGATTCTTTGAGTCTGTCAGAAACAAGGATATTTTATTACACCATCCGTACGATTCTTTTGCCCCAGTCATAGAATTTATAAAAATGGCTGCCAATGATGATAATGTGTTAGTCCTCAAGCAAACATTGTATAGAACGGGAGACGACTCGGAGGTTGCACAAGCGCTCATAAATGCAGCTGAACGTGGTAAAGAAGTTACCGCCTTAGTCGAACTAAAAGCTCGTGGTGATGAAGCTGCTAATATCGAATGGGCTCGGCGTTTTGAAGACAGCGGCGTAAATGTCATTTACGGGATGATGGGACTAAAAACCCACTGTAAGTTGTCCCTATTAGTGAGGCGAGAATCCAACAAATTGCGGCGTTATGCACATTTAGGAACAGGAAATTATAATCAAACAACTGCAAAATTCTATACTGATTTAGGCCTAATAACCTCCCGACCCAACTTAACCACAGAAGTAGCAGAAGTATTCAACGTATTAACAACCCACTCACACGAAACAAGTTTTAAAGACCTATTGGTTGCCCCAACAGGTCTAATAAAAGGTATAATATATAGGATCGAGCGTGAGATTGAACATGCTATAGCCGGTCGTCCGGCAGCCATAGTCGCTAAAATGAATGGCTTAACAGACCATGAAATTATGCACACCTTATACAGAGCATCGCAAGCCGGAGTTGAGATTGATCTAATTGTGCGTGGGGTTTGCTGTTTACGTGCTGGATTGCCGGGGATAAGCGAAAATATTCGCGTCTACAGCATAATTGACAGGTTCCTAGAACATAGTCGACTTTATTACTTCGCAAACGGCGGACAAGAGGAAGTTTGGTTGGGAAGCGCCGACTGGATGAATCGTAACTTGCGTAATCGTGTGGAAGTAGTCTTTCCAGTTGCAGACGACACACATAAAAAGCGAATTTATGAAGAACTTGTCACACTCACGTTGTCATGCCAAAATAAAATTCGCGAAATGCAGCCCGACGGAAGCTATTTACGTCGACCAATAAACGACACAGGAAATCAGGATAAAAGCGTTCAACAGATACTTATCGACAGAAGGGAAAAAACACATCAAACTCTCTAGTAATGATTGACCTACGAGGAAACGCGCTCTAAGATCTCCTTTTCTATCTTACAAACCATTGTGTATGCTGGATCATAGACATTTCCCATATCATATTCGACAAACTGCCCCAATATTTGATGCACGACAATTGGATCTAAACCATAATCACTCTCAATCCATTTAACCAATTCTGTAGTAGCGTGCTGAACACACTGGTCTAGAGGACGAGCATTTCCTGCGACCATGATATGCGTGTCATTTTCCGCACGAGGCCAACCTATATTTGATTTTTTTATTAGATCTACGGTAAACGTGACCTCAAAAGAAATTTCTATCCCAGTTCCAACAATCTCACCATCACCTTGTAAGGCATGTCCATCACCTAAGTGGAATAAAGCTCCAGGTTCAGCAATCGGTAAAAACACCGTTGTTCCCTGAACGAAACCACGGTAGTCCATATTCCCACCGTACGTCGAGGATGTTCCAGTTGAAATCGACTGTCTTCTGGGTGGGGCCACTCCAAAACAGCCTAACATTGGAGAAATCGGTAGTATAAGTTTAGATAATTGCGTTTCCGGCTCAACAAGCCTAACGTTACCAGCCTTTAAATCAACGGACCATTTACAAGTTTCATAATCAATATTAAGCTCCGGATCATATCCAGGTTCCAATACATTCGGAGCAATGGTCGTGCCCGAAAATCCCCAGTCACGATTAGGCCACAAACGGTCAAACTTCACAACCAACGCGTCTCCAACTTCAGCTCCGTCAATAAAAAACGGGCCTGTCATCGGATTACCTCGTTCTGTTATTTGCTCACCTGTAAAATCACGACCTCGCGCATCGACCGTTGTAGTACTTACAGAGTCGCCTGGAGAAATATGTAACACTGGCTCGTGAGCCCCTATTGTGACATGATAATGATCAGGTACGAAATCGTGATGTGCCATGTCTTTAACCCACTTTCACTTCTTTACCAGATCGGGCAGATTCAAACACTCCATTGATAATCTCAACAGCATGTCGTGCACTATCCAACGTGATTAGTGGGCTTCTCTCCTCAGCTATGGATTCGTACATATCGACAATAATCTGAGTATGTCCATCAAACCCAACAGCCATAGGATCAGATGATCCACTTACATCCTTATTGGCTCCATATAGTGCAAGTAATTCTTTCTCCTCGGCATTACCTTCATCGGACATCAGTTTCCAACCCTCCAATTCACTATGAATTTTTGACACTGAACCCTCCGTACCGTACAACATAATTCGTTGATCATAACCAGGATAGCAACACGTAGTTGTATACAATGTGCCCAGCGCTCCATTCTTGAAACGCATGACGGCTACAGATTGATCCTCAGCTTCTATTTCGTGTGCAAAAATCCCATACATACCTGAAACAGCCTCTATTGGGCCAGCTATCCACTGAAGAAGATCTACTGTATGTACACCTTGATTCATTAAAGACCCGCCTCCATCCATGTCCCAAGTACCTTTCCATGTCCCGTGACGTCCCTCATAATAGGATTGAGCTCGGTACCAAGGCAAATGACCATGTACTCCTATCAACTTACCCAGTTTGCCTGCGCGAACAGCTTCCCGAATTCTTATGTTTAGGGGATCTAGCCTGGCCTGAAAAACGCCTGCTATTTTGACTCCATTTTCTTGCCCAGCTGCAATCAAAGCATCTACACGCTCCGGTTGGATATCAGCCGGTTTTTCAACTATCAAATGCTTACCAGCTACAGCCGCCTCAATTCCCATCCTGGCATGCAATCCCGAAGGAGTAGCAATATTTACCACCTCAACATCTTTGTCGTTCAGAAGCTCATGGTAATCGTTGTAAGCCTTGCAACCATATTCTTCCGAGGTTCCATTTAGACGCTCTTCATCCGTATCGCAGACTGCTACCAACTGTGCCCCTGGGGCAGCAGAAATTGCTTTGCAGTGATGTCGCCCCATTCCTAACCCAACGACAGCAAAACCAGTTTTCTTAGACATAAATCCACTGTCCTTTATTTAAATTCATATTGTTACACACCAAAATATCTCCAAGTCCAATAACTGCTCCATATTTTTTATATTAATTAACCGTCGCACTGAGCGCAAAATCAGTTAATCATTCTGTTAATATAAACAAAGCAATACTACACTCTTTTTTGCAACTCTTAACTAAAAAGCCTTTTCTATGAATTACAGTTTCACCTTAGCAATAATTAGCGCAGGTTTTAATCCTACGCTATATTTTCAAGATCAATTGGACTAATTTTGTTCGCATGAGGCAACTGATGAAATATGATATCGGTCCCATTCTTAAAAACTGGAACTTCAACCCAGACGAGTTTTTAGCTCGTCGCATAAAAGGTCATGACGGATCTGAAAAAATCCAGATACGAATAGACATGGGCATCCTACAATTGGAGCCATCAGGACGTCCCGACGGTAGACGGCCCTTTGATTCCACTTCTTTACTCGAATATTACCTAATGAAAATAAAGTTAGAAAAAGAAAAGCAATTTACTTTTACAGAAGAAGAGTGTGAAGACCTTTTTCAAGAGGCATGGCAATTCTATCATCGGTACCTCAGTCTTTTTTATTTAGAAGAATATCAAGGTGTAATAAAAGACACGGAACACGCATTAAAGATTTTTGATTTCGTTGATGAATATGCCCCCAATGATGAAGTGCGCTGGTATTTCGAACAATATTATCCTCACGCCATAATGATGCAAACACGAGCTCGTGCCATGCTATCTCTCGAATCCGAAGATTATCCTACAGCTCTCCAAGCCGTTAACGAGGGCATTGAAAACCTAGAGACCTATGTGGAAGAATGGGAAGGAGAAGTTGAAGAAGAATTACCTGAACTAGTCTTCTTGCGAGAATGGCATAGCGAACTGGAGCAGGAAAGACCGCTAACCCGTAGAGAACAGTTAGAACGAGCTCTAAAGGACGCAGTAGAAAATGAAGATTTCGAAGAAGCAGCACGCCTTCGAGACAAAATACAAACTCTGTGGCCGGGACCAAGGCATCTTTTCCGTCCCCCAGATCGACAGTAGCACCGTCTTAGGATCTTTTGAAGAGAATATTTTATCATATCGTATTGGAAAATATTAATAATTATTAATGTCATTAAATAACCAAAATAAGGAATTCTAAAATGGAAGCATTTGGAATAATGGGCTTTATTTTTGGGGTTGTTACTCTTGTAAAAATCACTTTGATTGAAAAAAAACTCAAAGAATCAGGTCTTCTAAAAGAAGAAACGAAATCAAATGATAAATGATTTCCTATAAGAATAATTTTATCAATATGTACAGCTACAAATCTTTAGAGTGTGAACTCTTTCCGCTTGATTCGTGAAGCGGAAGAGATAACAATTAAAATCAATCAACCTTCGCATTGTAGAACATCTACCATTGAATATAAACCAGTATCTGCATGACCAATAAAGCGTGCAGCTCTGAGTGCTCCTAAAGCAAAAGCATCCCTGCTAGTTGCCGTGTGACACAGTTCAACATATTCACCGGGTGCGCCAAATAATACTTTGTGGACACCAGCAACATCCCCTAAGCGGACTGCATGCATACCTATTTCTTTACGACTTCTCTCTCCAACCACTCCTTCACGTCCATGTATTGCCTCATCAGATAATTTACGTCCCAAACCCGAAGCAGCTCGTTCCCCCAGCGTGATAGCCGACCCACTTGGAGCATCAACTTTAAAATGATGATGCATTTCTATGACCTCAACGTCGTATGCGTCGCCTAATTGACTCGCTGCCTGTTCAACCAATTGAAATAAAACATTCATTGCAGTACTAAAATTAGAGGCAAAAACACAAGGTATTTTTGCAACAATTTGTTTAAATTCTTCCAGTTGTATTGGTTCAAACCCCGTGGTTCCAACAACCATAGCAATACCAAAATCAGCACATATTTTTGCATCCCGCAGGGTCGCTTCGGGACTCGTAAATGCAATTACGACATCAGCATTTGTAATACACTCCTTTAAATTTTTTGAGACCTCGATATCTTGACTTTGCTTTCCAAGCAATTCTCCCACATCACAGCCAACGGATGGATGCTCTTCGTGCTCAGTACCTCCAACCAAAAAGAGATCCTCGGCCTCTACCGTCAGGCTTCCTAACCGTTGGCCCATACGACCAGCTATTCCAGTTACAACAATTTTGGTCATCACAACTCCTAATACGTCTCGTATATCAATCCATGAATTAAACGCTCATCCGCCAAACGTGCCTCAACATCTATATTGAAAAAATCACCAATAGGCGCCAACAAGGACGGATCATTTTCCTGGACCTGACGGGCAGCATCAAGCACGACATGTATACCCTTTTTCGTCATTTTACCCAGCGGCCTTCGAGTTGGACCTGACGGCATACCAAGAATATTCATGAGAGATTTGACCGCCAATGGATTTCGCGCCCTGCATTCCACATCTCCAAACAAGGTAGTTTCAATCGTATTTACACCCACACAGGAAAAAAGAGGAGCCAAGGATTGAGCCAATTTGTCAGCCTCATCATTCTTTTCATCAATTAACAGTTCGGTTAGGCGTTGTATTGGCCCTGGAAAAATATTGGACATCACAGAAATGACACCTGACGCACGAATATCACTTCGTTTCATCATGGTAACAGTTTTGTCATCATCACCCGACATTATTGTAAATTTTTCGCCACAGATTCGACGAGTTTTAGCCATATTATCCAAATCTCCAGTAGCTTCCTTAACGCACGAAACATTCGGATACTGCTCCTTTAAGATGGCAAGATCTTCTACCTGTAGCATAGCCCCTGTCCGACCGGGTATAACATAGGGTATCACTTGAACATTCGGGAATTCACGCGCTACAGGCTCAACATATTCTCGTCGAATTTCTAACGAAGATGGACCGTTGTAGTATGGGTCTACAAGTAAGACTGCATCTGCACCTACATGCGAAGCATGCTCGCTACCTTCCAGCGTCTCTTTAGTAGAATTACTACCCGTTCCAGCAATGGACAAACAACGGTTTTTAGCTAATAGAACCGTACGCTCAATAACCTCGTTGTGTTCATCCCAAAGTAACGTTGGGCTTTCACCAGTTGTTCCAACAGCCAGGATACCGGAAATACCATTGGAAATCTGAAACTCTGCTAGACGCTCTAACCCTTCATAGTCTACACTTCCATCACCCCGCATAGGTGTTATTAGTGCCGTATGACATCCTTTGAACATGTTTTTTACTCTCACGTGAAACATGGGACAGAGCTCTTAGTGCACGATGCAATTTTGGGCTCTGCTATTGCCAAAAGTAGGTACTTTTGCGACCATAAGATTCTCATACAAGAACATACATATTACAATAGACTACGTACATTTGTCAACAAAATGGCATCAATCATAAAAATTGATGCTATAGAAATGCAAAAGGAGAAACTATGCCGTCACCTGGGATTATGCGCTATGGATGTAACCCGCATCAAACCGAAGCAAGTTTTTTCATGCGTAGCGAGAAAAACCTACCCATTAATGTCCTAAATGGATCTCCAAGTTACATCAATTTAATGGATGCATTAAACTCGTGGCCGTTGGTTCAAGAACTTAAACAAGCTCTTAATATGCCCGCTGCGGCTTCCTTTAAACATGTATCACCTGCTGGAGCAGCGGTCGGCGTTCCACTCAACAAAGATCTAGCCACTTCATATTTTGTAAATGATTTAGAGTTAACCCCCCTGGCAACAGCCTATGCACGTGCCCGAGGGGCGGACAGACTTGCTTCTTTTGGCGATTGGATTGCTTTGAGCGACGTCGTTGATTTAGCTACAGCCAAAATTATACAAAGAGAAGTTTCAGATGGAATAATCGCACCAGGATTTGAATCTGAAGCTTTCGAATTGCTTAAAGCAAAAAAAGGAGGAAACTATCCTATTTTTCAAATTGACCCAGAATTTGTTCCAGATCAGAATGAAATACGTGAAGTCTTTGGTATAACCTTAGAGCAAACCCGTAACAACTTTGTGCCTACCGATGATTTTTTTGACGACAGAGTGAGTGCGCGAATAGATCTTTCCGATGAAGCTAAACGAGACCTAACTGTTGCAACTATCGCCGTAAAATATACGCAATCTAATTCTGTCACATTAGCGCGAGATGGTCAGATCATCGGTATCGGAGCCGGTCAACAATCTCGAGTACACTGCGTGCGCTTGGCGTGCAGCAAGGCCGACAATTGGTATTTACGACAGCATCCCAATGTGACATCAATGCAATTTAAAAAAAACGTAAAACGTGCTGAAAAAGTTAATGCTATTGACATATATCTTCAGGAAGAAGCCACGCCTAACGAATTGGCTGCATGGCGCACAAATTTCGAACGAGTACCTGATCTTATCTCATCTGAAGAAAAACGCCAATATTTAGACCAGATGTCTGGGGTTGCACTAAGTTCAGATGCATTCTTCCCCTTCCGAGACAACATCGATCGTGCATCTCGTTCAGGTGTAGAATATATTATTCAAGCTGGTGGTTCCGTACGTGATGACGATGTTATTCAAGCAGTTAATGAATACGGCATGCTAATGATTAATTCGGGAATCCGCCTTTTCCATCATTAGCAAAAATTACATTGGAAGAAACAGAATTTAACACATAACAACGCGTTTTGATCTTTGCTTTAACATTCTATCGCAACGTTGCCTGCCGACCAAAGTCATCGGCAAACATAAAAAAATCATCCAAATCTACCGCGCCATCTCTGTCAAGGTCGAATTGACCAGAAAATTCTGGAGTAGAGATACGTGTTCCAAAAACATCAACAAAAAGGAAGAAATCATCCAGATCCACATCTAAGTCATTATCGAATAGGCCCCTTATTTCGTTTCCATCTTCATCTTGACCGATAACAACCATAGCAACTCTTCGAGCAATATCTTCGGGACTACCGGGTGATATATTCGGCGCTCGCCAATTATCAATATCAGAAGAAACAACAACATACCGATAAAAGCCACCTCCAGCCTCTACTACATCCTGATAAGTGTTTGTGCCTGGAGGAACAAAAGCTATGGGAGCAAAGCGCCCTTCACCCTCTGCGCGAAAAATCCGGTAACCTTCAATACCCTCACGAAGAATAAACTTTCGATTACTCGGGATCCAATAAGACATACCGTCTTCAGGAATCAGATCCCAATTTATCTCTATGCGGTCATCTGATATACCACGTGCACGTAATCCCATAACCTTGGAAGGTGGTATATTATCACGCCCAGCTACTCGCTGACTGGTTATAACAACATGACTATGATCAATTACAAATTCCCCCATTGTCTCAATCTTGTGCGTAGCAAATGCCTCCACCGACCTGACCCCAACTCGAATTGGTATATCCGTATCTCGTCCATCTGTATAAATCCAGGTACTGGCCATACCATTTTTAGCAGTCACAACCGAAGGGGCTATTAACAATGCGCGTCCACCTAAAAGTTCAAAAAAGACATCACTTGTGTCGGCTTCAGCTAAAAGATCAGCTGCATCAAATAATTTTGCACGAACTTCCAATACTCCCGGTTCTGTTTCACTTGAAATAAAATCTAAGCCGACCCTTACAGTGGGCGAGACCACACGAAGGCTAAGTTCCGGAGAATCCAATCCCGGCAACTCGACACGAACGGAAAATTGGACACCGGCATCAAGATCAAGTGGTAACCTTACCACACCTTCTGTAACAGAAATATCCAAGGTGTCTTCTAGATCACCCGAAAAAACCCAACGTAAAACACTACTATTATTCGTGTAAAGGACTCTTCCTTCTACATCATACAGTCCGGCCTCTAGCTCTAAATCTACCCGACCATCATCACGTAATATCTCTACAGACCTAGATAGACGAATTTCATATGGAATCACGCCACCAACCGGACCAGCGGCAATTGCAGCAATATCACCGAGATCTAGATCCAACTGACCTTGAGTATTATCCACATCCATAGAAATAGTAGAGACACGTCCCGTAATATAATCGCCAACATATAGTTTGTTTCTAACCAATCCAAGTCCCGTTGGCAAATTCCCAGGTGCTACCCATTCTTGCAACAAACGCCCATCATCTAAACCCAAAGAAAATACAGCTGGCGGTCGAATCCGAGTTGCATACAACAAACTATTGCCAGCAGCCAAACCTCCAACCAAATCCACTCCGGGAATTAAAGTCCGTAAGACTGAACCACCGAAAGGATCTATAGCATAAATTTCGTCATCTGAAAAATTTAGAGCAAAAAGAGTCTGTTCCGCATAGGCCAGGGCATCTATACTGGTAGATGGAACAGGCAAGGTATTCCAGACGGTGCCGTCTTCAGGAGACATCTCGTACACAATCCCGTCAGGATCTGTCGAATCAACCATAAAAAGAGAATAGCCACTGTAGGCCAAACCACAGGCACCCTCCGTCCGGCACAATAGCGGCGGAGTAAAAGATGATACTCGCGTTCCTGTTTCCAAATCAACTTTTACAATTTTAGCTGAACTGGCATCTATAGCGAATAGCACCTCCGATTGCCCATAAACCGACGAAGTTGCGTATAGACTTGCAAAGACTAATTTAATTAAGACGAGGGAATAATACACCGGACAAATTTTCCTCTTCGCAGCCGGGGGAAACCCCATTTGCCACGCTATCTGTTTGTCTCAATCGAAGCCTACCAATCAGACACACTGAAATAAAAAAATTTCTAATGGAGTAACTATTCTAATCTCATTTATATCGGCACAAATAACAAAAATCTTCAGCGTAAAAGAGTCGCCTTCCTAACTTGCACAAAATTTTCTGCGCGCATACGAATGAAATAAACACCACTTGCTACGGGTCGACCATCTTTATCTTGGCCATCCCATAAAAGATTATGATAGCCCATCGGTAAGTTCGAAAAATCCCAAGAGCGAATCATTTGCCCAATTGTATTATATAACTCGATCATTACCGGATTATGAGGGTTGTCACTTCCTGATTTAGGTATCGAAAACCGAATCGTGGTCATCGGATTAAATGGATTTGGATAATTTGGATAAAGAGCGTAGACATAGGGCAAGACACGCGCATTATCCACCTTCTGTATTTGAAGAATCTCTCCACGTCCTATACCTATATAACCTTCATCCATGCTCAGCTCAACATCCTGAGGTCGCCCTTCCAAAGAGAAGAGTAATTCAATCGACCAACCATCTTCGACATCTATAGGCCGGCGTAAGCCGCGCAAATGCTCTGCAACAGCCAAAACTGCGCCATCATGTACAACACTTATACTTCCTTTTCTTCCACCCAAACCAGATGAATCCGCTCTGCCTAAATATTTTAATATCGGTGGATCAGCAGAAACATTAAGTCCATAACCGCTAAGTCTTTCAATACCCTTTAAATCGATCCTAAGTGTAATACGATCGGATGAAGTCGCCTCAGCAGTCATTTGAACATATGATCCGTCCGCAACCTCGACTCTTTTCAAGGCCGCTGATTTTACCCCAGAGGATCGACCGAAACGCCCTTTGAACAACTGAACGTCTTCTTCATCAACAGTACCTCCCGCATTCAAATCCAACACTGCATCGTTACTACCATAACCGCTTGCAAGAGCAAAGAAATCTCGAAAACTAACCAGACCATCACCATCAAAATCTTCGCTATTTTCAGTTGGTTGAGCATCACCAGCTTTTAGATCTATGGCCTCACTCCACACACCATCAAAACGCCCATCGTTACTTCTAACTCGGTACCAATAAGGAGTGTTTGGATCAAGCGAACGAGTCACTCTCCAGCGAGTCAATCCCGATGCATTCTCTTCGAGACCACCTTCCCTATCAACAATGGTGGAAAAATCTTCTTCCGTCGAAATTTGCACAGTGTAAGTAATATTTGTCCCATCACCCGTACCTGCAGTATTGGAAACAACCACGATAGGGTGCGTTTCGCCAACTCCCATTTCCAAACCAAAAATTGTAGGTGGATCGCCCAATATATTTGCATCTGGAACAACGGAAAACTTTTCAGATTGAGGACTTTCATTTGCCGGATACTGTGCATCTGAAGCCGTTACGCGGTATCTGTAAGTTTTTCCATTTTCGAGACTCTCATCCAAATAACGTGGTTCAACCAAACCAGTTGCCACAGCAACATATCGACGACGGGAATTTTCACGATAGACCGTATAGCTTCCAAAATCCACCGCTTCAGAAGGTTCCCACTCCAGCAATGCAGCACTTGGACCCGCCAAAACTGTAATTCCAGAAGGAACAGCTGGAGATTCCAAATCTGGATCCGTTAGGGTGGTAAACACGGTAGGCTCAGATTCACTTGGACCATTTTGAGCCCGATCAGATGAACCCGCACGGAAAAAATACGTCATTCCCGGCTGGAGATTAGTTAACCGAATCTCGTGCTCTGTCTTATAAAGCGGATCTCCAGTCACAAGTCCCATATACGGAGTCGTATCGAAATCGACAAACGAATCAGCAAGTTCGTCAGTTTCCCATGCGATAATAGCGCTCTCATCCCCTAATACCTTCACATATGGATTAACAATCAATCGTGGTGGAGTCCGGTCCGGCTCTGCGTCCGTAGTGAAGTTTACTTGAAAAGGAACTGGTGTTTCATTTTGATTAACGTCTCGAAGCGTAATAAAAGCGGTATAGTCTGTTCCCGCCTCCAGATTGGTTAACGTCACCTGCTGATCGACCAACCTCCGACGCAGATTACGTACAAGTGGTATTCCTCCATCGGGCGCATACTCAATAGTAGCTGCAGCAGCTTCGTCAGATGTCCAGGCAATTGTGGCTTGCACATCCGTGGTTAATACAATATCAGGATCAGAAAGATACGCCGGCGGAGTAAGATCTGCCCCAGCAGAGGTAGTCGCAACCGCGATCCCGCTCTCCGTCGCGCCGTTACCTGACGGATCTGTAGATGCTGCACGGAAGAAATAACTCGTTCCGGGATCCAGATTGGTTAGTGTAACACTGTGCAATTGAACATCCTGAGCGGATCCGACCTCCTCCTGAAGTGAATCCTCCTGGGCACCAAACAAGACAAAAGAATCGGACAGTTCATCGGTATGCCACTCTATAGTAACGCTCTCAGAGGTCTTTTCTCGTACCCGTGGCCCGGATGTTATAACAGGAAAACGAGTGTCGGGGAAACTATCTGTAACAAATAATCCGGCCCCACCTGGTGGTTGAGTAATCTTTCCGGAAGCCATGGTTCGGAGACCTTTATCAAAGGCCCGCTTTGCAATGAGCTTTGCAGTACTACCCGGCTCCCAAATCATTTGATTGCCTGCGGCATCCTCAGAAATAACTCTAACCAAATACAGCGTTCGTGGACTTAGCCCTGTCAATGTTAAGCTGTGACCAAAAAGCATTTGATTATCTTCAACAAATCCTTCAGTCGGAGCATTGCTTACCCCCTTACTCAAAGCTATCCACTCAATTCTCGATGTGGAGGCCTCATCAGTCTCCCAAGAAACTACAACCGACTTATCGGTCCAAACAGTAGTAGGGTTCTCGATCAGGCGAGGAGGTTGGACATCAGCTTTGGCCAACGTACGAAATGTCAAATCCCGGCTGTGCATTTCGTATCCTTTAGGATCCGTGGAAAGCACATTACCCGACATATCAGTGCTCGTAACTTTAAAATGATATTTCTGACCAGCTTCTAAGTTACTAATTACTAACTCGTGGTCTTGAACCAATTCACCTTTTTCTATCCGCTGGCCATATTCGTTATCAAACCCTATATCAACGACAGTATTAGATGGGACGTTGGTCTGCCACGTAATCGTCCCACTGGATTCGTCTACCTCTGCGACAGGCTCAACAGTAAAGGATGGGAGTTGCGGTCGCGATGCAGTACGGAATCGTCCTACCCCACTCTCGACGGGTCCGTTTCTCACTTTATCTACGGAAGATGCTACATACTCATAAGTAGTCCCAGGCTCCAAGTTACTTAGCACTAGCCTGTGATGCTGGGCTAAAGCACCTTCTTCGACAAAAGCTGTAGTTTCAGGCTGACCTTCTATCCAGTAACGCACAGCACGCGTAGCAGGTTCATCAGTTGTCCATTCAATAACCACCTCAGACTGCGTTGCTGGCGGCGAAAAAGGTCCAGTTAAAATTTGAGGAGGTATCTCGTCCGGTGCTAAGGCAGTAATTACGCCTACAACCGGCGCATAAGTCGGACCATTTCCAAGTGCATCGGTAAGACCTACTCTTAGAAAATATTCAGTTCCGGGCAACAATCCATCGATGAGCACCTCGTGATTTAAAACCTGATCTGCCAACGTGCGCGTACCTAGTTCAAAAGTCGAAGTTGTACCAACCTCGACCGTGGCGGAAGCCGGTTCGTCAGCCGAGAACGCTAGGACAACTTGATCTTGCGCTATTGTCCTCAAGATCGGCTTGCGGGCAAACTTTGGCGGTGACTCATCTGGAGCTGCCAAAGTTATTAAAGACAACAAAGACGAAGCGGTCTCATTACCTACTAAATCACGAGAAAACACGGTGTAATCGTAGGTAGTTCCCGGATCCAGATTCGTCAATTCTACAACATGTTCAGCTGTAGTTGCTGCATCCCCGAACAACCGAATTTGCCCCTCAGGATCTGTAAGCTGAACCCGACTGTCAGATGGTTCATCCGTTCTCCACACAATCTTGGCCCGCATGTCGGCAATACTGGCTACCGTCGGGGCACCCTGTATCTTCGGCGGAGTCTCATCCGGCCCCTCAACGGTACGAAAACTTCCGGTGACCAGTTCCGATTCAAGACCAGATTTGTCATCTATCGCTATTACCGAATATTGATAACCGGATCCCGGCAGCAAATTCGTTAATTGAACCACGTGCTGTTTGTCTCTGGTGCTGGGATTTTCTATCTGCACATCTTCAGGTGTTTCATCCTGAAAATAGCTTATCTCGGCACGAGCAGGCACATTCGTTTTAAAAGCAATCCACGCTCGATCATCCGTAACCTGCTGACGCGTAGGGCCCTCTACAATCCGTGGGGCAACAATTTTTTTTAAAGTACGGACTTGGCCCCTTTTAGTTGTGCGATTACGATTTGCATCGTCCACATCCAACACATAGTTGTACTGGGTTCCGGAAGAAAGACCCGTAATCTCTAGCGCGTGAGACTTAGCCCTTTCTACGGCAGACAAACTATGAGTCTCCTCTGGGTTTTCTACCGATTGTAAATTAAGAGTCGCGACAACAGGCTCATCCAGTTCCAAGCCAAGACGCAAACCAGCCAGATCAGCACTTTCTACCCAAGGTAATTTCGTGAACACCGGAGGACTGTCATCCTTCTCAGTAAGCGTAACAAAACTCAAGCTTCGCTCATTAGTGAGATCGGCAGCATCTCTACCCAGTAGCTCGACAGTATACTCAACTCCACTTTGAAGACCGTTTAATTTAAACGCATGCTTCTTTTGCGGCTTTGCAAAATTTCTTATTTCAGGAGCCGATGGATCTTCGGATAAATAATAGCGAACACTTAACTGCACATCTTCATTGTATTTCACACCTATCCGAGCTCCTGCTTCGCTCACACTCAACACACTAGGCAACCTCAAAAGTTGAGGCGGCTCAGTATCCGGTCGTAAGGGAGCACGGAACAACACCTCACCCTTCGTCATATTTTCATACGGATCAATCGCAACAAACAGAGCTTTATAATAACCCCCAGGAACTAATTTTGTTAACGAAATCCTATGCGCATCAACCAAATCACTACTTAACTGACTATTAATTTGTCCTATAGTTGCCGAACCCGATTCAACCCCTTCCGGAAGTCCCGTTAATTCCCAATCAACCTTCAAAGTGGCCACCTCATCCAAATCAACCCGCAAAACGGTGCTCTCAAGACGTTGTGCATCAACAAGGGCATTCAAAACAACCGGCGATTCTGTGTCAGGAGCGGCCTCTGTTTCGAAACCGTCTGAAACAGGAGCGGCCGTGTTCCCTGCTGCATCCGTAGCGGTTATTTCATACCGATAAACAGTTGCTGCTTCCAAATTGCCTAGAGACACGCTATGGCGGGGTGAAGGATCAGTTATATCAAGGAACAGAATGTTTTCGGCATCGGCCTCTGGCCACCAAGACACACTCGCAGAAATGGGTTCATCAAAAGCAAATTCAAGAACCGCCCGTTCCGTACTTGGAACAACTCGCCATCCCTCAACAAATGGTTCGGTTTTATCGGGTGCGGCACGAGTCTGAAAACTACGAACTTTTGAAAGCGTCTGGTTGCCTCCCAGGTCCTCTATAGCGACCTGATAGGTATATTTGGTTGCTGGTTCCAAACCTTCGACCGTCAAAAAATGACCTTGAGAAGGAGCAGAGCTCAGAACAACGCGACCATCTTGAGGACTATCATCCACATCATAGCGAACCTCAGCCACAACAACTTCATCTGCTCTAAACGCAATCTTAGCCTCTTCCACCTGAGCTTGAATATCGGGAGCCCGTGCAAAAGTCGGCGGGATCACATCAGCTCCTAAGGCCGTCTTAAAACCTCCAATAACGGCAGAAGAGATATTACCTGAAGCGTCGGTCGAAAAAACCTCAAAAGAATAAAGGGAAGCAGATTTTAAGCCATTTAATTGCAAGGCATGAGATCTGGCCAAGGTGATACTTTCCACTACGCCAGATTTGCTGCCAGTCCCCTCAGTATCTTTCGGATCTGACTCTATCAATTCGTAAGATAATGTTGCTGAGCTCAATTCATCGGTAGCCCATCTAACCCAAGCCCCCTCCTCGCTAATACCATTAACTTGAACGCTTCCGGGGGTAATTACTGGAGCAATGAGATCGGGAGCGGCCAAAGTACGAAGACCCCCAGAAGCCGGCTTCGATGTATTACCAAATCTATCGGTAGCTACAACAGTCAACGAATAAAACGTTGCAGGCTGAAGCGTAGGCAGATTCACTTCAAAAGAGTTTCTATAAACCGGGTCTGTTATTTGTCCCACATCCGGCGGTGAACCGTCCTTCGACGATTTACTGACATACGAGAGAGTAAATTTAGCCTCCTCGTCCGTTTCCCACACAATGCGTGCCCCTTCGTCTACAACTGCCGCCGTCAGCCCTCGAATACGCGGTGCTACTTTATCGGCCTCCGTGGAAAAACGGGCGGTTGCCTGAGTTGTTTCACCACTAGGGTCACGCACAACAACCCGCCATACATATGCAGTACCGGGTTTCATAGCTACAGCACTAAAATTCATTGCTTTCTGACCTAAAGAAGCTTCTGGTTTTTTACCCTCCTCACCAAAAAACACATCATAAACCAATAGGTCTCCATCTGGATCCTCTGCTTTCCAACTAAGCATGGTCGACAGCGGCACCTCTGTCGCACCATTTGCCGGGCTGCCAACAACAGGCTCCGTCGGCGGATCGTTAATCGGTATCCAGACGAGGTTTACAGGTTGTTTTGCCTCAGCCCCTGATGTTGGATCCACCACACGCAAAATCGCTTTCGTCTGCCCGACTTTATCTGGTTTCGGCGTCACCATTAGACTGCTCCCCTTAACTACCACACTATTCACCAATGCATTGTCATACCCTTCAATAGACCACTTAAATTCGCCCACCTCGGAATCTATATCATTTGCGAATTTACCAACATCAATTCGCAAGTTCTCATCTTCATCAGCACTGAATACCGAGGGCATTTCGTTAAATGTTGGAGGATCGTCCTTAGGTGTCCATGTCAAAGAAATTACCTGCTTAGCAGTTAAACCGAGAGAACTTGTACGAATTACTTGAACATCAGTGCTGCCAAAAGCGTCAGGAACAGGAACAAACGTGACCAAATCACCAGCGACTTTAATACTTTCCACCAGCTCAGGGTCTGCACCGTAAACAGTCCACCGCCCGGATTGGACATCAACGCCCGCCAGATCAATTGACAGAGGCGAATCCTCAACGGTAACGCCATTGGGGATAGCTTGAGGTTTTGGTGGGCCAGCAACATCAATCGTAAGCTCAGCCGCAGCTTTTCCGCCCGGACCACTTACCTGGTAAACTACTGTGTAAACCCCGGGTTTGTCATAAACAACCGTTGTCTTTCCACCCCCGGTCATATCGATTATCTGACCAGCTCCCGTATCCAGCGATTTAGTTTCAAAGTAGCCCGAAGACTTACCTTGAAACTCAACCTCTAATGGAATCGGTCCGGAAGTTGTTGAAGATACAAGCGTCGCCCGTGGTGCAGGAGGAGGCTCAATCGTGAAGATCAGGGTTTCTTGACCTATGTAATTTTGATCCGTCGAAACAACTTCCAGACGATAATTACCAGGGGCCTTCGGATAGCCCCTGATCCCTTCAAGTTTAGTTGAGAACGAGATGTCCGGAGGATCGGTTAACACCTTGGGGACTACTGTCGATCCTGAATAACCTATCTTTTTCGGAACAACTGAGAACGATACAGGAGCACGGTCAACCGAGAACTTGGCACTTGTTTCAGCACCAAGACCTGAAACGCTGGTTGTCGCTGTCAACGTAACATCTGAGGAAACAATACCAAGAGTAAGCTCATCAAAAATAGCTACACCTCCCGTCATCTTTACAACCCCGTTACTCACATTACCGACACTGGACTTAAGTTCAACGCTTAAACCATTTAAGTTTGAAGCAGTAACACCATTTAGATTTTGGGCAGTAACTACGGGCGGTCGTTCAAATGGAAGACCGTATCGAGCCCCACCCGGCTGCGTAGAAAAAACAATCCGCGTTGCATTTACTTCCGTCGAGTTAAAATGAAGTCGATTTCTCTCTCCGTAGATACCCTCAGCAAGATCAATGTCACCGTCTCCATCAATATCTCCCAGAGCAAATGATGTTGTATTGTGAACAACTCCATCCGTAGGCCGATCCGGACCAAAGACTCCGGTTCCGTCGTTTAAATGACAAAGGGATAATTGACCATAAAGCCCCCGCAAAACATCAAGATCACCGTCACCATCAACATCACCCAAAACTACTGAGGATGTCGGAGATGAATTACTGCCAATTACATTCTTAAGACCTAATCCGCTACCATCAAGACTATTCACGAAAACCTGATCAGCAGCATCTTTATGACCCACAATCAAGTCTGCCAAACCATCCGCGTTTAAATCTCCCACTGAAATGGAACGAGTACGAAAACTCCCATCACTGATATTCTCTGATCGACGGAAAAGAGCAGAGCTTGTTTTCTTAAAAGACCCCCAGTAAATTCGATCCACACTTTGGTCATTACCTTCAATTACATCCGGCTGCCCATCCCCATTCACATCTGCCACCACCATCACCTGAGTCTTCCTCGCTACATCATTCAGATTATGACCGTTGCCATAATTGCCACTACCTCCATTGAGATAATATCTCGACAAAGCTCCATCGTTCCCCTCGATTAAATCCAGATCGCCATCCAGGTCAACATCACCGACAGCAAGAGCACGAGTTGGTCTCACAAAGCCATTCATGCCGACAAAACTCGAATAGGATCCGTTACCATTGCCAGCATAGATTCGAACTGCCTGCTGATCTCTCACAGAAAGAATATCTATGTGACCATCACCAGTCACATCGGCAACCACCAAATCCGACAGACTTTTAGTCTCTCCGCCAGGACCAACACGTCTCCTCAACCCTGCGTTGGTCATCAAATAAGCATCTCTAGTTTCGCTTTCAAACAAAGAGCCGCCCGGGAGTTTGAACTTGCTGTGAGCTGGTGTCGTCTTTTCAGCATTGGTGTAATTAACAACAAACCCTATACAGGGACTGCTACTCCCATCTTCCAAACCCGATTCACACCGTTGACGGGATATTTCGATGAACTCCTCTTTAGTCTTTGCGTTAGTATCGTTAAAATAAAGATGCGCCTTACCCGTAGATCCTCCGTTTACCCCATTGCTTTCATGCAGTTTCCATAGATCCTCGAAAGCTCCGTTGCCTTCTCCAAAATATACCCGCGTATCAGATCCACCGTTACCGGATACAACATCGAGGCGACCATCACCGTTTACATCGGCGACAGCCAGTCGATTGGTATTATTGGCTTCCGATCCTACAGTGAGGAGATTCCGATCAAATTGAGCAGGAGCTGCTTCCGTCTTTGTCTGATATTGCCCAATTATTCCCGCCGCTAAGGGTTGATTGTTTGCGACACTTACTAGAGTACTGCTCAAGGTATACGACACCGTTTCACCAGGGAAAAATGGTGTTTGTGGTACCAGACCTCTCGACCCCGTACCATTACCCGTAACCGATCCCGCCACACGCCCACTTTGAGATCCATGAGCAACAATGCCACCTGAACCATTTACCGATTCAGAAAACACAACACCTATACCAGTATTCTTAGCCGACTTTGAAGACCACGGAGCAGGACTAACAGATACAATTCTCGGGGCAAGAGGGGAGGACGAATTGTAATAAATTCTGTTTACCGACTGACCTTGTCCACCAGTAGCCGTCGTTAGCACATCGAGATCCCCATCGTGATCTAAGTCTCCCAAGCCCAACGCCCAGGTATTATCTACATCCGAATGAAGGTCTCGAACCACAAATTTATTTGTTGCACTCGGATCAAAAAGATACACCTGATTTTTTTTGTTATAGTTTCCAACTACAACGTCCTGATCACCATCCCCATCCAAATCTCCCAATTCAAGACGCGCCGTCTGCATCGTTGTCGAACCAATCGAAGACCAGGTATCGGTTTTCGACAAAAAAACGGTATTGGGGGTATTGTAATTTCCAAAAACACCATCCGGTTCCCCGTCACCATCGATATCAGAAATCTTCACCGCATAGGTCTGCGTCGAGTTCTCTGCACTTCCTGCTCCTTGGTCCACAACACTTCCCGCGGCGCTAAAAACTCCGGCACTGTCGTTTCCGAAAATCTTATTAACGGATCCATTTTCAGCGGTCACCACATCTAAGTCACCATCCGCATCCAAATCGGCCATAGCCAGGTCCATCGTCGAATCGCCGGAATTGTCCAAAACAATTGGTGAAGCAAAATTAAATGAACCGTTATTCACGTAAATCAAGTTTTCCGAACCAAAATTTGCTGTTATTAGATCTATATCACCATCGCCATCAATATCACCAATAGCCATGCCGCGCGTGTCTGCGTTATTTGCTAAATTACCCACTCCAACCGGAGTAGGCTGACCATTATTTTTTAGCAGTAAATGATTGCTACCGTCCATACCCAAAACTCCATCCAGATCACCATCATTATCCCAATCAGCCAGTAGTACCGCCCGCACCGGCCCGTTAGATCCTTGCGAAACATCCCGGACAAACCAATCCAACCCGTTAAAGAAATAAGCTCTTCCGGATTGTTCATGATTACCTGCTACAACATCAAGATATCCATCTCCATCCAGGTCGCCCAAAGCAAATGCGCGAGTGTCAGACGATCTCGCTTCCAGATCATGCATCGCCACATCAAATTTTGCCGGCGAACTGCTTGTTGGCCTAACATACGACCAGAGATAAGGCCTTGATTGTTTTTCGCCGTCACCATTCGTTAGCCCTGAAGAGATTGAGATCGCGATTTTTTCCCCCGGGAAAAAAGTATCCGAGGTTTGAAAATTAAATGCCTTTCCAGAACTCCCGCTATACGACCCATCTAACCGTCCGTGCTGACTCCCGTGGACACTCACATTTTGAGAGCCCCATCCAGATATCGTTTCTCTAAACTCAACCGCAACCGGCTCATTAGAAATTACATTCATAGCAAATTTCAACAGTGCGGCTTCGACCGTAATGGAAACCGTCGCCGCTGAAGACGTAGCACTTCCGTCCGAAACCTTAAACGTAAAACTGTCCGAACCGGAATAATTTGTGTTCGGCGTATAGGTCACCGTGTTCCCGCTTAAACTCGCAGTACCTTTAGAGGGACTCGACGCAAGAGCGTAAGTGAGGTTATCACCATCTATATCACTGCCCGTTAAAGTGATCGGGCTTTGAACATCTTCTTCCACAGACACAGATCTCGATGTAGCAACCGGAGTGTCGTTCACCGCATTCACCGTAATGGAAACCGTCGCCGCTGAAGACGTGGCATTTGCGTCCGAAGTGGTAAACGTAAAACTGTCCGAACCATTAAAATTTGACGACGGAGTATACGTCACCGTGTTCCCGCTTAAACTCGCAGTACCTTTAGAGGGATTCGATGCAAGAGCATAGGCAGTAATATTGTTCCCTTCCGGATCCGTACCCGCCAGCGTGATCGAAAGCTGCGTATCCTCATTAACCGAAACAGACTGAGCCGTAGGAACCGGAGCGTCGTTCACCGCATTCACCGTAATGGAAACCGTCGCCGCGGAAGACGTAGCACTCCCATCC
>JAYYVF010000081.1:0-13012 GCA_036343635.1 Candidatus Latescibacterota bacterium | reverse complement strand
TAAATTCCGATAAAGTGTGTTTGTTTCCCACTGAAAATTGGTAACAAATAAATCGGGCGATAGATCGTTATCATAATCGCCCATATCTACTCCCATTCCAGCTTCCACATCACCATCCTCATTGTAAGAAGCGCCCGAAATCAAACCCACTTCACTAAAAGTTCCATCACCCGAATTTAGAAAAAGGAAATTCAGAGTTTTATCATTTGCTAAGTACAGGTCAGAATCTCCATCCATATCAACATCACCGAAAACCACTCCTAGTTCCTTACCATCTTCACGCAACAATCCTGAACTCTCAGTAACATCGATAAATGTTCCATTCCCTAAGTTCCGATATAATACATCGCCGACCCCATCAAATGCTTCAGGACCGCAGTATAGTTGCAAGCCACTTCCGCCCTCTGAACAAACCCTATGATTGGTGTAAGAAAAATCGTGATAGTTTGCAGCATAAAGGTCAACAAATCCATCTCGATCAACATCTGAAAATGCGCAACTCGTAGTCCAACGCCGGTCAACAACCCCAGCCGAGATGGAAACATCTTCAAAGGTACCATCTCCGACATTGCGATAAAGCACGTTTGCTCCAAAATTTCCAAGGTAAATATCCACGTTACCGTCGTTATCGTAGTCTCCCGCAGCAACACCCATACCGTAACCTTTATCTCCGGTTTTTGAAACCTCGGTAACGTCAGCAAATTTACCATCACGCAGGTTTCGGTATAGTGCGTTTTGTGGGGTTATCTCATATTCTATGCCAGGCGTTGCGGCTCCATTGATAAGGTAAATGTCCAAAAAACCGTCCGAGTCATAATCGAAAAACCCAACTCCAGGCCCCACTGTCTCTATCACAAATTTGGATCCGCCCGCCCCATTTGTGTGACGAAAATCTAATCCCGATTGGGATGTGACGTCTGTAAATAGAGGCATTGATAGTGCGATAGCCTTCAACAAAAGCACTATGCAGAAAGAAATAAGCACGTTCATGGCACGATTGTTTCTTGTTCTTCTAGTAAAAGAAAGAAATATAAATTGACACCACAGAACAAAATATACGCTTTGGAAAACTCTTGCTCAAAAATCAATGTAACCTCAACGATTCTGGCCAAATTTCCGGATAAAATTGTGGCCGCGGTTGCGGCCTTCCTTGAGGTACTGACCAATACCGAGCGCCAACAAATTCAAAAGTTGCAAACCATAGAGTAATTAAAAGAAAAATCAAAACAAAGGGGCCTGATAACGATCTTTCTTCACTTAAATCCTCGGTATCTGATTTGAGTCTTCCGTTCCACAACACAATACCGGACGCAGCATATAAAAACCCTGCCACCTCCGTGACACACTCAATCCCCCACTCCGTTAATATGACTACGGCTAGTATAGATCCAAAAACGGATGCTACTCCGTTAGTCGCCCACATCCAAGAAATACTGCGTGAAGATTCAACCAGACGCATTGCCGATGGAAATAACGTTCCTAAACAGATACCAGGGAGGAAAGTTGTACATAAAGCAAAAAACCCACGTTCCATATCGGAAAGTTTTCGCAGATATTGGAGAAATAAATCCGTCGGCACATGATAAAATCCAATAATTATACCGACTAAGATTGTCACCTTTGAAAGGCCTCGTGAAGCCCGAAAGATTTCGAACTGTTCAGCCATCATACTGCCAATCCCTACACCCAACAATAAACCGAATAGTGTTACGACAAGCGTCAAAGCAGGATAGCCAAGAAAGAAAGAAACACGCTGCAACAAATAAATTTCGAAAAGCATAAAACTCATTCCCAAACCCATTGCAAAAATTATATACCTCAGATGAAAGGATTCTGCGGCACTACTTGTGGCTCGCCTTGAAAAATAAGGCCCAATTAAGACAATTGCACACAGCAATCCAGAAATCCACAAAGCAGTAATAAGCTTTTGATCAATCCCGTGAGAAATGTTATAGAAAAACGGTTTAGAATCGGATACAGGAGAAACATCAACGTCCTGGATATCGACAAATGAATCTAATCCCTCTGTATTCAAAGCGGCGAATTCCGGTTGAGACTTCAAACCCTGAGCGAAATACCAACGTAATCCCAGTTCAGTCAAGGTAGAGTTCATTTGCAGCAGTTGCTGATCGCTGTATGAAGTTTTCTTAACCATTATCAATGGACGCTGAGCCTTGCTGCTACCACTATTAGATCTTGTACCATTGATTATTACAAGATGGCTTAGCATCTCTTCAGCAGTTTTGCCCTTTTGCTCCCACAAGTGAGCTAACGTGGCTACCACTCGTAACATCAACTCGTGATTGTGCACTAACACAACTAAACGCCCGCCAGGAGACAGGCGATCCATATAGGTAGAAAAAGCCTCTACCGTAAATAGATAATTCTCTTGAAGAGCATAACCTACCAGGTCTGCTGCCTCCGCATAAACCAGTGGCAGTGCAATCATGTCATATGACCGATTTGATTCCTCTACAAACCTTCGACCATCTCCTACGTGGACATTAACACCTTCTCGATCAAGTAGATGGCCATTGTAATCTGCATAACTCCTTAAAATCGAAAATATTTCAGGGTTAATTTCTACCGCATCAATACTTTCCCAGCCGGTCATTAATCCATAGAGCAAGTCTTGCCCCCCTCCAGGACCAACAATCAATACTTTACCCCGTGGGCCAAAATAGTAGGGGAAAAACCCCGCTTCGCGACGAAGAAAAAATAATTTTCGAACATCGCCTCCAAAACGGAACATATACGAACCCGCACTTCCATCAACATACAAATTCAAACCCGTTTCTCCACTGCGATCAATAAGGTCCGTACGGGCGTATGAACTCCACCGACTTTCAATTAGTTTACCTCCAGATTGAATAGCTCGATGCATCGGCTTATTGGGATCTTTGGCCAACGCGTCCAAATCAATTTCTATCCAATCGGCAAATCCTTGCATTAATACGATCAAAAGAAAAACGACAACACCTATGAACGACCGGAGTTTACGTCCAACAATAAAGGCGGCAAACGATATCATTGTCGCACTAGCCAATAAGGCCCCTGGCGCACCCAGCCATTCAATGAAGGGCACAACCATTAATGTCCCGAAAGCTGCTCCAATTAGATCAAAAGCATAGAGTCGTTGACTGTCTCGTCGATAAAAAGAAAAAGACCAAGCCAAAAAAAGTCCTACAGAAATAACTGGTATAATAGCAAGTGTTAACTGCGCAGGAAGCGCCCAACGAGGGAATTGTACAAGAAGGATTGCCGCAAAAAAAATACTGACAGCGCAAAGACAAGAAACCATCTCTAGCCAACTATTTAACTTCACAAATTTCGGATAAATATGAACAGCAATTGCTGCACCAATACCCAAGCCACAAACAACACCAGATAAAACTAGGAATGTATAATGATGATGTAGCGTAAAAGAGAACAGCCTCGTTAGACTAATCTCATAAATGATTATTGCGGCGGAAACCAACGCTACCGACAAACGAATTTTAACGTTCACTGTTCGGTGGAGGCCTTACTCAATTCCTCAACACCTTCGCTAATTGAGTTTAATTTTGCATTTGAATAACCAAGTTCATACAGTTTTTTAAGCATTGATTTTGGTGCAACGTATGAAGAATCCATCTCTATAGCAAGCCGAAAAGCTCTAATTGCACTCTCAACTTCGCCAAGCAAAACATGCGCATTACCCAAATTATGATGTGCTCTGGCATACTGAGGATCGATCTTCAAAACACGCATATAGGCACGGATAGCTCGATCTACATCTTTCTCTCTGAGATAAATATTCCCAACATTATTCAAAGCATCTACGTGATTTGGCAAAATTTGTAAAACAGCACTATAAGCCTGAATCGCAGCAGCGTAACGCTCTATCTTGGCATAGATTACACCAAGCCGGTAATAAGCCAACGCATCTCTTGGATTTAATACGATTGCAGTTTTGTATTCCAGTATTTCTTCGTGTGACGTTTGTAATCGACGAAAATAATCTAAAACCTGCTTCCCCCTTGATCGGTATCCACTCTGCGTAAGTGCTTGCCCTAAATTGTAATACACTTCGCTTCGATCTGGGTTTTTTTTCATCGCTTTTTCCAGATGGCTAATCGCTTCCTCATACATCCCCGTCTGGACCAATGAAACTCCCATCCGTGCCATCAACAAGGGATTATTAGGTCGATTTTTCAGACCCCGCCGCAAAATCTTCGAAGCAGCCTGGAAATCATTTTGATTTATATAAATCTGGGCAACCATGTCATATGCATCTGCCCGGTCAGGCTGGGTATCAATAATTTTTTCTAATAAAACCAAAGCGCGATTGTAATCTGCACGTATAAAATGCACATTTGCCATTTGGACAAATAATTCGACCTCTTCGGGTAATTCCTGCAAGCCCTTCTCCAACACACTGATTGCGAGCCCATAATCAGTTTGTCTTGCATGCAAACCAGCTAAGTTATAATACGATTTCAGATGCTTTCGATCTCTTGCTATGGCATGTTCATAGCATTGAACAGCATTCTTCAGTTGTTGTTGACGCACACGTAAATTACCTAATAGGTAGTATGGTTCCGCCAGATCTTTGCTTAGAATAACGGCTCGTTCGAGCGCATTTACAGCGCCGTTTACGTCACCAAGGTCGCTTCGAAGCCGTCCTTGAATCATACTAAGCTCGGCACTTTCATAATCAATATTCTGAGCAATTACCAGTTGACTATCGGCCAAGGAATATGCACGATGAGCAATCAATCCCTGGATAAGGCTTATCCGCGCCTGGAGATTTGTAGGTTCACTCTCAACACCCGCTCTAAGCAATTCCAAATCTGGTTTAAATAGATCTTCATTAACTTTTTCCGGTAACATCAGTGGAGCTCGTTTCCAAAAACTCTGTAACTCAACATCGAGCTCAAAATTATCACCTACCGAAACACTAGGGGGAAAAACATCATTGGATCCGGTATCCTTTGATTCAAGAATCGTAATCACATTACTATCAATATCAGAATTAACACGCTGACGACGATTATTCGGCCAATAGACTACCAAACTATCAACAGCCTGATAACCCAATCCAAAATGCAACCGAGGATCGTTCTGAGATAAATAACTCGCACTGCTTCGCTTATATCGAACAGAAGCCTTACCCTGTTGCCAAACTTCGACACGTGCCCCATAGGCATCTGGGTTGCTTACCGTTCCAGACAATGAAACCTGCAACCAATCTCCAATTGGTGATGTATTATTTTGAAGAAGCATAGCTACGCCAGCCGTATTAAGCACATAAATGTCTAAGTCACCATCATTATCATAATCCGCAACAGCAGACCCGCGACCCACGCGTTCAATTTTCAGCCCAGTTCCAGCATCTTCGCTAATTTCCACAAAAGTACCATCTGATTCATTTCGGTACAATTGATCTCGTTGGGGATATCTGGCCTGAGGATCAAAACGCTCTATATCCTCGTCTATATGGCCATTCACAACGTAAAGATCTTCGTCGCCATCATTGTCATAGTCGAAAAAATTTATTCCGAAAGCTAAACGATCCAAACTGCTCACAGCTATTCCAGCGTCAGCAGACACGTCCCGAAATCGACCATTGCCAATATTCCGGTATAAAGTGTTGCTCTCCCATTGAAAGTTCGTAACCACAACATCGGGCAAGCCATCTGAGTCGTAATCAGCTATATCCACCCCCATCGTCCCTTCGGGCTTACCAGCATCGTTATATGCCACACCAGCCCAAAGACCTGTTTCTGCAAAAAAACCACCATCGTTGCGATACAGAAAGTTTGGAGTTGCATCGTTACCCTGAAACATGTCAAGATCACCATCTAAATCTGCATCAAAAAAAACTACTCCCAACTCTCTACCGTGTTCGCTTATAAAACCTAACTCTTGCGTTACATCGATAAAAAACCCTTCATCATTTCGATAAAAAAAATCCCTGCGGCCACTATATTCTGTAGGTGCTAAATGACGCCTGGGGCGCCGCAATTCGCCATTCTCGTCAAACTCGGATAGCTCAAAGGTGTAATCCAGATAATTCGCTACATATAGATCCAGATCTCCGTCTAAATCGTAGTCAAAAAACGCACACCCCGTAGACCAACTGTCGTCGTTTCCTTCAATAAGATCTGTTTTGTCAACAAACAGGGTATCATCATTGCGAAAAAGGACGTTTTCTCCAAAATTACTTACAAATAAATCGCTGTCACCGTCGTTATCATAATCACCTGATACTGCGCCCATTCCATATGTTGAATCAGCTACGCCCAACTGAAGCCCCACTTCCGAAAAAACCCCTGATTCGTTATGATACAACGCATTTCCAACACCAGCATTTCCAACATAACCTGGGAGAGGGGCCCCATTTACAGCATATAGATCCATCCATCCATCCCCATCAAAATCAAAAAAAACTGCACCCGAACCGATCGTCTCCACACCATATTTACGACCCGACCTACCACTTGTGTGGGTAAAATCTACTCCAACGTTTGCAGCCACATCGACAAATTCAGTCGTTTTTGAAGTATCAATTTTTGCAGACAAAGATCTCTCTTTAGTGCCCAATTCATATACGTCGCCAACAGTGACCTTTTGATCATTGCAGGACCAAGCCAATAACAAAATGAGGAGATATCCTAAAAATAGTTTTATCACAATTTACTTACTATCACCTTGAGAGAAACAAGTTAGTCTAAATTTGCTTCTATTCTATTTTGCACGGAAACCTCCGTCAAGTTATCTTGATTTCTCAGCATAAAGTAAACACTTGCTGTTACTTAGTAACTCTAGCCCAAACAAACATAATCTGCACAGGAGAATTTCTTTGTATCACCACATCCTTATCATCTTGACACTTTTTTTATTTGCTTGCACTAGTCCACAAAGACAAGTAGTCGAACCAACTACGATTGCAGTTGTGGGAAATGTAGAAATTGATGCCGAGCGCCTAAAACGTGCATTTCAAGCTCTCTACAGAGCCCCAAGCGAACAAACTCCGGAAAATCAACGTAAAGCTTTGGACCGATTAATAGACATAGAGATCCTTCTCTTGGAAGCACGCAAACGAAATTTGCATAATGACATCAGAGTCAAGAATAAAGTGCTACAGAAGGAACAAGAACTTATGCTGGAAGAACTTTTTCGTAGGGGGGTGGTCACTGGCAACGAAAAAGTGACTACGGAAGAGGCGCGCGAATACTTTGACCGATATCACATCGGAGAAGAGCGCCGCGTGAGTCGAATCTTAATCGCCAGCCCAATTGGTATTGACCGTGTTTTCCAACGAACACATGCCGGAGAGGACTTTGCAGAGATTGCAATAGATCTTTCAGAAGATGGAAAAACCGCAAGGCAGGGGGGTGATATCGGCTGGATGAGTAGACTTAGTTTCAAGAGCCACATCCTTCGTCGTCAGGTTTTTAATACCCCAGTAGGTGAGCTGTTGGGCCCGATTCAGGAACCTGATGGTTACTCTATAATGAAAATCGTGGATACGCGTAACGTTCCTTTTGAAAGTGCTGTTGCTTCTGTCAAAGAAGTAATGGTGAAACAGAAACAAGCTCTGGCCACATTCGATTTTTTAGAAGGGCTCGCGGACCGATTACAAATCCGGGAGCATGCCGAAGGAATGCAGTTACTACTTACTCGCTTGAGTCAGGCAGGGAAAGATATTCCGGAATTCAAACGAGGAGAACTTCAGCAACCACTTTTTACAGTCGACGGAGCAAATTGGACGATAGAGCATTTCATGAATGCAATGCATAGCGAAAGAGATCAGGCCGAAATACGAACCGTAGACGATCTGCGCTCTTACGCCAAACGATTATACGCCTTTAAAATTGAACTACCCAAGTATGGCCGAGAGCAAGGCATGCTGGAAATTGATACTATTGCCGATGCACTGCAGCGTGTTGAACGTGAAGAATTGCTTGGGAGATTACGAGACCAGGAAGTTATCGAGCAAATAGATTTTGATGAAGACCAGGAACGTAAATACTTTAACCAGAATAAAGATCGCTATACTCGACCAGAACGAACTTCTATCCTAGAGGTATTGGTCGACGACCGAGAACAAGCACTAAAATTGCGAACAGAAATTGAAAAGGGTGGGGATTTTGACGAACTTGCAAGACGTTACTCAAAACGTAGCACTCGTATTAGACGGGCAGGAGGCAGAATGCAACTACTTAATCCCGATAAATATGGGAAGCTTGGCTGGGAAGCAAAAGATGCCGAAATTGGTGAAATTGTGGGCCCGATAAAGACAAACAATGGTTATTCTGTTTTTAAAGTGTTGAAAAAAATCCCCGAACAAGAAGTGATGTTTGAACAGGCAATCGGTCGTGTTAGAGCCCACCTACGACAGGACCTCAGTGAAGATTATTTTGATGAGTTCGTCTCGGAACTCAGGAGACAGTATAAAGATCAAATTGTAATTTACGAAGAAAACGTGAAAATATCTCAAATGTAATCACAAGTTCTGCTGATTCGAGGTAAACCTTTAACGCAACAACAACAAACGTTGCTTTGCAGAAAATCCGGCGGCACCGTGCAGAGTAACGAAATAAACCCCGCTTGCAAGAGGTTTTCTATCTTCGTTGTGCCCATCCCATTGCACACTATGTCTTCCAGCTGTAATATCTTTTGCCAACAGGTGACGCACCTTTTGACCGAGTACATTAAAAATGATTAGATCAAAAGCACCACCCCGTGGCGCCTCAAAATTGATTACAGTAGTCGAATTAAATGGATTGGGATGAATCGAAATAGTTGCAAAGGATGTAGAGGACTTTCCTGCTTGTATGAGTAGCGAATAATCCCCTACTAAACCAGATTCAGAATCCACCAATTCGATGCCTGCCGGCTTCAATCCACTTGGAACGCGAGGTGGCAATTTAACGTGAATTGTTTCGTCGGTTAATGCCTCCAGAAAATGCAATAAATCTTTCTTTTCTCCTTCAGTAAGTCCCAAGTTAAAGAGGTTGCTATCCAAGCGCTCTGGATCAATACTCTCCTCATCACCGCCTCCCCTATCATAAAACTCAATCACCTCTTCCAAAGTCGACAACGCTCCATCATGCATATATGGGGGCGTCTTAGCAACTTGCCGGAGACTCACCGTCCGAAAAGCAAACAACTCTTCCCTATTGCCGGAGGTTACAAACCTTCCACGATCCCTGCCGGACGGGCGGGGAGTCCCAGTATTCGTAGAAGCCAAAGGCTGTCCCGGGCCAATCTGTTCAACACCTTGCACCCTAAAACGCCCTTCAGAAAATTCTGGACCACTATGACAACTCGCACAATTACCTTTCTCAAAGAAGACCTCAAGGCCACGCTTTTGGGACGGGGTAAGAGCATTGTCATCACCCGCCACATAATGATCATATGGCGTATCGTCAGTAACTAATTCACGCTCGAATGCAGCAATAGCTCTTCCCAATGTAGATCTCGTAATCACAGATTTCAATGGTGTGGTATCCCACTCACACGCCAAACGCGGGATTTGTCGAGCTACTGAATCTGCTTCAGCTGGGAATGCCTTATTAAACAGTTCGATATAATCCGGTATCATCCTAAGGCGAGCCAAAACACTATCAACTGCCATCTCTCTTGGATACCCATCACCCCGCATTTCTACCCGAACTATAATTGCGCGCAATGCTTGGGCTTCTAAACCACGATCCTTTCCATCCCACAGCATGAACCCTTTGGCCGAGGCCTCTCCACTCTCATCTTTATTAAAGGCAGTATTAAAAATCGTCATCGTATGACGTGCCTCCTCAATAATCGTGTCCCCAGAAACAGCCGAGAAACCTAGAATCCGGTCCGGACCAAATCCGTGGCCCGATGTGCCAGCAGCCAGACGACGCCCGTCAGCCATACCAAATGTAGGTAAGTGACATGTCCCACAAGCTACATCCTTCTCTCCACCTAAAATCGGGTCAAAGAATAGTAGTCGCCCCAATTCAACTCGATCCGGATTGTAAGTATTATTTACGGGATAGGGTATAGGTGGGAGAGGAGTCAAATTGTAACGAGACCGTAAGTCATCGTCTGCCGATACGCTAGCTACAATAAACAAAAAAAAGACGGTCCTCATACACGATTTTACCTGACGTCCGTAGGCCCGATTATGAATAATTTGAAGCGTTAACCCCTTGTTCACGGATGAACCTCCAAATCTTCAATCACCAAAGGCTCCGGACTTCGTTTTACCTGCCCCCAAGATCGTCCCTGCACAGCAGTGCCTGGCAACACATCACATGCACAACGAAGACCCACGTCCGGCCCCTTTAAATAAGGATCATCACGAGCACGATACGTAGGTCGGATATGACTTGCGTCTGTTGCATAAGACCCGCCATGCACCGCTTTTACATTGCTAATCACCGGCCCCCTTGGATTTCGGTCTGGACCGTCAACATAGTAACTGGAATGATACCAATCATTTGTCCATTCCCAAACATTCCCAACCATATCATATGCCCCAAACGGGCTAGCGTTATCTCTTGTGACGTATCCATCCCGTATGCTCCCGTCATAAAATCCCACGGGTGTTGTGTTCAGAATGGTACCTAATCCAGCCTCAAAAGGGTCTCCGCTTTGAAAATAGTTACTCCGGTGTGCATCGAGTCCATCACCCCATGGATACTTACGACCGTCATCACAACGAGCGGCCCTCTCCCATTCCGCCTCGGATGGCAAACGCTTCCCCGCCCAAAGACAGAAGGCTTCGGCATCGTACCAAGTTACAAAAGTTATAGGGTGATTTTGACGTTTTTCAGTATTCTGTAAAACCCACTCTCCTATTTGGTAGTCGGTAGC
The DNA here is from genome assembly GCA_036343635.1 of Candidatus Latescibacterota bacterium. Taxonomy (GTDB): domain Bacteria; phylum Latescibacterota; class UBA2968; order UBA8231; family UBA8231. The sequence goes on along the minus strand of JAYYVF010000081.1, from coordinate 2,167 downwards.
CGTCTGAAATTCATTCCACTGAGCAACCGTCACTTCATACTTGTCTATCAAATAGGCATCTGTGTATATAGTCCGAACAGGCTGCTCATCAAATTCCTCACTCTCAGATCCTCGAGGAAATGATCCCGCGGGAACAAGAACCATTTCAGTCGTATACCCTGTCGGCAGACGAAACTCACGCAATAAAACTTCGTTTTGCGACCAAATTGGAACGGAAAATAGACACAGAATAAGCGAATAAATTATCATAAAGTGCGCCATTGCTTTTATTTCGTTTAAGCAGTAGACCTCAACAACAAAACTATCCCCGAGTAATATATATACCCGCTGAATAGTTGTGAAGTATCAGAAAAATTTGTAGGATTGTAAAACCGTTTTTTTAAAATGCAAAAAATTATATCCTGTTTTTTCTTGAATTGGCGATATTTTACTAAGCGAGATTTGTTTTTTTACGCAATGATCGGATGAAATTCATGAAAACCTATACTGTGATTTGCACTCTCGGTATCGCTTTTTATTTGGTTCAACCATCGTTCACCTACGCCGGACAATTGCGCTATGACAGTGCAAGACAATGGGAACAATGGGAGCTACCAATAGGTGCAGTAGAGTTGCAAAGAACAGGCATTATTTCGCCCACGAAAATAAGCAAAGATACGGATGCAATAACTGACATAGCTGCTCATAACGGAGGAATTCGTAACGCGGGTTCCAATTTGCGAGAAGCTACAAATGTCATTGATGGAAATATGTCAACAGGCTGGAAACCTGACATGGATGATGATCCATCTACCTGGTTTATCGAAGTAGATCTTGGCCGTGGAGTATCCGCAAAAAGCGTAACTCTCATCTTTGACAAAAATTCTCCCCCGTTCGAGCTTTTCGACCTGCTCTTATCCACGGGCGAACCAGAAACCGACAAAATCGCAGCACCTATACCCGGTACGCTTGTCTACAGGGTCAAACAGAGATTCAAAGAAAACAATCTTCACAGCGTTACTTTTGAGATCGATAAAGAGGATGAAACGCCCATACAATTTATCCGGTTCGAACCACTGCTATTGAAACCGGATTCTCGTCTTGTAGAGGTTAAAGTAACAACGATTGGAGATAATATTGCGTTAGGAATGATCGAGCGAGGCGGAACCATCGACATAAATATCAATTTAGCCAATACCGAATCCCAGCCATTAGGAAATGCTATAGGTTTAGTAGACGGCGACCTTTATGCACGCTGGCGTGCCGGAACAGCCTCAAGAGGCTTGAACGATATTCTCGCGCACATGATACTTGATCTGGGTGCAGTCTACTGGATCGATCAGGTCCGGGTCATTGGAGGTGTGGTAGTTAGATCCGGGTTTGGAGGGGGCATCACAACAAGTCACTACATATCCCGTAGACGTTGGGACTTTAGGTTTTACGAATTTATGACTTCTGACGGATCCATTTCTACTGACGGCTCACGACGTTACACCAAGCACTTTTCGGGAGCTTCACCTTGGAGCGACTATTCAAACGGTATAGTGGACCATCACTTCGACTTACTACCAACACAATATGTGCGCATCTTCTGGAAGTATTGGGACACCTCATGTTACTCAATTAATAATGTCGGCGATGTCGTATCGAGCGTCCAGGGTTGCGCCGCTGGAGGAACAACGGACGAAATACAAATCTTCGGCAGCGGATATCCTCAGCAAGTAAGCTTTTCTTCTCCGCTGATTGACCTAGGACAGGGCCGTAACTTGAATTCCGTAGATTGGGGTGGAGATATTCCTCCCGGCACGCGCGTGGAAATTCGCACCCGAACGGGCAACGATGTGGTAGAGGAATACCAGCATTATGACAAGAATGGAAAGGCAGTAAGCGAGAAACGTTATGGAAAGCTGATTCCATCTTTTCGTGGTCGAATCGACACCAGTATAAGTCCTGGAGGCGATTGGAGTTCGTGGAGTAAGCTCTATTCTGAGTCTGGAGCTGCATTCCAATCTCCCTCTCCCCGACGCTACATGGAAATTGATGTAAGTTTGGTCTCCAATACACCTGACTTAGCTGCCAATTTAGACTTTTTAGCGGTGAACTATACTTCACCACTCGCAGAAAGAGCAATAGGTGAAATCACGCCTAACTATGCTGTACCAGGCGAACCCACCGAATTCACCTATTT